>NZ_JCANWW010000003.1:0-591096 GCF_059553395.1 Williamsia sp. z34 | reverse complement strand
ACCGTCTTGGGCTCAAGGAGTCGTTGCAACACCCTGACGATATGGGGTGATGTCGATGGGTACGCCACCGGTGCCAGTGGTCAAGGTTCGAACGTTTTGGCATTTGAAAGCAGCTGGGTGGTCCACGGCGCGGGCTGCGACACGCGCTGGGTTTTCGGTCCGATACGGCGGGAAGTTGGTGCACAAGCATGGTGGGGTGATCCCCACTGTGGTGCTACCTCAGATTGTCTCCGACTGCGGCTCGGGTCCTGCTGGACGTTATCTGTCATTGGACGAACGAGACTTGATAGCGGGCAAACGCACTGCGGGGTTATCGATTCGGGCGATCTCCCGGGATCTTCGGCGTAGTCCGTCGACGATTTCCCGGGAGATCAACCGCAACACGATGAGCCATAAACGGTATGCCGCCGGCGCAGCTCAACGCCTCGCTGAACAACGATTACCGCGACCGAAACCCCGCAAAGTGGTCACCAACGCTCGGTTGGGGCAGTACGTGTGGGAGAAGTTCAGCTGCCAGCAACGCTGGTCGCCGGAGCAGATCAGTACCCGCCTGGTGCTCGATTTCCCGGATGATGAATCTATGCGGATCAGCCCGGAAACGATCTATCAAAGCCTCTATGTTTTCCCCCGCGGGGAACTTAAAGCTGAGGTCAAACGGTGTTTACGGACCGGCAGGACGATCCGTAAACCCCATCGTCAGGCTGATGGGCGCCGCGACATAGTTCCCAAGGAGCTACTCATTGCCAATCGCCCGCCCGATGTTGAAGACCGGGCACTGCCTGGCGATTGGGAAGGCGACTGCATCGTCGGCAAAGACAATCAGTCCCAGATCGGAACGTTGGTCGACCGGATGACCCGATATGTGATTTTGCTGCACCTTCCTCACACGCGCACCGGCGAGGAGATGCGTGATGCGATGCGCGTTGCGATCGGCGAGTTGCCGACGACGTTGAAGCGGTCGATCACGTGGGATCAGGGTTCGGAAATGCGTGGGGCACATCGTGATATCGCTATTGATCATGATCTGTCGGTCTGGTTCTGCAATCCGCACTCGCCGTGGGAGCGTGGCACCAACGAAAACACCAATGGGTTGCTACGCCAATATTTTCCGAAGGGTACGGATCTGTCTGTTCATTCTGCCGCGTACCTCGATGAGGTTGCTGAGGCTCTCAATAATCGGCCGCGGAAGGCGCTCGATTTCAGGACACCAAACGAGGCGATGGCTGCGCTGCTAGATTCAGCGGATTGATGGTGTTGCGACGATCACTGGAATCTACCCGTCGACCGTGCCGAAATCACCCCTGAGCGTGCCAAAGTTGCAAGACTGAAAGCAGTTTCGGCACGCTCGACAGTCGGTTTGGCACGCTCGACGGTCGGTTTGGCACGCTCGACGGCCGGTTCGGCACGCTCGACGGTCGGGGAGTCTTTCTACGCACCACAATCGGCGGGCTGGGCACCGACCACACCACGGACCGAGAGAAGTCCTTCGAGGGTGTACTGGCCGGGTACCGCAGCCGTCAGGGTGATCCAGCTGTCCTCGGTCTCCTCGATGCACGCGTACACGGAATCGTCGACGCTGCTGCGAGCGACGAGATACTTGTTGTAGCGCAACTGGATCGGATGCGCATCCGCGTTCGGCACGTCGAGGACGAGCTGGGACGGCGACGATTCGACCACCGTGAGTGGCTGCGGCACGATCGGCTGGGGATCTGCGACGCGGTAGAGCGTCCAATCGTCGTTGCCCCAGATGCGGTCCAGATACGGTAGGCCGTCGGTCACCAGCGCAGCCTCGTCCTTCAACTGCCGCAACGGATCTGCGGAGACCGCGACGAAGGCGACAGCATTCTCGGCCAGCCAGCCCCGGTACGAATCCGGCGTCAGCGCGCCCTCTTCATAGAAGATCGGGTTGTACCGGGAGTCCGACTGATTCTCCCAGCCGCGCGCGAGTTTGATGTCCAGGCCGAGTTTGTGCGCCCCCGCGTGGGTCTGCGCGTCGACGAGTTCCACCCGATGGTTGTCGATCTCCGGCTGCGCGAGCAACAACGACTGCAACGGCGTGTACGAGGTCTCACTCTTGCCGGAATCGGCACCGACCACCTGATCGGCCGTCGCCACGAACACGGCGTAGACCAACGCCGGCGCCAGGGCTATCGCCAGGAACTTCAGCGACTTCCTCGAATAGAACAAGCAGATACACGGCAGGACAAGGCAAAAGAACCGGCTCAGATTGGAACCGATACCGGTCGGCACGAGGAACATGAAGATCGCCACCGCGCTCGCGAGTGGCACGATCCACCGGGCCGGCGGAATGGTCAGTGCCAAGGCTGCACCGATCGCGATCAATGCCATCCAGAACAAGGTGGTGGCCGGAAAACCCTGTGCGCCAGGAGCGCCGAACATCACAAACGGCACCACGACCCCGAGTCCCGCCCCACCCAGAATCCACCAGACCTTCCGCGCCTTGGCATCCTTGCCGAGCGCGAACGGCAACGCCGCCAGACCGACGAACGCCGGTGCCAGTGGACTCGCCAGACCCGCCACCAGCAGGCCGACGGCCGCCAGCGGCAAAAGATTTCGTCGGAAGGCGATGATCGCGGCCAGCGCTATCGCCGTACCCACAGAGAATGCGACCCGTCCCGACAACATGTTGAGAACGGCAGCGGCCGTGATCGCCCACATCAGCACCGTGGGGTGAGACCCGCCTTTGGAGAGCGGGATCGACAGCAACGCGATGATCGCGGTCGCAATGCACAGCAGGAGCAGCGATCCGGTCAGAGTCGACAGGGCCGGGACGATGAGTGAATAGCTCCCCGGGGACACACCCCCGTACCAGCCGAACCAGTAGCCGAGGCCGACGCCCGAGCGGGCTGCCTCTTCACGAGCGATGGCCGCCTGCAGGTCGCCGACCGTCGGGTGGGCAAGCCACAGTGCCACGATTGCCGCCAGCGCCAACGCCATCGGCCACAGGGGGCGCCAGCGCAACAGTGGCGTGGCCACCGGAAGACTCATCCGAGCGGCACTCCGGACCTGGTCGGCGCGACCGCCGATCGGCAGCGCCACCAACGCAACAGGGCAGGTGCGTAGATGATCAACGCAGCAACGGCGAGCAGGGCCACACCGGCGATGACATCGAGGATGAAGTGGTTGCCCGACCCCATCACGACGAAGTAGGTGGTCAGCGGGTAGAGCACCCCGACGATTCGCAGCCAGTTCCACTTCGCGAAGCAGAACAGGACGATTCCGCACCACGTCGCCCAGGCACAGTGCAGCGACGGCATGGCCGCGAACTGGTTCGAGATCGCGTCACTTCCGGGCGCACCGGACGCGGGCCACCATCCCCACGACGCGGTCTGCGCCATGATGTCGACGAAACCTTCCCTGGCAAGCAGACGCGGCGGTGCCGTGGGCATGCTGTAGAAGCCGATCAGGGCCAGACCCGTGGTGAGGATCAGGATGCCGCTGACCTTGCGGTAATGCTCCTTGCGCCGGAACATCAACCAGATCAATACGACCGGGGTGACCCAGAAGTGCAAGGTCGCGTACTGAAGGGCGACGAGGTTCGCCAGCCACCCGGTGGTGTGGACCAGCTCGTTCAGCGGCCGCTCGAGCGCGATATGCCAGGCGTCTTCGAAACGGAGGATGCTGTTGGCATTGCGGTAGGCCTGGTCGGCGACGTCCCCGACGCTGTTGCGGATCAGCGAATAGACCGCGTACAGGGATCCGAGCATGAGAACTTCGAACCACCAACGTGGTCGGGCCAGATATCGGTTGACCCGCGTGACGACCGCCCGGAAGCCGGTTTGCCTGAGTTCGGACTCATAGGTGTCGAACTCCGCCACATCGAACTCGGAGGAGTCGAACCCAGAGGAGTCGAACTCCGCGGACTCGTAGTCCGGGGCGTCAACCACACCGCTCTTCGAATCGGCGGCGACGGCTCGGCGGTCATCGCGGAGCGTCATACGCACAACTCCCGCATAGAACCTCCACACACTTGGACAACCCAGAAAACGCGTGTCCCACTTCGAAGGGGACGAACGCGAAACTACCGCGCTCACATCACGGCACGACACCACTCCGTACACATCCAGCGCCCTCGAGGGCGCAATAGCTCTGCTGGATCATAACCGAGGAGTCCGGCAGATCCTTCCATCGCACCACGCGCGAGTCATTGAACTGGGCGAAAACGGCCACTCCTCGGTGCGACCCCCGTGCTGGGGCCATTGTTCACCATGTGGTGTGACCCTCGCCACAACTTGTCGGTCGAGCGGTGGACCCGGCTCAGCCGATCAGGTCGATGATGCGGCGGATCGCGAACTCATATCCACGAATTCCGAACCCGGCGATCACCCCTGATGCGATCCCGGACACGTACGACTTGTGTCGGAATTCTTCGCGGGCGTGGACGTTGCTGATGTGCACCTCGATGATCGGAACCTCCGGTATGACCAGGGCATCCCGGAGCGCGATGGAGGTGTGCGTCCAGGCGCCCGGATTGATCACGATGGCACTGATCTGCCCGCGGGACTGCTGGATCCACTCGAGCATCTCGCCCTCATGGTTCGTCTGCCGGGCATCGACGCCGAACCCGTACTCGGCGGCGGTCGACGTCGCCAGCGCCACCACGTCGTCGAGTGAATCGGAGCCGTAGACCTCGGGCTGACGGGTTCCGAGCGTGTTGAGATTGGGCCCGTTCAGCAACAGGACAGGCAGCTTTTCGCTCATCAGGCCGAGTGTATTGCGCGCCACGCCACCGTTGGTCAATCCGACACGCAAGGACCGATAGCATCTGACCTTGTGCCAGATGCCGTCGAGACAGTCACCACGCCGCCATCTGTCGGCAGCCCCGGCAGGGACCGGGTCCGCATCGCGAAGATCACCGCGATCATCACCGGCCTCGCCGGAATCTTCCTGGCGCTGGTCACACCGCTGCTACCGGTCACCCAGACGACGGCAGACCTGAACTGGCCGCAGCAGAACAAGCTCGAGTCGGTACTCGCCCCATTGGTGTCCTACGTACCGGTCGACCTCGAGATCTCGGTGCCCTGCACGGCCATCGACCAGCTGACCGAACCCGGACAGACCGTCCTGGTCTCGACCCTGCCGAAAGAGGCGGAGAAGTCGGTCGCGCGGGGCTTGTTCATCCGAAAGGCGGGCCAGGCCACCGATGCACTGGACCGGCAGGTCGTCGAGGTCGTGGTCAGGAACACACCGGTCGCCTCGGCCACCCTCGCCCAGATCCGATCGCAGGATTGCCAGAGCATCGACGTCACCGCCACGTACGAGTCGGTACGGGCCGAGTTCGTCGGGATGACCAATGCCGAAGGCGAACCGCTCGTCGGGGAGACGACCGACGGGGATCAGCGTCCCCAACTCACCGGTCTCTACACCGACCTCACCGGTGCGGCCGATACCGTTCCCGGCCTGAGCGCGCACGCGACCATCGACGACCGCTATACGACCGCGCCGACGGCCCTGAAGTGGATCGCCATCGCGGTCGGAGTGGTGCTGACCCTGATCTCACTCGGCGCGCTCGCCGTCCTCGACGGAACCGACGGCCGCAGACACCGCCGGTTCCTGCCGCAGAACTGGTGGCGGTTCAACGCGCGCGACGCCGTGGTCATCGGCGGACTGCTCATCTGGCACATCGTCGGCGTCAACACGTCCGACGACGGGTACATCCTGACGATGTCGCGGGTGGCCGACGACGCGGGATATACGGCCAACTACTACCGCTGGTACGGCGCGCCCGAGGCCCCGTTCGGCTGGTACTACCAGGTCTTCGGCTGGCTGGCGCACGTCACAACCGCCAGCCCGTGGATGCGCCTACCGGCACTGGCCTGCGGCATCCTGGTGTGGCTCATCATCTCCCACGAGGTGTTGCCACGACTCGGACGCGCGGCCGTGACCAACCGGGTCGTCCCGTGGACTGCCGCGTTCGTGTTCATGGCGTCGTGGTTCCCGTTCAACAACGGCCTGCGCCCCGAACCGATCATCTGCCTCGGTGCTCTCCTGACCTGGTGTTCGGTCGAACGTGCGATCGCCACCGGCCGGACCCTTCCGGCCGCGGTGGCCTGCACCATCGGCGCGTTCAGCCTCGCGGCCGGCCCGACCGGCCTGATGGCGGTGGCGGCGTTGATCGCCGGGGCCCGACCGATGGTGATGTCGCTCATCAAGAGGGCCAAGGCGATCGGAGGAGGCCTGACGAGCTATCTGGCGCTGCTCGCACCGGTCGGCGCGGCCGGGGTCTTCGTGATCTTCGTGGTGTTCTCCGACCTGACACTGGCCGCCTTCACCCAGTCGACCAGCATGAAGACTGCCCTGGGCCCCTCCCTGAACTGGTACAACGAGTTCGACCGCTACACCGCGCTGTTCGAATTCTCGGCAAACGGCTCGGTGGGCCGACGGTTCGCAGTCCTGGCCATGCTGGTCGGCCTGGTGATCTCCGGCGCGATGCTGATCCGGAAGAGCCGGATCCCCGGCACCGCGCTCGGACCGTCCCGGCGCATCGTCGGGATCACCTTCGCGTCCCTGATCTTCCTGATGTTCACGCCCACCAAGTGGACACACCAGTTCGGTGTCTTCGCGGGTCTGGCTGCTGCACTGGCGGCCATCGCGGCCATCGCGGTGAGCGCCGAGGCCATGCACGCCCGACGTAACCGCATGCTGTTCATCGCACTGGTCCTGTTCATCACCGGGTTGTCGTTCACCGCGCCGAACGCCTCGTTCTATGTCTCCAACTGGGGGATGCCGTGGGGTGTCCTGCCCGTCCGCATGGGGGTCGCGCTCGGCAGCCTGCTGCTGTTCCTCTGCGTACTCGCGCTGCTGGTCGCGTTCTGGTTCCACTTCCGGGAACCGTTCGAACGATCGAAGCCGGCGAAGAACCCCGCCGCCACGGGCCGTCGCCGGTGGATCGGGATGTTGGCCGCATCCCCGCTGGCCGTTGCCGGCATGTTCGTGGTCGTCTTCCTGATCTGTACCTCCATATTCTCCGGAGTGCAGCAGAGCGGGTCGTTCTCGGTGCCCTCGTCGAACGTGGACGCCCTGTCCGGTGATGTCTGCGGGATGGCCGACAAGGTTCTCGTCGAACCGGACCCCTCGGCGGATCTGCTCGAACCCGTCGACGGCAACATCGTCGGCGGACTGACCGGCACCCAGCAGCCGGGCAGTGTCCCGCCGCCGACGTCCGGGTTCACGCCCAACGGTCTGCCGCTGACACTGAACTCGACCGCGAGCGCGGGCAGCCTCGGTGTCCTCGGTGCCAATGTCGCGGCATCGCCGGACGTCCTGAACTCCAACGCCGGTGGCACCGGGGGCGGGGAGGCCGATCAGGCCGGCATCAACGGCAGCACGGCCAAGTTGCCGTTCGGGCTCGATCCGCAGAAGACCCCCGTCCTGGGCAGCTACTCGCAGAACGAGCAGTTCCCCTCCTACCTGACCTCCTCGTGGTACCGGCTGCCCGCGCGCAGTGCCGACACCCCGCTGGTGTCGATGGCCGTGGCCGGCCAGTTCGACATCGAGAACCTGAAGATGGAGTACTCGACCGATTCAGGTGACCGCGACGAGGACTTCCGGACCGCAGGCGAGGTCGACATGATCGATCCGGGCCCGCGGCCGTCGTGGCGCGACCTGCGTACCTATCGCAGTTCGTTCCCGGCCGAGACCACCGCCATCCGGATCGTCGCCAAGGATGAGAACCTCGCGCAGGACAATTTCATCGCGGTGACCCCACCGCGGGTACCCCATCTGCAGACGCTGCAGCAGATGGTCGGCAGCACCGATCCGGTACAGATCGACTGGACCAACGGTCTGGCCTTCCCCTGCCAGCGTCCGTTCGACCACAAGTACGGCGTCGCCGAGATCCCGAAGTGGCGGATCGCTCCGGGTGCCGACCTGGCGGCGGCGGTCGGCGCATGGTCGGATGCGTTCGGCGGCGGACCGCTGGGGTGGATCGAGGTGTCCCTGGACAAGACCACGGTGCCCTCGTACCTGGAGGGTGACATCGGTCGCGACTGGGGTTCGCTGGTGCGCTACGAGCCGTTCGGTGAGCCGGCGACGGTGGCGAAACTCGATCTGGGAACCGCCACCCGCTCCGGTCTGTGGAGCCCGGCCCCGATCCGCTACTGAGACACAGAACGGGCCGATCCTGAGGAAGACCCGGACCTTGCCCTGCTCACGGGGCAGGTTCGGGTTCTCAGGTCAGTGCAATACCATCGTCTCTCGTGCCTGTGTCCTCTCACCTCCCCAGTGCGGGGACAGTCCGTTGGGTCGCAATCGTCGCCGGCCTCGTGGGGATCGCGTTCTGCGCGATCTCTCCCCTGCTGCCCGTCAAGCAGTCCACCGCGACCATCGAATGGCCCACCGGCCAGCAGCTTTCTGACGAGACCGCATCGGTCACCGCGCCACTGATCGCGCAGACCCCGCAGGCCTTCGATGCGACGATCCCCTGCTCGTTGATCGAGACGCTCCCCGAGAACGGCGGACTGGTCCTGGCGACCATGCCGCCGGGCGCCGAGCGCTACAACCAGAACGCCCTCGTGGTCAACGCGTCGGCGGACTCGGTCTCGGTGGTCTTCCGGAACGAACTGGCGACCTCCGCCACCCGCGCCGACATCGGCACCACGCAGTGCCGTGAGCTCCACGTCTGGTCGACGCCGAGCGCCGCCGGCGCAGAGTTCGTCGGGCTCGGCCCGGCCGGCCTGCTCGGGATCGACTCGCGTCCCCAGTTCGACGGCGTGTTCACCGACCTGTCCACCGGTGACGTGGAAGCCGCTGCTGCACAAGGGCTTTCGGCGATCACCACCGTCGACAACCGGTTCGACAGCTCCCCGACCGCGATCAAGGCCATCGTCCTGGTCCTCGGCCTGATCGCCATCGTGATCTCACTGGTGTGCCTGGCGCTACTGGACCGGATCGACGGCTACCACCGTCGCATCGGGAAGTGGTCCCCGAAGCGCCTGCTGCGCCCGCGGGCCAGCGACCTCGCCGTCACCGCGGTCCTGCTGATCTGGCATTTCCTCGGCGCCGGATCGCCCGACGACGGCTACATCCTCAATATGGGCCGCGCCTCGGAATCGGCCGGCCACCTGGCCAACTACTACCGCTATTACGGCATCGCCGAGGCCCCGTTCGACTGGTACTACTCGTTCCTCGCGGCCTGGTCGGAGGTGTCGGCGTCCGGTCTGTGGATGCGGATCCCGTCGCTGCTGGCCGGCCTGGCCTCCTGGTTCATCCTCTCGCGGGTGCTCCTGCCGCGACTGGGCGCCGGGGTGCGTCGCAGCACCTGGGCCGTCTGGGCGGCAGCCACGGTGTTCACCGCGTTCTGGATGCCCTACGCCAGCGGCCTGCGCAGCGAGTCGATCATCATCCTCGGTTCACTGCTCACCTGGTGGGCCGTCGAGCAGGCCATCGCCACCAGGCGGCTGCTGCCCGCCGCCCTGGCGGCCATGGTGGCCGGTCTCACGTTGGCGCTGGCCCCGCAGGGTGTCATCGCGATCGCCGTCCTGATCGTCGGCGCCCGTCCGATGCTGCGGATCGTGATCGAGCGCAGCCGCGAATCGGCCACCACCACCCGTGGTCGCTGGATCAACCTGGCCGCCCTCGCCGCACCGTCCGCCGCCGCCGCATCCCTGGTGGTGCTGGTGGTCTTCCGCGACCAGACGCTGGCAACGGTGTTCGACGCGGTCCGGACGCGCTACATCGTCGGCCCCACCATCTCGTGGTGGCAGGAATACCTGCGCTACTACTTCATCACCGTGACCACACCGGACGGCGCGCTGACCCGTCGTGTCCCACTGCTCCTGCTGTTGGCATCGGTATTCGTGACACTGGCCGTGATGTTGCGGCGCGACAAGATCCGCGCCGTCGACCCGGGTCCGGTCTGGCGCGTCCTCGGCGCCACCCTGATCACCCTGTTGCTGCTGATGTTCACCCCGACCAAGTGGACGATCCACTTCGGGATCTTCGCCGGATTCGCGGCCGCGCTGGCGGCCACGGCCACCGTCGCCGTCGCGCAGTCGGCGGCCCGGTCCACCCGCAACCTCTCGGTGTTCGTCGCCGGACTGATGTTCGCCCTGGCCGCGGCCATGGCCGGTGAGAACTCCTGGCCGTTCGCCTACAACTTCGGCATCTCGTGGTTCGACAAGGCACCCGTCCTGGCCGGCCGCGAGGTCTCGACGATCTTCCTGATCCTTGCCGTCGTCGCGGCCGCGGTGGCCGTCTGGCAGCACCTGCGGCACGACTTCGTGCAGAACAAGGGCCTGGTCCACACCGGCGACGACGACGAGGCCGCCAAAAAGGCCGACCGTCGCCGACTCACCCTGGCCTCCTCCCCCATCGCACTGATCGCCGGCTTCATGGTGATCTGCATGCTGGCGGTCTTCGCGAAGGGTGCGCTGTCCCGCTACCCCGCGTACACGGTCCTCGATGCGAACGTGTCCACGCTGGCCGGTGACAGTTGCGCGATGGCCGACGCCGTCCTGGTCGAGCGGGACCCCAACAAGGGCATGCTGACACCCGCCGACGGGGTATCGGTCTCCGATGCCCTCGCCGGCGAGGACCCGGTCGGGTTCACACCCAACGGGGTCGCCGAGAGCCTCACACCCGAGGCCGGGTCGGCCCGTCCCGGCCAGATGAATGTCTCGGCCAGCTTCAACAAGCCCTTCGTGATCTCCGGGTCAGGTGCGGGTATCGCCGGTGGATACGGCGCCGAGACCGTCAACGGCTCCCGGGTCGTCCTGCCGTTCGGACTCGACCCGGCCACCACGCCGGTGCTCGGAAGCTACGGATACGACTCGGGTGAGGCCACACTGATGACCGACTGGTATCAGTTGCCGGCCCGTGATGCGTCACCGATACTCGCGTTCAGCGCAGCCGGACCGGTCCTCACGCTCAACGAAGAGGGCGTCATGACATTCGGACAGCAACTGCTGATCCAGTTCGGCATCGAAGAGGCGGACGGCACGTTCATCGATGTCGGATCGCAGATCCGCCCGATCGACCCGGGTCCGGACAAGCCGAACCGGCCGTGGCGCAATCTCGTGATCCCGATGGATCAGGTGCCCGCCGAGGCGACCGGGATGCGGATCATCGCCAAGGACAACAACGTCAACAACAAGCAGTGGCTGGCGATCACCCCGCCCCGGGCACCTGTGCTCGAGACGCTGCAAGAGGTCGTCGGTTCCAAGGCCCCGACGCTGATCGACTTCAGTGTGGCGAGCCAGTTCCCGTGCCAGCGTCCGTTCTCCATCACCGACGGGGTCGCCGAGATCCCGCAATGGCGGATCCTGCCGGACCGCACCACCGCAGCCTCGCAGTCGAAGACCTGGCAGGCGGCCGAGGACGGCGGCGTGCTCGGTGTCAGCGAGGCCGTCACCCGGGCCGACACGGTTGCGACGTATCTCGACGACGACTGGTACCGCGCATGGGGATCTCTCGAGGTCCTGATCCCGCTGGTGCCCGACGCCCCGCAAGCGAACATCATCACCGGTACCGAAACGAAATGGGGCTGGTCGCGGACCGGTCCGTTGAGAGTGGTGCCGCAAGAAAATGAGTGAAAAGGCGAGCATCATCAGCAAAAACGGGTCAGTGAGCAGATTTGCCGGCCCCGGATACCGGAACGTCAAGATAGTTGCCGTGGTCGCGGGCCTGATCGGCTTCCTCCTGGCCGGCCTGAGCCCCCTGATGCCGGTGAATCAGACCACCGCGCAACTCAACTGGCCACAGGACAATCAGGTCACCAACGTCTCGGCGCCGCTGGTCTCTTTTGTGCCGGTGGACATGCGGGTGTCCGTACCGTGCACCACGGCCGCCGATCTCCCCGCCGATGGTGGGGTGCTGCTCTCGACGCTGCCTGCCGGTGGACAGGACGCGACGTCTCGAGGCCTGTTCATCCGCGCCACGTCCGACCGCATCACCGTCACCGACCGTGACGTGGTGCTGCTGACCGCGGATCGCGCTGCAGCGCAGTCCGATCCGGATTGCCGGATCACCTTCAACGCCGACGGCGAGCGTGCCCACGGTGAGATCGTCAACGGCGGAACCGAAGGGCAGCTCTCCTTCGACGTCCCCGACCCGAACTTGCGCCCGCAGATCGTCGGTGTGTTCACCGGACTGCCACAGAGCGTTTCGCCGCAGGGTCTGGAGTTCTCGGCCACCATCGACACCCGGTTCGTCACCACCCCGACCAACCTGAAGTTCGCGGCGATGGTGATCGGCATCGTGATGACCGTCCTGTCACTCATCGCGCTGGCGCTGCTCGACGCCCGTGACGGCCGCGGGCACCACCGGTTCCTGCCGCGGCGCTGGTGGACTATCCGGGTCTCCGACGTGGTCGTGTTCGCGACGTTGGCCCTGTGGTGGTTGATGGGCGCCAACACTTCTGACGACGGCTACAACTTCACGGTCGGCAGAATCGCCGACGAAGCCGGGTACGTCGACAACTATTACCGCTACTTCGGTGTGCCGCAGGATCCGTTCGGTTGGCACTATCAAGTGATCTCGGCCATGACCGAGGTGAGTCTGGCGACGCCGTGGATGCGCCTGCCCGCCTTCCTCCTCGGGCTCCTCGGCTGGTGGTTGATCTCCCGCGAGGTGATCCCACGCCTGGGTCGCACGGTGCGGCACTCCACCCCGGCCCTCTGGTCGGCGGCGTTTGTGTTCCTCGCGATCTGGATGCCGTTCAACAACGGCCTGCGCCCCGAACCGGCACTGGCGGTCGGCGCCCTGCTCACCTGGTGTTCGGTCGACCGCTCCATCGCGACCGGACGACTGTTGCCGCTGGCGGTCGCGACGATCATCGCGGCGTTCACGCTCGCGTTGGCGCCCGGTGGTCTGATGGCCGTCGCGCTGCTCCTGGCCGGCATCCGACCGCTGCTGCGCCGCATCATGGCGCGCCGGAGCCGAGATGGGTTGCTGCCCCTGCTGATGCCGATCCTGGCGGCCGGTACCGCGGTGTTGTACAACATCTTTGCCGACCAGACGTTGGCCACGATCCTGACCTCGTCGGAGGTCGCCTCCGAGGTCGGACCGACACTCGAATGGTGGCAGGAACCGGTTCGGTACTACTACCTGATGCTGCCGACCGCCGACGGCACCCTGTCCCGGCGGTTCGGCATCCTGATGGCGTTCCTGTGCCTGATGGTCGTGCTGCTGATGCTGTTGCGTCGCCGGACCCCGATGGGTATCCCCAAGGGCCCCACCTGGCGTCTGGTCGCCGGTGTCTTCGGCTTCATCTTCTTCCTCGCCTTCACACCGACCAAGTGGACCCATCACCTCGGTGTCTACGCGGGTATCGGCGCGGCGCTCGCCGCGGCCGCCGGCGCGATGATGGCCCCGGCGATCCTGCGGCGCAGGCGAAATCGCACGTTCTTCGCCGCTGCCGTGTTATATGTGACCGCGCTGTCGTTTGCCGGGACCAACGGCTGGTGGTTTGTCGGCAGTTACGGCATCCCGTGGTGGGATCGGCCGCCGGCCATCGCCGGGGTCCGGGTCGCCTGGATCATCCTCGCAATCGCCGTCGCCACGACCCTGGTGGGCCTGTACCAGCATTTCCGCGACGACTACGTCAACGCTGAACAGCGCACCGAGGGCTCGAAGTTCTGGCATCGATTCGCGTTCTCTCCCATGCCCGTCATCTCCGGACTGGTTGTCCTGTTCATGCTGCTGTCGTTTGCCAAGGCCGCATACGAACAGCGCGACAGCTACTCGTGGCTCAACTCGAATGTGGCTGCGTTGCAGGGTGACATCTGTGCCATGGCCGACGACATCCTGGTCGAGCCCAATCCGAACACCGGACTTCTGCAGCCGGCATCTGTTGCCGGTCAGGTCGATCTGACCCCGGGAGAAGCACTCGCCGGCGCCGACATGACCGGCTTCACTCCGAACGGCGTTCCCAACGACTTGTCGGTGGACGCCACCGAGTCGACCGAGGCCGCGGCCTTGAACACGGCACAGACCGGTGCCGGTGCCAACGAGACCGACGACACCGATGAAGCCGGAACCGGCGGCGGCCAAGGCGCTCTGGGCGTGAACGGCTCGACGGTGCGGTTGCCGTTCGGTCTCGACCCGGCGACCACCCCGGTCCTGGGCAGCTACGGCTCGTCCGGCGGATCGCTGACCTCGGCGTGGTACCAGATGCCCGAGCCGAATCCGGATTCACCGCTGCTGACGTTGTCGGCGTCCGGCCGCATCGAAGCCGTCGACGGTGACGGCATCGTCGAGTCGGGGCAGAAGCTGGTCGTCGAGTTCGGTCGTCCCGGAACCGGCAACACCGTTGAGCCGCTTGCCCAGATGGGTCCGATCGACACCGGCGAGCAGCCGATCTGGCGGAACCTGCGGTTCCCGCTGAGCGATGCCCCCGCCGGGGCCTCCGTGGTGCGCGTGATCGCCTCGGACACCTCTGCGGCCCCCGATCAGTGGCTGGCACTCACCCCTCCTCGCATCACGAAGATGGAGACGCTCGACAAGCTCGTCGGCCACGACGATCCGGTGCTCATCGACTGGCTGCCGGCCCTGGCGTTCCCGTGCCAGCAGCCGATGGCCGTGAAGTACGGCGTGATCGAGGTGCCGAAGTGGCGCATCCTGCCCGACGCCGAGGCAACTCGCCAGAGCACCCAGACCTGGATGTCCGGCGATGCCGGTGGACCGCTTGGCATCACCCAGTCGATGTTGCGGCCCACCATCATTCCGTCGTACATGCGGAACAACTGGGGCCGGGATTGGGGTTCGCTGCAGAAGTTCACCCCCATTGTCGAGGCGAAGCCCGCGAAGCTCGAGATCGGGTCGACCACCCATTCGGGGCTGTACGACCCGGCCCCGATGCGCGGCGCCCGCTACTAGCCCAAATCGACCGCCGCACCCCGATGATGTGGCCTTATGGCGTTGCCCACCTGGGCTTTTGATCGCCAAAAGGCCACATCATCGGGTTCAGGGGGTCAGGTCGAGGGCGGCACGGACGATGCTGTCGGTGTCGATGCCGTGGTAGCGGTACACATCGTCGAGGGTGCCGACCTGACCGAATCGGCTGACGCCGAGAGAAATTCCGCGGACCTGGTTGATGGTCTGCAGGAACGCCAGCGTGTGCGGATGTCCGTCGAGGACGGACACCATCGGCGCGGCCCGATCGGCCGGGAAGACCTGATCGAGGATCCAGGTCGGGGCGTCACCGTGCCCGCGGCGGGCCTGCAGGGCTTCGAAGAGGAGTCCGGGACTGGTCACACACACCACCTCGGCGGCGATGCCCTGATCGGCGAGTCGATCTGCCGCGGTGAGTGTTTCGGTGAGCATGGCACCCATTGCCACCAGGGTCACCTGGGGATCGGGCGTGTGGCGCGCGGTGTAGGCACCGGCCACCACCTGCCGGCGACGACGTTCCCGGGCCGCCGGATCGACGGGCACCGCGGCCAGGCGCTGATCGACAGGACGGGTCGACAGTCGTAGGTACGACGAGCTTCCGTCGGGCCGGCCGAGGCGACCGATGCAGGACAACAGGATCCATTCCACATCGATCGCGAACGCCGGCTCGTAGCTGACACAACCGGGCTGTTCCAGTCCGATCGACGGCGTCTTGATCGACTGATGGGCGCCACCTTCGGCCGCCAGGGTGACACCGGAGGGGGTACCCACCAGGATCGACTGTCCACCGGCATAGATTCCGTACGACCACGGCTCGAGTGCCCGTTCCACAAACGGGTCGTACATCACGCCGATCGGGAAAAGTGGCTGACCCCAACGACTCCAGGTGGCACCGAGCTCGCCCATCAGGCCGACGAGGTTCGTCTCGGCGATACCGAGTTCCATATGTTGTCCGGTCGGCCGTTCCCGCCAGTGCATGATCGTCTCGGAGTCGTCGTCGAACCAGTTCCGACGTTCGCCCGGAGACCACACGCCCACCTTGTTGAGCCACCCGGCGAGGTTGGTGGTGGAACTGACGTCGGGGCTCACGGTCACCACACGCTGTGCGGCGTCAGGGGATTCACGACTGAGGTCGAGCAGCGTACGGCCGAGGGCGGCCTGGGTGGTGGAGGTTCCCGACGGGGTGCGCCCGAAGTCGGTGGGCACCTGCGGCGGCAGGTTCGGGGCGGTGTTGTCGCGGTGCAGGGCGGCGGCGGTGTCGCGGCACAGCCGGCCCGCGGCGGTGTTGTCGTCGAAGCGGGTCCACGGGTTGGCCGGGTCCATACCCAGACCGGTGGCGAGCTCGTCGTATTGCGGGACGGTCAGCAGCGACGAGTGGTTCTGCGGATGCCCTTCGGTCGGCAGCGCGTGACCCTTGATCGTGTAGGCGATGATGATCGTCGGCCTGGTGTCGTCGATCTCGCTGTACGCCTTGCGCAGTGCATCGAGATCGTGCCCACCGAGGTTACGGATCGCCCGGGTCAGGGTGTCGTCGTCGAGTCCGGCGATCAGGTCGACCACCGCCTGCGCCTCGGGTCCTTCACCGGGCAGGCGGGTCCGCAGCTCGTCTGCCTGACAGCGCAGCAGGCGCTGGTATTCGGGGTTGGGCATCTGCAGGATGCGGGCGCGCAGCGCCTGCCCACCCGGCCGCGTGAACAGTTCCTCGAGCAGCGCACCGAACCTGACGGTGATCACCTGCCAGCCGGCCGCGCCGAACATCTTCTCCAGGCGATCGGCGGCGATGTTCGGGACAACCCGGTCCAGGGACTGTCGATTGAGGTCGACGATCCAGACGACCTCACCGAGCTCGGCGACCGACGGATCGAGGATCGCCTCCCAGACGGCGCCCTCGTCGAGTTCGGCATCGCCCACCAGCGAGTACTGCCTCCCGGTGCCGGCACCGCCGAAGGTGGTCTCGACATAGCGCCGGGCCACTGCACCCCAGATGGGTGCGGTCGCACCGATTCCGACGGACCCGGTCGAGTAATCCACCGGATCGGGGTCCTTCGTGCGGCTCGGGTAGCTCTGCAATCCGCCGAACTCGCGGAGCCGGGTCAGGTACGACTCGTCGAGCTCACCCAGCAGGTAATTGATGGCATGCAGAACAGGAGAGGCATGGGGTTTGACGGAGACCCGATCCCCGGGACGCAACTGGTCGAACCAGAGCGTGGTCATGATCGACACCATCGATGCGCACGACGCCTGATGGCCACCGACCTTGAGACCCGAGGTGTTCGGCCGAACCCGATTGGCATGGTGAATCATCGACGTCGCAAGCCACAGCACCCGCTGCTCGACGTCCGCCAGCGATCCGAGGTCCCGCTCGTCCATCAATTTCTCCGATTCATAGATGTAGCTCGACTGCATCACGCACAGACTTTCTGCGCAACCAATCGCCGTGAGAGTATGCATTTTGCACACCATCGTGGTTTCGACGGTTCCCAGCGGAGGCAGAATGAGCAGCGGTCACCAGGCCGACCCGATCGACGCGAAGGTGCTCCGCGCCCTCGTCGCCGAGCCCCGGGCCACTGTTCTGTCGCTTGCGGAGCAGACCGGGTTGTCGCGCAACACGGTCCAGTCCCGGTTGGCGAAGCTCGAATCGAGCGGTGCACTGCGCTCGGTCGAGCGGCGCATCGATCCGGCGGCACTGGGTTATCCGATGTCCGCGTTCATCGTCACCACCGTGGTGCAGCGCGAATTGACTGCAGTCGCGGAGTCGTTGGACGCCATACCCGAGGTCCTCGAGGTTCACGGCCTCAGCGGCGCGACGGACCTACTGGTTCAGGTGGTCGCCCGCGACGCCGACGATCTCTATCGGATCGCCGGCCAGGTCCTCGACATCGAAGGTGTCGAGCGAACGATGACGTCTCTGGTGATGCGCCGACTCGTGGACTATCGCCTGGACCCGCTCCTACGACGTTTCGAGACCACCGACGGCTGAGTCCGCGACGTCATCTGCGGCCACACGCTGTGGTCAGCGGCAGCAGTCGGGATCGAGCACGCCGCGCAGTGCGTTCAGCGCATCGGGATGCGCGGCGTAGAAGACGTTCATGCCCCGCCGCGACGATTGCGCCATACCCGCTTTCTTGAGCTGACCGAGGTGGTGACTGACCGTCGCCTCTGACAGGCCGAGCAGCGCGGCGAGGTCCGAGGTGCACGCCTCACCACTGTCGGCGGTCAGCAGGATCGACATCAGCTTGATCCGGACGGGGTCGGCCAGAGCTTTGAGGCGCAACGCGATCTCGAGTGCGTCGGCATCGCTCACCGGGGCCGCGGACACCGGCGCGCAGCAGATCGGCGAGGTGGTGTCGATGACCGGTAACGCCTTGGGCATGTTTTCCACAGTAGCCCAAGATTCGTGACTTATGTCTAAAAGGTGGCGCTCAGGGAACCGGACACCACACCGATCCGTAGTATCACCACCGAAATCGCATCCATTCGGAGCTGACGTACCCCGGATGCAGCATCCGGCGTCCTACAGCGCGAGGTATCACCGTGACATCAGATATGACCATGCCCGTCGAGCGTCCGCGCCGGATCGCTGTCGGCCTGACCGTGCGTGATCTCGCGCAGGCCGCCGTGTTCGCCGCCCTCATCGCGGCGTTGGGCCTGCCCGGCACGATCACGCTGGGCAGCAGCGGCGTACCGATCACGCTGCAGACCCTCGGGGTGATGCTTGCCGGCGCCATCCTGGGTTGGCGCAAGGGTGCCCTGGCGGTCCTCATCTTCAGCGCCCTCGCCATCTGCGGACTGCCCATCCTGGCCGGTGGCCGGACCGGCCTGGTCTCGCTGACCTCCCCGACCGCAGGATTCTTCATCGGCTGGCTACCGGCGGTCATCGTCATCGGCCTGCTGACCGCCGCGATGATGCCCAAGTACCGGGTGATCCCCGGATTCGTCATCAACGTCATCGGCGGACTCGGCGTCATCTATCTCTTCGGCACCGCCGGATTGATGATCCGCGCCGACATGACGTGGTGGGCCGCGCTGAGCACCAACGGCATCTACGTGGTCGGCGACCTCGCCAAGGCTGCAGCCACCGCGCTCGTCGCCCGCCAGGTTCACCGCGGGTATCCGGGACTGATCACCCCGCTGCGTCTGAAACGACGGTGATGGCGGGGATAACCTTCCGGGGCGTCGGCCACTCCTACGCAGATCGAGCGGTCCTTCGCGACGTCGACCTCGAGCTGACGCAGCGACGGATCGGGATCGTCGGGTCCAACGGCAGCGGCAAGTCGACACTCGCCCGGATGATCAACGGACTGGTCGTCCCCGACACTGGCACCGTCGAGGTGAACGGCCTCGACACCAAACGCAAAACCCGCGCGGTCCGAAAAGAGGTCGGATTCGTCTTCACCGATCCGGATCGTCAGATCATCATGCCGACCGTCCGCGAAGATGTGGCGCTCTCACTCTCACGGGGGAAGCTGTCGAAGGCGCAGGTCGAGGAACGGGTCGGCGAGGTACTCGCCCGATTCGGGTTGGCCGGGCACGCCGACCATCCCGCGCAGAAGCTCTCCGGCGGCCAGAAGCAGTTGCTGGCGTTGGCGTCGATCCTGGTCACCGAACCGTCGATCATCGTGGCCGACGAGCCCACCACGCTGCTCGACCTCCGCAACAGCGCGATGATCCGCGGAGTCTTCGCCGAACTGGAACAGCAATTGATCGTGGTGAGTCACGACCTCGAATTGTTGTCTGATTTCGACCGGGTGATCGTGATCGACGACGGTCGTGTTGTCGCCGACGGCCTTCCGGAAGAAACCATCGGCCACTACCGGACGCTGATGGCATGAGCAACGCGCTCGGCGTCTACCAACCGGGGATCTCGCCTATCCACCGCCTGCCCGCAGGCTTCAAACTCCTTGCTCTCGGTGTTGTGGTGATCGCGATGACCGCATTGATCAACACCCCGGAGCGACTCCCGTTCGGGATCATCGTTGTGGCCGCGGTCTTTGTGGTCGCCCGGTTGCGGATGCGCGTTGTGGTGGCCTCGCTACGGCCCCTGTTCTGGGTTGTGTTGATGATCTTCGCATTTCAGCTTATTTTTGCCAGCTGGGAGCGCGCACTCGTGGTCTGTGGCGTCATGATCCTGTCGGTCGCCCTGGCCATCGCGGTCTCACTGACCACCCGCACCATGGACATGCTGGCCGCCTTGACCCGCATGTTCACGCCACTGCAACGATTCGGTTTTCGCCCCGATCGGATGGCTCTGGTTCTGGCCCTTGCCATTCGATCGATCCCCCTCATGGTCGAACTCGTCACGCAGGTCGATGAGGCCCGTCGCGCCCGGGGTTTGAAATTCATGCCCCACCGGCTTGCCGTGCCAGTGGTTTTGGGTGCACTCCACACCGCCGACCACTTCGCCGACGCGTTGTCGGCCCGGGGGCTCGATACCTGAATCCAACCGTTGCCGAGCTGATGACCGAGCGTCAACCGAGTGCGTCCGCGGCTATCGTCTCGGCCAACCCGTTGAACTGGTGGCCGCCCGACGGATGCTCGTGGACCCGGGCAGAAGGTAGTAGCGCCGAATTGAGAGCGAGATGACGGAACGGCACCACTTCGTCGTCACGGCAGTGGTGCAGCGAAATCGATTGAACCGGCTCAGGTCCCTCGAACGCGTACTCGGCGATGTCCCCACCCCGCGGACCCCAGTCCGGCATGGCCAACAGAACTGCACTCGCCGGGACCGGCCGGGGTTCCTCGGCCAGCACCCGCAGTAAGACGGATGCACCGAAGGAATGGGCGATCACGAGATCGTCCGGACTCATCGCGGCAACCATGCGCCGGACCGGGGCCGCCCACGCCTCGAAAGACATGTCGTCTTCGGGGATGTGTGGCATGTCGACAGCGGCGCCGACTGCCACACCGAGACCCTCCGCCAGTTCGCGATCATCGAAATAGCCGCCTGCACCGTGGATGAAACGAAGCCACATCGCCGCAATCAACTCCTCATGGGATCAGAACAGTCCGGATTTCTCTGGAATCTTCATGTGTCCAAACGCTTTCGACCCTGGCCGGCGTTGGTGTAATGCTCTCCGGAAGCGCCCGACCGTACTCGCGGATGCAGTCCACCAGCGAGGACGTCAACAAGCTGATGATCCGGCCCAGGAATCGCCGGAACCTCGAACTCCGATAATGCCGTGGTTCATCGAACGACGTGACAAGAGCGGCATGCATGGTTGCCATGAGTCGCACCTCGATTCGCGTATCGATGCGCCCCACATGGTACGTGGATCACGTCTCGCGGCACCCGCTTTCTGCACGATCGACAGCACCGCCGTCACACTATGAAGTTGTCAAAGGTCATGCAGTACACAGGTTGTGCTGTGTTGCTCAGTCTTGCGGTTCGGTGTCCCGTCGTCTTATGCGGCGGTGAGTTCGGTGGTCAGGGTGCGGCGGGCATGAGACCGTAGTTCGGTGGTGCTGCCGGGCGCGAGGAACCAGGGATGCCCGTCGTGGCCGATGAACACCGTCCAGCCCTGATGGTGGATGTAGCGGTGGTGTCGCCGGCACAGCAAGACCATGTTGCTCAGGCTGGTGCCGCCGCCGTTGCGCCAGAAGTCGATGTGATGGGCATCGGTGTACACCGCGGCGCAGCCGCAGCCCGGGAATGCGCAGCCCTGGTCGCGGGCGATCAACGCTTTGCGGATCGCGGAGGTGACGGTGCGTTGGTCGCGTCCGACATCGAGCGGCACAGAGTTGTTGTCGAGCAGGATTCTGGTGATCACCGAATCGCACGCCACCATCTGCGCGGTGGGTGCCGACGCCGGTCCGGTCCATTCAAACCTGGGTGCCATGGCCGGCGGTGTGGCACCCGGGATGCCGCGCAGCTGCAACTGTTGCAGATGTTCGGGTGAGACCGTCACCGTCACATGTGGTTTCGCCCCACCCCGAGTGGGTCGGTCTTCCTGATCAAAATACGAATCCAACAACCGTTCCAGCGCATCGGCGCGGATCTGACCTGCGCTCCGCGGATCCGGAGAACCATCGGGTTCAGGTACTGGTGTGCACAGTGGATCGAGTGCCACCGCCAGCTTTTCGCCGAGCAAATTGTCCAAGTCCAGGGTGCCGTGGGTGCGGCCATCATCACCGGTCCCGAACGACAACTCGTTCAGATCATGATTCTCTGCGTCCGGTATTTCTTTGTCCGGCGGCGACAAGGCGATAGCCATGGAACGTGCCCGCACCGATACCGCCGCCGGTGTGCCCATCAACGCTTCGGTCAGTAGTCCACGTTCACAGTCGGACCGGTCAGTATCCGGAAGGTCGGGATTGCGACGCTCAATGTGATGGAGCCCCTTCACAATCGCATCCACATGCTCACCGGATAGTTGTCCGTCGATTCCGTATTCGGCAATTGACGGAAACTGGCTGAGCGCCTTGCCTACTCGCACGTACCGGTGCGCGACGGCCGGCGCCATACCGGCATCGCGTAATAGCTTGACTGTGGACCCCGCGCCCTTCTTCTGCGCGATCCGACGCCGATCGACCTCACCCACCACACGGAAAAGAAGCTGCTCGACAACATGATTGAGACGTATCACCGCCACAACCCGCGACGACAACTCGGTGTCATCACCCGCGACCAGAGTCGCACCCCCTGCCAGATCTGAGATTCTGGCGAACATCTCCCCGAAGTCCATGGCCCAATATTACTCGTCGAACGCCGTTCGCACAAGTGTTCTAATCAAGTAATTCTACTGTTGCACAACATATTCCACTACTTCAACGGACCAACCGGGCATCATATCGAGCGGGTCCGACACGAAGGTGGATCCACACTCATAGCAAGCCCACTACCGACCACCGCACCGGAGACACAGTTCAACGAGCTTGTGAGCGGTCAATCGCGGAGGTGAGCGCTTCGGCGGCCGCCGGGTCGGTCGCGGCGACGATGAGGCGCGCAGCAGAACCAAGGCACTGGAGTTGTTCGGCACTCATCGCGTCGACGACGAGTCGCCGCACCTCACTGACATGTCCGGGCGCAATCCGTTGGAGCTCTTGCCATCCCGCGTCGGTCAGTAGCGCTTCGGTCCGTCGGCCGGCCCCGCCGCACGAACGGCGCTCGACCCACCCCGCGCCCTCGAGCCGCGTCACCGCGTGCGACAACCGCGACAACGACGCCCGGGTCTGTCCGGCGAGATCACTCATCACCCGGGTATGTCCGGGCATCTCGGACAATGCCACCAAGACGCTGTACTCGAACAGATTGATCCCCGCCGCCCGCTTCAGCTGGGCGTCGAGCTTGCCAGGAAGGATCATCAGCACCGAGATCAAGGACGCCCAATCGCGTTGCTGTTCCGGCGTGAGCCACCCACCGTCGGGCATATCTGCGTCATCGGTCACCGCCCCAGTGTAACGGACTTGAACATTCAACTTCAGGGGCTTACGCTCGAACTTGCATGTTCAAGTTCACTAAGCCGGTGACCCCACCAAACGTTGCCGGTCCAGATCGCTAGGAGACTTCGTGATCATTCAGACCGATGCCGACCTGCACAGTTTGGTCGGCACCTGGCAACTCGACACCGAGCGCACGACCAGTCCCCCAGCCCTTCCCATCTTCAAGGAGTTTTCCCATGTCTCTTTTCCGTCTTGACGCCAGCATCCGTGTCGAGGGATCTCATAGTCGCGCGCTCGGCGACATCGTCGAACAACAGTGGCGAGCCGCTCACCCCCACGACGAGATCATCCGGCGCGACGTCGGCACCGATCCCCTACCCGCGACCACGTGGGGAACCGCAGCCTATGCCGCCTACACGCCCGAGGATCAGCGCTCACCACAGCAAACCGAAGCGCTCACCATCGCAGCCGGGCTCGCCGATGAATTGATCGCCGCCGACACGTTTCTCTTTGCGGTGCCGCTGTACAACTTCGGGGTCTCGCAGCACTTCAAGAGCTGGGTGGACACCGTCATCACCGACCCCCGTTTCAATCCCGCCGAGCCTCCCGCGATCGCCGGTCGGCCGGCCGTCCTGGTGAGTGTCCAAGGCGGCTATTACGCGCCCGGTACACCACGTGAGGGTTGGAACCACGCCACTGATTGGATGCGCCGAATACTTGCCGACGTCTGGAATCTGGATCTGCGAGTCGTCGAATCTGCATTCACCCTCGTCGGCGAGAACCCGGCACTCGACGAGTTCAAAGACATCGCAGCGAGCCTGCGGACCGACGCCGAGCAGCTCGCTCGCACCCACGGACAAGGCTTGGCGGGAGTAGGTGTCTGACGAGCCTTCGCCGGGTCCGATGGTCCGGGCCACCGTCATTTCCGCGATCGGAATCCAACGATTCTGGTAACCTCGTACACCATACGAGGTTACCTGCTCGCTCAAGTGAAAGGCTCACCGTGAAAATCACCGGCACTGCTTTGTCTCTCAATGTCGCCGATCCCAAAGCCTCCGCCTCCTTCGCCGAGAAACACTTCGGCTTCACGGAGGCGATGTCCGCCGATGGCTTCGTCTCGCTGGCCCATCCTGACGCCGGATTCAATGTCGTTTTCCTGCAGACGGGTCTCAAGACGTTCAAACCGGAATCGATCGCAGGCGCCGCTGGTCAGGGCACGTTGGTGGTGTTCGAGGTCGAAGACATCGACACGGAATACGCCCGGATCGAAACTGCTGGCGCCGAGGTCGTCACCGCCCCCGAAACCGAACCCTGGGGCGAGAGGTACTGCCAGTTCATCGATCCCAACGGGATCATCTGGCAACTGGTGCAGTGGGTCCAGCCGGGCGAAGCGGTCGACTGAGCCCCGCCACGTCACCAAACGAGCCACATATACGAAGACGAGCCACATATTTGTGGCTCGTCTTCGTATAAGTGGCTCGTTTGGGCCGCAGGCGCGATCCGAGAGGTCAGATCGGCATCAGGAAGTGCTTGCGCGGTGTCCGCAGAACCTGCTTGTCCTTGAGCTGCGCCAACGCCCGACGGAGTTCCAACCGGGTGTTGGCCGGTTCGATGACGGCGTCGATGTATCCGCGTTCGGCGGCCAGGTACGGCGTGGCCATCGCGGTGTTGTAGAAGTCGATGAAATCCTTGCGGATTTTCGCGGCGTCTTCCGGCGTGGCGTTCTCGGTCTGCTTGCGGGTCAGGACCGCAGCCGCCGACTCCGCACCCATCACCGCGATCTTGGCCGTGGGCCAGGCGAAGTTGAGGTCGGCGCCGAGCTGCTTGCTGCCCATCACCGCGTACGCGCCGCCGTAGGCCTTGCGCAGCACCACGGTGATCTTCGGGACGTCGGCTTCGACGTAGGCATAGAGGAACCGGCCCGACCGGCGGATCGTGCCCTTACGCTCCTCTTCCAGACCGGGCAGGATGCCGGGTGTATCCACCAGGAAGATCAACGGAATGTTGTAGGCGTTGCAGATCCGCACGAAGCGGGCGGCCTTCTCCGACGAATCCGTATCCAGCACACCGGACAACACGCTGGGCTGGTTGGCGACGACGCCGACCGACGTCCCGTCGATCCTGGCGAAACCCGTGAGGATATTGGGCGCGAACAGTTCGGCGACCTCGTGGAACGCGCCGTCGTCGAACACCCGCATGATGATGTCGCGCATGTCGTAGCCGGCGTTGTCGCTGTCGGGAAGGAAGGCGTTGAGCGACAGATCGCTTTCGGTGATCTCCGGCTCCAGACCCGGATTGATGATCGGCGCGCGCTCGTAACAGGTCGAAGGCATGTATTCGAGGTACTCACGGACCCAGTCGAAGGCGGCCTTCTCGTCATCGGCCAGGTGATGGATGTTGCCCCACGCCGCCTGGTTGTAAGAGCCACCGAGGTCTTCAGGGGAAACGTCTTCGCCCGTCACCTGCTTGAGCACGTCCGGACCGGTGACGAACATGTAGCTCTGGTCTTTGACACCCACCAGGATGTCGGTGTTGGCCGGGCTGTAAACCGCACCGCCGGCGCACTTTCCGAGGATGACCGAGACCTGCGGGGCCATGCCGGAGAGCAGATCGCTACGACGGCCCATCTCGGCATACCAGGCCAGCGAGGTGACCGCGTCCTGAATACGGGCACCGGCCGAGTCGTTGATACCGACCATGGGGCAACCGATCTTGGCCGCCCACTCCATGATCGCCGCAACCTTACGGCCGAACATCTCACCGACGGTTCCACCGAACACGGCCTGATCGTGCGAAAAGGCCGCCACCGGACGGCCGTTGACCAGTCCGTGACCGGTGACAACACCGTCGCCGTAGCCACTCTCGGCGGCACCCGGCATCTTGGCCAGCTGTCCCATCTCCACGAACGTGCCCGGATCGAACAGCATGTTCAGCCGCTCACGCGGCGAACCGATGCCCTTCGCCGCACGCTTCGCGACAGCCCGCTCACCACCGGGTTCTTTTGCTGCCTCGAGCTTCTCGCGGAGTTCTTTGAGTTTGCCGGCGGTCGTGTCAGTCACTCTTGTCACTTTCCTGCGAGATCTCGTCCAACCGAGCGGTCAGATCGGCACCGATTCTTCCAATGTAGGGCTCATCCACGATCGAGAGGTGGTCACCGCCGACGTGGATGATCTCGAGGTCGTCCACGACCTCGCCCCATCGGCCGTCCTCGTCGATATGCGCCCACTGCGGCTCGAGATCGATTGCACCCTCGTGCATCCGGTCGGCGCGGTAGAGCACAACCTTGCCGTCGAAAAGTGTCGGCTCCACGGTTGTCAGGGCACGGTTGTCGAGGAAGCTGGTGCGCTGATGTTCGATGATGCCACCGGGGATCTTGGCGTCACTCATCGCCAACATCTCCATGATGATGCGGAACTGGCCCTCATCGTCGGCTTCCACCAGGCGGTCCATCGGCAGCGGCGCATCGTCGAGCCCGTATGTGCGCTTGGCGAAGTCGTAGTAGCGCTCCAGCCGGGCACGCTTGGCTTCGGGGGTGTCGAGGATCGGTTCGGACGGGCGGACCACGTCGATCAGGCCGACAAACGAAACCTCGTCACCGTTTTCGGTCAGCATCTGCGCGCAACCGTAGGCCAGCGCACCGCCGAGCGACCAGCCCACGAGGGTGTACGGCCCTTCGGGCTGAATCTCTTTGAGCTTCGGGTAGTACTGCTTGACCCGCTCTTCGATGCTGCCCTCGACGCGATCGAAACCGATCACGGGCACATCCTCGGGCAACTTCTTGAGCAACTGCTCGTAAGCCGCGGTCGACCCACCGGCCGGGTGGAACACCAGAACCGGCTTCCGGTCGGTCTTCTCGGGAGTCCGCAGATACCGGACGAACCCATCGACCAGACCACCTTCGAGGTGCTCGCGCACGTAGTTCGACATCGTCTCGATGTTGTCTGCGTCGATGATGTCCTCGACATCGAGCTCACCACCGGCCCGTTCGGACAGACGCGCGGTCAACTTCTCGGCGGTCTCGTCGTCGAGCACCGGCAGCGGATTGAAGATTCCGCCGGCCGACTTGCCCGTCACCACAGCCCACACACCAAACGTCAACCGCTCGGCGGCATCTCGCGGCGGCACGTCGGCGCCGGCTGCGGCCGCAACCTCGGCCTGACTCTTCAGATTGGCCGGGGTGGCGACCGGTGCGGCGGGTTCGGCGACCTCCACCGCAGCGACCTCGACCGGAGCAGCCTCGACCGGGGCAACCTCCGGCTTCGGCTCTGGCTGGGGTTCGGGCTCGGTTTGGGTCTCCGAGGTGTCGGAGTTGATGAGCTCGGCCAGTGCGGCGGTGTCGAGTTCGCCCTGGCCTTCGGCCTGAGCGGCGAGCGCCTGCACTTCTTCGCGGTGTTCGACGGCGTAGGTGACGAACTTGACCACGTCTTGCAGGTTGGCCTCACGCATCGCTTGCAACTGCAGTTGCGGGATGTCGAACTCCCACTCGGCGCGGTTCTTGATCCGCATCGCCATCAGCGAATCGAGACCCAGCTCGATCAGCGGGATCTCGCGGGGTAGATCCTCTGCCTCGTAACCCATCGACTCGGCCACGATATGGGCCATCCGATCGTCGATGCTCTCACCGGAGTTCGGATCCCAGCGGGCCCCGATCTCGTCACTGACCTCCGGGTCGGTGACAACGGTGTTGTCGACGAAGCCGGAGTTCTGTGCCGCCTGCGCGGCATTCGACAGCGCAGGCACCGGCGCGGCGACCGGCGCACCGGCGGTGACCACCGCATCGAGAAGTAGCCGGAACGAATTCCCTTCGGCCGCATGCACCTGCAGTCCGGCACCACCGGGATGGGGTGCCAGCGTGGTGGTCAGGGTGGTTGCCCCGACCGGCTCGCCGTACGGCACCACCGCGGTGACCTGGACATCGGAAAGCACCTGCTGGGCAGCGGCTTTCACCAGTGCGGTCAGATCCGTCACGGCCGATGCCGAGACCTGCCACACGTGGCGGCCGTCAGGCAGAGCAACGTGTGAGCCCGGGATCTTGCTGTCGCCCGAACCACCCGAGATCGATGCGGTCAGCCAGTACGGCTTGCGCTCGAAACGGGTCCGCGGGATCGCAGCGAAATCACCTTGACCGAACAGGCTTCCGACGTCCACCGGATGTCCGTGTACGTAGAGCTTCATCAGCGCATTGATCACGCCGTAGCTCTCGTCTTCCTTGCGGCGCAGCGTTTCGATCAGTTCGGCGTCATGGATGCCCGCCCCGAACGTCACGGCGGCCACGGAGATCAGCACTGCCGGGTTGGGCGCCAGCTCCACAAACGTGGTGTGGCCGTTCTCGACGGCCTTCGACACCGCCTGCGAGAACCAGACGCTGTGCCGCAGCCCCTTGGTCCAGTACTCGACAGCGTGCACCGGGTCGCTGCCCGGGCGGTAGAACTCCTCGCGGTCGACCGAGCTGTAGAAGCCGATCTTCGGCGAGCGCGGCTCGATACCGGTGAGCTCGTAGGCGAGCTCGCCGAGCAGCGGGTCGGTCTGGGACGTGTGGCTCGCTCCCTTGGTCGCCAGCTTGCGGCCGAGCTTTCCTTCGCTCTCGGCCCGGGCGACGATGGCGTCCACCTGGGGCTCCGGCCCACCGATGACGGTGTGGGTCGGCGCGGCGTACACACAGATCTCGAGATCGGGGTAATCGGCGAGCACGTCGGTGATGTCGTCGGCGCTGTACTCCACCAGTGCCATCAGCCGGATGTCGTCGCCGGTCAGCGTGGCCTCGGCCTCACCCATCAGGCGCGAACGCTGGCAGATGACGCGCACGGCATCACCGAGCGACAGTCCGCCGGTGATGTAGGCGCCGGCCGCTTCACCCATCGAATGTCCGACGACGACACCGGCATCGGCTCCGTGATGACGAAGCAATTCGGCCAGGCCGATCTGGATGGTGAAGATGCCGACCTGCGAGGTCTCGATCTCGTAGGTGACCGAATCGTCGAGGAACTGCTCCACGATCGAGTAGCCGAGCTCGTCTTCGATGAGCTTGTCGACTTTGTCGACCGCCGCGGCGAAGATCGGGTTCTCGGTGTAAAGCTGTTTGGCCATCTTGCGATGCTGCGAGCCGAAACCGGACAGCAGCCACACCGGCGACGCCGGATCCGGTGCGTCGCAGGTGTACACAATCGGCGAGTTCTTGTTGTCGGCGATCGCCTGCATGCCCTTGAGGGCATCCTCGTGGCTGCGTGCCATCACCACCGAGCGCGTACGTCCGTGGTTGCGGTGGGCCAGCGCACGGCCGATGTCCGCCAGTGGCGTGGCCTTGGCCTCGTCGGTCTCCAGCCAATCGGCCAGATCGGCTGCGGTCTTGCGCCGACGGGACGGCACGAATCCTGAAACGACAAGCGGGACAACTGAACCCTCGACCGCGCAGGGGGCAAAGCCCTCGGTCGGATCGACCTCGGCCACTGCCGTCTCGGCGGGTTTCGGAGCCGCGGCCAGCTGGCCGAGCGCAGCACGCTCGGCCTCGGTCATGAACTCATCGTCGTCATCGTCGTCGAGGAAATCATCGACAACGGCCTGCGCGGCAACCGGTTCGGCGTCTGCGACGACCGGCTCGGCGAGGTCTTCGGGGGTGACCTCCCGGACCACGACATGCGCGTTGGTGCCACCGAATCCGAAACCGGAGACGCCGGCCACCGCATGCCCCGAATACCGCGGCCAGTCGGTGGCCTCGTCGATGACGTTCAGGTGCAGCGAATCGAATTGGATGTACGGGTTGGGGCCGGCGTAGTTCAGTGACGGCGGCAGCTTGTTCTCGCCAAGCGCGAGAACAACTTTGATGAGTCCGGCAGCACCGGCAGCGGCTTCGAGGTGACCGAAGTTGGTCTTCGCCGAACCGAGCAGAACCGGCTTGTCGGCCTCGCGGCCCTTACCCACCACGCGCCCGAGCGCGTCGGCCTCGATCGGGTCACCGAGAATGGTGCCGGTGCCGTGGGCTTCGACGTAGTCGACGTCCCGGGGGTTGATGGCCGCATCGGTGTAGGCCGTGCGCAGCACCTGAACCTGGGCTTCGGGGTTCGGGGCGGGCAGTCCGTTGGAGCGTCCGTCGGAGTTGACCGCCGAACCGGCGACCACGGCCAGCACCTTGTCGCCGTCGCGGCGGGCGTCGGAAAGCCGCTTGAGGACGACCAGTCCGCCACCCTCGGCGCGGATCATGCCATCGGCATCCGACGAAAAGGCCTTGATACGGCCGTCTTTCGACTGCACACCCAACGAATCGAAGCCGAGCGTCGCAGCGGGGGTGATGAGCATGTTCACACCGCCGGCAAGCGCCACATCCGACTCGCCGGAGCGCAGGCTCCGCACGGCCTGGTGGACCGCGACCAGCGACGAGGAACATGCGGTGTCGAGGGCGATCGACGGCCCCCGGAAATCGAAGTAGTACGAAACGCGGCCTGCGACAATGGAAGTGGAGGTTCCGGTCAACGCATAAGCGGCGGTCTCCCCCGCGCCCTCCGGATCGGAGACGGCAAGCATCTGATAGTCGTTGGTGGAACTGCCGATGAAGACACCGACCTGGCCACCCTTGAGGTCACTGGCCGGGATGTGGGCGTGCTCCAGCGCTTCCCACGTCAACTCCAGCGCCAGGCGCTGCTGCGGATCGACCATCTCGACCTCACGCGGCGACATCTGGAAGAAGTCGGCGTCGAAGCCCTTGACGTCGTCGAGGTAACCACCGTTCAGGTTCGCCTCTGCCAGCACCTTGGCGATCCGCGGATCGGACTTGAACTCGGTCCAGCGGTCCTCGGGCAGATCACTGACACCCTCGCGGCCGTTGATCAGTAGATCCCAGGTGGACTCCGGCGTGTGCCCGGCCTTCGGAAAACGTGTTGCCACACCGACAATCGCGATGTCGTCGTCGGCACCGCGCACTCGCTGATAACGCTCGGCGTCATCGTCGTCCTCGATGCCCTCATCGGGGTCGCCCTCGATGATCCGTTTGGCCAACGATGCGATCGTCGGATGCTGATAGGCGACGGTCGCCGTCAGGATCACACCGGTCTTGTCCTCGATGTCGCCGGACAACGCCACGGCATCGCGCGACGAGAGACCGAACTCTTCCATCGGACGGTCATCCGAGACCTGATCGAGCGGGAGGCCGGTGGTCTCCGAGACCCAGCCCCGCAGCCACTCCCGCAGCTCCGAGACCGTCATGTCCCCGGCCTTCTCGTCGTCGTGCAGTTCTACACCGGAGTCGGTGTCCGACCCCACCGGCGACACATCCACGTCGCCGTCCGGATCCGTTCCGTCTCCCGGCCCGAAACTGGAGCCCGGCAATTTGTCATCCGAGGTCAGAGCGTCAGGCTCGTTATTCAGTTCAGGCATCGGGGTTTCCAAACTATTGGTTCTCGATCGGCGCATCGGGGAACGCGGTCTGCTGGTAACCACCGCGCAGGCTCCCGTCGATGTACGCCGCCTTACATGCCCGTCGGGCGATCTTGCCACTGGAGGTTCGCGGGATCGAGCCGGCCGGAACCATCAGCACATCGCGCGCCATCACGCCGTGCCGCTGTGCGATCGCAGCGCGGACGGTATCCGCCACTTCCTGGGGATCGACCTTCTTGCCCGGGCCACGCTCGCCGACGATGACCAACTGCTCCGAGGCATCATCGGGGTCGAACTTCAGGCCGCTGGCCGAGTTCTGGAAGACGACCTCGGGCAATTCGTTGGCCGGCACCGCAAAGGCCGCCACAAACCCGGGACGCAGCGCGGGGCTGGCCTCCTGGGCCGAGAACTCGAGGTCCTGCGGGTAGTGGTTGCGGCCGTCGACGATCACCAGGTCCTTGACGCGACCGGTGATGTAGAGCTCGTTGTCGTACCAGACGCCGTAGTCGCCGGTCTTCATCCACTTGGCACCCGCCGGGGCGCCTTCACTGTGGCTGCCCACCGGCAACGGGTTCTTCAGGGTGTTGTTGAAGGTCTCTTCGGTTTCCTCCGGACGACCCCAGTAGCCATGGCCGATGTTCATCCCGTGCAACCAGATCTCACCGACGTGTCCGTCGGGACGCTCGGTGGCGGTCTCCGAATCGGCGATCACGGCCCATTGGCTAACCGAGACCTGCCCACACGACACCTGCGCCACTGCACCCGGCGCGTCCTGGTCGACCAGTTTGAACTGACCGCGATTGAGTTCATCGCGATCGACGTAGATGATCTTCGCCTCGTTGTCGCGCTTGGTCGACGAAACGAACAGAGTGGCCTCCGCCATGCCGTACGACGGCTTGATGGCGGTCTTCGGGAGTCCGTACGGCCCGAACGCGTCGTTGAACTTCTTCATCGAACTGACCGTGACCGGCTCGCTGCCGTTGATCAGACCGATGACGTTGCTCAGGTCGATCTTCTCGCCGTCCTTCGGCACGCCACGCATGGCGGCGTGCTCGAAGGCGAAGTTGGGGGCTGCGGCGAAGGTGTCCGCGCGGTCCGCCATCGCGGCGAGCTCCTGGATCCACCGGCCCGGCCGGCGCACAAAAGCCTGCGGGCTCATGATCGTGATGTATTTGCCGCCCAGCGCCGGCAGGATCACCGTCAACAGGCCCATGTCGTGGAACATCGGCAGCCAGGTCACACCACGCGAATTGTGGTCGAACTCGATCGCATCGATCATCTGCAGCGCATTCGCGGCGACGGACTCGTACGTGATGACGACACCGGCCGGCACCCGGGTCGAACCCGACGTGTACTGCAGGTACGCGGTGTCATGGAGCTTGGGGGTGGGACGCACCCAGGTTTCCCCGACCGAATCGGGGACGGCGTCGATGGCGATGACGCGAGGACGGTCCTTGGCAGGCAGCGGCTTGAAGAAATCGCGCACCGCTTCGGCCGACTTCGTCGAGGTCAGGATCGCGGACGGCTTGCAGTCGGCCAGCACGGCGGTCAACCGGTCGGTGTGGCCGGGTTCATCCGGGGAGAACAGCGGGACGGCGATGTTGCCGGCGTAGAGCGAACCGAAGAAACCGATCACGTACTCGAGCGACTGCGGGGCAAGGATCGCCACCCGGTCACCGGGCTTGGTGACCTGCTGCAGTCGCGCTGCGATCGCACGCAGGCGCTTGCCGAACTGTGCCCAGGTCAGGTCGATGGCCTCGCCGTCGCGTTCGCGGCTGTAGTCCATGAACCGATACGCCAAGGTATCGGCCTGCTCGACGACATTGCGCTCCACGTAGTCGACCAGAGTCGCGTCCTCGGTGAAGAACAGATTGCCGTTCTCGTCCAAAAACTGGTCAAACTCGTTGTTCATTCGCACTCCTGATAGCGGCCGGGGCGCCGGCCCGAATCGGGTCACCGCTGTCGCGCTTCACCGCGGGTGTCATGTCGGCCGAACGGCCGAACATCACCTTCGGATTCGTCTTCAACAGGGTTCCCTACTTTTCATGTCAAGCCAAATAGGACTCGCAGCCATGGCGGCCCGAGCCAAACCCTCAACATACTACCGGCGGCTGTGTCCAACTCCTGAGCATCACCCGCCGGGACACCCGCCTTCGGCGGTGGCCGAAAGACAACCTACGCCACGAACACGCGGGCCGTGTCTACTCTCCTTTGAGAAGCGGGATGATGGGGGCGAACGCGTCCATCTGGGTCGGGAATACGCCGACGTACGACATCGTGGTGCGACGGCGTACCTCACGGATCTGCTCGGCGATCTGCTCGAACGAGCCGAACGCCAGGTACGGCGACTCCAGGATGTCCTCGACCGAGAGCTTCACATCCATCTCGATGTTAGGCGGATATCCCTGGTCAAGGGCGGCCAGCGCCATTTCTGCGGTCGCCTCGCGGTCATCGGTGATGACGATGGTGGCGATCGTCCAGTTCAGTTCGATCTCGTCGAAACGCTCGCCGGCCGCCTGCCGGATACGGTCCACCCGCTCGACCGTCTTCTTCATCGTCATGTCCGAGAGGCGGAGCTTGCCGTCGGCGGTGGTGCCGGTGGCCACAGAAATGATGTCGGCGTGCTTGGCGGCCAGTGCCAGCATCTTCGGACCACCACCGCCGACGGCGATCGGAGGCCGTGGTCCCTGCCGTGGCCGGGGGCTGCCGACGAGTCCCTTGATGTTGTAGAACTCACCTGAGAAGTTGACCTCTTCGCCGCGCAACAACCCGTCGAGGATGGTCAACGACTCGTCCAGGCGACGGATCCGTACGCCCGGCGACTCGAACTCGATGCCTGCCTTGTCGAACTCCTCTTTCATCCACCCGGCCCCGATACCGAGTTCGAGGCGTCCCTTCGACAGCACGTCGATGGTGGTGGCTTCCTTCGCCAGCAGGGCGGGATGACGGTAGCCGTTGGCCAGGACCGAGGTCGCGAGCCGAATCCGGTCGGTGGCCTGGCTCAGCGCACCCAGTGCCGCCAGCGGACCGACCTGGTTGCCGAGGTGATCGGGCACCGCGAAGGTGTCGAAACCGTACTCTTCGGCGGTCTGCGCGAGTTTGACGAACTTGCGGGCACCACCCTCGTCACGGTTGCCCTCGCCGCCTGCTCCGAATCGGAACTTGCGCAGACCGGAGTCCGCCGCAGCTGAAGTCATCTCTTCTCCTACCTGATACGCATGGCCCGCGGTCCATCGGCTCACCCGACGCCGTGCGGTTCGGCGTCACACGTTACTTCCGCGGCCAGGCGGCGCAAAATAGGCGGTGCCGGCACCGGAATACCGGTGCCGGCCAACCGGGCTATTCGTGCTTGGGGAACGGCGCTTCGTCGATGACGCTGCGTGCCCAGTCGGTCATCCAGACCGTCGCGGGCTGACCGTCGTCACTCCAGTACTTCGTTGTGTTGTACATCGCGTGCACCGGATTGTTGATGGCCCCCATCAGTTTGTTGATGCCTTCGAGGGGGTTGGAGATCGTCGGTGCATCACAGATCAGATCACCGGGCGCGCACAGCGAATACGTGCGATCGGTGAGTTCACCGAAACCGCCGGGTCGCGGACCGGTCAGGTCGATGCCGGGGATCGGCAGGATGTCGAGGGCGATCTCCGCGCCGACACCACTGGGATCGGGGCCGGCGTTCTCCGCCTGGTTCGGCTGCCTGCGCCCATCGGCGATCAGGCCGACACCCAGAACCAGATCCTGGGAGACGGGCCCGTTGCCGTTGCCGATCTCGCCGGCGATGTCACCCACGATCACCGCGCCCTGCGAAAAGCCCATCAGCACGAAGCTGGTCAGCGGGCACTGCGCATTGACCTCGGCGATCTTCGCCCGGGTCTTCTCGGTGCCCTCGGCACGGGAGACGTTGTAGTCGGTCTGCCGGTCCTGCAGGTTGGTCGGATTCCGGAACTGCGCGACGTAGGGAACGGTGTAGACGTCCGCCCGCGAGGCGTCGAACTCATTCGACAGCGGGCCAGAAACCTTGAGCATCAAGGACTCCGGATTCGCGGTCGGGTTGTAGGGGTCGTCGTTGCTGGACGACTCCCAGGTACCGGGAACCGAGATCACCTGCACATCGGGACAATCGGCGGGCTGCGCCGTGGGGCGCGGCACCGAGGTCGACGGCGTCTGCGACGGGCCCTCCGGCCCAACGGGTTCCGGCTTGAGCAGGTTGATGATCAGGATCACCACGAGGATGACCGCGATGATGCTCAGTATCGCCAGACCGAGGATGGCGAAGAGCAGCAGTTTGCCCCGCTTGCGTTTCTTGGGTGTCATCGAAGTCGGCCGGTCAGCAGAGCTTCGACTCGGCGGCCTTGATCACCTTGTCGGCGTCCGAGGCGGCCTTGGCCTCGTCAGTGGTCCCCGATCCGACGATCGGCACCACGAAGATCTTGATGCTGGCGGACGGGGTCCCCTGCTTCTTGCCCTCACAGACGGTCTGGCCCGCACTGATCGCCAGCGCGTTGTCGGGGTCGTTCGGGATCGTGACGCCCTGCTTCTTCAGCTCGGCCAGGTACGCCTGCATCTTGTCGTCGGGATCGACGCCGGCCGGGGCCTGCGCGGAGGCCGGACCGGTGGCCGGCAGTCCCTCGGTGTCGTCCGGCTGCGCCTTGCTGGTCACCTTCGTCGACGTGACGGCCGAAGACGGGGCGCTCTCACTCGGTGAGGGCTCCGCGCTGTTGGTGGCGCTGACCGCGACGCTGGAGGTGCTCACCGCACTGGTGGGCGCCGAAGCGGTCGAGTCGTCGTCACCACACCCGGTGGCCAGCGCTGCCGTCACCAGCAGCGCTGCGCCCACGGTCACGGCCCGAATGATGTTGCCTGTCATGTCACTTCCTTCTCCGGCGCCCTCGCTGGGAGCGTCGTCTGTGCGGTCAGGTGCCCGAAGGCCTCCGCCAGGCTACCGAAACGATCTGAGGAAATTATTTGACCGTGACAACGCCGTTGACGTTTTCGATGGAACCACCCTCGAAACGCACCCGGGTTCCGCCGGTGATCGGCTCCTCGTCACTGATGGGGTAGCCGAGCTTGCCGTTCTCGTAGCCGGCCTTGCCCCACGCCTCGAAGATCGGTCCGGGTGCGATCGCGAAGGCACCCTTCGCGGGGGTCCAGTAGATGTTGCCGCCGTCGAATGCGTTCAGCTTGCCGCCGGCCTTGAGACTGATCTCATTGGTGGTGGGGAAGCCCAGCCAGCCGGATTCGTTTCCGAGCTTGCTGTACTTCTCGAGGATCATGCCCTGCACCGAATGCGCGCCGTTGGCGGGATTCCAGTAGTAGGCGCCGATCTGGAAGGCCTGGACGCGGCCCTTGCCACCGGGGGTGTCGATCTCGTCACCGGTCGGGTACTTCAGCGGTCCCCGTTCGTAACCACTCTTGCCCCAGTCGGCCAGGATTGCGCCGCCGACCGGATGGGCACCGGTCGTGCGGGTCCAGTAGATGTTGCCGTTCTGGAAGCGGTTGAAGCGACCCACCTTGTCGGGTGTGGCCAACTCGCCGCTGGTCGGGAATCCGAGCCAACCGCCGGGACCACCGGCGGCCACGTAGGCGCCACCGATGCCGCCGCCCACCACCTGGGCTCCGGTCTTGGCCGACCAGATGATCCGACCACCACGGAAGTCCTGGGCGCGACCACCGGGGACGTCGTATTCGGGGGTCAGGCATTCACCGAGCGAGGACTTGGCGGCCTTGTACACCGGCGCGATCGCGCCACTGGTGCTGCATGCCGGGCGGTCGGCGGCGAGCCCGAGGGCTCCGGCCGCCTGCGGCCACGCCTGTTCCATCTCGAACTGCCAGTACGGCCAGGTATGGGTTCCGGAGTCGCGGTACACGGCCTGCGCACGGATACCGAGCTGATTCAGCCGGCTCGCGAACTGCTGCGAGGTCACCCGAGAGAGCACCTCGAGTCCCACACCGGCGTAGTTGGTGGCCAGACCCGGGATGGTCGAGAGGGTGTCGTACTGGCCGACGAGGCCGTTACCCGACGAGACGTAGAGGCTGGTGTCGGCCAGCTTCTCCGCTATCACGTACGGGTCGTGTTCTTTCCAGGCCGGATCGGTCGGCGGACCGAACATCTTGGAGGCGTCGTAGCCACCGGCATCGTTGACCGCGAACTGGATGGCCTGCGGCATACCGAACGAGCTGAGCTGGAGGATGCCGGAGAAAGACGCGGCGAACTTGAAGAAGCCGGGGTTACGTGCAGCGAGCATCATCGCCGCGGAACCACCCATCGACAGGCCCTCGACGCCCCTGACGTCCGTCGAGCGCCACTGCTTCTCGAGAATCGGCGGCAGCTCCTTCGTCAGGAAGGTCTCCCACTGGTAGTTCTTGCCGTTGTTCGGCGCTTTCCAATCGGCGTAGAAGCTCGACTCGCCGCCGATGGGCATGACGACGTTGACGTTCTTGTCCTTGTAGAAGTCCTCGACGTTGGTGTTGATGATCCAGCCGCTCTGGTCTTCCTGCGCGCGCAGACCGTCCAGCATGTACATCTGCGGGAAGGTGTTCGACGGCCGATAATTCCAGTCCCTCGCCAGCAGCAACTGCACCTGGATGTTGGTGCCCATCGCCGGCGAGTAGACCCACATCGCGACCCGGCGGTCGGAGTACCAGAAGGTGTTGGTGATCTTGACGCCCGGAACCTCGGCTGCGGGTGCGCTGTACACCGGCCCGGGGGCCGCATGCAGAGGCGCGGCGGCCGCGGTCGACGTTCCCAGCACTGCGGACACTGCCACCGCGCCGGCGATCAGTCCCAATGCACCGCGCACAAATCTCTGCCGCATGTACCTCTACTCCTCAAGTCACGATCAAAACCAGATCTCTGGCCGAACTCCGTTGCGCCGTTTCTTCGCACATCCGGGTCGAACTCCGCTCCGTACATCAACAAAAAACAGAACGCCCTACGTGTTTCATACACGTAGGGCGTTCGGTTTTGAGGTTGCCACACCTGTTACTGGTGTGATTTTTGTGACCAGAGGGTCACGGTCGAACTATCCGCGGAACCATCCCTGCTGCAGTGCGCGCCACATCATGTCCTGCCAGTAGCCCCACGCGTGAGTGCCCTGGAGCGGGTAATCGGTGGTGAGCTTGACACGGTTGACGAAGGCCTGGACCTCGAAGGCACGGGTCTGCGCCAGCGAAAGTGTTTCGAGCGGCACGCCCTGCACGATACTGACCAAATTCTCGTTGACGTTGTGCGCACCCGGGATACCGGTACCGGAGCCGACGCGAACATTCAGGCCATGCATCTTGGTGATCTGCACGAACGGGTCGTTGTCGTACCAGCGGGTGCTCCATGGTGCGCCCCACATGCTGTCGACATTCCACGGTCCGCCGTCGGCGTCGAGAAGAGCCACGCGGATGGCCGACTTCATGCCCGGAGCCGACAGGTTCAGGTAACCGGACAAAGAGAAGGCGTGCGAGTACCAGTTCTTGTTGTTCGCGGCGACAACGAGGGCAGCGTTACCACCCATCGAGATGCCGGCGATGGCGAGCTTTCCGGACGGGATCATGCCGCGGTTGGCCAAGGCCCGGGGCAGGGTGTCCGAGATGACGCAGTTCCACTTGTACGTGAAGGTCTGACCGTTGAAATTGCTCGGTGCATTCCAGTCGCTGTAGAAGCTCGCGGCACCACCGACAGGCATGACCACGTTGACGCCGCGGTCGACCATGCTCTGCACGTTGGTCTCGTGTTCCCAGCCGCTGACGTCATTCGTTGCACGCAGGCCGTCGAGCAGGACAACTGTCTTGTAGTTGCCGGGCTTGGTCCACGAACGGACCTTCACTCCCCCGGGCATCCCACAGCCATCGACTCGGAACTCCTGGAAACCGCTGTAGGAGCCCCAGGCGCCGGCGGTACCGGTACCGGCAACCACACCGACTCCGGAGATGGTCGCCAGTGCGGCGAAGGCAGCGACAAGTCGCTTGCCGAATCCCGCTCGCCCGAAAGGTCTGCGTACGCGCATCGAATGAAACTCTCTTTCTGTCCAGCACCGCAGCCAATGGCTGGGGTGCCTTGGAAAACAATCGGCCACGAGGACTCTCCGATGGACCAAGGTCCCTCAGCTGTTACACAGCCGGCGACACATGGGTCCCGCACTCCGGCAACGAAGGGAGCCTATTGGATAGGCCCTTGCCTGACAAACCCTACGACTGGATTCATCACGCCCGGAACGACCTTGCGACCTGCCCAAATTCAGGTTCTCGATGACTATCGTGCCTGTAAAACCCGGCGTTACAGTTCCGAGACCTTGCTTTGGGTCACATTCCCAGCTCAGTCGCCCCACCTGCCCTGACGCTCACATTCACAGATAACTTTCAGGTAACGATTGGGCGAGCCCACAGATTCTGATTGTCACGATCAGGAAACGGGGGGTGGGATCGGCAGGTTGCACCGCTGCAGTTCGTACAGCGGGTTGCGGTCGATTCGGTACGACGTGAAGCCTGCCGCCTGCCGCACGTTGTGCCGGAATCGCTCGAACGTCCACGGCGCCGAGTACGAGGCGATCAGATCCTCGGTGGGCTTACAGGTGAGCGCCACCTGAGCCTGCCTGACCCCGTCCTGACTGATGAACGGCGGCAACACCGGGTATCGCGGATACACGCCGGATTCGGCGACCACCCACTCCGGGTCCAGATCCTTGTCATGACCGATCCGTCCATCCGGGAGTCGATCCGAATGGGCAGCAATCGGGTATGCCAGACCCATCTGGTCGATGACCCGGACGTCGAGCGGTGCATTCATGCTGGTCATACCCAGGTTGAGGTAGTACACGGTGAGCTGCTTGACCACATTGTCCGGGGGCGGCACCGGCAGCGGATCGAAGTACCACTCGTTGTAGTTCGGAGAAGGCAGCAGCACTCCACCGGTGTCCTGGTGCTCGGCGATCGATTCGACCATCGCCCGGACCCTCGGATAGCCCAGGTAGTCCTCGGCCGTGATCGGGTGCTCGACACCGATGTTCTGGATGTAATAGCGCCGCTCATCGACGATGCCACCGCGGCCGATCTCCGTGCCGTTCGTCATACCGGCGACGTACGAGGTGGAAACGGCCCACGCCACGGTCGTCACCCACAGACCGGTCATCACCCCGGCACCGACCCAGCCGACGATCTGGTCGCGACCCAACGCGGTCGGGATGACGATCGGGATCACCATCACCGGGAGCATCAGCAAGAACAGCGGAACGAGCAGCACCCTCGCGTGCATGAAGTCGCCGCCCTGGCGAACCCAGTAGAGCGCCTCGACCAATCCGGTGACGATGATCAGGGCGACGACGGCGGTCGGGGTCTGAAGACTGCGGCTGACCATCGCGGTCCGCGCCCGCCATCCTCGGTCCTGGTCCTCGCGGTCGCGATCGGCGGTGGAATCGACCTGCCGACTGCGCAGGAACCAGGCCACCGCGGCCGCGATCACCGCGACGATGAGCGGCAGCAGCAACAGATAAGGGGTGAACATGTTGCCGAGGTAGCGGAAGCCCTGTTCGAACTTCGAGCCGCTGGCGTCTTTGGCCACCGCAGTGTTGGGGACCAGCAGGCCGTAGTAGCCCATCCGGAAGATCTGGTAGGCCACCGGGAGCAGGCCGGCCACCGCTGCGAACGCCAGCCGCATCCGCCACGTCATCGGTGCGCAGACCACCAGCAACAGCGCGCAGCCACCGACAAGCGTCAGCTCCGGCCGGATCAGCGGTGCCAGGCCGGCCGTGAATCCGAGGACCAGTGTGGTGCTGGTCTGTTTCCGGTCGAGGCGTCCGGACGGGGTCTGTCGCTGACTCCACGCCACCAGCTGGCACCACAACAGGGCGGCCCAGAAGATGCAGAGCGAGGTCTCGAGACCGCTGGTGGCGAAGTCGCGGGCCGGCGGGAGGGCGATGTAGACCAGCGCCCCGAGCGGGAGCAGCAACATCGCGCCGCGATTGACCGCGCCGTGGCCCTTGTCGATGCGGTACAGCCGCCCGGTTCCGTACATCGCCAACGGGACGGCCACGACCGAGAGAACGAGCGCGATCCACAACACCACGTACTCGGTGCGGGCGTCGGTCACCCAACTCCAGAACCAGATCAGGTAGGTCCACAGCGTCGAGGTGTTCGCCTCGACCCGCTCACCCTTGTTGAAGACCGGCCCATTGCCGGCCAGCAGGTTGCGAACCGTCCGGAGGACGATCAGTCCGTCGTCGGCGATCCAGCGACGCTGCCATGCTCCGTAACCGAATATGACGCCGACCACGACCGCACTGATGGACAGTGAGATCGTGGCCGGATTGATCCTGCGGCCCAAAACCGTTGGTTCAACTGATGGCATAGACCGCGACACCCACGCATACTAACCAGGCAATGGCCAGCAGCTGGAGAACACGGTCGCCGAGCGCGATTTCTTCGGGTTCGCCCGCTTGACCACCGTCAACATCCACGGCGTAGCGAAGGATTGCGATGGTGAAAGGCACCATCGACAGGGCATACCAGACGTTGTCGTCATGTCCGCTGTCGGCGTCGAACGCCCACATGCCGTAACAGAGAACGACGGCGGTCGCCGACAGCGTCCACACGAATCGCAGGTACGTCGTTGTGTAGTACTCGAGGCTCTTACGGATCTTGGCGCCGGTGCGTTCGACCAACTGGAGCTCGGCGTACCGCTTGCCCGCCGCCATGAAGAGCGACCCGAACGTCATGACCAACAGGAACCACTTCGACAGACCCTCGGGCAGTTCCGCCGCCACGCCACCGGCGATGGCGCGCAGCAGGAAGCCGGACGAGACGATGCAGATGTCGATGACCGGTTCGTGCTTGAGTCCGAAGCAATAGCCGAGCTGGATCACCAGGTAGACGCCGATGACAACCGCGAGCTGCCAGTTCGCCAGGAACGAGATGCCGATGGATACCGCGCCCAGGACGGCCGCCAGCGCGAAGGCCAGCGGCACCGGAACCACTCCGGCCGCGATCGGACGGAACCGCTTGGTGGGATGATTGCGATCCGCCTCGACGTCGAGTGCGTCGTTGATCAGGTAGACACACGACGCCACCAGACAGAACGCGACGAACGCGATCGCGGTCCGCGCCAGGACATCACCCTCGTCGACCGCCCCCGCGGCCAGCGGTGCGGCCAACACCAGAAGGTTCTTCACCCATTGCCGTGGCCTGACGGCCTTGACCAGGCCGGTTGCCAAATTCTTCGGCGGGCCACGCAACGCGCCGTGCTCGATCGGCTCCTCGCTCACTGCACTCCTCGGTTCTCGGTTCGGATCAGTCTTTCACCTGTGGTCAGCGCGGCCGCACAGGTGGCACCGATCAGCGCTCCACCGATCACATCGGTCGGGTAATGCACGCCCAGGACCAGTCGTGACATCAACATCGGCGGCACGATGACCGCGGGCAGCACAGTCCGGTTCAGTCCGGCCGCCCGTCCGATGAGGATCGCCGCGGCGGTGGTCGAGGTGGCGTGCGAGGACGGAAAGCTCAGTTTGCTCGGTGTCGACACACCGATCTTGATGTCGGGGTGATGTGGACGCTTCCGGCGGACGACACGTTTGATGACCACCGACGCGGCGTGCGCACCAAAGGCGCCCACTCCGGCGATCGCCCATCGGTTGCGGCCCTCGATGTCACCACGCGCAGTCGAAACAGCCACCCCAGCACCGGCAATCGCCAGCCAGCCCAGCGAGTGCTCACCGAAATGCGAGAGCCCCCGGGCCGCGCTCACTGCTCCCGGCTTGTTGATCAGCGCACGCTGGATCCCGACCAGAATCTTGGTCTCGCCACGCACTGCACCGATGGGACTGCACTCGACCTCAATCGATTCCGAAGACACGCTCCCAGCTTTCTTTACTGGTCAGGTCCGCATGCGCGGATCGGTAGGTTTCCCGCATCTCGGGGAAGCGAGCGCGGAGTTCCTTGATCAGGGCAGCTGACTCTTTGGCCAGGGCGATCATCTTGTCTCGGTCCCGCTGACGGTAGACCACTCCGCGACCGTCGGCGGTGGTCACAGTGACCCCGTCGACGCGGCCGAGGCTGAACCAACGCGCCTGCAGCGGAGGGTAATTGGCTTGCGGGACCTCGTGATGACGCGGATCGGCCGGACGTAGGTTGTTCACCACGCTGGCACTGAGCGACCGAATCTTGGTGATCGGGTTCGTCGGAATGCTCATCCCGAAACCTGTTGCCTCGCCGGTGGTCCGAGGCAACTCGGTGGCAGAGGGCAGGACCACCGCATCGGGGTACTGCTTGCGCATCGCCGCGATCTTCGGCAGCGCGGTGGGTAGCAGGTCGCGGACGTGTTCCGGCCCGGCCAGGAAGTCGCGGATGGCTTCGTTCTGGATTGCCACCGTCGAATACTCAAGGCACAGAAGATGTTTGGCGGTGGCCTTTGCCATCGACTTCAGGATCCCGGAGATCGAACCCTCGTGGTGGATCGAAGCGACCACCAGTCGGTTGCGCAGATGGAAGTACGCCTGCCAGTCGATGGCGTCGTCCTTGTCACTCCAGGCCATGTGCCAGATGGCAATACCCGGAATGGTGGCGGTCGGATATCCGGCCTTGGCTGCGCGCAGTGCGTATTCCCAGTCGTCCCACTTGATGAACAGCGGCATCGGCAGGCCGATCTTCTCCGCGGTCTCCCGCGGGATCATGCACATCCACCAGCCGTTGCCGTCGACGTCGATGCGCCGGTGCAGATTCTTGGAATTCTCCCGGTCCCGCAAGGGGTACTCGGCGAAGTCGTGGTCGTACTCGACGTACGGCGCACTGGTCCACATGAAGTTGCTGTGGTCGATTACCTCACCCATGCAGTGCAGGTGACTGCGGTCCTGCAGGTTGAGCATCTGGCCGCCGACGAGCATCGGCGACTTTGCGAATCGCGACAGCGCCAGCGCCCGCAGGATCGAATCCGGCTCGATGCTGATGTCGTCGTCCATGTAGAGCACGTACGGGCTGTCGGTCTGCTTGAGCGCCTCGTACATGATGCGCGAATAACCGCCCGAGCCACCGAGATTGCCCTGCTTGAACATGTGCAACCGGTCACCGAGCGCAGCAGCGGCCTCGGCGTATCCGGGCTCGTCCTTGACCGCCTTGGTGCCCTGATCGGGCATCATCACCGCGTCGATGACCTCGTCGACCAAAGGGTCAGAAGTCAAGGCGCGCAGCGCATTCACCGCATCGGTGGGACGGTTGAACGTCGGGATACCGATGGTCACCCGCTTGGTCTCCGGACCGGTCGGTGCGTCGATCGGGGCGTACCAACCGGCGGCGCGCACCTCGACATCGGTGTCGGTGGTGATGTCGAACCAGATCCAGCCACCGTCTTCGAACGGCTCGAGGCCGACCTCGAATTCGATGACACCGTCACCGTTTTCATCGATCGGAACCAGGTTGCCGTCGACCGCGATACGGGATCCATCGATCTTCGACCGATAAACGTCGACGCGGCAGGCGCCGGTCACCTCGATCCGCAACACAACGGACTTCAGGATGCTCCAACGGCGCCAGTACGACGCTGCGAAAGCATTGAAGTAGGTCAGGAAGCTCACCTCGGACTCGGCACCGAGCAGCACCGAGGTCCGGGTCGGCGCATGTGCGCGTCGAGCGTTGTTCTCGGACTCCACCAGGTAGAGCGACCGGACGTCCAGCGGTTCACCCTGTCGCGGGAGAATCACGCGTTGCAGCAAGGTTTTTGCCGCGTCGTGTGTCTGCGGGCTCTGTGACTGCTCGGCTTCCGTTGTCACTGTCGCTGTTGTTGTCCCGGTCACTGTTCCACCTCTGTCGCCAGTGGCGCACCGGACTTCAGGTGCGGCGCAAGCGTGTTCTCGTACATCGTCAGGGCGCTGGCGATTGCCATGTGCATGTCGAGGTACTGATAGGTGCCCAAACGGCCACCGAACAGCACCTTCGACGAAGCCGTCTCGGCATTCGCCCGCGCGCGATAAGCATTGAGCTTCTCGCGATCCTCAGGTGTGTTGATCGGGTAGTACGGCTCGTCGTCGTTCTCGGCGAAGCGGCTGTACTCGCGCATGATGACCGTCTTGTCGGTCGGGTAATCGCGCTCGGGATGGAAGTGCCGGAACTCGTGGATGCGGGTGTACGGGACGTCCGCATCGTTGTAGTTCATCACCGGCGTTCCCTGGAAATCGCCGGTGTCGAGTACCTCGGTCTCGAAGTCGAGTGTTCGCCAGCCGAGTTCGCCGTCGGCGTAGTCGAAGTAGCGGTCGAGGGGTCCGGTGTAGACCACCGGGGCGTCGGGACTCTGGGCCCGCAACTCGTCGCGGACGTCGAACCAGTCGGTCTCCAGACGCACATCGATGAGGTCGCTCGCTGCCATGTTCTCGAGCCAGGCGGTGTAACCGTCCGTCGGCAGGCCCTCGTAGGTGTCGTTGAAGTAGCGGTTGTCAAAGGTGTATCGCACCGGGAGCCGGGCGATGTTCGCCGCCGGCAGCTCCTTCGGGTCGGTCTGCCACTGCTTGGCCGTGTAATGCTTCACGAACGCCTCATAGAGAGGGCGGCCGATCAGGCTGATGGCCTTCTCTTCGAGGTTCGCCGCCTTGGCGGTTTCGATCTCACTGGACTGCTCGGCGATCAGCGCGCGGGCCTCGTCCGGTGTGAAATAGCGGCCGAAGAACTGCGAGACCAGACCCAGGCCCATCGGGAACTGATAGGCCTGTCCCTGGTACATGGCGAAGACGCGATGCTGGTACCCGGTGAAGTCGGTGAACTTGTTGACGTAGTCCCACACCTTCTTGTTCGAGGTGTGGAACAGGTGGGCGCCGTACTTGTGGATCTCGATCCCGGTGGTGGGTTCGGGTTCGGAATACGCATTGCCGCCGAGATGGTGACGCCGGTCGATGACCAGGACACGTTTGCCGAGCTCGGTGGCCACCCGTTCTGCAACAGTCAGTCCGTAAAATCCCGATCCGACCACGAAGAGGTCGTAGCCGGACGCGGCATCTGGGCTGGTTTTGAGGGGGGTCACGGGTGTTCAGGGTAACCGAACCGTCGAGCTACTCCGATTCGCCGGGCAGGTACGCCCACAAACATGTCATGACCGTGCGGGAACATTTCGGGGTCGGCCCGACTCCCATCACTGACAAACCGGCGACCCTTCTTTTCGGCGGACACCCCCACGACCCAGGAGAAGTACCGTGACCAGCCCAGATGACCAGCTCGACGGGATCTTCTCCCAGATCGCGGCACAGGACCAGGTTGATCCGGCGGTCTTCGACCAGACCCTCGAAGCAGCATTCGACCACACCGGCCCCGGCTTCGAGGACCTGCTTCCAGAGACCGAGAGCACACTCCCGGACGATCCAGACGACCCCGTGGACGACCTCTTTGTCGGCGATACCACCGATGACTTCGGCAGTGATGATCCCGACACCGACCCGTCCGACCACACAGATCCCCTCCCCGCTGACGAACACACCCCGGGAGACGACCTCCTCGCCTGACCCCGCCCGCCCCCCGATGATGTGCCCTTTTGGCGACCAAAAGCCCAGGTGGGCACCGCCAAAAGGGCACATCATCGGGGGTGGGGGGCCGTCAGGAGAGGGTTTCGAGGAGCTTGGCCCGAGCCCGGTTGATGCGGCTCTTGACGGTTTGCACACCAACACCTTGCTGGTCGGCGATCTCCTGATAGGTCAGATCACCGAACTCACGCAGGACGATGGCCTCGCGGAACTCCAGCGGTAGCAGCGCCAGGGCTGCCCGCACGCGGTCGACATCGGCGACCTGGGCATCGACCCGCGGTGCCAGGGATTCGAACTCCGGCGGGCCGTCGGCCGAGGTGTCGAGCCGCTTGCGGATGACGGCCAGCGCCGCGTTGGCAGCGATCCGGTACATCCAGCTGGTGAACTTCGAATCGCCACGGAATTTGCCGATGTTCTGCCAGCCGGCGATCAGCGCGTCCTGCAGCGCATCCTCGGCGTCGTATTTGTTGGCGGTGATCCGCAGGCATACCGCCCAGATCTGATCCCGGTTCCGGGTGACCAGCTCACCAAAGGCCGCTTGATCGCCGTCTTGGCTGCGCAAAACCAGGTCGCGCTCGCTCGTGTCAGTCACTTGATCAATGTCGCAGACCAGGGTGGATGCGGCAGAGTCATCAGTGGAGAAACCCTCCCTTCGACTGACCCCCGACCCCTGCCCCTCGATGACCCGGGAGTGATCGTGACCGCTCGTGCCGACACCGACGCGGTCGAAGCGCTGGACGCCGCCACCGAGGCGCTGCGCAGATACGGACAACCCAAGGCCGCCGACCTTGCCCGGACCCGTTTTCACGCCGCCGACTCCGGGGGTGCGGTGGTGTTCGTCGGCGAGGTCAAGCGGGGCAAGAGCACTCTGGTCAACGCATTGCTCGGACGATCCCTGGCTCCGGTCGGTGTCGACATCACCACCAGCGCCAGCGTCTGGTTCGCACCGCCGGACGAGACCCTGGCGGCCGGGTCTGCGCGACTGGATTTCCCGGACTCGAACCGAGTGATCCCACTGATCGAGCTGCCCGACTGGGTGACGATGGGCGGCAAGCACGTGCAGGACCCCACCATCGAGGCCCTGCCCACCGAAGCCGTCGTGGCCGTCGATCCATTGCATCTACCCGGGCTGACACTGGTCGACACCCCCGGTGCCGGCGGTCTCGATCCCCGGCACGCGCGCCTGGCCCTGACCGCCGCCCGCCGGGCCGGGGCCATCGTGATGGTCTGCGACAGCGCCGCGCCGTTGACCGCGCCCGAGGTCGAGTTCTTGCGGACTGCCACGGAGACCTCCGGGTCGGTGGTGGTGGCGATGACCAAGATCGACAAGAACCGCCGCAATTGGCGGACCATCGCCGACGAGAATCGCGCGATCGTGCGCAGCCGGCTGGGCCGGACCGCGAGCGTGATCGGGGTGTCGGGCACTCGGGCGCTGGCGGCGCTCGACCAGGACCCCGAGCACCGCGAGGAGATACTCGCCGCGTCCGGGATCGAAGATCTCCGCGATGCGATCAACGGACTGCTGGCGTACGGGGAAATCTCTCCGATGCTCGACGGGTTGCAGGTATGCCGCAGCGGTATGCACCGGATGAAGACCCGTCTCGACACGGAAATCGCAGTGGTCCAGGGTGATTCGTCGGCGCTCGACGACCTGAACAAGAAGAAGGCCCGGCTAAAGGACCTGCGCGACCACGGCACCGAGTGGGACCAGCATCTGTCGCGCGACATCACACTGGCCCGGCAACGGGCGACCGCCCAGTTGGACGGTGACCTGAACCGGCTCAAAGAAGACTGGACCGGACGCATCAACGGTGAGGGCTGGGGGATGCTGCGCAAGCAACCCCAGGTGTTCACCGCAGCGATCACCTCCGACCTACAGGCCGCCAGTGCCCGGTCCTTCGACACCTTCGCCTCGGCGTTGCACGACGTGGTGGCGCAACTGTTCGGCAATGACGAGCAATGGGAGGCCATCATGGACTCGGTGGCCGCGACGTTGGTGGCCGAGGACATCAATTCCCCTGAGGTACAGAAGAAATGGAAGGACGTGGTGGACCCCGGAGCGATGATGATGGGATTCATGGGCGCCAACCTGTTGACCGGCGGCATGGTCGGCGGTGCGATCTTCGGGAGTCTGGCGATGGCCGTGGTGTTGCCGATCGGGTTGGTGGCCGGCGGTGCCTGGTTGTCGGTCAACCTGGGATACCGCGCGATGCGCAACGGCCGCGCGCACCTGATCACCTGGTTGCGGGAGACGTTGGGGCTCACCAGTAAATCGACGCTGCGGGTGATCGAGCGCACGGTCGCGACCGCGCGCGCGGAGATCGTGGTGGCTTATCGCCGACACCTGCGCGCCCAGACCGAGGAGATCAGCGAGCAGATCAACGCCGGCGCCGAGGCCGCCAAGGAAGACAAGGCGACCAGGGACAAGCGCGTACGTGCTTTGACGCGTCGGCAGACCGAGATCGTCTCGCTCATCGAACAGCTCGATGCCGCGATCGCCGGACTCGAGAAGGCGAGCACACCACTGTGATCCGGCCACCGGCCCGCCGCACCCGGCCACATGCCCTCCGCGACCAATTGACCGGTGCTCTCGCCCACATCGCACAGATCGACCGCCCCCTCGCTCAGGCCACCGCACGCATCCGGGATGACCTGTGGGCTCCGCCCCGGGTGGTGGTCGTCGGACGGGTCAAAGCCGGAAAGTCGACACTGGTCAACGCGCTGATCGGCGACCGGGTCGCCGACACCGGCGCCACCGAGTGCACCAAAGTTGTTGCGGTCTATCAGGATGGAGCCCCCGCACGCGCCGAGGTGGTGACCATCGCAGGTGATCGCCATGGGGCCCCGCTGACCGACGGCCGCGTCGGCGAACTGGGCGTCCGGACCGAGGACATCGCATACCTGAACCGCTACCTGCCCAGCCGGTTGTTGCAGAGCATGGTCCTGATCGACACCCCGGGTCTGGCAACCATCACGACCGGCAACGAACAGGCCACCCGCCGGGCGTTGATCGACGGCTTCGGACAAACCCGCGAGGCGTCGGTCAACGCCGATGCGGCGATCTTTCTGTTCGATGCCACTCCCCGGGCCGACGAGGTGCAGTTCTTGCACGACCTCGGTTTCTCGGCGGTCAACACGATCGGGGTGCTGGCCAAGGCGGATATCCTCGGCGAGGGCGCTTTTGGCGATATCGATCCGATCGAGGAAGCGCAAAAGCGGTCCGGTGCCATCGCGGCGTCGTTGGCGGCCGGTCTCCTCACCGTCCAACCGGTGGCGGGCCTGCTGGCCCAGACCGCGCACACCGGTCAGTTCACCGAAGCCGACGCCGATGCGCTGGCCGCACTCGCCGGACTCTCCGATCTACAGCTGGAGCGCTGGCTCGAATCCCCGACGCCAGCGATCGGCACCGACGCACAACGCGACCGATTGCTGGATCTGTTGGGCGAGTATGGCCTTCGGCACGCGCGTGGCGTCGCCGTCCGGGGCGCGCACGCCGTCAACGCCTGGTTGCAACAACATTCGCGGGTCGACGAGCTGCGCGCCAACATCGACGTCAACCTGACCCGTTCGATTCTGATCACCCGGGCGGTGGCGGCCTGCACCGAGATCGAGCATCTGGCCCTGTCCCATCCGGCCGACGGACAGATCAGGTCGATCCTGCGCCAGGTGCGCCGAAGTCCTCAGGCCCACACGATGGCGGAGTTCAAGGCGCTGGGTTCTCTGACGCAGACCGATCCCGAATCACCCTGGGTGAGTGAACTCCGACAGATCTTGGTCGGCTCGGGGATCGGTGGCCGTGTCGGGCTGCCGCCCCACGCCGACCGCAGCGCGATCGTCGCCGAACTCGACCGGCGGCTGCGGCGGGTGCACGCCGCCGGACTGCTCGGCGGTTCGGCGGCCGAAGAGGAGGCCGTTGCTGTTCTGCTGCACACCTATTCGATGATGCGCCGCGCGGTCTAGATGAACCTCAGATGGACTTTCCGATCTGATGGGCAGCAAATATCTCTGACAACTGCGCCTCCGTCAGCGCCGGACTCTCCAACGGCGTCAGGCTGGTTCGTGATGCCCGGATACCGTCGATGATCATGCCCATCGTCCGGCGCCACAGGTCCGGGTTGTGCGATCTCGCGAACTGAGCGGTGGCCTGGATCGAGAAGGCCAGCACCGGGAGGTCGGTCGCCTCAAAATCGGCGCGGAGCTCACCAGATTCTTTCGCCCGCAACACAAGGCGATCAGCGGCCTCGTTGATTGTGGCCTGGGCCGCAGTGATGTGTTCGGCCAGTTCGAGGCTGGCACCCGTCGTCTGTGGAATCGACGGTGCACCGGCGAACACCAGGTCCCTCATGACCCGATCGTCGGCCATCATCGTCGCGCTGGAATAAAGGAACCGGAGTAGACCCTCCCATGGATCGGCGAGCGCCTCGGCATCACCGACCATGGCCGCAACATCCCCGAGTCGCTCTGCATAGAGCTCCTCGATGAGTGCTTCTTTGCTCTCGAATCGCCGATAGATCGTGCCGACGCCCACACCGGCGTGGCTGGCCACATCGGCCAGTTTCGCGCCGAGGCCCTGGGCCGCGAACACCTCCCGAGCAGCCACGAGGATGCGTTGGTGGTTCTCCCTCGCATCGGCCCGCAGCACGTCGGACGTGTCTCCTGTCTGCGCCATGGCTACAGCATAGCGCTAAGTGGAATCACCGATTCCGCTCTGGTACCCTCAATCGGAATCACCTATTCCGCTTCCGTAGTTGAAAGAGAACATGTCTACAACCCAAACTTCGCCGTCGCGAGAATCGACCGGCTCCAAACATCGCTGGCTGATCCTTGCCGTGCTCGCGGTCGCCCAGCTGATGGTCGTCCTGGACGCCACCATCGTGAACATCGCGCTCCCCGAAGCCCAGCAAGACCTGGGTTTCAGCGATGGTGATCGGCAATGGGTGATCACTGCTTACTCGCTCGCTTTCGGCAGCCTGCTGTTGATCGGCGGCCGGATCAACGACCTGTTCGGTCGCAAGAACTCCTTCATCATCGGCCTGATCGGCTTCGCAGCGGCCTCGGCACTCGGTGGCTGGGGACCGAGCTTCGAGATCCTGGTCGCCGCCCGTGCACTGCAGGGCGTCTTCGGTGCCCTGCTCGCACCCGCAGCGCTCTCGCTGCTCGCCGTGACGTTCGCCGGATCACCGGATCGCGGCAAGGCCTTCGGTATCTTCGGTGCCGTCGCCGGCGCCGGTGCCGGCATCGGTCTCCTGCTGGGAGGCGTTCTCACCGAGTACATCTCGTGGAATTGGTGCCTGTACGTCAACGTGATCTTCGCGCTGGCCGCCCTGGTCGGCGCAATCATGTTGCTCCCCAAGCACATCAAGGCCGGCACCAGGACCCCGATCGACTGGGCCGGGACCATCCTGGTCACCGTCGGCCTGTTCCTCATCGTCTACGGATTCGCCAATTCCGAGACCAAGGGGTGGACCGACAGCATGACCTTGTTCCCGCTTGTCATCGGACTCGTGCTCCTCGTCGTGTTCGGCTGGGTCCAGACCAAGGTTGCTCATCCACTGCTGCCCCTGCGAATCCTGCTCGACCGGATGCGCGGCGCGTCCTACCTCGTCATGCTCATCTCCTCGATCGGCATGTTCGCGGTGTTCCTGTTCTTGACCTTCTACCTACAGAAGACCCTGGGATTCAGTCCGGTCGAAACCGGTCTGGCATTCCTGCCGATGGTGCTGTCGATCGGTATCACCGCGGCGGTCTCCGGTTCGGTGCTCATCACCCGGTTGAGCCCCAAGGTGATGGTGGCCGTCGGCCTGACCGTTGCTGCGGTGGGCATGGCCCTCTTGACCAGGATCGAGGTCGACAGTTCTTACCTCACCACTGTGGTCCCCAGCCTGATCATGATCGGCATCGGGATGGGCACCGTCTTCGCCAACGCCATCAGCCTGTCGACCTTTGGCGTCGCGGCGAGCGATTCCGGAGTTGCGTCGGCGGCGGTCAACACCGCGCAGCAAGTCGGTGGATCCATCGGCGTGGCACTGCTGAGCAGCTTTGCCGCCACCTCGGCCGAGCACTACGTCAGCGACCACAGCCCCTCCGGCCCAGATGGCATGCAGGCCATCATGGAAGGCGCCTCGATGGCCAGCTACCACACCGCATTCTGGTGGGCTGCAGGGTTCTTCGCCCTTGGTGCGGTGATCGCCGGGGTGATCTACCCCAACAAGATCCCCGAGATCGACCCGAACGCCGAACCCGTCATCGCGCACTGATGCGCTGACAGACCGACAACAAAGCCGCCGGATCCGAGTTCATCGGGTCCGGCGGTTTCTGTCATCAGTGGGCCCAGGATGTCATCCGGCCGCCCACGGCGGACGGACGGTGCGGAGCAGCGAATAGGTCACGAACTCGGGATGGTGATGCTCGAAGGCGTAGAACAAGCGGCGGCCACTGGCGCCGACGCCGATGAGTTCCAGTGTCATGACAGCTGATCCGACCAGCATCTCCAGCAGATCGGCCAGTTCTTCGTCGAGGGCCACCGCACCCGGTGTCGCAACCTCCCAGACCAGCGATTCGCCCCAGGCCTCGGTGACCGCGGTGAAGACCGAGTCGTCGAGTTCACGCTCCGACGCGTCGGGCATGAGCAGATATCCGGATGCCAGCATCGCCGGCTTGCCGTCGGCCCGCCAGCGCTTGACCATCTTCAGCGCCGGTGCGCCGGGTTCCGCATCGAGCAGCGTTGCGACGTTCTCGGGCAATGGTTCGAGTCGCGAGACCCTGACCTCGACCTCTGATCGATAACCCATGAGTTTCAGCAACTCGGTGTGCTCGAACTGGTCCTCGAGGCGCACGTTCATCCGGAGTCCCACCGGGTCGACAGTGGTGGCCGCACCCTGCCGCCGTCGCAGCACGCCCTGGCGTTCGAGTTCGGATAGCGCCCGCCGCAGCTGCTGGCGGGTACAGTTCAAGCGCGCGATCAGATCCAACTCGCCCGGCAACGGATTGTCCGCTGCCGACGCCTCCCGTACATAACGCAACAGCTCGCGGTTGACGCGCGCATCCTCGGTCTCTCCGGTCACCGTGAATCCGCCGGGTCCGTGCCTGCGGTTCATCGCGTCTCCTGTCTGGATGGCAGTTACATGGACGGCAGGGGTGAGAAACCCTGCGCAAGCTCGAATTGGTCGATCTGTTGAACCAGAGCGGTTTTGGTGTCGTCATCGGCGAAGGACGCAGCCACGGACGCCCTGGCGAACCCGATCAGATCCGACTCGTCGAGACCAAACGTCGCCGCGCATACGGCCCAGTCCCCCTCCAGCGTCGAACCCAGCAAACCCGGATCGTCGGTGTTGATGGTGACATTCACACCCGCGTCCCGAAGTCGGATCAACGGATGCTGCGACCAATCGTCGTAGATGCCCAGGATGACATTGGATCGAGGACAGATGCCAAGCGGGATCTGCGTCTGGATCAGATGCTCGACCAGCCGCTGGTCCTCGATGGCCCGGACACCGTGATCAACTCGCTCGGTCTGCAGGAGGTTCACCGCATCCCACACACCTTCCGGCCCACTCGATTCGCCTGCATGCACGGTGCGACGGAGCCCGGAGCGGCCCGCGAGAGCGAAGGCGTCGGCGAACTTTGCGCTGACCCGTCCCGATCTCCGTTCGTCACCGTCGACCGAGATCGCCAGGACATGTCTCGGCCGCGAATGGGCGATCCACTCGACAAGCTCGACAGCATCGGTTGCCGATTGTGAACGCAGCAATGAGACACACAGGCGAATCTGGGCGAGTCCGTCCTGATGCGCCTCGTCGAGGCCGGCCGCGAACGCGTCGAACAACTCGGGCAGGCGGTCCCGCCAGGCACTCCAGTGGCAGGGGTTGATGATGACGTCGGAGTATGCGATCCCGGATGCGGTCTGCCGCGCCGCGAACCGATAGGCATGTCGGGCCGCCTGTTCGGGCGTCCGGATCAATCCGCAACCCCAGTCGAGAAACTGCAGAAACGGCGTCAGTCCGGCCTCGGCCGCAGGGGCGCCGCCGCCTGCGTCGAAACCCTCCCCGATCTTCTGCAGAAGGGTTGCCGCCGGACGTGGCAACGACTCACCGGCGGCCTTCACCAGATCCATCAGGTCGACGAGTTCGAAGCCGCCTTCGAGGTGAACGTGCACTTCTGCCTTGGGCAACGATCGGATCCAGCCCTCGTCGATACGTGGCGCGGAGGCAGAGACGGATTCGACACTCATGTGACACACATTCCTTAGAAGTTTTGAGGAGGTATGCCCCACCGAGGGCATTCACACTGCACTGCAGCGGCGGGATCTTGTTGATAAGTTATCACCACCTCGGTCGCGAAGCTCCACAACCGGCGCACGACCACTTCGTCACGACCGCACGTCCGTAACCCGGACCACTGCACCACAGTTACTCGCCTATGTGCGAAATAGATTGATAACAAACCGATTTAGTGAATCACCACAGAGTCGTGGTGCAGTGACGCTCCGTTCCACCCGGAGCCCGCCCCGTCAAACGCAAGACCGGTTTTACGCGCCGCGGTTTTGTTTCTTTCGTGGGGCGGGTCGCATGAACATACTTATCAACAAGTTGAGCGCAGCTCTCAACACTGGGTCCTTCCGCCAAGAAAGCCGCATCATGAAACTTCGCAAGAGCCTTGCCGTCCTGCTCGCCATACCCCTGGTGGCCGCGTTTGCCGCCTGCTCATCCGACTCCGATGCCGACGCCGATTCGGGCAAACCCAAGGTCGCAATCGTGCTCGGCGGCTTGGCAAATGACGGCGGCTTCAGCCAGTACGCCGCGGATGCCGGCAACACACTCCAGGACGAGGGCGTGATCTCGCTGCAGATCCGCGAGTCGGTCACCACCTCTTCCGATGCCGAAGCTGCCTTCCGCCAATACGCCTCGCAGGGTTACGACCTCATCATCGGATGGGGTCTGGACTTCGCGAACTCCATCTTCACCGTCGCCTCGGAACTCCCCGACGCTCATTTTGTGGCCACTGGTTCGGCCGACATACTCGAAAAGGCCACACCCAACGTCGAAACCTGGACATACGCCAGTGACCAGCAGGGATACCTCACCGGGTGGATCGCCGGAAAGACCGGTCTGTCGCCGATCGGCGTTGTCGAAGGACAGCTCGCCCCGTTCAACGAGATCACCCACAAGGCGGTCAGCGTCGGTCTCGACGTGACAAGTCCGGCAGCCGTCGAATTGCCCCCGATCTTCACCGGCAGCTGGACCGACACCTCTCTGGCCAACCAGGCGACGAAGGCCCAGATCGCTTCCGGCGCAAAGCTCATCGTCACCGGGGCCGAGGCGTACACACCGGGGGTGCTGTCGGCGGCCAAGGCAGCGAACGTGGCCACACTGGGCGCATCGAGTGCATCGTCATCGGACGCACAGGCCGTCAACATCGGGCTGGTGAAGCTCGACTTCACCCCCACACTGCGGGAGATCGTGGCGCAGCTGAACAACAAAACCTTCGGCGACCACGCGTACACCTCCACCATCGCCAACAAGGGCCTGATCTACGCCGATGGCAACAAGCCGGCGGCTGCGCCCAACCTGCCCGATGACATCGCCGAGCAGGTCAATGAGCTTGCTGCACAGCTTGCCTCGGGTGCGGTCACGATCCCGCCGATCAGCTGACCTGACAGGCACAGATCGATCAACGAGACGGCACGGGAATCGGTAGATGGTGAAACAACTTTCGTTGCACGGTGTTTCCAAGAGCTTCGGCGCCGCCCGCGCGCTCGACCACGTGGACCTCACCATCGCCCCCGGAACCATCCATGCTCTCATCGGTGAAAACGGCGCCGGTAAGTCGACGGCACTGAAGATCTTGGCCGGTCTCGAACAACCGACCTCCGGGTCGGTTGTTCGAGACGGTCAATCGATTGTGCTCCCGAACCGGACCGCAGCGATCCGCGCCCGAATCGGTTTGGTCGCACAGCAACTCAGCCTCAATCCGGAACTGACACTGGCCGAGAACCTGATCTTGAATCAGTCCGAGCACATCGCCTCCCGCACTCGGGCCTCCAGAGCGCTCGACCGGGTGGCCACCGAGGCCGGCCTGGTACTCCGGACCAACACCCCGGTCCGCAATCTGGGTTTCGCGCAACGCCAACTCGGCGAGCTGGCGATCGCTCTGGCCCAGGGCGCCGACATCCTCCTGCTCGACGAACCCACCTCTGCACTGGGCCCCAACGAGACGGATACTCTTTTCGCGCGACTCAAACTTCTTGCGGAAAATGGTGTCTCGGTCCTCCTGATCACCCATCGCTTGGCCGATGCGCGCTCTGTCGCCGACGATGTCACCGCACTCTCGCGTGGCCGCGTCACCCTTGCCGCATCCATGTCCGCTACCACCGACGACGATCTCGTCACCGCGATGGTCGGGGCGGCGCCAGAGGTGATCGTGCCGAGTCCGTTTGGCGGCGGCGAGCAACGACTGATCCTCGATCGGGTCAGCATCAACTCACCCGATCAGGTCTCCCTGGACTCGGTCAGCTTCACCGTCCGGCGAGGCGAGATCGTCGGTGTACTGGGTGTCGCAGGCAACGGCCAGAGCTTGCTCGCCGCCGCCGCAGTCGGCATGGTTCCCCTCGCCGGCGGTTCGATCACGGTCGACGGCATCGACATCGCCGGTCACCCGCGCCGTGCGCACGAAGCCGACGTCGCCTACGTCCCCGAGGTTCGTGCCGACTTCCTGCTGCCCGACTCCCCCATCACCCATTCCGCGGTGTTGCGCAGGCTCGGTGGCAACCTCGGTGGTCCCAGGCCATTTCGTCGTTTCGGGATGATGGACGCCAGGTCCATCCGGGCGTTTGCATTCGACCTCTGCAAGCGCCACGACGTCCGACCGCTCGACGTCGGTGTCCACGCGGGTGCACTGTCCGGCGGAAACCAGCAGAAGTTGCTGGTCGGGCGGGAACTCGACGGGCATCAGCCCACCGATGCCCCGGCCGTGGCCGTATTGCACGGCCCCACCCAGGGCCTTGATCTGGGTGCTGCGGCCGCAATTCGCGGAGAAATACGCAAAGCCGCGGCCAAGGGCACGGCGATCCTGCTGGTGTCGGCAGATCTCGACGAAGTCCGCGAACTGTCTCATCGAATCCTGGTGATGGCCAAGGGCCGGATCGTCGATCAGTTCGACACCGCCGACTTCGACATCGGGCGTTTCGGCCGCGCGGCAGCCGGTCTCACCAGCGGGGGTCAGATCAATGCCTGATCTCCTACGCCGGTTCGCAGGTACCCGCGGACTGGTGCTCGCCGGGCTCTATCTGTTTGCCGGACTCGCCATCGTCGCGGTGATGATCGCGAGTACGGGCGGCAGATTGGATGTTGCGCTATCCGGTTGGTTCACCGGCGCATTCGGCGGCGGCTACAACCTCACTCAGACGCTGTCCGATGCGACGCCGTTGGCATTGGTTGCCCTCGGTGCGTCGATCGCACTCCGCGCGGGGATCATCACGGTCGGCGCGGAGGGCCAGTTGATCCTCGGTGCCACCCTCTCGGCGGCGGTCGCCTTTGCGCTGGGAACATCGGTGCCGTCGCCGGTGGCGTTGACACTCGGCGCCATCGCGGGCGGAATCGGCGGCGCGTTGTGGTCGTTGATCCCGGCCATCGCCAAGGTGCGTTGGGGTGTCAACGAGATCCTGTCCACGCTGCTGGCGAACTATCTGGCCGCTTTCCTGCTGACCTATTTGTTGCGCAACCAACTGCGCGACGAACAGACCGCGGCCAGCCCCCAGAGCGCGGTACTTCCGAAACCGTCTCTGGTCCCCCAACTTCCGGTCGAGGGCCGAATCCACGTCGGCATCGTGATCGTTGTCATCATCCTTCTGTCCGCCTGGTGGTGGACGCGGACACCGTCGGCCTTCCTGTTCGATGTCTACGGCAAACGGCCCCTCCTGGCATCCCGACTGGGTCTGACCCCGATGCGCGCCGTCCTGTCCGCGATGCTGATCTCCGGGCTATTCGCCGGTATGGCCGGTTGGATGCAGGTCGCCGGTGTCACCACCCGACTGGAACCGAACGTCGCAGGCGGTATCGGTTTCGCGGGTCTGGCGGTGGCCGTGCTCGGGCGGGGAAATCCGGTCGGAATCGCGCTGGCAGCAGTGGTTTACGCAGCGTTGGGCACCGGCGCGGCAGGTGTGCAGATGGCCACCGGGACCACTCCGACCGCCATTGGCACCGTCAGCCAGGGCATTCTGCTGTTGACCGCGGCGCTCGCCCTGGCAGCGATCAAACTGTTGCCGCGTACATCTGCACCAGAACCCCGCACCGACTCACAGAAGGTCGAGGTGGCCGCCGGATGAACACCATCGACTTCTGGACAATCGTCATCGCAGGAGCACTGGCACTGTGCTCACCGATCATCCTTGCCGGAATCGGTGAGATCTTCCTCGAACGAACCGGCGGCTTCAACGTTGGCATCGAGGGAATGATGTTGATCGGCGCGGTCTTCGGTGTCCTCGGATCAAGTGTCGGCGGTGTCTGGTTCGGCGTGCTGTCCGGAATTGCCCTCGGTGCGCTGTCGGGTTTACTACTCGGCCTTGCTTCGTCGATGGCCGGAGCCGACATCATCATCGTCGGAATCGCCATCGGGCTCATCGGTTCAGGTCTGAGTATCTTCCTATACCAGTCGATCAACCCCGCCGGTTCCACCAATACCGCGGTCGACACCCAGCCAGAACTGAATATCTCACTCCTGGATGGGATCCCGTTGATCGGAACCGGACTCGCCGAAGCCGGGGTGTTCTTCTACCTGACCTTGGTCCTGGTCGTGGTGTCCTGGTTTGTGCTGACCCGGACGCGATTCGGGCTACGCCTGCGCTCGGTGGGCGACGACCCGGCTGTGGCGATCATCCGCGGCATCTCACCGGCCCGTTACCGACTCACCGCAGCCGTGATCGCCGGCGCGTTCGCCGGACTCGGCGGGGCTGTGGTGTCCCTGTCGAGCATCGGTATCTTCTCGCCGGGGATGACCGGCGGCGCGGGATTCATCGCACTGGCCGTGGTGATCATTGGACGCCGGAACCCTTTTGGCCTGGTGGCCGGGGCCCTGCTGTTCTCTTTCTTCAACAGCCTGGCCCTACTCGCCCAGACCCGTAACCTCGGCCTGCCCGTCGAACTGTTCCAGTCCCTTCCGTATCTGGCCACGTTCGCCGTTCTGTGTGTGGTGTCGCGCCGCATACACCTCGGACGTGGCCGAACACCGCGAGCGGCCGACGCTCCGGCAACAATCCGTCCGAAAGAAGGAGTCCGATGACCACCCCGCAACTGTCCGCGCGTGAAGAAGAACGCGCGTTGATCGAGTCGATCGCCGAACTGGCAACCGGTTTCGCAAAGACGGCGCCCGACTACGACGACCGCGCCGAAATCGCGGTCGGCAATCTCGACGCGCTGCACGCGGCCGGATTGAACACGGCAGTCCTTCCCCAGCATCTGGGTGGATCGGGCCTGAGCTACCTGGGTTTCGGCAAGATCGTGCGACTGCTGGCCAAGGCCGACCCGTCGACCGCAACGATCTGGACGATGCACTCGGGTGCCGGTGTCGGTTTGTCCGAGCTCACCCGAGAGGTCGCCGGCTCATTCTTCGCCGACGAGTTCTTGGCAGGTAAGAGATTTGCCAACGCTTTGTCCGAACCCACCAGCGGAAACCGCTTCCTCAATCCCACGCAGGAAGCCGAGGCAGCACCCGGTGGCTGGATCCTCAACGGCGCAAAGCGGTTTGTCTCAGGTAGCGAGATCGCCGACTACCTACTGGTCAATGCGTTGGTCGAGGGTGCCCCCACGTTCTTCGGCGTGATCCCGGACGACACGGTCACCATCATCCCGATCTGGGACACACTCGGGCTGCGAGCCACCCGAAGTCAGCTGCTCTCGTTCGAGAACACCCTGATGCGCCAGGAGTACCGCGGCCGCGCTCCCGGATTCGGTGACTTCGCGATCATTCCGGCCGGGCTGCCCGCCATCTCCCTGGGTATCGCCGATGCGGCACTGGCAGCGATCGTCGAGCACGCATCGTCCCGCGTGATCCTGAACAAGCCTCTCTCCCATCAGCAGTGGGTTCAGCATGAGGTCGCCGACGCCCATATCCGGCTCGAAGGCGCGCATGCGCTCTACGAACGAGGCCTGCAGGAAGCGGACAACGGCGATCCCGCGTTCTTCGGCGACCTCACCCGCGCCAAGTACCTGGCCAACAAGGTCGCGGTGGATGTGGCGCAGCTCGCGGTCCGGATCGGCGGTGCCACCGGCTATCTCAAGAAGTCGCCGATCCAGCGTCACCTGCGTGACGCCCAGGCCGGTCAGTTGATGGCGTACTCGACCGAGGTCCTTGCCGGACTCGTCGGCCGCGAGGTGCTCGGGGTGAAAGAGGAACAGTCACAATGACGCATCGACCGCGGATGATCTTCAACGCGTTCAACATCTTTTCCGTCTCCCACCACGATCAGGGGATGTGGGCCTGGCCGGGCAGCAAGCAGCTCGACTACAACTCGATCGATTACTGGGTCGAGTGCGCCAAACTTCTCGAGCGCGGCTACTTCGACACCCTCTTCTTCGCCGACGTGCTCGCGCCCTACGAGTCGTTCTCCGGGTCGCGCGAGACCGCGGTTCGCAGTGGCATGCAGTTTCCCATCAACGATCCCGGCGAACTCATCCCGGCACTCGCGTACGCCACCGATGAGCTCGGATTTGTTCTCACCCAGAATATCCTGCAAGAGCCGCCGTATTCCTTCGCCCGCAAGATGTCGACCCTCGATCACCTCACGCGGGGCCGCATCGGTTGGAACATCGTGACTACGTTCCTGGCCGGCGCCGGCCGCAATCTGGGGTTGTCCGGACTTCCCGAACACGAGGACCGATACGGCCGCGCCGACGACTTCGTCGAGGTCGTCTACAAACTGTGGGAGGCCAGCTGGGAGGACGATGCGGTGATCCGCGACATCGCCACCCAGCAGTATGCCGATCCGGCCAAGGTCCACGAGATCAACCACGTCGGACCGTTCTACGACGTCGTCGGGCCGCACTTGTGCGAGCCTTCACCGCAGCGGACACCGTTCCTCATCCAGGCCGGTGTCTCTCCACGTGGGCGCGACTTCGCAGGCCGAAATGCGGAGGGGCTGTTCATCAATGCGCTCAACCCCGACGAAGCAGCACCGATCGTCTCAGATGTACGGGCGGCCGCCCGGCGGCACGGACGCAATCCCGGCGACGTGAAACTGCTCGGGATCCTCGGTTTCGTCGTGGGCAGTACCGAGGAAGAGGCCCGTCGGCTGCAGGACGAGATCACCGACTTCCAGAGCATCGAAGCAAATCTCGCCAAACAGAGTGTCTTCCTCGGATACGACTTCGGACAACTCGACCCACACGAACCCATCGGGGTAATCGCCAAACGCCCGGAAGGACGGGAAGGTATTGTCGCGAAGCTGATCTCGATGGCACCGCGTCAGTCGATGACCATCGGTGAGTTGGTCCGCTGGTTCGGCAACCTGCGTGAGGTCGGCACACCCGAGCAGATCGCCGACCGCATCGAGGCCTGGCAGGATGCCGGAGTCGACGGCATGAACGTGCAGTACGTCGTGTCGCCGGGTTCCTTCGAGGACTTCGTCGAACACGTGTCGCCGGTACTGCGCAAACGCGGGATCATGCAGGAGAGCTACTCCCCGGGCACACTGCGCGAGAAGATCTTCCCCGGCAAGGGCCCCTACCTGCCCGACGAACATCGGGCCCGGCAGTTCCGGCGCTCAGCGTTTGGTGGATGACCTCCTCCGACCGAAGCGGTACTGTCCGAAGGTGGACTACTCCAATGCGCTTGTGGAAGAGAACCGTCTGTTCGGCGCGCTGATCCGGCAGGCAGATCCGGCTCATCCGGTGCCGACGTGTCCGGAATGGACCGTCCAGCAACTGTTTCGCCATGTCGGACGTGGTGACCGCTGGGCGGCCGCTACGATCGTTGCCGAACAGCGGGATTCACCCCTCGATCCACGAACGGTCGCCGGAGGGAAGCCGCCCGCCGATCCGGATCAGGCGATCGATTGGCTACATGAGGGAGCCCAGAACCTGATCGATGCGGTGGCCGACACCGGCCCCGACACCCCGGTCTGGACATTCCTCGGTCCCCGTCCCGCGGCCTGGTGGATCCGCCGTCGCCTCCACGAGGCGACGGTCCATCGAGCCGATGCCGCGCTGGCGCTCGGTCTTCCCTATGAGCTGAGCCCGGCCCTTGCCGCCGACGGCATCTCCGAGTGGCTCGACCTCCTCTCCCAGCCCGGCTCAGGCAGGCCGGCTCCCCTCGAGTCGGGGTCCACGTTGCACCTGCACGCCTTCGAGGACACCCTCGGCAGCGCCGGTGAATGGTCGGTCAGTCGTGGCGATGATGCGATCGCCTGGGACAACAGCCACACCAAGGCCGGAGCAGCGGCACGTGGTCGCGCAATGGATCTCCTACTCGCACTGACCCGTCGTCTGTCGGCAACCGAGGCAAACGTCGAGGTGCTCGGCGATCATCAGATCTGGGAGACCTGGCTCGCGCGCACAGCGTTCTGACATCGCCTGGGCCGCAGTCGAATTGCCGCTGACAGGAAACTGACAGAAAATCGCGGCCGTCGACAGTCGGTGGCGCGTGGGTCAGCAGGTGGGATCAGCTCCGGCATGATGCCGTTGACCGGGTCAGTCGTTCTTCCCAGGGAGGTTGTCATTCTGGTCATCCACACTGCGGATCAGCGTCAGCAAGGCCCCACTGAAGGGTGCGGAGTCGACATCTCCGCAAACGGCGAGCTGCTGGCTGTAGCCGACACAGATGGCCACAAACGCTTCGGCGACCTGTTCTGTGCGAGCACCCCGGCCTCCGGGTAGGAGGGCCACGACTTTGTCGCGTAGGGCTGCAAGTTGTTGTTGGACGACCTCAGCCAACGCCGGAGACAGCGCGGCCTCGGCGTAGATCTGCGACACGAGTCGAGCATGCCCGGTCTCCCGGGCCAGGGTTCGGGTGTGCTCGAGGAAGTCATGGATGGCGGCGGCTGTCAGGGCTTCGGGGAACGCGTTGCTGCCCTGCTCGCAGACTGCGATGACAACCTCATCCTTGCTGCGGAAGTAGCGATAGATTGCGCCGATCGAAAGTCCCGCCTCGGCGACGATGTCGGCCATCGAGGTACCGGCGAATCCCTGATCGGCGAACCGGTTGCGCGCGGCCTCCACGATCTGTTGACGCCGCGCGTCGAGGTGCTCTTGGGCTACCTTTGGCATAAAGAATGATCCTTCGTTTTATTTGATACGCTCCACGGAGCATACGCCCGCAAGTACCTCAGGAGCACTCATGCGTTACCAGACCTTCGGACGCAAGACAGGACTTCGGGTCTCTGAATACGCGCTCGGAACCGCGAACTTCGGCACCACGAGCACCAGCGCCGGCCCTGAAGTCTCCCGCCAGATCTTCGATTCCTTCGTAGCTGCCGGGGGCACCACATTCGATACGTCCAACCTGTACCAAGCAGGGGAGGCCGAAACCATGCTCGGGTCGCTCCTGGGCAAGGATCGCGACGATTTCGTGGTCATCACCAAGTACAGCGGCACTCGTCGGGATCAGCCGCGCCCCGGCACGACCGGGAACAGTCGTAAGACCATGGTTCGCTCGTTGGAGGAGAGCCTGCGGCGGCTGGGCACCGACTATGTGGACGTGTTCATGCCGCATTTCCCGGACGGCACCACTCCGCTGGAGGAGATCCTGGGCGGTTTCGATGACCTTGTGCGCTCCGGAAAGATGCTGCACGGCGGTTTGTCGAATTTCCCGGCCTGGCGGACCGCCGGTGCCGCCGTGCGAGCGGACCTACAGGGCCTTGCTCCGCTCGTTGGCATACAAACCGAGTACAGCCTCGCCGAACGATCCGCGGACAGAGAGCTTTTACCGATGGCTCAAGCGCACGGTTTGGGAGTGATGCTCTACTCCCCGCTCGCCGGCGGACTGCTCACCGGCAAATATCGCCAGGGTCAGACCGGTCGGTTGGCACTTCGCGGAGGCGCGGTCGAGGGAAGCCCGCAAAAGACCTCGGTGGTCGATGCGGTGCTCCGCATCGCGGAAGAGATCAACAGTGACCCCCTCCAAGTTTCACTGGCATGGTTACGTCACCGCATCGCGCCGACGACCACAGCCATGATCCCCATTGTTGGACCCTCCTCCCTCGCACATCTCGAGGCCTACCTGAAGTCCCTCGACATGGAACTCGACGAGCAGCACCATCGACACCTCGACGAGGTCAGCGCGCCCCGATACGGCACCCCACATGACGATGTCTCAGCAGCGCTGAGCAATGGATTCGACGGGGACCGTGGCTTGCTCGAACTCCTGCCCATCCCCGTCATCTGAACCCGAACACCCAACACCCGATCCCAGGACATCATGACCACCACCTTCATCGGCATCACGTACGACGCCCACGACGCCGGACGCATCGCCCGGTTCTGGGCCGCCGTCCTCGGACGTGAGGTCGCCAATGGCGCCTCCCCCATGCACGCCACCCTTCTGGCTGCCGAACCCGCCACCAGCGGACCCCGCATCACCTTCCTCCAGGTTCCCGAGGGCAAGACGGTCAAGAACCGCCTCCACATCGACCTCGCATCGACCGAGTACGACGAGGAACTGAAACGCATACTCACCCTCGGAGCGACCATCCTTGCCGAGCAAAGCGCAGGCAGTTTGCGTTGGACCACTCTCGCCGACCCCGAAGGCAACGAGTTCGATCTCATCGCGGGGTGAGTTGAGCCTCGTCCTGTAGTTACGAGGCGCTCGATTTCGCTTGTGGCAGCGCTCATTCCGGTCACTGGGTTCGAAATTCTCCCGAGTAGTCGACGTCGACATTTTCCGACTTCGTCGGAACATTCGGCACCTGCGGACACTCCTATCGACAACACCGCAAGCGAGACCCATCGCGAGCCCTCACCAACAAGGAGAACCCGATGTCCGACAACAACATGCCCGAGATCAGCGAAGATGCCACCGTCCTCGAGGTCTTCGACGTCGACGGAGACGGCGTCACCGAATCCGCCCTCGTGGACGTCGATGGAGACGGTGTCGGTGACGTCATGGTCCAGGACTACGACCAAGACGGCACCGCGGAAACCCTGGCCTTCGACACCGACGGCGACGAGCACTTCGAGACCGCCATCTCCGACTCCGACTCCGACGGTGTCGCCGACACCGTGTTCGTCGATGAGAACGCCGACGGCGAACACGACATCGCATTTGTCGATGATGATCAGGACGGCGAGATCGACAGCGCCTACGTCCACGAAACGGGCACCGACGAGTGGACCGAGGTCAACCCCTCCAGTGTCGAAGCCCCTGACACCAGCGCCCTCTGAACCAGCTGATCGCGACGGATAGCGGCATACCGGTCATATTCGATATTCGATTGCCTAGCACGGTGTCAACCGTCATCTGGCAGTAGGACATTCACCCACAGGACAATCGGCTGCCGCCAACGCCCCGATGCCTTACGTTGGCGGTGGCCGACTCCGATGGCCACTCACTTCGAAAGGAACTCCCACCGATGGCGAACCAATGGTGGCTGGCGATCGACTTCGGTACGTCGAATACCGCCGCGGCCGCATACGAACCCGGTTCGGGCGCACCGTCGGTGGTGCCGCTCTCCCACAACAGCGACATCATGTCGTCGTCGGTGTACGCCGACTCCTACCGCAATGTGCTGGTCGGTGATGCCGCCGTCAACGCGGCGGCCGGCAATCCCGCCGCCTTCATCACACACCCGAAGCGGCATATCAACGCCGGCACGGTCCCGGTCGGGAACCTCGACCTTCCGCTGGAGAATCTCATTGCGGCCGTGCTGAATTCGGCCATATACCGGGCGGTGGAACGGCGCGGCGGCACCCGGCCCGACCGGTTGATCCTCACGCACCCCGCAGCCTGGTCACCCGAGGAGGTCGACGTGCTGACCCGCGCGGCCGAATTGATCGGATTCGACAGGTCTGCGATCACCCTGATCTCCGAGCCCCGCGCCGCGATCGCGCACTACACCAGGGCCATCCCACCGGGAGAGGCCGCCGGCCGGACGATCGCAGTGGTCGACTACGGGGGCGGTACCTGCGATGTCGCCGTCGTCAAGATCGGTGATGTCACCTCCGCGCCCGGTTCGATCGACCTGATCGCCCACGACGGCAGCAACGGTCTCGGTGGGAAGAACCTCGATGCCATGATCCGGCGGTGGGTCGACAAACAGCTCACCTCACGCGCCCCCGAACTCCTGGAGTACTTGCGGACGGAGGCGAATCTGTCGACCAAGCGCGCCGTCGACGACAACATCCGCCGCGCCAAGGAACTGTTGTCGGAATCGCCGCGAGCGGTCATCAACATCAGCGGAGGCGGGCGGGAGGCCATCCTCGAATTGACCCGCGGAGAATTCGAACAGCTCATCGCCGCCAACGTCGACTCGGTCGTCGACCTCACCCGACGGACTTTGGCCCGGGCCGGGGCCGGCGGCGACGTCCAGATCTATCTGACCGGTGGTTCTTCACGGGTGCCGCTGGTCCAACAGCGTCTCGGTGAGCTCGGCACGGTGGCAACACTGGACAACCCCAAGACCGTGGTCGCACTCGGCGCTCTCGAAGCGCTTGTCGCAGAGTCCGATTCCGCCGGGTCCGGGCCCGCACCACTACCGCCACCGCCGACCGCACCGAGCTGGGGCACACCCGGCTGGGCCTCCCCCGAGACCCCGGCGCCGAGCGGCGGATATGTGCCCACCGCCCAATACAGCACGATCCCGCAATATGGATCGAACCCGCAGTACGGTTCTCCCGCGCAGTACGGCTCGGAGCCGCCCCCCTACGGTTCGGACGGACCACCGAGTCACGCCTCCGCTTACGGTCTGCCTCCCGGGCAGCCCGGCCCGAATCCGAACCGCAAGCGCAATCTCACGATCGGTGCGATCGCCGCGGTCGTGGTGGTGCTGGTCGCCGCCATTCTCGGGGTGGCGATCGCCAGTTCCAGCGGTGACGACGGCCCCAAGGCCGAGCCGATTCCCACGTCGTCCACATCCACCTCGACGTCGACCTCAACCAGGTCTTCGACCACCAAACCCCCTGAACCCACGACGAAGACATCAACGGCCGCCGGGGTACTGGACGCAGACGACCAGGGCCTGGTCGACGCCAATCCAGATCTGTTCGACGCCGACACCTGCCAGGCGATGGACCGTCCGGAGTATGCCATCGCCGGAATCATGTGCGCCCCGGCCGCCGGAGTGCTAACCGAAGGCACCACCGGCGCCCCACCGAGCGCCATCGGCCTCTTCGACGCAGGGACCTCGGACATCAAGGCCATCGCCGACGCCGAGTACGCCGCCGGCAATACTTCCGAGTTGTTCACGCAGATCATCGACGGCGAACCGGTGTACGCCTACTTCGACACCTTCGACGACAACACCGTCGCCTACATCATCTACTCGGAAGCGAACGGGACCATCACGTGGTGGCTCACCGACAGCACCGATCAAGAGGCGTTCGCCTCGTGGTTGCGATCAGCCGAGATCTGCCTCTGCTGAACCGGATCCTGCTAGCGTTCCGACAGAGCACATCGGGTCGCGCCGATACCCAGACCCGCACCAGCCACGAAAGGCGTTGTGGCCCATGCCCGGTAAACCGCTCTTCGCCTGGAGCGGCACCGGTGCTGCCGTCGGCGCGGTCGCGGCCGTTCCCGCCGTTGCGGTCGCGTTCTCCGACATCGCCGCGGCGGCAGCGCTGGGCGTAGGTGTACTTCCGGCCGCCGTGGTCGGGATACCACCGCGACGACGGCAACGCATCGTTCTGTTGATCTCCGGACTGCTCATCGGTGTGCCGATGATGGCCGGTTCACTGGTGGCGCCGTATCCGATTGTGGCGGTGCCGGTGATCTTCGGGCTTGCGCTGGGCGCGGTGCTCCTGGCCGGGACCGCTCGTTTCGCCCGGCTCGGACTACTGATGATGACCCTCGCGGTGCCGATGGTCGGCGTCGGCCTGAGCTACGACACTGTCGGCGAATCAGGAAGACTGACAGCGCTTTTCCTGGCCGGATCGGCCTTTGTCTGGCTGATCTGCCTCGTGCTGCCGCAGCGGGAACCGCAGGCCCGGGACGCTCCGCCCGCAGGACCGGGAATGGGATACGGGCTGCGATTGGGCGCGGCCGGTGCGGTCGCGGCGGCGATCGGCTTCGCCCTCGACTTCGACCATGTCGGATGGGCCTGCGCCGCAGCGCTGATGGTGATGCGACCTGCCCGGGAACTGCAGATGTCGCGGATGTTCGGACGTGTGGCGTCGGTGATCGCCGGCGGCGCACTGGCCGTGCTGCTGATCGAAACCTCACCACCCACGGTGGTTTACGCCGTCGCCTTCGGGCTGGCGCTCACCCTGGCGGCAGGCACCGTCGGCTCGAGGTTCTACATCCTGCCGGCGTTCACGACGTTCTTCGTGATCATGCTGTTGGGATTCTCCAATCCTGACAATGCATCCTCCCGGCTGTTCGAACGGATCGGCGAAACCGCACTCGGTGTGGCGATCGCGCTGTTCTTCGGAATCCTGCTGCCGGTGTTGATTCGGGCACCGGGCGGCAAACGATCAGGATGACAGCCGAATCGGCCGAATGATCACGCGATCCCGATCGACGGTTGTGGCATGTTGGTGGCGATCCGGCCCATGATCCCGGCCCTGGTGAACTCCTTGGCCACCCGGACCGCGTCGAGCACGTCGGATCCCTTGGCGAGTTCGGCCGTGATCGCGGCCGCAAAAGTACACCCGGCACCGGCAACTCGCTGCTCGCCGATCTTCGGCGCCCGGAGCTCGGTGAACTCGGTGCCGTCGAAAACGATGTCGACGGCATCGGGGCCCGGTAGTTCCATTCCACCCTTGACCACGACATATCGGGGTCCGAGGTCGGCGATACGCCGGGCCGCCTCTTTGAGGCCGTCCACGTTCTCGATGTGCTCCATGCCGGCCAGGGTGCGCGCCTCGAACAGGTTCGGTGTGACCACGGTGGCCAAGGGCAGGATCTCGCTGCGCAGGCCGTTGTCGGTGTCGAGGGCGGCACCCGGTTCCTGCCCCTTGCAGATCAGGACCGGATCGACCACGATGTGCCGCCAGCTCTGCTGCTGGAGCGCATTGGCCACCACGGCGATTGTCTGCGGCGTGCCGAGCATGCCGATCTTCACCACGTCGAGATCATGGGCGCTGGTGGCGGCCTCGATCTGATCGGCGATGACCTCGGGATCCACCGGAACGAAGCGATGCGCCCAACCGGACTTCGGGTCGAACGAGACGATGCAGGTGATGGTCCCAACACCGTACGTGTCGAGTTGCCGGAAGGTGCGCAGATCAGCCTGCAGCCCGGCACCGCCGGTGGCCTCCGACCCCGCGATCACGTATGAAATATGCGGCGCCGTTCCGTCAGCTTCTGGACGCATGGGGTCATCTCCTTGTTCGTGGTACGTCGACCATTGTCCCAGGAGCTCTCAGTCGCGCCGACCCCGCCGTCAGCGGGCGATCACCGCGGCGATCACCAGGCCGATGAGGAGTCCGGACCTGGTTCGCTCACGCGCCCAGTATCCCCGGCCCGGTGGCCTGAAACCGTCCCGAGAAGGGCCGCCGAGGGAAGACTTCCCTCGGTGTTCACCTACGGGGACGAAGTGCGGACGATTTCTCCGGCCAGGGTGTTCAGCGCATCCTCGACCGGCAATCCCAGAGCGGTTTCGCCGCCCTGGATCAGGTAGTCCACCAAGGCCACACCGGTGAGGGCGTGCGCGCCGCTTTCCGGACTGAAGAACACTGCGCCGTTCTGGAACTGCTGAATCGCACCGGTTCCCGTGACGGTGGGTTCGACCGGTCCGAGGGCTGTCCCGAGTAGTCCTGCAGCGCCGCCCAATTCGGAGAACTTCATCCCGATGGCGGCCTCTGCCAGAGCCAGCAACTGACCGAGCAGTTCGCCCGACCCGGTGTTGTCAGGGATGCCAGGCGTCGTCGGCAACGTGGGGATGGCCGGTATCGCGGGCGCGACCGCACCGGCACCGACACCCGAAGGTGGCGCGATGATCGCCGGCGGGTTCGCCTGACCCTGCACGGAAAAGAACGAGGACTTCAGCTGCAGCCTGGTGCGCACCTCCTGCGCCGGAACATCGACACTGCCTCCGGTACCGGTGATCCGGACGGTGGCGGCGCGGCCGTTCTCCGCGCCCATGCCGTAGGCCTCGATCACGTCGAAGCCGGTCAGGGAACCGACACCGAATTCGCTTGCGATGCTTGACGAGCTGACCGATGCGGTCCATTCGTGGTGCGGTGAGATCGCGTCACCCTCGTCGTTCACGGCCGGGAAGTCGCGTCCGTCGGTGGCGCCACCGGTGGACGAGGAGAACTCGGTGAAGGCCGGCTTTCCGTCCTTGAGCAGGATCTCTCCGGCGGTGGCATCGACCGCGATGTTGGAGCGTGGGTCTTCGGCCGCGTATCCGCCGTAGACCTGGGAGTTCATCGTGTCGTCGATCGGTTTGCTGATGTCCATCGAGGCCAGTGCATAGGTACGGGCGGCGACGGCTTGGGCCTTGAGCGCCTCGGCGCCGCCCTCATCGGCCCAGGCCACGATGCTCTCCTCCGGCACCACACCTTTGACGTAATCATCAAGGGAGACAACGTTGATCACGTTGCCGCCGTCGAGGCCGAGCGAGCCACGGAAAGTCTGATCAGAACCGCACATCCGGAGCAGTTCCGGTAGCGGGCGTCCCGGGCCGGGGGTGACCGGCGAGACCAGGGATCGAGGGAGTTCGACGGACTGGACCACTGGACCACCACAGCCGGTGGTGATGGTGGCGGTGGAACCCGACAGACTCACGGCCTGCCCGGGTGCCACCACCACATCACCAACCCTCATTCCGGCGTCCGCGAAGACATTGACCGACGACTCGCCTGTGAGAATTACCGAGACGTCGACGTTGTCCACCTTCCCCGCGGTGGTGCCGCCGTAATAGTGACCCAAGATCTGGGTCGAGGTCCAACCCTGTTTGGCATAACCAAACGCGCCCCACTGGCCCATGCCGCGGCCGTGCCCGTTTCCGTGCCCGACCAACGTCACCTCGCCACCGACCGCAAGCGAAACATCTGCTTCGACAGCCCGTGGAACCACCCATCCGGCGGCTCCGACGGCCATCAGCAGGGCCACCCCGGCCACTGCCGGCCGCCGCAACCGGGCACCGTACGCAGCCCGGCCCCCAATGGGTCGAGTGGTGTACAGGCCTGGGATACGCGGCATGGCTGTCCCTTCAAACAGTTCCGCCCACTGCGGCTTCACACACACGCATCAGCACGCAATGTGACTAGTGGGACAGATGTGACAGTAGTTGCTATCGACGAGCCACAAAAGTCACAGGAGATAACAACAGCATCACGAGTTTCACGCCACGCCGGGCGAGGTCGTGGACTTCGGGCCGCACAAAAGACACGATTTGCCGGTCTAACAAGTCGAAGGGGAAGTCGACGTTGCGCCGGACGCCCGCTTTGGCGTGCCTACACACACGTCGGTGATGACCAGCTCGACCAGTGCGACAAACAAGGAGAACTACGTGCGCTATCGCCGCCCCAAACCCTCGATCGTCCTGGGCACTGTTGCCGCCGTCGTCGTCGCGAGCCCGGTCGCCATCCTGGTCGGAGGCAGTGCGCCGAGCCTCACCGTTGATCCCGGTGATGCGCCCGTCGCCCAGTCGGTCACGCCGACAACCATCAACCAGGTCAGCCTGAACGATGTCCCGACACTCGTTCTCAACCTGGTGAAGTCGGGCCTGGCGGATGTGGGCGTAACGCTCCCGCCGATCGACATCTCCGGGATCGACCTGCCGGACATCCCGCTGGAGATCCCGGGCGGCATGATCCCGACCGATCTCCTCCCGTCGACCACCGCTCCTGCCACCACGGTGCCCGGCAGCGCGGTGCCCGAGACCACCACGGGCCCCGAGGGCACCACGCCCCCCGGTGGCGCACCCGCCGAACCGGCCGTCCCCGAGGGCGCGCTCGTCAAGGAGATCAGCCAAGACGAGCCCTTCTCCATGGTCGGACTGACCTGGGAGGGACTGGCCGAGACCACCGCATTCATCCGCGCAAAGCAGCCCGACGGGTCCTGGGGCCCATGGCTGTCCGCCGACAAGATCGACGGCATCAGCGACAAGGATCCCGAAAAGCAAGGCACCGAACCGATCTGGATCGGCAAGGCGAACGTCATCCAGGTCGCCGTCACGAACAACGGCGTCGCCGCACCCGGCGCCGCGCCGGCCGACCCTGCTGCCGGACCATCCGGAACCGAGCCGTCGGCGACCTCCACATTCACCACACCACCGGTACCGCAGCGAACCGACACCTCGATCCCGACGTCGACCGTCGCCCCCGGCGAGATCGCGCCCCGCGTGTTCACGCCCGAGGAACAGCCACTGTTGACCACCACCGGAGCACCGCAGCAGGACCTGCTGCAGCAAGCCCTGTCGTCGATCAGTGCAGCGTTGATCTCACCCGGGACAACCGCGCCAGCCACCGACGGCCAGACCCCGGCCGCCGCAATCGTGCCCCCGGCCGCGCCGGTGCTTCCCGGTGTCCCGCAGGTGATCTCCCGCGCCCAGTGGGGTGCCGACGAATCGCTGCGTTGCTCGGAGCCGACCTACGACGACGCACTGAAGGACACGATCGTCCACCACACGGCCGGCTCGAACGACTACACGCCCGAGCAGTCCGCAGAGATCGTCCGCGGCATCTACGCCTACCACGCGCAGACGTTGGGCTGGTGCGACATCGGGTACAACGTGCTCGTCGACAAATACGGCCAGACCTTCGAGGGCACGGCAGGCGGACTCGACAAAAACGTCCAGGGCGTCCACGCCGGCGGGTTCAACGAGAACACCATGGGACTGTCGCTGATGGGCAACCTCAACGAGGTGCAACCGAGCGCCGAGATGATCAACGCGGCCGGAACCTTCCTCGGATGGAAGCTGCGACTGGCCGGACTCGATCCGAACGGACAGAGTTCGCTGGTCTCCATCGGATTCCCCGGTGGCCTGTACGCCGCAGGTGAAACGGCAACGGTGCCGATGATCTCCGGCCACCGCGACTTCTACAACACCGATTGCCCCGGCCAGTTCGGCTACGACGCGCTGCCGCAGATCCGCGCGATCGCAGCCGGCAACGGGCAGCTGCCGACCGCCAATCCGGAGGTCCTGTCGACCACCGACACCGGCGCCATCGCCCAGCAGTGGATGACAACCGGTGGTCCCACCGGTGAGCTCGGCAACGCGACAACCACCGAGCAGACCACCCCGGACGGCACCGCCAAGTACGTCGACTTCGAGAACGGCAAGATCTACTGGTCGCCGGACACCGGCGCACAGGTGATCAAGGGCGCCATCGCGACGGCTTGGGCGGCACTGGGATTCGAGACCGGATCCCTGGGACTCCCGACCTCCGGTGAGACATCCGGACCGCAGGGCATCAGCCAGACGTTCCAGGGCGGCACGCTGATCTTCAACCTGATCACCGGCATCGTCGAGGTCCTGCGCGTCTACATCGACGAGTTCAACAACAGTTACAACGAGCAGCGCGGCCTGGCGACCACCGCACCGCCTGCCTGATCCGAGAATCCGCGCCATCTGCCTTCGTGCGCGCCGGTTGCAACCGGTGCGTACGCAGGCAGGTGGCGCGGATTTCCTTTTTGCTCAGAACCAGCGGGACAGCACCTGGCCCACGCCACCCAGGTTGTTGTCCGGCGCGATCTCATCGGCCGCATCGATCGCCGCCTGATGTCCGTCGACCATCGCGAAACCCCGTGTCGCCCAGCGCAGCATCTCGATGTCGTTGGGCATGTCGCCGAATGCGATCGAGGCGTCCACCGGTAGATCGCGAAGGCGCGCGAGTATCTGGAGACCACTGGCCTTGCTGACCCCGGGCGCCGCGAGTTCGATCAAGCCGTTGTCGGTGGAGTACGTGACGTCCGCGAGATCGCCGACGACCGCTGCCATCCGGCGGGCCATCTCGTCGCTGGTCATCTCCGGACGACGCACCAGCATCTTGACCGCATCCTGCGACAGCACATCGGCTTCACTCATCTCGATGTGATCGGGATTGAGCCAGGCGTGCTGATAACCGGCCGTCGCCACGAACGGTGGCGTGGCGGCGTCGTGAGCACTCTTGCCGACCCTCTCCACCGCCAGTCCACATCCGGGAATCTGCTGATAGGCCAGTTCGGCCAACTTCTCGAGTACGGGCGCACCGAGAGTCTGCGAGTGCAGGATGCGGTCGGTCGCGACGTCGTAGACGATCGCACCGTTGGCGCACACCGCATACGGTTCGACGTCGAGCTGATCGGTGATCTCGGCGATCCATCGGGGCGGACGGCCGGTTGCGATCACGAAGGTGGCCCCGGCGGACGTCGCCTTGTTGATCATCGAACGCACCAGTTCGGGTACCAGGTTGTTGTCGTCGATGAGCGTGCCATCGACATCGCTGGCGATCAGTGTGGGCGGGCCTACGAACTCCGGGGACGGCATTTGATCCATTTTGCCTTTTCGTCGACCGGGCGGCAGAGTCGGCACCACCCACCGCGCGCGGGCACCTTGTCCGGTCCGACGAAATCGAGCTGCAACCACTGCACTTTGACCAGCGATTTGGCCGCTGTTTCGAGCGCTCGAAATACCGGTTCCGTGGCGGACAGCCTGATTCAGCGTCCCGAATACGTGTCCGATTCGCGCGACGTCGCGCACCTGATCCATCGTGTGTTCGGCACTACAGCGGCATCCCCACGGGACGTCCGCGCCGCGGACATCAACTGTGCAAATATGAACAAGGTCGGTTCAGGAGGAGCCGCCATGCTCAGCTGACACACCGCACCAAGGGGTTTCGATGGACTCGATCGACCGACAGTCGAATCACACCCGCGTAGACAACGATCTACCCGCAGGCACCGGACTGACGATCGCCGCCGACCGCAACGGCGGACTGGTTGTCCTCACCGTGCGTGGGAGCATCGACATACTCACGGCCCCACAGTTGTCCGACGCCGTCGGCGAAGCGATCAGCGGGGTCCCCACCGGGCTCATCATCGACATCTCGGCCGTCGACTTCCTTTCCTCTGCAGGCATGACCGCACTGGTCGCAGCACACGAGAACATCGCACCCACCGGACGTCTGGCCGTCGTCGCCGACGGACCTGCGACCGCCCGGCCCATTCATCTGGTCGGGCTGGACGAGACCGTGACCATCTACGCCACTGTCGACGAAGCGGTAGCCCAATTGGGTGAAGAACGCCGCAACGATCCCTATACCGCATAGAACACTTCCGCCCTGGGTAACACCGAAGGGTGGATGGTGACCGAACCATGACAAATCTGCCGATCGAGGATCCGCAGCTCGCGTTCACCGACGTGACTGCGGATCCGGCGTCGGCAACCCGCCTTCGTCAACACCTGGCGAGCTGGTTGCACGCCGAGGTGCCGGAAGCGCAAGACCACGCCGACGCGATCACCCTGGCGGTCTACGAAGCCCTGGCCAATGCCGTCGAGCACGCGTATGTCGACGCCGCCCAACCGGGCACGATGAATTTGCGCGCCACCTACAACCGGTATGACTACCTGCTCAGCGTCACGGTCCAGGACCACGGCCAATGGCAGGAAGCCATGGCATCGTCGACCGCGGGGTTACGCGGGCGAGGAATCCCCCTGATGCAGGCCCTCTCCGATCACCCGCGGATCAACCCGACCGCGTTCGGCACCACCGTCATCCTGGAATGGAATGTCGGACGCGACTCTTCGCGACCTCAGCCTCCGTAACCGGCCTCGGTCCGCGCAGCTCGTTTGGCAGCCTTCTCGGCCTGCTCATCGGCGTCCATCCGGTTGGCTTCCTCCAGCGTCGGGGCACCGCCACCGAGACGGGCCGGAACCCAGAACTCGCCCTGCGGATGAGGACCGTACGAGTCTTGGATTTCCAGCAGCAGTTCGCTCATCACCCGGTGCAGTTCTGCGGTGACCGCCACCGGATCACCTTCGGCGTCGATGGGCTTGCCCACCCCGATCGAGATGGGGATGTTGGTCCGGCCCAGCCGCTTGGGATGCCCCTTGGTCCAGACCCGTTGAGCTCCCCAGACAACGGTCGGCACGATCGGGACGCCTGCCTCGTGCGCCATCCGGGCCGCGCCCGACTTCAATGCCTTGATCTCGAAACTGCGGCTGATGGTGGCCTCGGGGTACACACCGACCAGTTCCCCATCGCGCAGATAATCGACCGCGAGCCGATAGCTTTCGGCGCCGGCGCCACGATCGACCGGGATGTGGCACAGACTACGCATGATCGGTCCACTGATCTTGTTGTCGAAGACTTCTTTCTTGGCCATGAACCGGACCTTGCGCTTGCCCTGCAGGAAAGCGGGGAGTCCGGCGTAGGTGAAGTCGAGGTAGCCCGTGTGATTGATCGCGATCACGGCGCCGCCGGTTTTTGGCACATTCTCGACTCCGGTTACCGTGAACGTCAGGCCTTCGGCCGCCCAGAGCGAACGGGCCAGGGCAATGACTGTGTCGTAGACCGGTTCCATCCCGCGAGCTTAGCGTTGGCCGGCAGGCGGTCCACCCCATCCGGTCGTTACCCTGGGGACCGCAGCAAGAGCACCACAATTTTGGAGGCAGTACGTGCAGGTCACAAGCATTGGACACGCAGGATTCCACATCCAGACGACAGCGGGTTCCATCCTGTGTGATCCATGGGTCAACCCCACATACTTTGCGTCGTGGATCCCATTTCCGGACAACAGTGAGCTGGACTGGAAGGCGCTCGGCGACTGCGACTACCTGTACGTCAGCCATCTGCACAAAGACCACTTCGACGAGCAGAACCTGCGCGACAACGTGAACAAGGACGCAACCGTCCTGCTCCCCGATTACCCGGTGCCCGATCTGCGACGGGCGCTGGAAGAACTCGGCTTCCACAAGTTCGTGGAGACCGAGGACTCGGTGAAGACCACCGTCACCAATGACAAGGGCAGCCTCGACATCATGATCGTGGCGCTGCGCGCACCTGCGGACGGCCCGATCGGCGACAGCGGGATCATCGTCTCCGACGGCCAGACCACCGTGTTCAACATGAACGATGCCCGGCCGATCGACCTGGACGTCATCACCGAGCAGTTCGGCCACATCGACGTCCACATGCTGCAGTACTCGGGCGCCATCTGGTACCCGATGGTCTACGACATCCCGAAGCGTTCGAAGGCCAACTTCGCGGCCCAGAAGCGACAGCGCGGGATGGACCGGGCGCGCTCGTACATCGAGCAGGTCGACGCGACCTGGGTCATTCCCTCCGCGGGCCCCCCGATGTTCCTGGACGAGGAACTGCGATACCTCAACGACATCGAGAACGACCCGACCAGCATCTTCCCCGATCAGGAAACCTTCCTCGATCAGATGAAGGAACACGGCACCGACGACGGCGTCAAACACCGCGGGCTGATGATGGTGTCGGGGTCCACCGCCGAGTTCACCGGTTCGCAGCTCGATGAGATCAGTCATCCGTACCCGCCGGAGCAGGTCTTCGGCAAGAACAAGGCCTCCTACCTCGACAAGATGGCGGTGAAGTTCGCCCCGGTCATCGCCGCGCAGAAGGCCACCTGGGCGCCGGCCGAGGGCGACCCGCTGCTCGCGCCGCTCAAGTCCCTGTTCGAGCCGATCATGGCGCAGAGCGATCAGATCTGCGACGGGATCGGCTATCCGGTCGGACTCGTCATGGGCGATGAGACCGTCGTCCTGGACTTCCCCAACCGCACGGTCCGTGAGCCCAAGGAGAACGAGGGCAAGTACCGATACGGCTTCCGGATCGCGCCCGAGTTGGTCCGAACCGTCCTGCGCGACAACGAACCCGACTGGGTGAACACGATCTTCCTCTCGACCCGCTTCACCGCATGGCGCATCGGTGGGTACAACGAATACCTCTACACGTTCTTCAAGTGCCTGACCGACGAGCGAATCGCCTACGCGGATGGGTGGTTTGCCGAGGCGCACGACGACTCATCGTCGATTGTGAAGGAAGGCTGGGAGATTCAGCGACGCTGCCCCCACCTGAAGGCAGACCTGAGCAAGTTCGGCGTCATCGAGGGCGAGAAGCTGACCTGCAACCTGCACGGCTGGTCGTGGGATCTGCGCAGTGGCCGCTGCCTGACCTCCAAGGGTCACGAAATCCGCAGCAGCAAGGTCGAGTAGCCGGCAGCTCCGACAACGCCGGGGAACTCTGGTTCTGAGACGACCCGCAGGGTGTTTGATCGACTCGACATCGGGGTATGGCGATCGGGTGTCCTCATTCTGGCGTGACCGAATCGATGTCCAGACGCCCTCGACAGCGGTCACAGATACCCGCTACGAGTACGTCGTTGTCGGTGGCGGGATCACCGGCCTGGCCACTGCACTCCTGCTGTCGCAGGCGGGTTCATCGGTAGCGGTGCTGGAAGCCCGACATCTGGGTTTCGGTGCCACGGGTAACACCACCGCGAAACTCAGCGTGCTGCAGGGCACCAGGCTCTCGAGCATCTCGGACAAGCACACCACCGATGCCGTCAGGCACTACGTGCACGCCAATCTCGATGCACAGCGATGGCTGCTCGACCTGATGCAGGACAAGGGCGTTCCGTTTCAGCTCAGGGACGCATACACCTACGCCCAGACCGACAAGGGCATCGAGGCCGTCGAAACCGAGTTCCGGGTGGCGCGCAGAGCGGGCCTTCCGGTCCAACGTGTGGACAGACTCGACACGGCGTTCCCGGCGTTGTCGGCCGTGGTCTTGAAGGATCAGGCCCAGTTCGACCCGATGGATGTGGTGGCGCTCCTCGCCGGCGAAGCCCGATCGCACGGTACCGACATCTTCGAGGGCATCCGGGTGCGGTCGGTGGGCAGCGATCGCGGTGACCAGGTCTTGGACACCGAGCAGGGCGACGTCCGGGCGGGCACGGTCATATTGGCAACGGGTATACCGATTCTTGATCGCGGTGGTTACTTCGCACGCCTGCATCCCGAACGGTCCTACGCTGCTGCCTTCGACGTGTCCGAGGAGATCCCCACCGGAATGTATCTCTCTGCCGACCAGCCGTCGCGGTCGGTGCGTTCCGTTCCGACGGCCGACGGCGAGGTGTTGCTCACGGGCGGGGCGGGCCATACCGTCGGCCGAACCCGATCCGAACAAGCGCTGGTGGACGAACTCATCGAATGGACCACGCGATCATTCCCGACCGCTCGGCTCCGGGCTCGTTGGTCGGCACAGGATTACGTCTCCATCGACGAACTTCCCTATGTGGGACCACTTGTCCCCGGGAACGACAACATCATGGTGGCCACGGGTTACGCCAAATGGGGGATGTCGAACGGTATCGCGGCCGCGCTCATGTTGTCCGGCATCTTCCATGGAGACCGGAAGCCGTGGGCGAATGCGTTGAATTCTTCTCGGTACCAACAGCTTTCAGGAATCCCCACCGCCGCGATGATCAACGGGGCCGTCGGCGTGCACATAGTCAAGGGGTGGGCAGGTGCCGCTATGGCAGGTTCACCGGGGCCACCGGATCCGGCCGCCGAGGGCACGGGAGAAATTCGCCGGGAAGGAACACATCCGGTCGGGGTCTGCACCGTGGGCGGGCGCCAACACCGCGTGTCGGCCATCTGTCCGCATCTGCACGGGATCTTGAAGTGGAACGATGCCGAATCGTCCTGGGATTGCCCGCTTCACGGATCGCGTTTCCGTCATGACGGCGAGATCATCGAAGGACCCGCCACCTCACCTCTGCGTCGACTCGACTGAACGTCGCTCCGAGGCCGGGGGGCTATTTCGAGAGTTCGATCGCAACCAGACGTCCGCCGTTGTCGACGGGACCTTCGTGAACGGTGACGAAGTTGGTGAGGGTCTGGAGGACATGCCATCCGAAGCCCGTTTGCGGCAAGGTTTTCGCCGCCGGCACCCACGACTGCACCACCGCACGGAATTCCCGCTGGGAAGTGGTGAACCCCACAGTGAGTTCGGCTTCCGGTGCGGCACAGCCGATGATCGACGACGCCGCCTCATCGACCGCCAGTTTGATGTCGGCCACCTCGTCGAGCGAGAAATCCGCGAGCACGGCCAAGGTCTCGGCGATGGCTCGTACCATCGGCACCTGGGACTCATCGGCTCTGACCCGGATACTCACCGGAGTCACGGCGATCCCGTCGATGTCCATAACGTCACCCACTACGTTTGTCCCCCTTTGCCAGGCAGGTTACCCCGCGCGGCTTGATGTATCCGTTTCAACACTGCGACAACCCTTCCGTCACTTCAATGCACGTGTACCCATGACGTTGAATGCCAATCACTGCGCCCATCCCAACCGCGCTCAACCCAGCAGCGAACCGATGTCGGTCTCGCTGGACCCCAGCTCTTCGCGGAGCTTCTTCAACGTGCTCGACAGGATTCGCGAGACATGCATCTGCGATATCCCCATTTGTTTGGCGATCTCGGTCTGCGTTTGAGAACCGAAGAACCGGAGCACCAGAATTCGGCGTTCCCGTTCCGTGAGTTTGGCCAGGGCAGGCCGGATCATGACGTAACTCTCGACGTGAGAGTACTCCGGGTCCTCCTCGCCGATCGTCTCGAGTAGGGGCGCACCGATCTCGTCGTCCGCCGCGCCGGAATCGGTCGAAAGTGCTTGATACGCACCCCTGGCGAGCAACCCTTCCGTCACCTCGGCAGCGTCGATCCCGAGTTCGGCCGCGATCTCACTGGCCGACGGTGAGCGACCCAGCCTGTGCGACAAATCTTCCGACGCGTCGTTGATCGACTTGTGAAGTTCTTTGAGGCGCCGCGGAACTCGTGTCGCCCAGGCCGCATCGCGAAAGTGCCTACGCACTTCGCCCATGATCGTCGGCACGGCGAACGAGACGAACTCCGAGCCGTGTTCCGGGTTGAAGCGATCAACCGCGTTCACCAGACCCAGACGGGCAACCTGCACGAGGTCATCGTGATTTTCGCCGCGTCCACCGAAGCGACGTGCGATGTTCTCGGCCAACGGCAGACAACGTGTGATCACGTCGTCGCGGAGACGGCTGGTCTCAGGGGCGTCAGAATCACCCGCTCGGAGCTGCTCGATCATGCCGACAACATCCGAATAGTCGTCTGAAGCGCGGGCCTTTGATTCAGATCGGTCCAATACTGTCCCATCCACACAATCGTCTTCTCACTCGCCGGGCTTACCCGGTGAGAGTGAGTCTCAAACACCACTCTGCCATCCCTGGCGCCGACATCGACATCGTGATTGCGCCAGGCGCTCGAGGGGTACCTGCCGAGCGGGGGCGGATGACCTGGAGTTCGCCGAGAAGGAGCCAATATGAGAGCAGTGACATGGCAAGGCAAGCGCGATGTGCGCGTCGAGACCGTGCCGGATCCGAAGATCGAAGAACCGACGGACGTCATCATTTCGCTGACGACGACCAATATCTGTGGATCAGATCTTCATCTCTATGAGATCTTCGGACCGTTCATGACCCCCGGAGACATCCTCGGGCACGAACCGATGGGAAAGGTGGTCGAGGTCGGCTCAGCGGTGAAGAACCTGTCCGTCGGGGATCGGGTCGTCATCCCATTCCAGATCGCCTGTGGCACTTGCCACATGTGCAACCATCAACTACCCACCCAGTGCGAGACCACACAGGTGACCTCTCAGGGGCGGGGGGCGGCCCTGTTCGGCTTCTCCAAGCTCTATGGTCAGGTGCCCGGCGCCCAGGCGGAATACCTTCGTGTCCCGCATGCGGATTTCACGCACATCAAGGTGCCGGAAGGTCCGTCGGATTCGCGGTTCGTGTATCTCTCCGACGTATTGCCCACCGCGTGGCAATCGGTTGAGTACGCCAACATCCCCGACGGTGGCTCGGTCACAGTCCTGGGCCTCGGTCCGATCGGTGACATGGCGGCCCGAGTGGCAGCCCACAAGGGCTACCAGGTCACCGCGGTCGACCTCGTTCCCGAGCGCCTCGAACGGGCCAGGGCACGCGGTATCGACACCATCGATCTTTCAGAGAATGACAACATCGCCGAGATCATCCGTGATCGGACCGATGGCCGGGGAACCGATTCCGTCATCGACGCGGTCGGTGCGGAAGCACACGGTGCGCTGGGGGCCAAGGTGATCCAGGCGATGACCGGCATGCTGCCGGACGCCATCGCCCAGCCGCTGTTCAAGACTGCCGGCGTGGACCGTCTCAGCGCGGTCTACACCGCCCTCGACGCGGTGCGGCGTGGCGGCACCGTTTCACTGATCGGGGTCTACGGAGGCGATATGGACCCACTCCCGCTCGGAACAATGTTCGATAAGCAGATCACGATGCGGATGGGACAGGCCAACGTCAAGCGGTGGGTGGACGACATCATGCCGCTCCTCACCGACGACGATCCTTTGGGCGTGGACACCTTTGCCACACACGAGCTATCTCTGGAAGAGGCGCCGCACGCCTACGAGATCTTCCAGAAGAAGCAGGATGGAGCCGTCAAGATTCTTCTGAAGCCGTGACCTGCGGCAGCCCGGAGGTGGTCAACGCGGCACGTCGTCGCGCCGCGTTGACCTCGGCGTATCGCACCAGAAATGCTCGTTCGTCGAGCTTCTTACGCCGCAACCAGCCGGTGACCTCGTCGTTGCATTTACTGGCATTGCAGGAGCCGCAGGCCGGCGCGATGTTGTCGATCGTGTAGCGCCCGCCCCTCGATATCGGCAGGACGCAATCGCGTTGCAGCGGCTTGTCGGTCGCACCGCAATAGGCACAGCCGCCCCATGCGTCCTTCAACTCGGCCCACTGCTCGGGGCTCAGGTCATGCTCGACGGCATCCATCCGCCGCTTGCGCTTTCGCGCATGTCTGGCCTTGCGACTTCGATTGACCGGCACGGGGTCGATCCTAATGTGGTCGCCGCACCGATGCCCCGGGGCGCGCACGTTCGGCGGTGTCGGCCGCCGGCGGCCTACCGGTTCCGGGCCGTCTGATTCCGGTTCTCCTTCTTGATCGCCGAGACCAGTTCGTTCTTGTTCATCGTCGAGCGACCCGAGATGTCCAGGCGACGGGCCACATCCATCAGGTGCTTCTTGCCGGCTGAGGCATCGACACCTTCGGCCGTTTCGCCACCGGCGTCGGGGCCTCCGCTCTTGGCCCGAGAGTCAGAGGGCCCCTTCTTCTTCTTCGGTTCCCAGCGATCCCCGACCTTTTCGAAGGCGTGCTTGAGCGCCGAATACGCAACCCGGTGTGCGCGTTCCTCGTCGTGATACTCGTCCATCGCAGAGTCGTATGACTTGGCGAATGTCCGCTGGGCCTTGGCATCCGACTTCTTGAGTGTGCTCGGGAGTTCGCTCTTCTTGGCCCCACCGAACTTGGTCGTTTTCGGCATCGTCTGCCCCCTCGTGTCGACAGCACGGTCCCCCGGCGAATACCCGCTGCAGACGCTGCACAAACCCGATGTTCAGGCATCCCGTCGACCGGGTATCCGGCCCTCGGATAGGAAGGGGAACCCGCGGTGACCAGCAAACGACAACGCGCCATAGCTGCCGAACTCGGTGAACGGGCCGGACCGACCTACGCCGAAGAGGCCGGCATAAAACTGCGTGACGCGCCTTCGCCACTCTTCGAACTACTCGTGCTGACGATGTTGTTGAGTGCCCGCATATCGGCCGATATCGCCGTTGCCGCCGCCCGTGAGCTGTTCGGTGCCGGACTGCGCAGCCCGAAGGCCATGATCGAGGCCGACCGGGCCGACATCATCAAGGCACTCGGCCGCGGACACTACGTGCGCTACGACGAGAGCACCGCGACGAGGCTGAACGAGTTGTCGCACAGGTTGATCGACACCTACGGCGGCGATCTACGCAAACTCGCGGAGGTCGCCGAGAACGATGTCGCCCGGACCCGGGAACTGTTGCAGGAATTCAACGGGCTGGGGCCGGTCGGTTCCGACATCTTCCTCCGCGAGGTCCAGGACGTGTGGCCGTGGGCGGCCCCGTACTTCGACAAGAAGGCACGGGGGGTCACCGAGGATCTCGGGCTACCGGATGATCCCGGCGCATTGGCCGAACTCGCCCCCGGCTCCACTGCCCAATTCGCCGCGGCGCTGGTCCGGGCTTCCCTCGACAAGGATCTGCGAGAATCTCTGTCCGCGTGAGCAGTGGCCCCGGTACGTCTTCAGGGATTCTTGGCGTCGGTGATCGCCGCGCGGATCGCCTCCGCACACTCGGCACCGGCCGGTTCCGGCCCGAGACCGATGTAGAACGTGCCGGCCTGGCCGTGGTCGCCGGGGAACCCGCCAACGGTGACACCGGAATCCTCCACTGCGGAAAAGGAATCCTCCAGGGCACCGCCGACCCGGACCGATGCTTGCGTCAGCGGTACGGAAATCGCGTCGGTGCCACGATCCCGGCCGGAGGTCACCACCACCATGTGGGTGGTGTGCAGTACCACCAGCACCTGGTGTTCGGTGTCCTTGTCGGTCGCATCCGCCCTGCGCCCGAACAGCTTTCCCAGCAATGATGTGGACGGCCTGTTCACGCTGTGGGTCAGCCACGCGGGCATGTCGTCGGCGAGCACCAACTGCTCACTCTCGGCGTGCTTCGCGAGCGCTTCTGTCATCGCCATCGACAGTTGGTCGAATCGCACCATCTGTGTTGATCGCTCATATACCGACGTACTCATGCCATTGCCTTCTCTCCGCCTCGCTCTGCTTCTGCACTGGCCTCCACCGCCCCGGACCAGGCGACCGCAACAGCCCCGACAACCGCAAAGACGAAACCGAGGACAGCCAACCAGGTTCGGCCCGGAAGGGCATTGTCGCCGAGCCAGATGATACCGACCAACCCCGGAATCACCGTCTCGCCGACCACCAGGGCCGCGGTGGCACCGTTGACCGAACCCAATTGCAGCGCAACGGTATGCAGGTAGAAGCCGCCGACACCCGAGATCACCAGCGCGTACGCGGCCGGATCGGCCAGGATCGCACCGAGGTCGAAGTCGGAGATGCCGTCCATCACACGCACCGAGATCGCCACCACACCGAACATCGTTCCGGCACAGAGGCCCGCGGCAACGGCAGCTCTGGACCCGAGCCACCGGACCAGCCCGACCGAGCCGGCCATCAGGGCCACCGTGATCACCAGCAGACCCCAATGGAACCATTCGGAGTCGTGACCGGTGCCCTCGGGTTCGGCCGAGAAGCCCAGTGCCAGCAGGGCCAGGATCACGACGGTGATCGCGATCCAGTCACGGCGATGCAGGCTGATACCCAGCACGAAGATTCCCAGGACCGCGGTCACCACCAGATTGGCACTGATGATCGTCTGCGACAGGAACAGCGGGACCAATCGGGCCGAGACCGCGCCACCGATGAAACCGAAGACGTCCAAACAGGTTCCGACGATGAACGCCAGCGTCAATGCCGCGGCGATGGTCGACTTCATCGACGGCGCGCCGGATCCGGTCTCGAAGCCCTCCAGCCCGTCGGCGACGGCCTTCTGCTTGGACTGGCGCGCGCCGTACGCCTGCATCACAGACGAGACGCCGTAGGCCACGCAGGCGAACAGCGCCGCCAGAACTCCGATGATCATGCTCAGCAGTATGGCGGCAAAGAACCTGATCTGCCTCTACCCACGCACGAAGTCGGGGATCGGCCCGAATTCACCTCCGCTTCCACGCGTTACGCGTGCTGTGGGCAAGGAGTGATCGCGGCGGTGATCTTCAGACCCGTCTCACGAGCCTCCCGGAGCCGGCGCGCGTGAACCTCGGATTGTTCGGCGTGGCTGTCATAAAGGAGGGTCACACTCGCGGTGGTGATCCCCGAATAGTCTGCGAGACCACCGAGCAGGCGCGTGGTGAGCGAATCGTGGTAGCCGCGGCGGACGAACGTGTCCTCGTTGACGCCCGCGACCCCCACGAAATGCAGATCGGGTACCGCGGTGCGGAAATCGACCACATCTTCGGAGTCCTCATAGGCCCACCCACCGGTGAACACCCGCTCGATCCAACCGGCGAGCAGAGCCGGGACCGACCACCAGTAGACCGGGAACACCGCAACGACGGCATCCGCCGCTTCGATGAGTCGTTGCTCGGCGAGCACGTCCTGCGGCGGTGGACTCTGGCGACGAAATGCTGCGAGGTCGGCAGGACCGAATGTCGGCTGGAAGCCGGTTCGCCACAGGTCGTGGATACGGGGATTGCCACCGGCCTCGGTGACACCGGCCGCCAACGACTCCGTGAGCCGCCAGGTTTCCGACGAGCGATCCGGATGGGTGGTCACGATCAGTACTGTCGAAGTCATGCGTCCGACGGTAATGTCTGACATCAATGTCAATGTCAACACCGACACCCGGGTCACCTGAGCGCAAGGCGCTTCGCATCGGCGAGCTCTGCGCCCGGACCGGCGCGACGCCGCGGATGGTCCGGCACTACGAACGCGCCGGGGTGCTCAAACCGCAGCGCATGGCAAATCGGTACCGGATCTACGACGAGGAAGACGTCCGCACCGTCGAGGACGTCCGCTGCCTGCTCGCCGCCGGACTTACCCTGACCGAATCCGCGCAGATCATCGAGGCCATCTGCGCTGAGCCGAATCAGGTCGACGACGCCGATCGCGCCGCGGCGCTGCTGCTGATCGGTAACCGCCGGGACCAACTGTCGGCCCGGATCGACCAACTCGTCGAATACCGGGACCGCCTCGACGAGTTGCGCACGGAAATCGTCGAGGACGGGCAGTCCGCGGTCGGGGCGTGATCCGCTAGCGAGGGGTCAACAGGTCGGTGCCGACAAAGGGCACCAGCGCTTCCGGGACACGCACGCTGCCGTCTGGTTGCTGGTGGTTCTCGAGGATGGCGACGATCCAGCGGGTGGTGGCCAGGGTGCCGTTGAGCGTCGCGGCGATCTGCGGTTTGCCGTTCTCGCCGCGGTACCGCACCTGCAGCCGGCGGGCCTGGTACGTGGTGCAGTTCGATGTCGAGGTCAGTTCGCGATAGGTGTTCTGGGTGGGAACCCAGGCCTCGCAGTCGAACTTGCGGGCCGCGGACGAACCGAGATCACCACCGGCGACATCGATCACCCGGTACGGCACCTCGATGGCGGCCAGCATTTCCTTCTGCCAGCCCAGGATCTTTTCGTGCTCGGCCTCGGCTTCCTCGGGGCGGCAGTAGATGAACCCCTCCACCTTGTCGAACTGGTGGACCCGGATGATGCCGCGGGTGTCCTTGCCGTAGCTCCCGGCCTCCCGACGGAAACAGCTCGACCACCCGGCGTACCGCTTGGGACCGTCGGACAGGTCGAGGATCTCGTTCATGTGATAGCCGGCCATCGGCACCTCAGAGGTTCCGACCAGGAACAGATCGTCGTCCGGGAGGTGGTAGACCTCTGCCGAGTGCTCGCCGAGGAATCCGGTGCCCTCCATGACCTCCGGGCGAACCAGGACCGGCGGGATCATCATCGTGAAACCGTTGGCCGTCGCCTTCTGCGCGGCGAGCTGCAAGAGACCGAGCTGCAGCATCGCGCCCGCACCGGTGAGGAAGTAGAAGCGCGAACCAGAGACCTTCGCACCGCGCTCCATGTCGATCAGACCCAGGTTCTCCCCGAGTTCGAGGTGATCCTTCGGGTTCTCGATTTCCGGGATCTCGCCGACGGTCTCCAGCAGGACGAAGTCCTGTTCACCACCGGCCGGAGCCTGCGGGGCGACGATGTTGTTGATCGCGCGGTGCGCAGCGACCATCTTCTCGTTCGCGGCTGCTTCGCGGGCGTGCGCCGCCTTGACCCTCTCGGCCAGCTCCTTGCCCTTGGCCAGCAGCGCCTGCTTCTCCTCGGCGGGTGCCTTACCGATCAGCTTTCCGAGGTCTTTCTGCTCGGAACGCAGCTGATCGGCCTCCACGATGGCGGCGCGGCGTTGGGTGTCGGCGTCGAGCAGCACGTCGACCAAGGCCGGGTCCTGACCGCGCGTGCGCTGGGAAGCCCGGACAACATCAGGATGCTCACGCAGAATTTTCAGGTCGATCACGTGTGAAACCCTACTTGCCGAGCAAACTGAGGTAATCTTCGCGGCCGAACATGTGGGCTGCGTCTCGGGCGGTGGGAGTGCCGGCATCCGGATCGGCGCCGGCGTCGATCAACGCCCGGACCACCTCGTCGTGGGACTTGAACACCGCGCCCGCCAACGGGGTCTGGTTTTTGTCATTGGGACGGTTCACGTCGGCACCCCGCTCCACCAGGCCCTTCACCAGTGCTGCGTTGCCGTGATAGGCCGCGAGCATCAGCACCGTGTCGCCGGACTGGTTGGTCAGGTTCACCGGCACACCCGCATCGATGTACTGCAACATCGCCAGGTCGCCGGCGCGCGCCATCTCGAACATCCGACCGGCCAGCTCGGCCACGTCGGCCGGTGGCTCGGTGTTGTCAGGGTTTTTCGGATCGGCCGATTCGCCGTGCACATTCGGGTCCATGGGCCGACGATAGCGCCCTCGGTGAACCCCCGGCGCCCGGCTGTCCGCCCCATCCCGCCACGGCGCCCGCCGACAAGGGCATGATGGACAGCGATGGTTGACAGGCAAGAAGGTGACGATTCCGCCTCGCATGAGGGTGACGGTTCCACCTCGCAGGGAGGCGACGATTCCACCGTGGAGAACCGGCGAGGTCGGTTCGGGCAGCTGATGCACGAGCACCCCATCAGAGTTCTGCTCGCGGCGATCCTCGTGGGTGCGCTGGTCTGTGCGGCAGTGGTCGGGTTGTTCGGTGGTTTCGATGACGCCGGCAAGGTCCAGCGCGATGAGGTCGGGGCCACGGAGCCGACGCCGAAGTCCACGCCGTTCTCCGAATCGCAGGCCGGCGATTGCCTCACCTGGCCACTGGCCGAACCGGGCAAACAGTCCCTGGTCGACTGCACCACCGAGCACATGTTCGAGGTGGCCGGCGCCGTCGACACCGCCGTGTACCCGGGTGTGCAATTCGGTGAGGACGCCCCCTGGCCCGGCCCCGACCAGTTCAACACGATCCGGGACGAGTACTGCCCCACGGTCGTCAACAACTATCTCGGCGGCAAGCTCGATCCGGCGGGCCGCTTCACGGTCAATCTGATGTATCCCTCGGAAGAACAGTGGAACGCCGGTGAACGCAGCCTGCGGTGTGGCCTGCAGTTGTCGGGCACCACCGGCACACTTACGCCGTTCACCGGTTTCGTCCGCGACCTCGACCAGGCCCAGCAGTGGCCGGTGGGCACCTGTGTCGGGATCGATCCCGCCACCCGCAAACCCACCGATCCGGTGGATTGCTCCGAGCCCCATGCATTTCAGGTCACCGGTGTCGTCGACCTCGGTGTCGAGTTCGGAGACGCCCTCTCGGGCCGGCCCTGGCCGAGTATCGAGGCACAGAACGACTACCTGAAGGCGACCTGCCCGGGGCTGACCGATCAGTTCCTCGGTAGCGCGGAACGGCTTGCCCAGACCACACTCAACCTGCAGTGGTCGACCTTGGCGGAGACGAGCTGGATGGCCGGGAGCCGAACCTCCGTGTGCTACATCGGATTGCCCGACTCGGGCGGTTTTGCGACCCTCGTCGGCGACGCCAGAGGAGATCTGTTGATCAACGGTCAGGTCCCGGCGCCGACCGCCGACAATCCCGACGGCCGCATCGTCCCGACCCCGGTGCCATTACCGCCGGGCGTGGAGGTCAACCCGACCCTCGAGATCCCGGCCCCGGCCGGCGGCGGGTGATCGATGCCGGTTGCGATGACCGACAAGGACTTCGAGAACCTTGTCTCAGACGCCCTCGACACCATCCCCGAAGATCTTGCAGCCGCGATGAACAACGTGGTGATCCTCGTGGAGCCCTTCAACGACGAGGAACCCGACCTGCTCGGGCTGTATTTCGGCATTGCGCTGACCGAACGGGACAGCCACTACGGCGGCACCCTGCCGGACACCATCACGATCTATCGCGATCCGATCCTCGCCATGTGCGAGAACGAAGAGCAGGTGATCTCCGAGGTGGCGATCACGGTTGTGCATGAAATCGCGCACCACTTCGGCATTTCCGACGATTGGCTGCACGCCAACGGCTGGGGCTGACCACTTCCCGACCGGCGACAGGCCGTCGTTCGGACATCAGCCCATCGGGTCGCGGGCGAGTTCGGCGGGGTCGGTCGTGTGGAACGGCGGCAGTTCCAGGCCCCACCGCGTACACGTCCAGCCGTCCGGCGTGCGCTCCAATTCGATTGAGCCGGTGTTCTTCAGGTGATGTTTGAGGGCGAACTCGGCAGGCATGTTCACCAGGCGCGCCGCGATGAGCCGGATCGCCGCACCGTGGCTGACCACGTGGACGTCCGGCGCCTCCGGGTCGAGCAGGTACTGGTCGGCGATTTCGTCGATGACCGGCAGATACCGCGCATACACGTCGTCGAGTGATTCACCCCCGGGGATCCGGACCCCCGTCTGCCCCTCGAACCAACTGCGCACGGTCTTGGCGAAGACCTGATGCGACTCCTGGGAGGTCTGGTCCTCCAGATCACCGACCTGGACCTCGAAGAGCCCGTCGCGCACCTGATTCTGAACCGACCACACCGACCCGATCAGTTCGGCCGTCTGTTGCGCCCGGGAGGCCACCGACGAGATGAGGACCGGCGCCTCGGGTTCCGGACGTTCGAGCGCGTAGCGCACGGCCTGCCGCGCACCGAAATCGGTCAGATTGGCGCCCGGCAACGCAGTATCCAAGCGCTGCAGCACATTTGACGTGGTCTCACCGTGACGGACCAGGTACAGCCGGCTCATGGCTCCAGACCCAACCGAATGGATTCGAGCCAACGGTCACTCGCCGCGTGGCGGGGCGGCGGCGTCCCATTGGGTCGTGCGGACGGCCACGAACCCAGGAAATGCAAGACCGGAACCCGGCGGTACAACGCCCCCAGCGCCTCGGCGATGGGTGAATCATCGAGATGCCCGACGACATCGAGGTTGAAGTAGAAACCCCCGGTATGCCGCGGCCGCGATTCGATCCGGGTGAGATCGATTCCCCGAGATGCGAACTCATACATCGCCGACATCAACGAGCCGGGCACATTCGGCAGATCCAACGTGACCGAGGTGCGATCCTGTCCGGTTCGCATGGGCACCGGGCCCGGCTTGCCGACGAGGACGAACCGGGTGGCGGCCTCGTCGGAGTCGACCATTCCGGTGGCGATGTCGTGAAGACCGTGCAGGCGGGCCGCGACCGGCGTGGTCACGGCGGCGTCGACGACACCGTCCGCCGCGTCCTGGGCCGCGGCCGCGTTCGAGGCGCTCGTCACCAGCTGAGCGCCGGGGAACCGTGCGGCCAGTGTTTCCCGGACCTGCGCCGCGGCCACCGGATAAGCCCCGATCGTCTTGATCTCCTCGGGTGCCATCGCATCTCGGGCGGCCAGGGTGAACGCGATGTCGAGGACCGTCTCGGCAAAGATCTGCAATCGACTGCCCTTGATCAGTGCGTCGAGCGTGGCCGGCACCGAACCCTCGATGGAGCTCTCGATGGGCACACACCCGTATCGGGCCTGCCCCTCGCGGACCAGACCCAGGGTTGCACCGGGGCTGTTGGCACTGATCCGATCCAGGTCACCCTCGGCGGTGAGCCACGGGTTCTCGATCAACAGACGGTCAAGGGCCATCTCGGTGAACGTTCCGGATGGGCCGAAGTAGGCGATCGCAGGCACGTTCCGAGGTTACGGCAGGAGCTGTAGCAAATTGAGGCTTGCCTTCGATCGTGGCGCATGGTTAGGGTAGCTTTACCTACACAGCGTGAACCGAGTCACCGAGGACCGCAGATGACAAAAACAGCGATCGACCGCCCCACCGATGCCGAGTTCATCCGGACCGCATGTATGCACGTGACGGACGCGATGCTCGCGATCGAGGGCAGCGAGCCGGCACCGGTCACGATGGTGCATCTGTACGACTCGCAGGCGTTCGTCCTGGTCCCCTCCGACAGCGCCGCCTGCGCATTGGCCTGGCAGGCGGGCAGCGGCGGGCTCTCCGCCATGGTGGAGGTCACCGACATGGCCCCCATCGAGCTGCGAGAGCAGGTTCGCTCCCTCATCTGGCTCAACGGCACACTTCATTCGGTTCCGTCGGACCTCGAACGCGACCTGGCCTGCGAGATCGCCACCGATCATCCGTCGCCCGGCCTCCTCGACATCGGCCACGGTTACTCATTGCTCCGCCTCGGCCTGACCTCCGCAGTCCTGGCCAACAGCTCCGGTGCCGCCTCGGTGACGTCCTCCGAGCTCGCCACCGCTGATCCCGACCCTTTCTGGGAGTTCGAAAGCGACTGGGTCGCACACATGGACAGCGATCACGCCGACATGATCACCGCGCTGAGCAACCGGCTACCGGTGGAACTGCGCGACGGCCGGGTCCGTCCCCTCGGAATCGACCGTTTCGGCATCAGCTTTCGCGTCGAGGGCTGCGAGAGTGACTCCGACGTTCGACTGTCATTCCCTCGACCGGTCAGTGACCTGCCCGAGTTGTCCCGGGCGATCCGGGCGCTCGCCGGCTGCCCCTTCCTGAACAGCCTGCCCGGCCAAGCCTGAGGCCCCTCCTGTTCGACCGTCAGTAACCTCAACCGGGTGAACCTGCGCCCGTGGCTGCAACCGGCACGTCCGGCGCAGCCGGAGATCGTCACCGACCCGACCGAGCGACGCGCGATCGGGATCGAGATCACCATCGTCCTGGTTCTGACGTTCGGATTGTCCGCGGCGTCGTCGATCCTTTCCCTGATCGAGGACGCGATGTCAGAGCCCGGTATCAGCGGCAGCTCCGTGGCCCTGAACGCCAGCTCAACCGACCTCGGCGTCATCGACTTCTTCCGGCAACTACTCTCTGCCACCAAGCTCTTCGGTATCGCCGCACTGGCCGTGTACCTCATCTGGCGAGCCGGGGTTCCGTTGGCGCGCATCGGGTTACCGGCACTTCGAGCAAAGTTCGACGTCCCGCTGGGCATGGGTCTCGCCGCCCTGATCGGCATTCCCGGCCTGGGCCTGTACGTCGTGGCCCGCGCGATGGATCTCAATATCCAAGTGGTTCCCTCGGATCTCAACGAGACCTTCTGGCGCCTGCCGATGCTGGTGTTCTCGGCCATCGCGAACTCGGCGGCAGAAGAACTGCTCGTGGTGGCGTACATCATCACCCGCCTGCGCCAACTCGGCTGGACCGAGAATCGCAGCCTGCTGTTCTCAGCGGTTCTGCGCGGCGGCTATCACCTGTACCAGGGACTGGGCGCCGGATTCGGGAACGTGCTGATGGGCCTGGTCTATGGCCGGGTCTTCCAGCGCACCGGACGGGTGTGGCCACTGATCATCGGACACGCATTGATCGACACCGTCGCCTTTGTCGGGTACGCACTCCTGAGAGACCATCTCAGCTGGCTTGACTAGAGTCTGTGCAATGACCGACCAGGACGAACCCTTCATCCGCCGCCGCGGCGGTGCGAGACGTCCCGATCAGGGTCCGGTCCCACCGCCCGCCTCCCCCGCGGCAAACGGCCGAACGCGGCGCATGATGCCCGGCCCGGCCGGCCCGCCTCCGCAACGGGCGCCCGGCCAACCCGCCGGTGGGCGTCCGCCGCACCAGGGGCCACCACAACCGGCGCCTGTCAGATCGCCGCAGGCCCCGCCTCCGGCAGCGGGCCCCGGCTACCAGCCCCCACGGGCCTGGTCCCAGGCCGACAGTCCGGAACCGCGGACCGCCCGACCGGCACAGCGCCCCCCGCCGCCGGTCATGGCCTACAACCGTCAACCTCCCAAGCCGCCGGCGGGACCACCGCGCCGGGTCGATCCGGGACCACCGGTCCCGCCGGCTCGCAAGCGGCGACGTCGGCGGCTCCCGATCCTGCGCACGTTGATGATCCTGCTGCTCGTGATGGTGCTCGGCACGGTCGGACTGCTGGTCTACTTCGACACCAAGCTCAACCGGGTGGACGCGTTGTCCAATTACGGCGGTCGGGTGGCGAGCAGCGCCGGAACCACCTGGCTGTTGGTCGGATCCGACTCACGTGAAGGACTGACCGACGCCGAGCGCGCCGCCCTGTCCACCGGTGACAGCGAGGGTTCCCGGACCGACACGATCATGCTGGTGCATTACGGGTCAGGCGGGAAACCGATGATCATCTCCATCCCCCGCGACCTCTACGTCGACATCCCCGACAACGGTGCACACAAGATCAACGCCGCCTTCTCCATCGGCGGACCACAGTTGTTGGTGCAGACCATCGAAACCAACACCGGATTGCGGATCGACCACTACGCGGAAATCGGGTTCGGCGGCTTCGACAAGATCGTCGACGCCGTCGGTGGCATTGAAATGTGCCTGGACGCACCGATCAACGACCCGCTGGCAGGGATCAACCTGCAGGCCGGCTGCCAAACCCTCAACGGACGTGAGGCACTGGGCTTCGTCCGCACCCGCGCATTTGCCAACGCCGACCTCACCCGCGTGGTGAATCAGCGGAAGTTCATGGCCGCGCTGATGCAGAAGGCGACCAGCGCCTCGACGATTCTGAACCCGTTCCGCTTCTGGCCTCTGGTCAACGGTGTCGTGGACTCACTGACCGTCGACAAGGGCGATCACCTCTGGCATCTGGCCCGGCTCGCCTGGGCGCTACGCAGCGATCCGATCACCGTCACCACCCCGAATGCCGGATCGGTCTTCACCGACGACGGCGATTCACTGGCCTGGGGCGACAACACAACCCAGTTCTTCAAGGCCATCGCCGACGGCGACAAGGTGCCGCCAGAACTGCTTCAGACGAGCTGAGCGGCTAGCCGATACCCACGTCGGCGGCCTGGCGTTCGTTTCGCTTCTCCCAGTAGGTCGCACCCTTGATGTCGAGCGCGATCGGATCGAACTGTGGATCGAGGCCGGACTTCTTCTGCCGTTCGTAGTCGACCAGTGCGATCAGCGCTGGTTTCTGGATGATCAGGATGGCGATGATGTTGAGCCAGGCCATCATCCCGACACCGATGTCGCCGAGCATCCAGGCCCCCTCGGCCGTCGAGACCGCGCCGTACGCGGTGGCGACCAGGAACACCAGCTGTAACACCCGCGTCGCGACGGGCAGTACCGACTTGTTGCGGACGCCGCGCAGCAGATAGTTGATGTTCGTTTCAGCCATGTAGTAGTAGGCGACGATGGTGGTGAAGGCGAAGAACGCCAAGGAGATCGCGATGAAGCTCGCGCCCGCACCGGACCACAGCGTGTCGAATGCGGCCTGGGCAAAACCTGGCCCGGACTCGGGTTCGGCCCCCTGCCCGAATCCGTCGGTGATGACCTCGCCGTCGGTCGAGCCGCCCTCCCAGACCGTGTACATGCCGGTCGACAGGATCAGGAAAGCGGTTGCGGTACAGACGAACAGCGTGTCGATGTAGACCGAGAACGCCTGCACCAGACCCTGCTTGGCCGGGTGTGACACCTCGGCGGCGGCCGCGGCGTGCGGGCCCGTTCCCTGCCCGGCCTCGTTGCTGTAGATGCCGCGTTTGACGCCCCACTCGACAGCGAGGCCGACCACCGCACCGAAGCCTGCCTCGAGGCCGAAGGCACTGGCGAAGATCAGGCGGATCACCTCGGGGACCTCACCGATGTTCACCACCACCACAACCAGGGCGATCAGGATGTAGGCCGCCGCCATGAACGGCACGACGATGCCGGCAAAGGACGCGATCCGCCTGATGCCACCGACGACGATGACTGCCAACAGAATGATGATGCCGAGGGCGACAACCCATTTCGAGACACCCCAGGCGTTGCCCATCGAGGCGGTGATGCCGTTCGACTGGATGCCCGGCATCAACAGTCCGGTCGCCATGACGGTGACGGCGGCGAACAGCAGTGCATACCACTTCTGTTTCATGCACTTCTCGATGTAGTAGGCCGGACCACCGCGGTACATCCCGGCCGCGTCCTTCTCCTTGTAGATCTGGCCCAGCGTGCACTCGATGTAGGAGGTCGAGGCCCCCAGAAACGCAACGGTCCACATCCAGAACACCGCGCCCGGACCACCGAACGCGATCGCCGTTGCCACCCCGGCGATGTTCCCGGTGCCCACCCGACCGGCGAGGGAGAGCGAGAGTGCTTGGAACGACGAGACACCCGCCGGCGACTTCTCCCCCTGGAACATCAGCCGTAGCATCTCCGGGATCTGCCTGACCTGCACCAGCCGGGTGCGGATCGTGAAGTAGACACCCACCGCCAGACACAAGTAGACGAGTACCGGACTCCACACCCAGCTGCTGATCGTGTCGAGCATGTCGGTCACGCGCCGCCTCCTGCCGCGCACATGCCGGTACTGCGCGCATTCTTGTTGTTTGGTTGACGAACACTAAACCAGATCGACCAGCTGCAACCCGCGTGAGGTCGCGGCGGCAAAACCCCCGCCAGTGACGAACACAACCCAAAATTGATCAACTAGATTGATCAATCTGGTTGTAGAATTTTTGGCGTGTCTTCCACCCGGTCCACTGCCCAGCAACTGCGCGCAGCACTACATCCGCTCTGGCGCAGGCTCACCGCCGACCGGACGATCTCGGTCGGCAAACTGGGCATCCTCGGATATCTCGCCAAACACGGCCCGACCACGGCATCCACATTGTCCGCAGCCGAAAAGGTGACCCCCCAGGCGATCACGACAGCCGTACGGGAGATGGAAGGGCTCGGACTCGTCGCCCGCACCCCGGATGACAGCGATCGCCGCCGGATCTGGATCGAACTCACCGACACCGGTCGCGCCCGACTCGCCAAAGAGCGCGCAATCGGCGCGGACTGGTTACAGGAGGCGATCGCAGCGCGCCTGACCAGCGAGGAGGAGAAGACCCTGGAGGCCCTGATCCCGATACTCCACAAGTTGGTGGCCGATGATCGTGTCAACTGAACCGACGCCGTCCACCGAAACCTCGGTCCACCCAAGACTGTTGCCGGCGTTGGTTTTTGCCGCTCTGACCACCGCCGTGGTGAGTTCGCTGGGCATGTTGCTGGTCCCCACCATCGCGCACGAGTTCGAGGTCGAGGTGAGCACCGCACAGTGGATGCTCACGATCAATCTCCTGGTCGGCGCGATCTCGACACCGATCATGGGCCGGCTCAGCGATGGCCCTCACAAAAAGCGGCTTCTCCTCGCCTCTCTCGCCTGCATTCTCGTCGGTTCGGTCCTGGCTGCCACCGCACCGAACTTCGCCGTCTTCCTGCTCGGCCGGGCGCTGCAGGGGTTGAGTTACGGGATCGTTCCGGTGACCATCGCCCTGGCCCGGCGCTATCTCGCCGAAAGCAATGTCCGCGCGGGGATCTCGAGCCTGTCCGTCACGGTGTCAACCGGTTTGGGTGTCGGCTATCCACTGACCGGAATCCTCGCCTCGACCCTGAACTTCCGTTTTGCCTTCTGGTTCGCCGTGTTGTTCCTGGTGGTCGCACTCGCGGTGGTCTGGCGGATCGTGCCCGCCGGCCCCGATACCCGAGCGCCGCGCACGCCCTTCGACTTCACCGGCGCGATGCTCATCGGCCTCGGGTTGTCCTGCCTGTTGCTGGCCATCAGCGAAGGCGCCAAGTGGGGCTGGGCCTCGCCGTGGACGATCGGATTCTTCTGCGCCGCAGCGGTTGTGCTGTCGGTGTGGTCGGTCGCCGAACTCAAGACCGCGCACCCCCTGGTCAACCTGCGCGTCCTTCGCAACGCCGAAGTCCTCGTCGCCAATGGCACCGCCATCGGACTCGGCGCAGTCATGTACATCGGCTTGTCGATCGTCAGCCTCATCGCCCAGGCGCCGACGTCCACGTCGTACGGAATCGCGATGCCGCTGTTCTGGGCCGGATTCGTATTGTTACCGCTGTCGGTCGGCAGCTTTGGCGCAAATCGCCTGGTACGCAGGATCGCCCATCGCATCCGAATGCGCACGCTCCTGCTGGTCGGTGCCGGACTGTTCACACTTTCCAGCGTGCACCTGAGCCTCGATCACAACTCCCTGTGGGAAATCCTGATCGGCACCTTCGGATTCGGCGTCGGGACAGGCATGACCTACGCGGCCATGCCGTCCCTCATCGCCCGCAGCGTCGCGAAGACCGAACTCGGCAGTGCGGTGAGTTTCAATCAGGTACTCCGCACCGTCGGCGGCGCTTTCGGCAGCGCTCTGTCCGGCGCAGTCCTGGCCGCACACATGGGCCCCGATCTGCGTCCGACCGGCCACGGACTCCAGTTGGCCCTCGGAATCGGCGCCATCGGATCGGTCGCCATGCTCGCCGCGCTGGTCATCAACCACGTCATGTCCACTGCACGCGGGAACTGAGATCCCGGACACACCGCGGTGGTTGTCGAACCCTGAGCGAGAACACGTTCCAGATGGGTGACGCGGCACACAGAATGACGTTCTCACAAGATGCGCGTTCCATCCCCAACCAATGCACACGCTTTGTGAGGTGCCGTAATATCAATCAGGGCAATGAGTTTCGGTGAAGTCCGCGCCCGATCCTGCTCACACTCCAGGCCGCAACCGTCGAACCGGGTGTGGATGACCTGGTCGACTTCGATCGCGTAAACCGCTGGCAGCCAAGGTTATCCTTCCCTCCGAAGACTTTGGATAAGCCACCCTAAGTAAGGATGAGCTTGGATGACAAGGGCTTTGACCTGTACCTACGCTCGGTGCCATGAGCACCAAACGTACGCATTTCCACGAGCTCCTGCACGACCAGATCCGCAATGAGTTCTCGTCGGCGCAGCAGTACATCGCAGTCGCCACGTACTACGACAACGAAGACCTTCCGCAGCTTGCCAAGCACTTCTACGGCCAGGCCGTCGAAGAGCGCAACCACGCGATGATGATCATGCAGTACTTCCTCGACCGCGACATGGCCGTCCATACTCCGGGCATCGATCAGCCGGAGAACACGTTCGCCGACTACCGCGCGCCGATCAAGCTGGCACTGGCACAGGAACAGCGTGTCACCGACCAGATCGTCGAATTGGCCAAGGCCGCCCGAGAAGAGGGCGACTACCTCGGCGAGCAGTTCATGCAGTGGTTCCTCAAGGAACAGCTCGAAGAGGTCGCCACCATGCGCACCCTTCAGACCGTCGCGCAGCGTTGCGAGGGCAACCTGTTCGACCTCGAGAACTTCATCGCCAGGGAGATCTCGTCGGCCGCAAGTCCCGACGTGACCGCACCGGCGGTTGCCGGTGGCAGCCTCTAGTTCCTCCACCACAAAGCGGGCCCGACCGGATCTGATCCGGTCGGGCCCGCTTTGTCATGTCAGCTCTACGGTGTCGCGCCTATCAGCGCAACGTGACCTGACGTGCCCGGATCCCGTCGCGCGACCGACGCTGCTCGCTGGTCAGCTCGGCGTCGGTGGCCAGGGCCTCGTTGAGCAGCTCGTTGAACCGCTCGGCGCCCGCGGTCCATTCCTGGGCATGCAGTTCGCGGTCGAGGTCGAACACCGGGACGAGTAGTCCATGGGTGCGGAACGAGCCGGCGAAGCGCGACCCCTCACCCAGGGTCAGGCCGCCGGCGGCATGAACGCGGGCCAGGGCGGCCATCATCTCGTCTTCGTCCTCGGGCCGCACCCAGCGCAGATGGGCACGCTCACCGGCGTCGACCCACCACGGTGCGCCGACGAAATCGCCTTCCAGACGCGCGGTCGGCATGATCGCCTCGTTGGCCTGTTCGATCATGGCCTTGATCTGCGGGGCCGGATCGGCCTGCCCTTCGATCCACCAGTTGAAGTTGTCGTGAACGGTGACCGTCAGCGATCCGGCCGGATCGAGCACCTCGGTCAGCGGCTTGGAGTCAGCGGGATCGACCTGCGAAAGCGATTCTCCGGCAGCACTTTCGGTCGCCCACTGAATAGCGGCGGCGAGGGCATGGCCAGGTTCTTCGGGTTCGGGCTGGGTTTGCAACGCGACCAGGCCGACAGTCGCCGAATCCTCTTCGCGTACCAGTGCGGGTCCGGCTCCGGGCAGCACCGTGACCAGCCGGACCGGGTTGGCGCCCGGGGCGATCAGGGGCAGGTCAGCAGTTGCCGAGGCCACGAACGACCGCAGGGCCACCAGGTCGCATTCGGCGGCGAGGCCGGCGAACGGACGGGGGACCTGCGCGACCGCCTCGGCCAGCCGCTCTTTCCGGGCTGCCACCCGCTCGGCGCGATTACTTCCGGGGCGTGGACCACTGCCACGTTTACTCTTCTTTGCCACGCCCCGAACTTACGCAGCGAGCCAACCCCGGACCCGGTCGGGGTAGTTGGTTGCGATCCATCCGACGCCCAGATCGGCGCAGAATGTGGCGTCGCGGCGTTCGTCGACCGTCCAGCAGTAGGTCGCGCGACCCGCGGCGGCGGCACGGTCGACGGCGTCGGGATGTTCCCGCAGCGTGGAGATCGACGGCCCGATGGCGGTGGCACCGACCGCCGTCGCCGCACTGCCACCGAGAAAGCGTGCGGTGTCGCCCAGCAGAACCGTGGGCAGCATCGGGGCGTTACGGCGGATCCGCCAGACGCCGGCGGTGGAGAACGAGATCACCACCGCCCGGCTGTGGTCGGCCGACGCCGGACTCGCGACGCCGAATCGCTGCAGCTCGGCCAGCAACAACTGCTCGACCAGCCCGCCGAAACGCACCGGGTGTTTGGTCTCGATGAACAGTCGCACCGGCCGCTTCCAGTCGAGGGTGAGCGACAGCAACTCGGTCAGGGTGAGGATCTGCGCGTGCTGACCAGAGCTGTGCCGCGCACCGAAGTCGTACTCCCGGAGCTGGGCAAGGGTCAGTTCGCTGACCACACCGGAACCGTCTGAGGTGCGATCGATCGTGCGGTCGTGGACGCAGACCAATTCGTGGTCGGCGGTGAGCCGAACGTCGCATTCGAGTCCGTCCGCACCCTGTTCCAAAGCGAGTTCGTACGCCGCGAGGGTGTGTTCGGGCCGATGACCCGAGGCACCCCGGTGCGCGACGACCGCGGGTCTCTCCTGCCGGACCACCCTCGCCGTGTCACTCATGCCGCGACCACGAACCGCTTCGGAAGCGTTGCCGGCGCCTCCCGCGCCAGGAGCCGGGTGATCGTCCACCACAGCGCCACCGCGAAGCCGGCGCTGAGCAGGTTGGTGACGATCACCAGCAGCAGTGCGTTCGACTGCCACACCAGCGTGTCGGCGAAGATGCGGATGCCGACGCCGGTCGCGACCAGTCCATTGACAACCAGCCAACCCGCCCACAGCCACCACAGGCGTTTGCCGGTGTAGTCGGGCAGCAGGTCATCGCGGCGGTCGAGGAGTTCACGGAAGAACGCCAGGGGCTTGACCAGGTTGAGGACGGGGATCCAACAGCCCAACATGATCTCTTCGGGCGAGCGGGGATCGCGCTGATCGTGCCGGGCATAGGCCGCACGACGCTCCTCCATCAGCCAGCCGGCCAGGGCGAACAGGCACGCCACCATCATGCCGACGGCGGCCACCCCGGTGGCGATGACCGCGGTCCGCGCGCTCACGACCATCGCGTAACCGATCGGGGCGTCCAGGTTGATCACGAGCAGGACGTACAACCAGGTCTGAGCGATTGCGGCGAGCGTGAGCACCCCCGCGGACCCGATGAGCAGCCGCGGCAGCTTCGCCGCCATCCGCTCGATGAACGTCTTCTCCGGCTCGGCCTGATCGGTGAGAGGAGTGTCCACCAGACCCCAACCCGGGTTGTGGTCGTAGTGCGGCGTCGGTGTCGGTTCCGTCGCGACCTGCCGGCGTGGACCGGCCGCACGCGCCGCCGCCGGAATCGTCGCCACCCATCTCACTGGCCGCTGGGGCCGCTGCGCCGGACGGGGGACCCGGACCCCGGTTGTCCGGGGCGGGACGTAGGTGTGATTGCGCTCGGCCTGCGTCATCGGAGGGCCGGGAGTCAACGGCGCACCCGCCTGCGGACCGGGAGCCGAACCCGGATGGGCGATCCGGCCGTAGGCATCCAGCGGGGTCAGTGGACCCCCACACCGCGGACACTGGGGCCGACCGGGATCGTGCGGCCCCGCGATGCGGCAGTTCGGGCAGTAGTCCCGGGCCGGTGGTGCGCCAGGTGGTCGGCTCACGGGGAATTCCCCGGGACCGGGCCTGCTCCCCCTGCCCCCGATCCGTATTCGAGCGGTCGACCCGCCTGTGCCCAGGACATCATGCCGCCGATGACGTTCGCTCCCTCGTATCCGCGCTGCATCAGATAACGCAGTGCTCGCTCCGACCGACCACCGGCATGGCAGATGACATAGAGGTGGGCATCAGGGTCGATTTCGTCGATGCGGGCGGGCACGTCCCCGAGTGGGATGTGAAGGGCACCCGGCACATGACCCTCCGCCCACTCGTCGGGCTCACGGACGTCCAGCAGAATCGCGTTGGTCTCGCCGACGAAATCGGCCGGCAGCTCGGTCACGGGTACCGAAGGGATTTGCGACATACTCACGTTGACCATGGTGGCACGCACTGCCCCCGCACGGCACCAGCTGGGACTTATGAACAAGTTATCCACAGGCCTTTATCTTGTTCAATTCCGTGGCGAATCCCAGTCAACGATTGAGCATCTGACATGTTATGTCACCAACTTCAACTGAAAGTGTGACCCGAGTCACTCCCCGGAGGGGATTGTGGATAACTTCTCCACAGTTTCCACAGCCTCATCCACAGGTTGAGTGTTTGTCCGCGCGCCCTGAACCAGCACATTAGAAGGTGCCTGTGGATAACTTTCGGTCTGAGTCCATCGGCTACTCACAGGCGCTCTCCGGCGACCGCCCACTTATCCACAACCCCACCAGTCACTTCTGCACCACCAGCGGGTTTGCATTCTGGCGCCGGATCAGGGAGCGATCTAGAGCCCGAACCGCATCCATTGCGCCCGGCGCTCGACCGCCGAAATGGTGCCGCCCACGAATCCGTCGACCGCCTCGGCGCTCACACCGGCCACGGTGGTGTCCGCTGCGACACCCCCGGCGAGCCGGGCCAGCAGCGGCTTGGGCGAGGCGATGATCTCCAGTTCGGCATCCGGGAATCGCTCGGCCATCACCGACCGCAGTACTCCGATACCGTCGACCAGTCCGACATCGACCGCCGCACGACCGACCCAGACGTCACCGTTGAACAGGTCCGCGTCCGGCCCCACGAGTTTTGTCCCGCGCCGCTGCCGCACCCAGGTGATGAACGCAGCGTGGAGGTCATCCTGCAGACCGCGCAACCACGCCACATCCTCGGACTTCTCCGGAATGAAGGGGTCGAGCCGGGACTTGTTCTCACCCGCGGTGTGGAGGCGACGTTCCACCCCGACGCGGCTGATCAGGTCCTGCAACCCGAAACCGGACGAGACCACGCCGATCGAACCGACGATCGAAGTGTGCGCGGCATAGATCTCGTCGGCGGCGCAGGCGATCCAGTAACCACCCGAGGCCGCGACGTCCTCGCAGAATGCCAGGACACGCACGCCCTTCTCGGACGACAACTGCCTGATCCGTTCCGCGATGTACTCCGACTGCGTCGGCGATCCCCCGGGCGAATTGATGACCAGAACAACTGCTTTGAGACGTTCTGTCTCGAATGCCCGCGTCAGGTTCGATTCGAGGTTCTCAGCGGTCAGCCCACTGCGGCCGGGCCCGATCCCGCCGATGATTCCCTCGAGGCGCACCACTGCAACCTTGTCGGCGTGCGCCTTTGCCACCATGCGTGCGATCTTCTTCAACGGACCCATCAGTCCACACTATGCGGACTCGGTCCGGTGGAATGCCCGGGCAGCGGCGGCCCCGAGCCCCCACACTGACCTGTATGACGGTCCGATGGCTTTCCGCCCTTCTCGACTTCCCGCGGGACAGTTTCAGTGACGAAGTGACGTTCTGGCGGGCGATCGCCGGCAGTACCGTGTCCCCGGCGCGTGGCGCCCACCGGGAGTTCGCCTCACTCGAACCTTTCAACGGTGACCCACACCTGCGGGTCCAACGACTCGAATCCGGCGACGGCGGCGTCCACCTCGACCTCCACGTCGACGATCTGCGCGAATCGATCGACCAGGCGAGGGCGCTCGGCGCCACTGTGGTCTCGAAGAACTCCGATGTGGTGGTCCTGCGATCGCCGGGCGGTTTCGGTTTCTGCCTGGTCTCCTGGCAGGGCGAGAGCCGCCGCTCCCGGCCGATCCGCTGGCCGGGCGACACGATCAGCATCATCGACCAACTCTGTATCGACATCCCGGCTGCCGACTACGACACCGAATGCGACTTCTGGGCGGCGCTGACCGCCTGGCCGTGGCGACAGGGGTTGCTGCCGGAGTTCCGCAACCTACGGCGCCCCGATGACATGCCACTACGCATCATGTTGCAGCGCGTGGAGTCGCCCCACACCGGCGGTCATCTGGATCTGGCGAGCACACACCCAGAGGAAGAGGTCGCCCGTCACGAGGGATGGGGCGCCAAAGTCATTGAGCACCATCGTTTCTGGACCGTGATGGAAGACCCGATCGGACGGCGTTACTGCATCACACATCGTAATCCGCGGTCGGGAAACCTGGCGCAGTGACGCACGCCGGCGACGTCTTGTCCCCCATCCACGATCGAACAATGCGAGCCGTCTGCATTTCCGCTTGACCCTGACGCAGGGTCAACCCTCCATGCTTGCCGTAGGAGCTCCCATACCGACGGAATCTGCTCCTACGAAAGGAGATAGACGGTGGTCTCAGCAGCGACGGTGACCGGTGCGGCGATTCGCGTGCAAGGGCTCGCGAAGTCATTCGGGAAGCTCGAGGTCCTGAAGGGCGTCGACTTCGAGGTGGCGGGAGGCAGTATCCTCGCGCTGCTCGGCTCGAACGGGGCGGGCAAGACGACCGTCGTGAAGATCCTGTCGACACTGCTGGCGGCCGACGCGGGGACGGCCCACGTCAACGGCTTCGATACCGCGTCGCAGGCCGATGATGTGCGCAAGTCGATCAGTCTCACGGGTCAGTTCGCGGCGGTCGACGAGATCCTGACCGGTCGGGAGAACCTGGTCCTGATCGCGAAGCTTCGCCACCTCGAGGACCCAGGTACAACGACAGAAGCACTCCTGCAACGCTTTTCGCTGTCCGGAGCGGCCGGGCGAAAGGTCTCCACGTATTCGGGTGGTATGCGACGCCGCCTGGACATCGCGATGAGCCTGATCGGTGATCCGCCGGTGATCTTCCTGGACGAGCCGACAACCGGGCTCGACCCGGAGGCGCGTATCGAGGTGTGGGACACGGTGAAGAGCCTCGCCGGGCGCGGCACGACGGTTCTGCTCACAACGCAGCATTTGGAAGAGGCCGAGCATCTCGCCGACCGGATCGCGATCCTGCATCAGGGGCGGATCATCGTCGACGGCACCCTCGCCGAACTCAAGGCTCTGCTGCCGCCCACCAAGGTCGAGTACGTCGAGAAACAGCCGACGCTCGAAGACGTCTTCTTCGCGGTCGTCGGCGATGAAGCCCGCAACCCCTCGACGTCCCGGTAAGGAAGATCAATGGTCACCCAGTCCATCGCCGACACCGCCGTCCTCACCGGACGCACCTTGCGCCACGTCACGCGCAGCATCGATACCATCATCACCACCGCGCTCATGCCGGTCGCCTTGATGCTGATGTTCGTCTACGTATTCGGCGGTGCAATCGACACCGGTTCGGTCGAGTACATCGACTACATGCTGCCCGGGATCCTGCTGATCACGGTCGCCTCGGGTATCTCCTACACCGCATTCCGGCTCTTCCAGGACGTCCGGGGTGGAATCTTCGAACGCTTCCGATCCATGCCGATCGCCCGGTCGGGTGTGCTCTGGGCACACGTTCTGACCTCACTCGTCGCCAACGTGATCTCGTTGGTGATCGTGGTGGGCGTGGCCCTGCTGATGGGGTTCCGCTCAGACGCAGGCATTCTGGCCTGGCTCGGGGTGATTGCCATCCTGCTGCTGTTCACCCTCGCGCTGACCTGGATCGCGGTGATCCCCGGCCTCGCCGCGACGACGGTGGAGGGTGCGAGCGTGTTCGCCTACCCGCTCATCTTCCTGCCGTTCGTCAGCTCGGCGTTTGCGCCGACCGAGACCATGCCCGGCCCGGTGCGGTGGTTCGCCGAGAATCAACCGGTGACGTCGATCGTCAACACGCTCCGTGATCTGTTGGCCGGCGGATCGGTCGGGAATGACATGTGGATCGCAGTGGCCTGGTGCGTCGGGATCGGTGTCCTGGCATACCTCTTCGCGACCATCACCTACCACCGGAAGACCAGCTGAGGCAGGCTGAGAACCATGGTCACCATCAGCCAGTTGGCGACGTACGCGGGCGTATCGGTGCGGGCTATCCGGCACTACCACAAGATCGGGCTGCTACCGGAACCCGAGCGCGACCGCTCCGGATACCGGACCTACGACGCCGAAGCTGTTGTGACACTGATCCGGATCCACACGCTGGCCGATGCCGGTGTACCGCTGGCCCGCGTGGAAGAACTGCTCGACGCCGACTCGGCGGAGTTCGCAGCGGGTCTCGGGGAGATCGACACAAAGCTGCGCGCCGAGATCCGCCGGTTGCAAGAGACCCGCAAGCGGCTCACCAGACTCGCTGCCGGCGAACACCTGGCGCTGCCGCAGAGCGTCGTGGACTATCTCGACCGGTTACGCGGCCTCGGTGTCGAGGAGCGCTACATCGAGATGGAGCGAGATGCCTGGATCATGATCGCCGCCCAGGTACCGGACCAGATCGACGGCGTCATCGCCGGGAAGCACAAACAGTTGGACCACCCCGACGTGATCCGCCTCTACAGCCTGCTGAACGGTGCATTCGACTGGCCTGCCGACGATCCACGGATCGACGAGGTCGCCGACATCATCGAGCGACAGATGACACTGGCGGAGGAAGCCGGCGAGGCCGACTTCGAGGGCCTGGACGATCCACTCATCAAGTTGCTGGACGCGACCACATTCGAAGCCGCGCCGGCCGTGAAGGGGCTCCTGGCGGCGCTGGAGGCGCGTGGGTTGAAGGGCTGGACCCGGATGGAACGCGTCCCGGCCGACCGACTAAACACCGATGCATCGCCACGCACCGGTCATTCAGGTGAATGAATGTCGGTCCGGCCGAAACAGTTTCGGCGGGACCGGCGATACACCGAACATTCACGCACGTTTCGAGCTCAACCGGGCTTCACCTCGACACATAGGAGACAGGCACCATGGCTCACCACAACATCCGGCGCAATGCCGCTGCGGCCTTGTTCGCACTTGCCACCACGATCGGAATCGGCACCATCGGTGCCGGACAGGCCTCCGCGGAGACTGTTGTCCCGATGACCCGCTGTTGGGGTCTGAGCCCCTACATCATCGATCAGCCCTTCAGTCCCGCGCGGCTTTTCGTAACCGAGAAAGGTCCCGGGCGAGTGGACGCCGCCGTGCAGGACGTCTCTACCCCGTGGGGAGCCCTCATCCGCAATGGCGGCTATGACTCGGCGGGCCGCCTGGACTGGCGGAACCGCAGCACCGGGCGCGCCGGGACCGCCTTCGACCACGACCGCATCGATGGCTTCGGCGGAGGCCCCCGCTTCGATCTCAACACCGGCGCGGGCACCATCGACTTCACCTTCTCCGCAGTCAACAGCAACGCCCTGTGGGCCATCCCCACGACGTCGTGCTCGGGAACCATGCAGGTCCGGTAGCGCAGTCAGGCGTTGCAGAACGCGGTGAGGCGTTCGCGTTCCGACTCCACACCGCGTTTCTCCGACGCGGGCACCCTGACCAGGTACTCGATGTCGACGGTGGTCTTCTTGCCGTCTTTCACCGGCTTCCAGGTCCCGGCCACGCGGCCATCGACCAGCACGAATCCCGGCGACCTTCCATTGGGGGTGACCAGCTTCTGGAACACGTCGTCATCAACCACCCGCCGGCGATCGGTGCCCTGCGCGACGACGATGTTGTCGAAGGGCGCCACCAAACGAGCCGGTGCGGGCAGTGTTTCGTCGGCAAGGCCCATGCCTGCGAGGTCGAACAGTTCCTCGCCGTCCGGGCCGGTCACCTTGTCCAGCTCCCAGTCGGCTTCCATCGCCTCGACGACGGAACGTAGTCGCGTCATGCCCGCCCAGCTCTGAATCCCCTTGATCGTGGCGGGGCCGAAGCCGCGCAGATACAGCCGGATGAGGTCTTTGACCGCCTCGTCCCCGGTCACCGCCGACTCGCCCGGTCCACACCAGTCGTCGTAGAGGCGGTAGGTGGTCGTCGCCGAACCCGCCCACGTCCCCCGCGGCGGTACCTGGACCAGCGGGACCAAGCAGCGGACCACGGTTGCCAAAGACGCCGCAACGGCTTCCGGCCAACGCTGCGCCAGGGCGGCGGTGAGATCTTTCGCCGAAAGCTCTGTGCCGCTGAGCAACTCACGGCCGTACCGGGCCACGTCGTCGGGATCGGCGCCGGCCAGATGCTTGACGTGGTTGTTCCGCATCTCCCGGTCCATGCTCGCCTGAGCGAGGGGTCGCACCCACCGGGCGTCTTCGGCGTCCATCAGGAACACGGTGCTGCGCAGCAATGCCATCCGCACCACCTCGCGACCGGTCATCAGCTCATCGAGGTCCGCCGGGTCGAAATCGGCCATCCGGGACGACAATCCGTAAAACGCCACCTTCGGGTCCTGGGATTGCAATCCCACGCAGCGATCGAGGACGTCGAGCACGTCCTCATCAACCCGTTCGAGGAGGTGCTGCCGCTGCAACAGCGTCCGGTTCCATTGCCGCAAGCTGATCGGCCCGGTCATGGCTCACCCGTTTCTATTTACGACCACCCGAGGTCCGCGCGTCGGCCAACTCGCCGAATGTGGCGGCCCGGGCATCGGAGCGAGCCCCGGTCTCACCGACCTGCTTGTCCACCAGGATGACCTGGCCGATGAAGGGTTCGACGATACCGACCATCCGGATCGGGGCGGCGATGATCAGCTGGAATCCGAATTGTTCGAACGCCCGCAACGACTGCGAGCTGAAGGTCTCGTCGGACTTGCTGAACGCCTCATCGAGCATCAACGGCGCGAAGCCGGGCCTGTGGTCCTCCCCGTGCGAGAGCGAAAAGCTCAGCGCCGCGGCCAGACAGAACGCCACCAGCTTCTCCTGCTCGCCACCGGAGTTCGATGCGGTGTTGCGGTAGGTGTGCACCGGTGGATCGTCCGCGGGCGCACCGGCCGCGAGCTCCTTGCCGTAGAACGTGTAACTGTTGCGGACGTCGAGGACGTTGTCACACCAGCGACGGCTCTCGGCATCGGTCCCGGTGAGCCGGGCCACCAGATCGCGGATCCGATAGAACTGCCGCGCCAGCACCGCTCCGTCGCCGCCCTTGGCGGCGGGGGCATCACGGATCATCGCATCGACGATCTTGGCGAACTCCCGGGACTCATCAGTCGGATTGTGCAGCTGCGCGATCTGCAGATACGTGCCCTCGTTGAAGTCCACGCGGCGCAGTCCGAGGTTGACCTCGGCGATACCGCGGGTGATGCGCTTGTTGGTGTCGGCGATCTCCTTGTACAGATTCGAGACCGAATGGCTGATATCAGTGGTGATCAGCTGCCGGAATCGTTGTTGCGTGGAAGCCAGACCGTGCTCGACCAGGCTGGTGTGGATGGACACCAGATCGGGGGCGAACTCGACGGTGGCACTGAGGTTCGCCGACGCCTCGGGCCATTCCCGCAAGAAGGCCTCCGCCGCCCGCACGACCTTGTTCTCCGCGCCATCGCGCTCGGCATTCGCCTTGCCGACAATCGCTTCGAGTGCATTGCGTAGATCCGAACGCACCTCGCCGTAGTTGTCCAGGGTCAGCGTCTTGCCGCCGGCGGCCAAGGTCTCGGCGAGCACGCCCGCAAGGTACTCGCGGTCGTCGTCGTCGATCTTGAAGTTCTCGGCCTTGACCTGCTCGAACTCGGCGAACCAACGGTCCCAGTCAGATCCGATGTGGCCCAGCTGATCACCGAGGGCACCCACGCGCGCCACCGCCTCACGCCAGTCGGCGCGGGCGATCTCCACCTGCTCTTCGAGTTCGGCGAGGTCGACCCGGTTCTCGCGCACGCGATCGATCCGGGCGTTCAGCTCGTCGGCATCGCGGCGGGACGACCACCAGTTGAGCTCGGCCCACGAGGCGTACCCGGCCAGCGCGTCGGCGTTCTTCGCGCGTTCCCGGTTCTGCTCCAACAGATCTCGCTTGTCCTGCGCGGCCTGCCGGGCCTCCCGGTACACCGCTTCGAGATGATCCCGGGACTCTTCGAGGGCGGCTCTTTTGCCGTCGGTGTTCGACCCTAGGATCCACTGGGTACGGTCCGACACGGACCGGCGGTCGTCCTTGCGGAAGCGATCACGACCGGACTTCACCAGGCCCTGCGGTGTCACCGCCAACGGGTGGTTCTCGAGTTGCGCAGGCAGCTCGACGCAGATGTGTTCGGCGCTGTGCGCCACCACGTTCGCCAGCCATGCCCCGGCGGGGTGGCGCTGGTCGACGAGGAGCTTCTCCGCGAGTGATCCCGGGACCGGGACGCTCGGCGCCGGCGCATTCTCTTGGTAGACACGGTATTCGAGGACACCACCGAGGTTTGTCCGGTTGACGAAATCACCGATGGTGCGCCGGTGGGTCTCCGGGACGAGCATCGTCATACCCAGGCCACGGAGCACCCGTTCGGCGGCACCGGCCCAACGTTCCTTCTCGTCGGGGTCCACATCGATCAGCTCGGCGGCGAACGGCAGCTCGTCGGCCGGCACACCGGTGGCCTGCGCGATCCCGTCGCGTTGCCCGAGTACCTCACGGGGCAGCAGCGACCGACGGGTGTTGAGGCTCGACAGCTCTTCGACCGCACCCTCGTATGCACGGCGCGCATCGGTCTCGGCGGCAAAGAACGAGTGGGCCGACGTCGCGAGGCGATCCGCCGATTCCCTTGCTGCCCGGGCGATCTCCGGTGCGCGCAACCTCAGGGCCGCGAACTCGTCCTGGGTCTCCGGTGTTTGTTCGCCGAGTCCGCCGACCAACGCGGAGTAGCGCTCATAGGCCCGGTTACGTGCCGTCACCTGCTGCTCGAACGACTTCAATTCTGATTCCAGGGTGGTCAGCTCACCCTTTTCGGACATCAGCTGATCACGCAGGGACCCGTGGCGCTCTTCGCGTTCGTCGGCCAGGTTCTCCCAATTGGCGACCTCGTTGTCCAGGCGCAACCGGTCGGCGTCGATGCGATCGAGTCGCTCCTGTAGCAACGTCATCCGATGTTCGCGCATGAAGCCACGCATCGGCGGACCCAGCAGCGTTCCGGCCCTGGTGGTGGATTCCTCTGCGCTGCAATAGGTTTTCCACGCCTCCGGGATCGGTCGCAACACCTGTTCCTGCGCATTCGCGCGCGCGGCGGCCTGATAGGCCTCGTCGAGTTGGGTGAAGTTCTCCACCAACCGCTCGGCCTTCGCGTACGTCTCCGGGCGGTCGAGCATGTAGGTCCGGATGAACAGGTTGAGGTCACCGACGTTCTTCATCGCCTTGGCCTTGCCCATCAGCGACAACGCGGCCGACGACTGGCCGATGCCCACCCGCCGGCGCAACGCCTCCTGGTAGGCGCTCTGCACATCGAAACACTCGACCGTCGGATTGTTGGTCCGGAACCGCCTGATGTCGAAGCCGCTCTGGGCCCAGGCGTTGAGCGACAAAAGATCCCAGTGCCCGTCGTGCAGCTGGTACCAGGATCGCAGCGAACTGCCGTCGGTCCCCGAACCGGGGAACCACTTGATCGCGACCGCCGTGGTCGCCGACCCGGCACCGTTGTCGTAGGTGGCCGCGATCGCCGACCAGGTGGCACCGTCGGCCCGCAGGTACTGCACCTGCGACTGGTTGTAACGGTCGTCGTTCTCGGCCCATGCGCCCCGCACGTAGTCGGCCATCGAACGGGCAGCCTTCTTGGCTCCCTTGGCGGTGAGGTCGGCCGAGGCGTTGAAGACCTGATCATAGGTCGGTAGCAGGACCACCGAGTGACCGTCCATCATCGACGACTTACCCGACCCGGACGGCCCGGTGAGCATCACGCCGCGCTCGTCGATCGGATAGTCCTTGTATCCGTCGAAGGTGCCCCAGTTGACCATCTGAATTCTGGTCAAACGGAATTGCCCGATGTTGATCGTGCGCTTGCCGGCCAGTTCGGTCGGCCGGGTCTTGTTTCCGGCCTCCTCGCGTTCAACCGGGCGAGCTCCGACTGCGGCTTTGTCTTGCTCCAGGATCTCGGTCATGATGTGCGCTCCTGGTCATCGAGTTCGGCCAGGTCGGTACCGGCCTCCTCGTAGTCACCGGCCAGGCGTCGGTACGCCTCCGTGTAGGCAGCCACCTGCTCGGGCCCGAGCAGGGAGGCGATCACCCCCAGCACCACGTAGCGGTCGGTGCCCGGAAGTGCCCGGATGATCTTGCGGGACTCGAGTTGATTGATCGCGGCGTCGATACGTTTGACGAAGCCCGCCTCATCCGTGTCCGATACCGGCTTGTAGGTGAGCATGTGGTCGATGATCTCGCCGCGTTCGACCACCACCGACTCATCGGCACTGGTCAGGTACTTCTGGCGCAGGAACAGGGCCAGCACCGACGCCGCCAGCGTCAGCGTCTGCGCCCGCAGAATGTTGCGCTGCCTCGGATCGTTCTCCGAGACCTGCTTGGTGAACGCGTACTTGTGTTCCCGGTTGATCTCGAGCTGCAGGTTCAGTTCCGACAGCCTCGACCGGATGATCTCCTCGTGGATCTCGATCGTCTTCCAGTTGCGCGATCGAACCGAGACATGTGCTGCGGCAACAAGTTCCTGCAGGGCGTAGCAGACCGGTGCGGGCAGCGCCGAGGTGTCACCCTCGAAGCGTGCGTCGACCCGCGCCTCGCTGATGCTCCCGACCGGCACCGATCCGTCGAATGCGAAGTGGGACAGGTCGACCGGCGGCGCGTCGAAAGCCCCGGGCGTGTCGACGAACAGGTCATCGCCGTCTTGCTGCGCCGGAGTTGGTACTGCGTCCGCCTGTTCGGGGACTTGATCTTCCGATGTGGTCATCGACCTCTCCTGGTAGAACTGGGGGCGGATGCACCGGGGACGGCTTCGGCGTCTGGTTCATCGAGCAAGTGCATCACCTCATGCGGCAACGCCGTGATCGGGTCGGGTAGAGCACTGGTGAAATGCACTGCGGACAAGTGGATTTCACGCAGGCCGCGAGCAGTGTGGGCGAGCACGGTCACGGTACTGTCGTTGTCGGTGGCACCATGGCGCTGAGCCAGCGACCAGATGCCGACGACGTCACCGGTCCGGGCTTTCGGCAACCGGGCCAGCACCTCGTCGATTCCGGCCGGACCACCATCGAGTGCCCCGTTGACCGCATCGGTCAGCGAATGCCAGTCGATCGACTCCACACCCACCAGGTCCACGGGGTTGATACTGATCTCGCCCGCCGTGTCGGCCACCGCACCCGGCGAATCGACGATCCCGTCGTGGAACACCAGTGCGCCAACGGAATTGGTGAACGCAGCACTCATCGGGACCTCGATCCCCATGTCCCGGCCCGGGCCGGCCTCGACGAAGGCGGCCAGGGCGGCCCGCTGGGCATCGGCGATCTGGGCACGCAACGCGCGGTAGTGCAGGAAGTCGCCGTCCTTGACGAAGGTGTTGATCCGTCGATAGACCTGCCCGCGGACCTCGTCGACAACCTGGACCTCATCCCACATCCGGTCGATGAAGCCGGTCAGGGTGTCGAGGAGATCGGGCGGCAGATTCGGCAGCCCGGTGGCGATCCGCGCGATGCTCGACTCCAGATCCTCCCGCAGGCGGTGATCGGCGATCAGTGTGTAGAAGGTGTCGAAGGCCTTGCCCTCGTCGGAGTCGGCCAGCGCGTCATGCCCGTCGAACATCCGGTTGAGCACATCGGCATGCGATCCTTGCTCAGCATCGATGCCCGTGGTCAACAGGGCCCGCGAGTTCTCGCGCATCTTCTCGCCGTACCCGATGATGTCGGCCGGCATGCGCTCGGCGAGCGAACTGACCATCCGGATGTCGTCGAGCACCCGGCGGGTATCCACGACCGGCACCGCACCGGCAGCCAATTCCTCACGACGCCTGGACAATTCGGTGATCTTACGATCGATGTCGCGGATGTGCTCGCCCGGGTCGGGATCGATCGACACCGCGATGTTGGACAACCGCGACATCACGAGTTCGAGCACCGTCTCGGTGGCCACCGTGCGGTTCTGCCGAACTGCCTGCACCTGCGCGATGGCCTGGGTGGCGCCGCGGGTCAGTTGGTAACGCTCGATCGCGGAATTGTTCTGGAGTGTGCGCGCCAGATATCCGGCCCGCACCCAGCGGTCGAGGAGATCTTCGGCCGTGGGCAGTTCCCAGCCACGATCGGTCCAGTGCCCGGCCAGGTCGTCGAGGTCTTTCTCGATACCCGCCGCGAGATGGTCGCCGTCGACCTGTCCATCGGCCAGGCGCGCCGCCATGATCGCCAGGTACGGCACCGCGTTGCGGGAACGCAGGAGCCGTAGCGTGACGTCGCTGTCGGCATTGTCACCGTAGGCGGCATACAGTTGCGCGGCAGTCGGCCGTGCCATGTGTCCCCCTCGGTTCTTTTCACGTCATATGTCCGGGTCGTCCAGGTTTGGACGCGCGAGCGCCCTCGCAGGTTGCCCGCAGGCGATGATAGTTGCCGCTTCGCGGCGTCCAAGACCTCGCGTATCAGCTGTAGATCTCCGCGTAGATCTTTTCGATCTCGTCGGCCGACGGTATCCGCGGGTTGTTGCCCGGCGAGCCCGATTCGATCGCCTGGCGGGCCATCAGCGGGATCAGCTCGTCCCACCGCTCCCGCGTGATCCCGCTGAGCTGCGGCGTCGGGACCGCCAGCTCGACGGACAGCCGGGTGAGCTCGTCGACCAGCAGGCCCGCCGCGCGTTCGTCGGAGTCGGTCGCCGCGGCACAGCCCAATGCCCGCGCGCAGTCCGCGTAACGCTCGGTGGCGCGGTCCAGTGAGAATCTGGTCACGGCGGGGAACAACATGGCGTTGGACAGACCATGCGCGAGGTGGAAGTGCGCACCGATCGGCCGGCTCATGCCGTGGACCAGTGCCACCGACGAGTTCGAGAACGCGATCCCGGCGTGCAGTGCCGCCTGCATCATCGCCGAACGGGCGTCCCGGTCCGAACCGTCGGCATACACCCGGCGCAGGTTCGCGCCGATCGCCGCGATCGCACGCAGGCAGAAGTCGTCGGAGAACGGGTTGTTCTTCCGGCTGACGTACGCCTCCACCGCATGGGTGAGCGCATCGATCCCGGTGTCGGCGGTGAGCCGGGCCGGCATCGACAGCGTCAGCTCGTAGTCGACGATCGCCGCCACGGGCAGGAACGCGCGCCCGATGCAGAGCATCTTCTCGTCGCTCTCGCTGTCGGTGATGATCGTGAACTGGGTGGCCTCGGAACCGCTCCCCGCGGTGGTCGGCACGGCCACCACCGGAAGTCCCGGCGCGTCGTTGCGCAGCGGCGCCTTGTAGTCGCGCATCGTTCCGTCGCGGACCGCGAGCAGCGCCAGCGCCTTCGCCGTGTCCATCGGACTGCCGCCACCGAAACCGATCAGCAGGTCGGCGCCGTGGTCGCGGACCGCCCGCAGCCCGGACTGCAGCGACGCCGTGGTCGGGTCGGGAACGGTTCCGTCGAAATAGTCGGCGTCCAGACCGGCGGCCACCAGCGCGCGCACCACTCGTTCGGGCGCACCCTGCGAGGACAGGAAGGTGTCGGTGATGAGTAGGGGTCGACGGGCCCCGAGACCGCTGACCACATCGGCCAGCTGATCGATCGCCCCGGCTCCGATGCGGATCTCTCGCGGCAGTGCGATGGAGCTGATCATCGGGCAATCCTAACCACCCCTTCGATCGGGGGTCGCGGTAACAACATGGGTGCCGAATTTCCGGTTCGGGTTGAGTCCCGTTGGCAGACGTGTTTAGCTGTGCGACACCAAGCCCCTGTGACCCCAGTCACTTCGGGTCGAAAACGCTGATTGCTGCAGGCAGGAGATCGGGTGGCATCCTCGACCGGCTCTGGCGCCGGCGCCCGACGATTCGAGCGTCGCAGACCTGCATGGCCGGGATCCGAGCCGATCAATATCGCGACTCGGTGTATCACCACCGGCATCAGCATTGTCGGCCTGCTGGCGCTGCTCCTGGTCCTGATCTTTTTCGCATAACAGGTGGTCCACGCTTCGTAGGCCCCCGCAATCGGACACCTCAAACCTCAACTGGGCTTGAGGTGCATTCGTCGTGCGGTATTGCACATCCCAACCGCCTACGGAAGGGTAGAACTGCGTTCAATTGGGTAAGCCCTCAAATACCCGGCGCGCCGACTACCAAGCGGGGACGACCGGTCCCCAGATAGTGAGAGGAACATCGTGTCTGACTACACCTTGCCGGAACTCGACTACGACTACGCGGCTCTCGAGCCGCACATCTCCGGCAGGATCATGGAGCTGCATCACAGCAAGCACCATGCCACCTACGTTGCCGGTCTCAATGCCACGCTCGGCAAACTGGCCGAGGCACGCGAAGACGGCACAATCGCAGACAAGGTCGCAGGCCTGAGCAAGACGCTGGCCTTCCACCTCGGTGGCCACACCAACCACTCCATCTTCTGGAAGAACCTGTCGCCCAACGGTGGAGACAAGCCCGAAGGCGAGCTGGCCGCGGCCATCGACGATCAGTTCGGCAGCTTCGACAAGTTCCGCGCCCACTTCACCGCCGCCGCGGCCACCCTGCAGGGCAGCGGTTGGGCCATGCTGGCGTACGACGCGGTCATCGGCCAGCTCGTGATCCTGCAGCTCACCGATCAGAGCGGCAACATCCCGCCGAACCAGACCCCCATCGTGCTGCTCGACATGTGGGAGCACGCCTTCTACCTGGATTACCAGAACGTCAAGCCCGAATACATCAAGGCTTGGTGGAACATCGTCAACTGGGCCGACGCCGCCGAGCGTTTCGCCAAGGCGACTGCTTGATCTCGTAGCTGCGGCAGGCAACTGCACTGCAGTTCTACTCGAACGGCGACCTCCCCGAGCCGGGGGATGGTCGCCGTTTGGCGTTCGGGGGCCGAAACCTCGGGTCCACCCGCCCGTTTGGCAGTCGAGTCGGCTTGTGTGCCAACCGTTTACCGGGCATGCTTCCGATACAGCCCCGCAAAACAGACAGCTTCGCAACACCCGCGGCCACGCCGCGACGCGGTCAAAGGCGACCCACAGCAGTGACATTCACTTCCGGCAACAGGAGGTCACCATGAACGAGGACGCCACCGGACACCACACACCGCGGTCCGGACTCAAACCGATCGGCCTGACGCCCTTTCACCAGGAGGGTGAGCTGCGCGGCATCCTGATCTCCGGCCGCTGGCCGGATACCACCCTGGAATGGACACAGACGCTGGTCGCTTCGGTCCGCATCGCGTGCCGACCGGGATTCCTGCGGACCACCACAGTTTTCAGCGTCATCGAAGATCGGCCCGAAGCCTGCGATCCGGACACGGTCGGTCTGATGCTGGCGGTGGGCAGTGTCTTCGACAACAGCTTCGCCGAATCCGGCCACTTCACGACTCCGCCACCGGCACTGCTGATGCTGCATCCACCTTCGGAGACCAGGCCGTCCCTGCCAGAGTGTTCCGATGTCGCGTCGGGCTGCGTACTGCTTCCAGGGCTCCCTGAACTCGGTCTCGACCATCGCGCCGGGTGGGCCGAGGCAGAGGCAGACGGCACAGTCGTCACGATGCGAAATCAGATCGGCGTGGACCTGGCCACCGACCCCGACACCGCCGTTCTGGCGATGTTGCTCGCCGCCTGATCCGCTCGCTCTCCGGGGGGTCCTCGCACGTCAGGACCCACACGGAGGACCGTGCCGGGATTCACGGGGTTAGGGAAACCTAAGTTTCGGTTACCCTAACTTTCCGGAAAGGGCACCCCACCTGCGTGGATGCGGGTGGTCAATATGTTGCGCAATTATGAGAACGCCGTTTACGTTGGCTGAGTGATTACCGCATTCCTGGTCAGCTTCGGCGTGATCTTCGTGGCCGAGCTCGGCGACAAGTCACAGCTGATGGCGATGACCTATGCGCTGAAGTACCGCTGGTGGGTGGTGCTCGCAGGCATCACCATCGCGACCACCCTGGTACATGCGTTCTCGGTGGGCGTGGGCCACTTCCTCGGACTGTCCATCCCCTCCGATCTGCTCACGATCGTCGGCGGCCTGGCGATGCTGGTCTTCGGTTTCTGGACCATCCGCGGCGACAACCTCGACGACGACGAGTCGGTCAAGGCCGACCGCGTCACCAAGTCCGTCCTGTTCGCCGTGATCGCGTCGTTCTTCCTCGCCGAACTCGGCGACAAGACAATGCTTGCCACGATCACACTCTCGACCGACAACAACTGGCTCGGGGTGTGGATCGGCTCGACCATCGGCATGGTCGCCGCCGACGCGCTGGCCATCGGCGTCGGCGCGATGCTCGGTCGTCGTCTTCCGGAGAAGACGATCGCCGTGGGGGCGGCGACCCTCTTCTTCGTCTTCGCCGCGTGGCTCACCATCGACGGACTGATCAGTGCCGACGATCTCGGCATCACCGTTGCGACGATGAGCCTGGTCGCGATCATCACGGTGGTCGGCGTCTGGCTGATCAAGGCCCGCCGCGAGGAAGCCGCGGCGGCGGCCGGAACCTTCGAGGGAGCAGCCGACCGGGCTGCCGCGAAAGTCGCTGACTAGGGTGTATGACGCGGGGTCTAGGACGTTCCCCGTGGACACTCATCGAAGGGACGGCATCAAGTCGTGGAGATCTCAGGATCAGCAGTATTGGTCACCGGTGGAGCCTCAGGTCTGGGCGCAGCCACCGCCAAGCGTTTCGCCGACGCGGGCGCAATCGTCTTCGGGCTGGATCTGCAGCCGTCGATCGACAAGGCCGAGCCGGCCCCGGGTGTAACCCTCCTGGCCGCCGACGTCACCAGTGAAGCCGATGTCGAGGCCGCCCTCGACACCATCGCAGCCTCCGGCGCCCCCCTGCGCGTTGCCGTGAATTGCGCCGGTGTCGGCTGGGCCAGCCGCATCCTGACCAAGAAGGGTCCACACGAGCTCGAACTCTTCCGCAAGATCATCGAGATCAACCTGCTCGGCACGTTCAACGTGATGCGACTGGCCGCCAACCGCATGCAGAGCCAGGAACCGGTCGACGAGAACGACCAGCGCGGCGTCATCATCAACACCGCGTCCGTGGCTGCCTTCGAAGGCCAGATCGGTCAGATCGCCTACACCGCCTCCAAGGGCGGCGTGCACGCGATGACCATCACCGCGGCCCGCGACCTCGCCCAGGTCGGTGTGCGCGTGTGCACTATCGCGCCCGGCACCATCAACACCCCGATGCTCGACGGCATCACCCCGGAGTTCAAGAAGACCCTCGAAGCGGGCATCCCGTTCCCGAAGCGTCTGGGCGATCCCCAGGATTACGCGAAGCTGGCCGCGTTCATCGTCGACCACGACTACCTCAACGGCGAGACCATCCGCATGGATGGCGCGCTGCGGATGGCTCCGCGCTAGCGGGCCACCTCAGGTCGATCGCAGAAGCCGGGCTCTTCACAGGGCCCGGCTTTTGCGTTTTGCCCGACCGCCACCCGAATACCCATCACAAGTCGCCACACCTTTTCCCGCCGGACTCCCCCTCGCCAACCGGATGCTGGTTGTGTGGAGGTATCACCCCCGATGGAGGAGACACCTGATGCGTGGAGTCATTCTGAACCAGCCCGGTGACGTACAGGTCGAAGAACGTCCGGACCCGGTGATCGTCGAACCGACCGACGCGATCATTCGTCTCGCGGCGACCTGCGTCTGCGGATCGGACCTGTGGCCCTACCGCGGTGATGACCCCGCCGACCACATGCCCATGGGACACGAGTACGTCGGTACGGTCACCCACATCGGCAACGCCGTGAAAGATCTCTCGGTCGGTGATTTCGTCGTCGGATCGTTCTTCGCCTCGGACAACACCTGCGAGATCTGCCGGGCCGGCTACCAATCCCGGTGCGTGAACGCAATCCCGATGGGCGTGATCGGCACCCAGGCCCAGTACGCCCGTATCCCGCTTGCCGACGGAACACTCGTGGCCACACCCGGTCAACCCGACCCGGATCTGATCCCCTCGCTGCTCGCGGCCTCCGACGTCCTGGGCACCGGATGGTTCGGTGCCGTGGCCGCCGAGGCCGGACCGGGTAAAACCGTCGCGGTTGTCGGTGACGGCGCCGTCGGCCTGCTCGCGGTGCTCGCCGCCAGAGAGCTCGGGGCCGACCGGATCATCGCCATGAGCCGGCATGCCGACCGCCAGGCCCTGGCCCGGGAGTTCGGCGCCACCGACATCGTCGAAGAGCGCGGGGACGACGGCGTCGCCAAGATCAAGGAGCTCACCGGCGGTCTGGGTGCGCACTCCGTCGTCGAGGCAGTGGGCACACAACAATCGATGATGCAGGCCATCGGTTCCACCCGGCCCGGAGGCCATGTCGGGTACGTCGGTGTCTCCCACGACGTCGAACTCCCCGGACTGGATCTGTTCTTCGCCGAGATCCATCTGCACGGCGGACCGGCACCGGTACGCCGCTTCCTACCTGACCTGATCGACCTCATCTGGAACCGCACCATCGATCCCGGCAAGGTCTTCGATCTCACCTTGCCGCTCGAACAGGCCGCCGAAGGTTACCGGGCCATGAGTGAGCGCCGAGCCACGAAGGTCTTGCTGACCGTCTGACGCGGACTCGACCGCGACGAATGAAACCCGAAGTCCGGCAACGCATTCACCAGATGGAGTCGCGTTTGGCGCGCACCGGTCTAGGCCGCCCGGTGTCGTGCCCGGGTGGTGCCGGGGGCCACGCGACCCAACTCTCGCGAGAGTCGTCGTAGCGGCCTGGCGTCGGAGTCGAGGTCGTCGGCGGCCCCGGCGAGCACCTCACGGACCGCACCGGACGAACCACCGGCCTCCCGATAGGTGTCGACGGCCGCATATATGGCGCCGGCCTGCTCCGCGATCGGCCGACTGTCGAAGTCTTCCGGCAAGTACGGACTGAGTTGCAGAACCGCGTCCCGGATCTCGATGACCCGACGCTGGTACATCAGGTTGATCGAACCCTCGACGCGGCGGCCGGTTCGTGGCGGCAAAACCACCTCGGGAAGCGCCGAAGTGGTCAATTCCCATAGGGTTTCGAGTTCTCGATGGTGCCTTCGATGGCGGATGTCATGACGCATCTTCATCCAGCGCGCCCGCACCATCGGATAAGACACCCCCACCAGGAACAACACCGCACCGGTCGATGACATCACGCCCGCGACCTTCAGTAGGACCGGAAGGCTGAACAGATCCAGCCCGGCGCCGACCACAAACAATGTCTGGATGAGCGAACCGACGCCGACCATCGTCAACCCGGTCAGCAGAGTGATCAGCGAATGCCGCAGATACCCTTCTGCCAGACCCACGTAACGCGCGATCGACACCACGCAGGCGCCCAGCGCGTAGACGAGATAGCTGCCGGCGATGACGAAGAACACCGCGAAACCGATGTGCTGCACGGTCCAGTCCGACACGTCCCTGGTCCGCACCGGGGTCGGGGTTGCCAGCATCGCGGCGTTGAGCCCGATCATCGCGATGACCAGTGGCACCGCTTCCATCCCGGCGCGACGCCGGCGACCGCTCTCGGTGGTCCCGAAGAAGAAGACGACCACCAGGGCGGCGACCCCGATGGCCAGCAGGCAGTAGAACAGCAGCCGGCCGGCCCCGGTGAACAGCATTGTGTCCAGCCACGCCCGCACCTGGGTGTTGGTGTCGACAAATGCCAATGTCAACGCGGCGACGGCCACCGTCAAGGCCAGCGGTTGAAGCCCGGCACGCTCTCGCCGGATCTGCTCGAGACGCCAGCACAGTGCAACGGCGAAGAGCACCATCGCAGCAGCGTTGACCAGACCTACAACCATCCCGAATGCCCCCCGAGGACGCGCTGAATACCACGCAATCCCCCGTGCCCGGCCGATCGGCCTACACCTTGCGCAGCCCTGACCGCCCATTCCCTGATGATCGTCGCCAACATCTCGGCTTCCCACTCACGCTCATCGGAATAACAGGTCCGGCCCAGCGCATCCTGTACGGACTGCTCGTTTCCCCCGACGGCCGCGCCGGCACCGCCGGCAAGCGTCGAGGGATCAGAACCGAGGATCTGATGGCCTGCAATCAGATGTCCGAACTCGTGGATGACGATCTGATCCCGGTGAAGTTTCGTGGTGCTGGCCTGGTAGAAAAAGTAATCGGCGTCCTGCGCCATCATCCAGACGCCGTTGGGCATCCCCGCCGGAAGAGGATGCGCAATGATCTTGATGGCCCGTCCGCGCTTCTCGCCGTAGAGCCGACACAGTTGTTCGGCATCGAGCGGCAGATCGAGCAACAGATCGGCGAGCTCGCGGCGACACAGCGTCCGCAGAGCTCTTTCGGACCGCATCACCCCGTCCGGTACCGCCCCCGGTCGAACTAGTCGGCTGCTTCGTGTTTCTCGACGACACGCAGCCCGGAGTGGCCGTGGCCGAGTTCGGGTTCCGACGACTTCAGGAGATCCGGCGGATCCGCGGGAAGGCCCTGCTGAACGCGAAGCACCTTGATCAACTCGTTGACGACCGTCACCGAATCGCTCGACAGTCCGGCGAGACGAAACGCCGCCAGCTGCACGTTGGTGTCGGCCTGCAGGCGCATGAGGTCGATCTGGTCGCGGGTGCGCTGGGCGGCGCGGTCTTCGAGGAAGTAGTGAACGTCCACCCCGAACGCCGCCGAGATGCCCTCGACCGTGCGGAAGGAAGGCGACTTCGCCTTACCGGACCGCAGTTGGCTCAAGTACGACTCCCCGAGACGGAAACCGAGTTCGGTGGACCGGTTGGCGATGGCCTTGGCGCTGTAAGCGCGACCGTTGGGGCCGGGTACCGTCCGGAAGAGCTCTTCGAGTCGCCGGGCGAACAGACCCGGGTCGAATGTGGTGGTCTCGGGATCCACCGGTTCCACATTGTCAGTCATTCCATGCTCCACACGCATCAAAGATGTCCCTCTGTGAGGCCGATCGCCGCAGCACGAACGGCTAGCAGTTCGGAAAATTCACTACGCCGTATGCCCTGTTTGCCATATGGTAGCTTACTGCAAATTAGCTACCGATCACGCTCAGGCGCTCCGGGGGATGCATGATTTTTCCGGTTCGGGCGGAGTCGACGCTGACTTGCCCACCTGAATAAACCGTGTACAGACGAAAATTTCAATAGCTGATTTGTGGAAGCCGACCTGGAGGATCGATGCCGGAGCACCGTGCGTGTCGGGTCAGCACCCTGCAGTGGTCGGTATTCCTCGGAACCTTAGCTTTGCTCATTGGCGGCGTTTCCCTGCTGGTGACCAATTCTGTCGCGTCCGCACACTGCAATCCGGCATGGTCGAACTGCGAGGATCACCCCACGACAACGCCGGCCGGCGCTACCGAAACCACATCGGCCACCGAGACGAGTCCGACCACCGGCATCGAAATCCCCGTCGATCCGGAGTCACCCACGAACACCCCGACGGCACCGGCCCGGCCGCCGGCTCCGACCTATGACCCGCCGACCGGCGGGGGCGCCACATCGACGTCTTCCGGCAACAACTCGCAGCAGACCGCGACCAGGCCGCCCGGACAGCCACCGAAGCAGAACACCCCGACAACACCCCTGGATCGGGACGCCGGCCTCGCGCCGGTCGCGCCGACCGGCGGCGGTCCGGGAGGTGGTGGCGGCACCAACGGTGGCGGTATCGCCGTCGAGTCCGTCCCGACGGTCGAACCCGCGACGAGTGCGCCCGCCCCGACAGCAGCGACCCGCCGGAGTCCACCGTTGCAGAACCCGGTGGACACGACCCTCGCACCCGTCAGCACAGCCATCGATCCGGTATCGTCCTCCGCGCAATGCCTTGTGGGGACCACCAATTCGGGTGGCTGTGCCGGCGCGGACACCGCACGCGATCTCGCGCCTGCGGGCTTGCTCATCCTCGGGGCGCTCGCACTCCTGGGCAGTGGCTCGTTCCTTGAATCACTGCGTGGCGCACTTCGGAGTTGACGGCACCACCGGCATCCGGACCGACGACCACACCGCCCGCGGGGGGAGTCAGTGGTCGGATGCGAGGTCCGGCGCCGGCAGCTCTGATCCGAGCGGGATGTGCTGCGCTCCCCCGCCGTCCATCCACTCCCGCAACGCCTTGGTGGCCCGGACGTCGTCCTCGTTGTATTCGAGCAACCGCACGCGCTGGGTGTGGTCGACCTCGTCGCCGTCGAGTCCGACCGCCCGGCGATACCACTGCATCGACGCCTCACCGCCGGCCTCGTCATCCCGCCACCGGAAGCCCGCATGGGGTGCGATCTTTTTCAGGCCTTTTCCTTCGGGACTGAGGAAATTGCGGCTCACCGCTTCGTAGATGTCGACCCAGTGCTCGGAATTGATGAACGCGGTGACCTCGTCGCGGGTGGGGATCCCCGGATATCCGGCGAATCGATCGGCCGAACCGAGCAGCCATCTGTTCTCGGCCTGTTGCGAATAGCAATAGGCCGCGAATGATTTGCCATCAGCAATGGCCGTCTGCAGTTCCGTCATCAGCCAGCCCCAGAACTCGGCGAAGGATCGTGCCTCGTCCACGGTCGGCAACGGTGTCCAGGTGACGAACGGGATGTACCGCACCGGGCGCGACGGATCGGTGTTGTCGGTCAGGAGCGTGCCCCACAGATACGCGCCGTCGTCCTGGTAGCTCTCCATGTCGATGTCGACCTCGACATCGGCGCGGGACACCTCGACGTCGGGCATCCGGCGGATCAGCTTCACATCGGCGAGATAGGCCCGGGCCAGCAGGATCGGATCCTCGAGACTGGAGAGTCCCTCCGGAAGCGGGCCGTCGTACGCCGCGAGCTGGTCGATGGTCCGCACCCCGACCGTGGCGAGCATCTGGGTGAGATTGCCATTGACCACCAGGCTCACGTCGTGGGCCTGCTCGAGTTCGGGCCCGCAGGCGCTCCACCAGACGCAATTGCGGCACTCGCCGATCCGCGACGGCGCGGTCGCCACCCTGCCGCGGGCGATCGCCAGTCGGCGGGTCAACAGCTCGTCGTAGCGGACGAGTGTGTCGCTGAGGTCATGGACGACCATCGCGGTCGGGTCGAGGCCGATGACGCCACCGGCCGGTGTGGCCGCGGCCATGCCGAGGGTCTGCAACATCCGGTACAGATGTGCCAGACGGATGGTGTCGCGGGCATTGCCGCGCACCTTGCGCGTCTCGTCCAGTGCCGGCACCCATCCCCAAACCGGGCTGGTCACTGCGCCCGAACCGGGATCGAACGATTTGTGATTCACCACGATGACGGGCACAAAGCCGGAATCCACCCTGATCAGCAGCTCTGCCCAGCCGCGGCGACCGGCCTCGGGATCGTCGGGCAGGGTGGCGCCCCAGATCCACTTGGCGCCCGCGTTCATCGCAGAGACGGTCGCCTTCATCCGCGCCCGCATCGTCTGGCCCGAACTGACGTCGGCCCAGCGGTGCAGCTCTGCGGCGTGCAGTCCGTGCAGCATGTCCCGGACGCGCTCGCGGTGCGCGGCGGCCGCTTCCTTGCGCAACACGACCGACGGGTCGTCGGGAACCGACTCCACCTTGGGAAACAGGGAATCGCGGGCGAGCCGATGCTCGCATCCACTCAGATCGCGAGGACTGAGCAACGGGGGTCTTTTCGGGCCGGATGGCACCGATGAACGAATTGCCATCACCACCATCCTCTCGTGTGCGTCAGCGGTGCATGCGCCGGACCCACGCTATGTAATGCTTGTACCGCAACTGCACGACAATTGTGCAGGCCGCCTGAGATGGCGCGAGGCGGGTGGTCACTACGAGAGGGTCTGAACCGTATGGGTCTGTTCAAGTCGGGACGCATCAGTCGGGCGGAGCGTAAAGCCCAGGCCAAGGCACTCAAGGCGAAAGCCAAGCTCGAAGCGCGCCTCGGAGACAAGTCCGGGCGCAAGTTCGCCAAGGCCGGACTCAAGCAACAGCGCAAGCTCGCCAAGAAGGCGCAGAAGTCACAGGCGAAGTCCGAGAAGAACGCCGCCAAGCTCACCAAGGCGACCAACTCGACCAACCTGAAGATCGCCCAGGCGAATGCCAAGGCCGTCGCCGACGGCAAAGTGCTCTCGCCCACGCGCGTAAAGCGTTACCTGTCGGTTGCCAAGGTGCTGTCCCCGGTCCTCGTGCCGCTCGCCTACCGCGCCAGTACCGCCGCGCGGGAACAGATCAGCCGCATCCAGGCCGATCGCGCCGGGGTGCCGGTTGCCGAACTGAACAAATACAGCGGCCACGGCGCGGCGCTGTCGGCCCGGATCGCCGGCGCCAACGAGTCGCTGCAGACCTTGGCCGCCAAGCACCCCGCGGACGCCGAGACCAAGACCTTCACGACGATCATGAATCAGCGTCTGTCCGACCTGTCGACAGCGGTGGCCGCCGCCGAGACGATGCCCGCCGCACGACGTCGTAGCGCGCACGCGGCCATTTCTCGGGAACTCGAGGCCATCGACGCCGATCTGCTGGCACGACTCGGAGTACGTCCCTGACCCCACTGGCAGTTGCGCTCACCGCACCGGCGCTGGCGGTTGCCGCCCACGGTGCGGCGTCGGGCCATCTCCCGGGCACCCCGGGGCTGCTCCTGCTGATGTTGCTCGGTGTGGCCGCCGGAGCCCTGAGTAGGCACCTGATGACCGCGGCCGGATTCCTGGTCCTGCTGACCGGCACCCAGGTTGCCGCGCACGTGTCTCTCACGGCGGTCGCCGAGCCGATGACGATGGCGCACCAGAGCAACACCGCCGCGATGCTGATCACGCACTTCATCGCAATTCCGTTATGCGCCTTGCTGATCTCCGGTGCCGACCGCCTGTACCAGGTGATCACCTCGGTCCTGCGGGGGCTCGGATTCCTGATCGGCGTACCGATCACGGACCGCAATCGGCCGGGTGCATCGCAAACCCCGGCCCCGGAACCGCTCATCACCCTGATCGCCCCCGGAGGCATCGGGGTTCGAGGTCCACCGGCGAGCTGATTCCACTCGCCACATTCACCACCCGGCAACCTGGTCGGGTGATGACACCTCTTCTCTACCAAAGGAATCACGCATGTCTTCATTCTCGCGGCGGGCCCGGCTCATCGGCGCCGGCATCGCCACCACCGCCCTCGTCGGGTCCGGCACACTGCTCGGTGTGGGTTCGGCTTCGGCGCACGTGAGCGCCGTCGGCGAAAACCTCACCCAGGGCGGCTACGGCGTCATCAACTTCCGGGTTCCGAACGAATCGGACACTGCCGGCACCATCTCGGTGAGCGTGACCCTGCCGAACCTGAAATCCGCTCGCACCGAGCCCATTCCGGGCTGGACCGCCGAGATCACCAGGGACGCCACCACCGAGGAGGCGACGTCGGTGACCTGGACTGCGGTCGAGGGCAATCCGGGCATTCAGCCCGGCGAGTTCATGCAGTTCCCGCTCTCGGCCGGTCCGCTGCCCAAGCAGGAGACCGTCGAGTTCCCGGCAGTGCAGACCTACTCCGACGGAGAGGTCGTCAACTGGGATCAGCCCACCAGCGAAGGTGAGCCCGAGCCCGACAAGCCCGCCCCGACCGTGACGCTGGGTGCGGAGTCCGCCGACGGTCACGGCCACGGCGGCGATTCGGCGAGCGAGGATGCCCACTCCGACGCAGATGAGCATTCCGAAGACAACACCGCGCGCTGGCTCGGCGGCATCGGAATCGCCTTGGGCGCACTGGGTATCGGTATCGGTATCGGCGCACTGCTGCGCTCACGCCGATGAGGCGCATCGTCCTCACGCTGGGCGCGGTGGTCTTCGCGGTGTTGGCGGGTATTGCCAATACCCCGATCGCGTCGGCACATGCAGCGCTGATCAGCTCGGATCCCGCCGACGGCGCGTCGCTGGCGGTCGGACCGTCCAAGGTGACACTGACCTTCAACGAGCCGATGCAGGAGAGCTTTCCGAGCCTGACCGTGGTCGGACCGGACGAGCACTACTGGCAATCCGGCGAAGCCACGGTCACCGGCCGCACGATGAGTGCACCGGTCTCCGAGTTGGGGCCCACGGGCGTCTACACCATCAACTACCGGGTGACCTCGGCCGACGGCCACCCGGTGGAGGGCCGGCTGACGTTCACGCTGACCACCGAGGGCCAGGGCACGCCCGGTGAAGCGGTCGACGACGGTGATTCGGCGTCGTCGGGAGTTCCGGTGTGGCCGTTCATCGTCGGCGCGGTGGTGCTGTTCGCCGGCGGCCTGGCATTTGCGCTCCGGCCGCAGCGCAAGAAGTAGCCACATGACTGCGGGTACGGCACGGCGCGAGTGGTTGCTCGGTGCCGTACCCGCGGCATGTGTCGGGGCCGCGCTGGCCGCGTTGGTCGCGCACCCGGCCGGACCCGAGCCCGATGCTCTTGCCCAGGCGGTCGCCTTCGTCGCCGCGATGACCGTCCTCGGACTGACCGGACTTCGACACCTCGGTGGTGACCCCGCCGACCCGACTGCACTGCGGCTCATGTCCGGGGCGGCGGGGCTGTGGGCCGTCGCCGCAGTGCTGGCGGCCTGGCTACATGCCGCCGAGCGGGTCGGGCAGTCCCCCACCGCCCTCGGGGTCCGCGACTTCGTCGAAGCAGGCGGTGCCACTCCGGCGATCATCAGCGCCGGTTGTGCGGTCGGGATCTGCATCGCGGCCATCGTCTGGATGCGCCGGCCGAACCTGGTGGCGCCGGAGGCCGCGGCCGCGTTGGCGGCCCTCGGGCTGGTCATCGTGCCGATCACCGGACATCTGAGCCGACAGACCGGCGGGGTGGCAGTGCTCGCGGTCCATGTCCTCGCCGCCGCCTGGTGGTGCGGGGCCCTGATCGCGCTGGCCCTGACCGCCCGCGGCCGCAAGGCGTGGGCGCGGGGACTACCGCGGTTTTCTCGTCACGCCCAGTGGTGCGTACTCGCGCTGGTGTGCAGCGGTGTGGTCGCCGCAGTCCTGCAGCTCGGTTCGCTGTCGGAGCTGTGGACGACCGGGTACGGGCGGATCCTCCTGGCGAAGGCGGCCGGACTGGCAATGCTGCTGATCTGCGCCATCTATCTGCGCAAACGCTGGGTACCGGCGGCCGCCGGACACCGCTTCCCCGAAACGTCCTCTCTCCGTTTGGCTGTCGCCGAGGTGCTGGTCATGGCCGTGGTGATCGGACTGGCCGCCGGCCTGGGATCGACCGCACCCAACTGAGCCGCCCGCGCTCGGGACAGGCATGATTGTCTGCACCCGCCGACGCAGTAGGGGGTCCGCCCCCGCCGAAACCACCCCTGTTCGTCTGATCCCGCGAAGAAGCGAGCACCGCATGGCAGACCCGGACCCACAGCCCGCATCCGAGCCGCAACCGGACGGTACGCCCGGACGCCCGCCGGAGCCCGAGAAGGCGCCGCCGAAAAAAGCTCCCGCCAAGAAGGCCGCCGCCAAGAAACCGGCCGCCGAAAAGGCACCCGCAAAGAAGATCCCGGCCAAGAAAGCACCGGCCAAGAAGACTGCGGCCAAAAAGGCCGGCTCCCAGAAGCCCCCGGTCCGGCGCGGACCCGACAAGCCGCGCAACACGGCCCCGCCGAAGTCCACCCCGGCCCAGGCGGTGGCCGCCAACGGACCGGCCGAGCCGCCCGCAACGGTGCCGCCCACACCGGTCGCAAGCACCGAACCGGCGGCCGAACCGACCGGGACTCCGGCCGCACCCACCCCCGAACAGCCGTCTCGATTCACCGCCCTCAAGCAGACCGAGCCGACTCCGCTGCCCGCCACCCGACCGTCGCCACGCAAGGAGCTCGGCTGGCTGGTCGCAGCGCTGCTGGCCGTCGCCATCGTGGTGGTCCGCCGCCGTCGACCGGGCTCCTGACGATCTGTCGTTCCAGCCCGGTCGCGGACGGATCAGCGGCCGGGCAGGAACTTCAGCGACTTGACGAACACCGGAACGATCCGCATGAACAGCGAACGCGGGACGCCCTTGATGCCGCCGAGACCGATGATGCGTTGCTCGGCGACGGTCTGCGGTTCGGTGTATTTGAGCAGTCCCTCGACACCGTGGCGACGCCCCACACCGGATCGGCCCATGCCACCCATCGGGGCAGCGGTCGATCCCCAGGCCGCCGCGTAACCCTCGTTGATGTTGACGGTTCCGGCGCGTAGTTCTGCGGCGATCTTTCTGGCCTCTTCGGACGACCCGGCAAAAACGCTTGCGTTCAAACCGTATTCGGTGTCGTTGGCCCGTTCGATCGCCTCATCGACCGACTCGACCGGATAGATCGACACCAGCGGACCGAAGGTCTCGGCGGCGTAGCAGTCCATGCCCTCTTCCACACCGGCCAGCACCGTCGGCTCATAGAAGAACGGGCCGAGATCGGGACGCCGCCTGCCTCCGGCAAGGACGGTGGCGCCCTTGGCCTTGGCGTCTTCGACGTGCGCTTCGATCGTGTCGACCTGCGCCGCCGACGCCAGCGATCCCATCTCGGTGGAGAAGTCGTAGGCGTCGCCGATGGTCATGGCGGCAACCCGGCGGGCGAACTTCGCCGCGAAGTCGGCGGCCGCGGAGTTCTCGACATAGATCCGTTCGATCGAGATGCAGAGCTGTCCCGAATTGGAGTAGGACGCGCGCACCGCCCCCTCGACCGCTTTGTCGATGTCGGCGGTTTTGGTGACGATCATCGGGTTCTTGCCACCGAGCTCGGCGGAGAATCCGATGAGCCGGCGTCCGGCCTGTTCGGCGAGCTGGGCGCCGGTGGCCGAGGAGCCGGTGAACATCAGATAGTCGGCGTGGGCGACGATCGCCTGGCCCACCACCGATCCCGGTCCGGGCACCACCGCGAACAGTTCCCGGGGCAGACCGGCTCGATAGAGCAGTTCGACCACCGCGAGTGCGCAGTAGGGCGTCTGGCTGTCGGGCTTGAGGACCACCGCGTTGCCGGCCATCAGCGCGGCCAGACCGTCGGACACCGCCAGTGTCATCGGGTAGTTCCACGGCGAGATCACCCCGACCACGCCCTTTGCCTGGTATCGCACCCGGGTGTCGGTCACGACGGGGAGCATTCCCTTGACCCTGCCCGCGGCCAGCAGCCTGGGGCCGGTCTTGGCGTAGTGCCGGGCGGTCATCGCCACATCCAGCACTTCCTCCTGGGCGTATCCGCGGGCCTTGCCGGTCTCGGCCTGCGCCATGTCGGCCAGCGCGGCCCGGTTCTTCATCACCAGGTCGGCAAAATCGGTCAGGACCCGGGCCCGCTCCCGGGGCCAGAGCTTCGACCACTCCGCCTGCGCGATCCGGGCCTTCTCGAAGGCGGCCGTGACGTCGTCTGCGGTACCCACCGGGATCGTCGTCATCTCGGTGCCACTGAATGCCTCGAGCACCGGCCGGGTCGGCCGGTGCTCGACATCGTCTATCGCGACCAGCTCACGAAGCCGGTCGAACGTGCTCTGATCAGGTTTTGCCATGGTGCTCACCCCTACTCTGCAGGCGCGACGAGGACGATGCCGTCGTCATCGCTGTAGGCGAGGTCGCCTGGATTGAATGTGACACCACCGAGCTCGATCGGGACATCGCGTTCGCCGACGCCGCTCTTGGTCGACTTGCGCGGGTTGGTTCCGAGCGCCTTGACGCCGATCTCCATCCCACCGATCATCTTGGAGTCCCGGATCGCCCCGTTGATGATGATCCCCGACCATCCGTTGCTGCGGCCGAGCTCGGCGATCACGTCGCCGACCAGCGCGGTGTGCAACGAGTTCGCCCCGTCGATCACCAGGACGCCCCCGTTGCCGGGTTCGGAGAGGATCGACTTCAGGAGCGCGTTGTCCTGGAAGCACTTGACGGTGGTGACCGGTCCGACGAACTCCCGGGTGCCGCCGTACTGGGTGAACTGGACATCACAGCTGCGGACATCCGGGCCGATCTCATCGACGAGGTCGGCGGTTGGTACAAACGTCGTTTCGCTCATGGGCCCCAGCCTAACGACACTTCCTACCGGCGGGTAATAACGGTGCCGATCACTCGGGCGGCCCCACGGCGGCTTCGAAGCCACCGATCTCCACGACGTCGCCGACGACGAGCTGCCGTCCACGTCGGGTCTCCACCTCACCGTTGACACTCACCAGGCCGTCGGCGATCACCTCCTTGGCCTCGGCCCCGGATTCGATGAGATTGGCCAGTTTCAGGAACTGGCCCAGACGGATCGAGTCATCACGGATGGGAACTGTTTGTCGGCTCACGATCCAATCCTCTCACCCGCACGTTAACGTTGTTACGGACCAGCTGCGGAAAGGCACCCACCTGTGAGCGTCGAAACACCCGAAATCATCACCGAGACAAGCTCACCCATTGCCAAACCATCGAGATTGACACCGCATGCGGGATGGTTCCGGAATGCTCCTCGCCACACCAGCCGGCTTGTCGGCGTTCTGGCCGCGATCTCCCTGCTCAGCAGCCTTTCGTACCAGTTCCGGCGCCTCACCGAAGTACCGCGCGAGTACATCGACAACTACATCGTCTCGGCGCCGGACACCAGCCTGGCATGGGCTCTTGTGCTGGCGCTCTTGGCTTTTGCGCTCGCCTCCCGCAAGCGCATCGCGTGGTGGCTGACCGTCGCCTACATCCTGGTGTTCGGTACGGCCAACGTTGTCTACCTGTTCGAACCGTTGGCGTCCGAGAACGGTGTGAACACCGTTGTCCGGATCAACATCTTCATCGGACTCGCGCTCCAGTTGCTCGCCCTGGCGTATCTCGTTGCCAGCTACCAGCAGTTCTATACAAAGGTCCGCCGCGGCGCGGTCTGGCGCGCCCTCGGGGTCCTGGTCGCCGGCCTGGTCGCCGCATCACTCATCGGGTGGGCGCTCGTCGAGATCTGGCCGAACACACTTCCGCAGTCCCACCGTTTGCCATATGCGATCAATCATGTTGTGACGTTTGGATCTGTCGACATCTCGACCGACTACGACAAGTACCACTCGTATCAGCCGATCGACACCCTGCTCGGCGTCCTCGGTGCGCTTGCGCTCATCGCCGCGGCGCTGATCCTGTTCCGTTCGCAGCGCTCGGACAACTCGATGACGCCGGACGACGAACGCCTGATCCGCCTGTTGATCAAGGGATACAGCGGCGACGATTCACTGGCCTACTTCTCGACGCGGCACGACAAGGCAGTGGTGTTCGCCCCCAACGGATTGGCGGCGATCACCTACCGCGTGGAGGTCGGCACCGCGATGGCGGGCGGAGATCCGGTCGGCGACAAGAAATATTGGCCGGACGCGATCGCCGAATTCCTCAAGGTCTGCGACCGGTACGGCTGGCATCCGGGCGCGATCGGGGTCAGTGTCACCGGCGCCGAACACTGGGCCGCCGCCGGACTCAAAACACTCAACATCGGCGACGAGGCGATCATCCACGCCCGCGGCTACAACCTCAACGGGCCTGACATGAAAGCGGTTCGGCAGTCGGTGGCGCGGACCAAGCGCGCCGAGATCACCGTCCGGATCTGCCGGCACGAGGACCTGACGCCAGAACAGATGTCCGCCATGATCGCTCGCGCCGACGCCTGGCGGGACACCGACGAGGAGCGCGGCTTCTCGATGGCCCTCGGCCGTCTCGGCGACCCCGAGGACGGTCGTTCGATCCTCGTCGAAGCCGTTCAGGATGCCGGGACGAATGACGAGAAGGTCGTCGGCATGCTCTCGTTCGTACCGTGGGGCGCCACCGGCGCCTCGCTCGATGTGATGCGGCGCGACCACGATTCGATCAACGGCCTGACCGAGACGATGGTGACCGAGTTCGCCGAGAATGCCGAGGCATTCGGGATCCTTTACATCTCGATGAACTTCGCGGCCTTCCGCGCGGTCTTCGAAGAAGGCGGCACCATCGGCGCCGGCCCGATCATGCGAGCGATGTACGGCGCGCTGACCTTTGCCTCGAAGTACGTGCAGATGGAGTCGCTCTACAAGTCGAACGCCAAGTACCAGCCCGAGTGGGTGCCACGTTTCCTCTGTTTCGAGGACGCCCGAACGGTTCCGCGCGTCGGTCTCGCGGCGGTGGTCAACGAAGGTTTCGTGAAGCTGCCCAAGTTCGACAGGGGTGGCGACTTCACCGGTGGTTCGTCGTCGATCCCGCCGGGCGTGGACATCGAGCAGATCGCCGAACAGATCGAAAGCGAAGGCGAGGCAGAGCATCGCGGCCCGCGCCGCCCCGAGCAGGTCCGGGTGCGGCTGGCCAAGCTCGACGAGCTGACCGCCGCCGGGATCGATCCGTACCCACCGGCTTATCCGCCCACCCACACCATCGCCGAGGCGGTGGCCGCGCCCGAGGGCACCACCGGCCGCATCGCCGGACGCGTGATCCGGATGCGCGACTTCGGCAAGGTGGTGTTCTGCGATGTGCGCGACTGGAGCGGCGACATGCAGGTACTGGTGGATTCGAGTGCACTCAAGCCCGACGCGCTCGATCTCGCGGGCATCGTCGATCTCGGCGATCTCATCGAGGTCAGCGGTACCGTCGGACGTAGTCGCAAGGGCGAGTTGTCGCTGCTGGCCAAGGATTGGCGGATGCTCGGCAAGTGCCTGCATCCGTTGCCGGACAAGTGGAGTGGGCTCACCGACCCCGAAGCCCGGGTTCGCCAACGATATGTGGACCTCACCGTCAATCCGCGGGCCCGTGAGCTGATGCGGGTCCACAGCGCGATCGTGAAGTCGATGCGTGACTTCCTCTCCGGCCGGGACTACCTGGAGGTGGAGACACCGATCCTGCAGCAGATCCACGGCGGCGCCAACGCAGCACCGTTCCGCACCCACATCAACGCCTACGATCTCGATCTCTACCTGCGCATCGCGCCCGAGCTCTACCTCAAACGGCTCTGTGTCGGCGGCATGGAGCGGGTGTTCGAGATGGGCCGCAACTTCCGCAACGAGGGTGTGGACTTCAAACACAACCCGGAGTTCACCAGCTTGGAAGCCTATGAGGCACACAGCGATTACGACCGGATGTTGCACCTGACCAGGCAGATGATCCAGAACGCCGCCATCGCCGCACATGGCGAGCAGGTGGTCTTCATCGAAGGCCCCGGTGGCGAGATCGAGAAGGTCGACATCTCCGGTGAATGGCCGGTGAAGACACTGCACGGCGCGGTGTCCGAGGCGATCGGCGAAGAGGTCACCCCGTACTCGGAGGTCGAGTACCTCAAAGAGCTGTGCGACAAGCACGACATCGCGTACCGCAACGACTGGGATGCCGGCCAGGTGGCGCTCGAGATGTACGAGCACCTCGTCGAAGACCAGACGACGTTCCCGACGTTCTACAAGGACTTCCCGACGTCGGTGTCACCGCTGACCCGCCAGCACCGGACCATTCCGGGTGTCACCGAACGCTGGGACCTGGTCGCCTGGGGCGTCGAATTGGGCACCGCCTACACCGAACTCACCGATCCGGTGGAGCAACGCAAACGCCTCACCGAGCAGTCGTTGCTCGCGGCCGGCGGTGATCCCGAGGCCATGGAACTCGACGAGGACTTCTTGCAGGCCCTCGAACACGGGATGATGCCGACCGGCGGTCTGGGCATCGGCGTGGACCGGATCGTCATGCTCCTGACCGGGCAGTCGATCCGCGAGACGCTCGCATTCCCCCTCGCGAAACCCAAGTAGAGCGGCGGTTAGAGCTCGTGAACTGGTTTCACACACATGTGGTCGAGACCGGCCGCTCGGCCGCACTGGCGGCCTTGATCGGCTTCATCATCGCGTACGGGATCACCCGGCGGGTGACACTGTCCATCAAGGCCCGCAAGAACAACCCCGACAACGACCTCGGCTCGGGCCCGGTGAACGACATCTACATCGGTGGCGTCCACATCCATCACCAGGTGTGGGGCATCCTGCTGGTTCTTGTCAGTGCGCTGCTCGAGTTCAGGTTCCGGCCGGAAGCGCCGTGGCTCGAGGTACTGGCCGCCCTGTTCGGAATCGGGGCGGCGCTGGCCCTCGACGAGTTCGCGCTGTGGCTGCACCTGGAGGACGTCTATTGGACCGAGGAGGGCCGCAAGTCGATCGACGCGGTGATGATCGCTGCCGTGGTGGGGCTGGCCATGCTCATCGCCACCTCTCCCATCGGGGAGAACGAACCGCACTCGAATGCCCTGGGCGGCACCCTCGTCGCGGCGGGCGTGGTGGCCCACCTGCTCTATACGGTCATCTGCTTGCTCAAGGGCAAGGTTGCCACCGGTCTGATCGGTCTGCCGGTACCACTGCTGGGGTTCTTCGGCTCGATCCGCCTGGCCCATCCTGATTCGTACTGGGCCAGGCGCTTCTACTCGCCGGCAAAGATCGACCGGGCCCGCCGGCGCTACGGGAAGTACGTCGATCGCCGGGAACAGATGCGAGACCTGGTGGGCGGGCGCAGGTAGGCTCCGAACGCGATGGGCCAGCGCGACACGACAGGCGATGATCAGGACCCGGCGCCACGGGTCTTGATGATCGACGACGATCCGGAGCTGACCGAGATCGTCACCTCATCGCTCGAGTTCAGCGGTTACCAGGTGGTGTCCGCGCCCACCGGGACCGACGCGATGAAGGCGTTGGCGGAGCCGTTCGATGTGGTCATCCTCGACGTGATGCTGCCCGGCCTCGACGGTTTCGAAGTCGTGCAGCTGATCCGCCGCCGCGACGAACACACCCCGGTGTTGTTCCTGACCGCTCGGAGCGCAATCGAGGACCGGGTTCGCGGCCTGCGGCTCGGTGGGGACGACTACCTGACAAAGCCGTTCAGCATGGCCGAGTTGCTGGCCCGCATCGACGCGTTGATCCGGCGCGCCGGTTCGGGCGGTCCGCCCCAGGATGTTCTGCAGGTGGGTGATCTCCGGATGGATCGCGGCGGCCGGCGGCTGACCCGCGGTGACGCGCCGATCTCGTTGTCGGCCACGGAGTTCCGTTTGGTGGAGTATCTGATGGTGAACGCCGGACACGTCATGTCCAAATCGCAGATCATGGATCAGGTCTGGGGCTACGATTTCGGCCGGGACGGGAACGTCGTCGAACGGTTCGTTTCCAACATCAGGCGCAAGATCGACGACCCCGACCATCCGCGGTTACTCCACACGGTCCGCGGATTCGGATACACGATGGACGCGTCCCGGTGAGCAGTCGGACCCCGCGGACCCTCCGTTTCCGCCTCGGCGTGACCCTGGGACTGCTGACCGTCGTCATCACTCTGGTCGCGCCACTGCTCAGTGTGGTCCTGGTCCGCGACTACCTCGAGGACCGCGCCAACGCGCAACTGATCAACACGTCGGATCGCATCGAGGCCGCACTGTCCGCGGTCTCACCCATCGAGGTCCCGGCGCAGCAGGTTGCGGCCCTACTCCCTTCTCTCGCCGTGTTCGTCGTCGTCGATTCCGCGGGCCAAGGCCACATGATCGGATCGGCCGGCAGCGATCTGACATCGGCCGAGCGGGCCACGTTCGTGCGCGCGACAGCGGATCTCGCAGCCGGCCAGGCCAAGCGGATCACCGTGGGATCCGAGAATTACGCCGTCACCCGCATTCCGGCACCCGGGATCGTCATCGTCGACAACGCCTCGACCGTGGAGGTCACGGATCTGATCATCGGCCTCGACCAACGCGACAACGATCTGCTCGTCGAGCGCCTGCTCTGGTATACCGTCGCCGGCGCCTTCGCGTCGATGATCGTGGTCGGCGGTTTCGGCGCCTACCTGTTGCGGCGCGGGCTGCGGCCGTTGGAGGTGATGGCCGACGCTGCGGCCACCCCCGACGGGGACGACATGCAGACGGTCGTCTCACAGGTGGCCCGATCAAACTCGGGCGCCGAGATCATCGCTCTGGCAACTGCTTTCGAGACCGCCTTCGTAGCCCGTCAGGACGCCGAGCACCGCATGCGCAACTTCGTCGCGGACGCCTCCCATGAACTCCGGGCACCGGTGACCACGATGAGTTCGTGGATCGATCACTATCTCCAGGGCGGCCTCACCAGCGCCGACGACATCGACCTGATGGTGGCCCGGCTCGAGGCGGAGACCGGGCGGATGCGTCATCTGCTCGATGAGATGACCTTGCTCGCCCGCACCGATGCCGGGGTGCCGTTCGACCTGACCCGGATGGATGTGGGCGATCTGGTCCGCGAAGTGGTGTCCGATGCCCGGGTCGTCACCCCGGAACGGGAGATCTTCTTCCGCTGCACCGGCCCGGCCCCGGTCCTCGGCGATCCGCATCGTCTTCGGCAGGTGTTCGGCAACATCATCGGCAATGCTCAGGAGCACACGCCGACCGACCGGCCGATCGAGGTCCTGGTCACGACCGGGCCGGACATCCGAGTCGAGGTGCGCGACCACGGAGATGGGATCCCTCCCGACCAACTGGAGAACCTGTTCGACCGTTTCTGGCGGGCGGAACCCGGTGGCGCGCGGACACAGGGACATTCGGGCCTGGGGCTCGCGATCGTCAAGGCCATCGTCAAGGCACACAACGGGACGACCACGGTGACGTCCGAGCCGGGCGTGGGTACCGTCGTGACGGTGGTTCTTCCCGTTGCCGACGAAACCGTCAGCTGATCGTCAGCTTCCGCGGGGGGTGATGGCGAGGTCGGCGTGGTGTGCTCGCGTGTGCCGCCGAACAATCGGCACCGCAGGTATCACGCCGACGACAAGGACGACCGTTGCACCTCCCAGACCCCGTTGTCCGGCTGTGGCGAACCGGTTCACGCTGGACCACCCGGCTTTTCGGGTCCGCTCCCATATTCCTGACGGTCGTCCTGATCGGCATATGTACCGGGACACTGGTTTTCGCCATCACATACACACCGGCCCCGACGGCTCCGCCCACCGGACCGGACTCCGGGAACGTCGAATCGGAGAAGGTCGAATCGGCGCGGACCTCGCTGCAGGAAGCGCAACTGCTGTTCGGGTTCCTGTCGGGCGCGGCAACCAGCGCCTCCTCCGGGATCAGCACGGTGACCTCGAGCGCCCAGCAGATATTCGACTCCATCGACACCGCGCGGCTCGGTGCCGATCAACTCGTACAGGCACTCGGCTCTGCTCCCGATCTGACGGCCGCGGCCGATCAGATCGCGACCGCGAGCACCTCGGCAGGCGACGCCGTCGGTGAGGCACAGAATCTGTCCGCAGTCGCCACGCAATTCGACCAGCTCATCAGTCCGCTGCTGACCACCCTGGACACGGTCAAGGCGCCGGGGTCCAAAGAAACACGCGACAGTCTGCAGGCGATGCAGATGTCGGCGCGAGCCCTCTCGGCCGATCTCGATTCGGTTGCCGGGCTGCGGACCTCCCTGACCGATCTCGGTTCCTCGGTGCAGACGTCGGCGGCCTCGGCCAACAGCGCCATCTCGTCGGCGTACACGTCGGCGGTCGAACTCCGCGACGGTCTGGCGACCCTGTCCGGCGCCCGGACCGACGCGGTGGCCGCCGCCGAGCAGGTGACCGATGGCGTGGATCAGCTCGGTGGTGTCCTCACCTCGATCGGTGACGATCTCAAGCGGGCAACCGAGTCGCTGACGGTCGACGAGCCCGAGGCGCCGGCCGGGGACGAGGCGCGGGCCGCAGAACCCGAACAGCCCGGACCTGCCACCGAAGCGTCGGCGGTGACCACGGCCAAGGCAATCGGATACGGGGCCCTGGCCTCTCTGGTCGTCCTCTTCGTGATCGCCGGGTTCACCGGAACTGCGCGAAGGACGGGCAAGGTCGCCGCCACCTAGACTGGCCCGGTGCAGCCGCCCGGGGTTTTCCTGACCATCGCGGGCCTGCGCACCCATGTGGTGGTCGATGGACAGGGCCCACCATTGCTGTATCTGGCGGCGCTGGGCGGTAACTGGTTCGACTTCGAGCAGGTGACCGAGCTGCTCGAGGACCGATGGACGGTCATCCGCTACGACCGGCCCGGATACGGTTTCTCCGAGCCGCTGCCCGAAGGGCAAGTCCCGTCGATCGCCGCCGAGGTCGAACGTATCGACGCAGTTCTCGACACCCTCGGCATCACCGAGCCGGTTCTGCTGGTCGGGCATTCGCTGGCCTCGCTGTATGCCGAGGCGTATGCGCGCAGCAGACCCGATCGTGTTGCGGGCGTGATCATGCTCGACGGTTCGTACGTGGTGTTTCCGGTACAGGTCGTGCCCCCGAGCTGGAGCAACCGATTCGCGCACGTGGCTGCCGCGTTGATCGACAAGCTGCCGCTGCCCCGCTCCGCCGGTGTCATCGGCCATGCGATCGCGACGTACCCCGGAGCACCGGATGGGTTCGACGACGAACAGAAATCCTGGATCGCCGAGGTGTTCGGCGGCGACAACTATCCCCGCGCGCTCCTGGTGGAGCAGACGGCGTTCGGGGTGCTGAACGCCGAACTGATCAGATTGCGTCCGAGCGCCGAACTGCTCGCTCCGACGCTGGTCGTGTCAGCGGTTTCGGGTCGACGTACCCCGGTCAGGATTTACTGGGAATGGAAGCAACGCCGATACGCGGCGATGCTGGGAGCCGACTATCGGGCGTTGAGCCCGGCGCGCCACTACTTCGTGGTGCAGCAACCCGGACTCACCGCGGAGGTGATCACCGAGTTCGCGGACCGCATGATCAAGGATTGAATCGGGTCGTCAGAGATTGAACCGGCGAAGGTCGGCCGACGTCGCCAGACGCTCGCCGTCCTCGGGAAGCATCCGGGCCAGCCGACGATGGGCGATCAGCCCGTTCAACCCGAAGAGGTGAGGGGTCTTCGCGAGGAGTTGATTGCGGCGGCGAGTGCGGGAATTCGCCAATTTCACGACGGATCACATCCTGGTTTTACTACAGCGGACAGTATTCATGATACTGCGGACAGCCCTGGTGGTGGTCGCCGGGCACGTCCCATTCGTCTGTGTCATGTGTCGTGCCGGGCCTTCGCGTCGTTACTCTCCGCAGGTCAGCACCCTGAGATCCTTCATGTTGTTGCCCAGGTCACATTACGCCAGCCAACTTGCGATCCTTCGGAGGAACACGCGGGAATGTCACATCTACCCCAGCAGTCACAAGGGTAACGCGACAGGACTCAGGCGAGACCGGCGAGGAAGTTACGTGCCCACTGCAGTGCGCTCACCCCGGGTTGCACCTCGAAGTCGCCATAACTGGTGTGGGAACCCGACTGCAAGAACTTGTCGAAGGCAACGATCTGCGCTCGGGCCTTTTCGTTGCTCAGTTCTTCGACGAGTGCGCCCGGACCACCCCGGGTGATCAATTCGCCGACGATCGCGGCGGCTTCGAGCTGGTACTGGGCGACCTGATCCGGATTGGGGTCACTGGTTTCGGCGAGGTAGCCGACGATCCGGGAGATGTAGTAGTCGCGGGGCACATTGCAGTACTGATCGTTCGGCTCGCAGATGGTGAAGGTGCGGTTCTTCACCCAGCCGAATCCGCCCTGTCGCGGGCCGCCGTTACCTTCGCCGCTGAGCTTCGGGCCGATCAGCGCATCCTGCTTGGACCGCCGAGGATCGGAGAGCAGAACGGCGCCGGCAAACCTGGCCGGAGAGATGACCCCTCGTCCGGTGCCGATGTCGGCGGCCACATCGCCCGCGGCGTCCGCGCCCTGGCTGTAGCCGATCAGAGCGACCTTGGTCCCGGGGCACCGTTGGGTCATCACGACCGCCAGACCCTCGGCGTTGGCCACGGCCTGCGCCTTGGACTCACCGTAGATGCTGCCGCCGTCGTCCCAGGGGAAAGCGGTGGCGTTGTATCCGACGAGCTGGGTCTTCGTTTCAGGACCCAGACCCGTCGTCGGATATGCGAGCATGCCCCGGATCTGAGCGTCGGCCGACTTCTCCCAGGTACCCGGGATCGCCAACACGTAGAGCTCCGGACAGTCCGCGGGATCGGCTCCCGCCACCGGAGTGACCAGAGCCGTCAGCGTTCCCGCTGTCAGTACCCCCGCCGCGAACGCACTGACCCATCGACGCAACCGCATGCTGCTTCCTCCGCTGATCCGACAACCCGAGCGGGTAACGATCTGATATCGCTCCCCCGCCCGTGCACATCCTCTCAGGTCACAGAGGATTCCGCAGCGGCTATCTCTGAGGTGCCTGCGTCGGCTCGATCGGTGACGGCAACAGTGTGGAACCGGTGAGGTACGTGTCGGCGGCAGCTGCTGCCGAACGTCCCTCGGCGATCGCCCAGACGATCAGCGACTGGCCACGGCCGGCGTCGCCGGCCACGAACACACCCGGGACGGTCGACTCGAAGTTGTTGCCACGCTTGACGTTTCCGCGCTCGTTGTAGGCGACACCGAGCTTGTCGAGGAAGTCGCCACGCTCGGGACCGACAAACCCCATGGCCAGCAGGACCAGATCGGCCTCGAGCTCGAACTCGCTGCCCTCGACCTTCTCGAAGCGTCCGGCGTTCATCACGACCTCATGCGCCTTCAACCCGGTGACCCGTCCGTCTTCACCGAGGAATTCCTCGGTGTTCACGGAAAAGACACGCTCGCCGCCCTCTTCGTGGGCCGACGAGACGCGGAACATGAGCGGGTAGGTCGGCCACGGTGTCGACTCCGCTCGCTCCTCCGGGGGACGCGGCATGATCTCGAACTGATGCACGATCTCGGCGCCCTGGCGCAGCGAGGTACCGAGGCAGTCTGCACCGGTGTCACCGCCGCCGATGATGATGACCTTCTTGCCCTTGGCGGTGATCGGCGGCTGGCCGTCGGCATCGAGGACGTCGTCGCCCTGCTGTACCCGGTTGGCCCAGGGCAGGAACTCCATCGCCTGGTGGATGCCGTCGAGTTCACGGCCGGGGATCGGCAGATCGCGACCCACCGTGGACCCGTTGCACAGGATCACCGAGTCGAAGTCTGCGCGAAGCTGTTCGACGGTCAGGTCCACACCGACATTGACACCGGTGCGGAACGTGGTGCCCTCGGCCTCCATCTGCTCGAGACGGCGGTCGATGTGCCACTTCTCCATCTTGAACTCAGGGATGCCGTAGCGGAGCAGTCCGCCGATGCGGTCGGCCCGCTCGAAGACGGTGACGTCGTGGCCTGCGCGGGTGAGCTGCTGGGCGGCGGCGAGTCCGGCCGGACCCGATCCGACCACGGCCACCGACTTGCCGGTCTTGACCGAGGGCAGGATCGGGGTGACCCAGCCTTCGTCGAAGGCGTTGTCGATCAGCTCGACCTCGACCTGCTTGATCGTGACCGCGGGCTGGTTGATCCCCAGCACGCAGGACGCCTCGCAGGGCGCCGGGCACAGCCGTCCGGTGAACTCCGGAAAGTTGTTGGTCGCGTGCAGACGCTCTATGCCGTCGGCCCAACGGTCCTTGTAGACCAGGTCATTCCATTCGGGAATGAGGTTGGCCAACGGGCAACCGTTGTGGCAGAACGGGATACCGCAGTCCATGCAACGGCTGGCCTGGGTCTTGAGGGTTTCCTTGTCGAAATCCTCGTAGACCTCTTTCCAGTCCATCAGGCGCAGCGGTACCGGCCGGCGCTGCGGCAGTTCCCGTTCCGGGTGCTTGATGAAACCTCGCTGATCAGCCACGTGCGGCCTCCATAACTGCCTCGTCCACGCTGCGTCCGTCCTTCTCCGCTGCCGCAATGGCCAGCAACACGCGTTTGTAATCGCGCGGCATCACCTTGACGAAGTTCTGCGCTTTGTTCGCAAAGTCGTCCAGGATCGCCTGTGCGACCGGGGAACCGGTCTCGTTGCGATGCTTGTTCACGATGCCCTCGAGGAACTCGAGGTCGTCGGCTTCGAGGGGTTCGGGCGAAACGAGTTCGGTGTTCAGGTTCGCCGCCAATGCGCCGGCCGGGTCGTAGACGTACGCGATGCCGCCGGACATGCCGGCCGCGAAGTTACGTCCGGTCGATCCGAGGACCACCACCCGTCCACCGGTCATGTACTCACAGCCGTGGTCGCCGACTCCCTCCACCACAGCGGTGACACCGGAGTTACGCACACAGAACCGCTCGCCGACCACTCCGCGCAGCAGGATCTCGCCGCCGGTGGCGCCGAATCCGATCACGTTGCCGGCGATGATGTTCTCTTCTGCCACAAAGCCATCGGGGGCGTTGTCCGCGGGTGCGACGACGATGCGACCACCCGAGAGACCCTTGCCGACGAAGTCGTTGGCGTCACCCTTGAGGCGCAACGTCACACCCTTGGGCACAAACGCGCCGAAACTGTTGCCCGCCGAACCCGTGAAGTCGATGATCACGGTGCCGTCCGGCAGTCCGTTCGCACCGTAGTTCTTGGTGATCTCGTGGCCGAGCATGGTGCCGACCGTGCGGTTGACGTTGGCGATCTTCGACGTGAAGGACACCCGCTCGCCCTTGTCGATCGCGGGACGGGCCTGTGCGATCAACTGCTGATCGAGGGCCTTGTCCAGCGCGTGGTCCTGGCTGCCGGAGCAGTACAGGTCCTGGTTCATGAACGGGGAATCCGGCTGCACCAGGATCGGCGACAGATCGAGTTTGCCCGCCTTCGCCGACTTCCAGTGATCGAGTGCCTTGGTGGTGTCGAGCATCTGCACCTGGCCGACGGCGTCCTGCAGGGTGCGGAAGCCCAGGCGGGCCAGCAGTTCCCGGACCTCTTCGGCGATGTACATGAAGAAGTTCTCGATGAACTCGGGCTTGCCGGTGAACCGCTCGCGCAGCAACGGGTTCTGCGTCGCGACGCCCACCGGGCAGGTGTCGAGGTGGCAGACGCGCATCATCACGCAGCCGGCGACGACCAATGGTGCGGTGGCGAAACCGAACTCCTCGCCACCGAGCAGCGCGGCGACAACCACGTCGCGACCGGTCTTGAGCTGGCCGTCGACCTGCACCACGATGCGGTCGCGAAGTCCGTTGAGCAGCAACGTCTGCTGGGTCTCGGCCAGGCCGAGTTCCCAGGGTCCGCCGGCGTGCTTCTCGGACGTCAGTGGCGTGGCACCGGTACCGCCGTCGTGACCGGAGATCAGGACGACGTCGGCGTGTGCCTTCGACACACCCGCAGCGACCGTTCCGACGCCCACTTCCGAGACAAGTTTCACGTGAATCCGAGCTTCCGGATTCGCGTTCTTCAGGTCGTGGATCAGCTGGGCGAGATCCTCGATCGAGTAGATGTCGTGATGCGGCGGCGGCGAGATCAGACCGACGCCGGGGGTCGAACCCCGGACCTCGGCGACCCACGGGTACACCTTGTGCGGCGGAAGCTGGCCGCCTTCACCGGGCTTCGCGCCCTGAGCCATCTTGATCTGGATGTCGGTGCAGTTGGTCAGGTAGTGCGAGTTGACGCCGAAACGTCCCGACGCGACCTGCTTGATGGCACTGCGACGCCAGTCGCCGTTCTCTTCGCGCTCGAAGCGGGCGACGTTCTCGCCGCCCTCACCCGAGTTGGAGCGACCACCGAGACGGTTCATCGCGATCGCGAGGGTCTCGTGCGCCTCGGCCGAGATGGAGCCGAAGCTCATCGCACCGGTCGAGAAGCGCTTGACGATCTCGCTGGCCGGCTCGACCCGATCGATTGGGATCGGATCCCGGTCACCGAAGTTGAAGTCGAAAAGACCACGCAGCGAGGCGATCTGCTTGGACTGGTCGTCGACGAGCTTCGTGTACTCCTTGAACACCGAGTACTGGCCGGTGCGGGTGGAGTGCTGCAGCTTAAAGACGGTGTCCGGGTTGAACAGGTGGTATTCACCTTCGCGACGCCACTGGTATTCGCCGCCGACCTCGAGCTCGCGGTGTGCGCGCTCCTCGGGACGGTCGGTGAAGGCCACGGCGTGGCGGACGGCGACCTCGTCGGCGATCTCGTCGAGACCGATGCCACCGAGATGGGACCGCAGACCGGTGAAGTACTCGTCGACGGTTTCCTGGTTTATGCCGATGACCTGGAACAGCTGCGCTCCGGTGTACGACGCCAACGTGGAGATGCCCATCTTCGACATCACCTTGAGGACGCCCTTGCCGGCGGCCTTGATGTAGTTCTTCTGGGCGGTCTGGTAATCGAGGCCACCGAGAACGCCGCGCAGAGCGAGATCTTCGATGGTCTCGAGGGCCATGTAGGGGTTGATCGCGGCGGCACCGAAGCCGACGAGTGCGGCCATGTGGTGCACCTCGCGGGCGTCACCGGCCTCGACCAGCAGGCCGACCTGGGTGCGGGTCTTCTCCCGGACCAGGTGATGGTGCACAGCCGAGGTCAGCAACAGCGACGGGATCGGGGCGTAGGTCTCGTCGGACTCGCGGTCCGAGAGGACCACCAGACGCGCGCCGTCGGCGATCGCCTCGGACACCCGGCGGCGAACGTCGTCGAGCGCCTTGCGCAAACCGGCGCCACCTTCGGCAACCGGGTACAGACCGCGGATCTGGACGCTGCGGTAGTCGGCGAAACGCTCGTCCTCGCCGAGACGAACCAGCTTGGCCAGGTTGTCGTTGTCGAGGATCGGCTGCGGGAGCACGATCTGCCGGCAGGACTCGGGGCCCGGGTTCAGCAGATCGGCCTCGCGACCGATCGTGCCGCCGATGCTGGTGACGACCTCTTCGCGGATCGCGTCCAACGGCGGGTTCGTGACCTGCGCGAACATCTGCTGGAAGTAGTCGAACAGCATCCGCGAGCGCTTGGAGAGCACGGCGATGGGCGTGTCGGTGCCCATCGATCCGATTGCCTCGGCACCGGTGCGGGCCATCGGCTCGACCAGCAGGCTGATGTCTTCGGTGGTGTATCCGAACACCTGCTGGCGCAGCTTGACCCGGTCGTGGGCCATGTGGGTGTGCGGCTCACCCGGCAGGTCGTCGAGGTGCTTCATGCCCTCGTCGAGCCACTGCTGGTACGGGTGGGCGGCGGCGAGCTCGTCCTTGATCTCGGTGTCGTCGACGATGCGTCCGGCTGCGGTGTCCACCAGGAACATCCGGCCCGGCTGCAGGCGCAGCTTCTGGACAACATCGCCGTGATCGATGTCGAGGACACCGACCTCCGAAGCCATGACGACCAGGCCGTCCTTGGTGACCCAGATGCGGCTCGGGCGCAGACCGTTGCGGTCGAGAACCGCACCGATCAGGGTGCCGTCGGTGAAGCAGACCGATGCCGGTCCGTCCCAGGCCTCCATCAGCGTCGAGTGGTACTCGTAGAACGCCCGGTGCTCCGGCTTCATCGACTCGTGACGTTCCCAGGCTTCCGGGATCATCATCAGAACGGCGTGCGGCAGGCTGCGACCACCGAGATGCAGCAGCTCCAGAACCTCGTCGAATCGTGCGGTGTCAGAAGCACCCGCGGTGACCACGGGGAAGATCTTCTCCGCGGTGCCCTCACCGAAAACGCTGGTGTCGATGAGCGCCTCGCGGGCCCGCATCCAGTTTTCGTTGCCGGTTGCGGTGTTGATCTCACCGTTGTGGGCAACGCGACGGAAGGGGTGGGCCAGCGGCCAGCTCGGGAACGTGTTGGTGGAGAAGCGCGAGTGGACCAGGCCCAGTGCGCTCTCGACGCGATCGTCCTGCAGGTCGACGTAGAAACCACGCAGCTGAGGTGTGGTCAGCATGCCCTTGTAGACAAAAGTACGACCGGAGAGGCTTGGGAAGTACACGGTCTCGCGACCGGGTCCGTCCTGGCCGGCACCCTTGTTGCCGAGTTCGGTCTCAACCCGCTTGCGCACCACGTAGGCGCGCCGTTCCAGGTTGTCGCCGCTGCATCCCGCGATGAAGATCTGGCGGAAGGTCGGCATGGCGTCGCGCGCCAGCGCTCCCAGCGAAGCCTCATCGATGGGGACATCGCGCCAGCCCAGAACCGTCAGACCCTCGGACTGGACGATCTTCTCCACACCGTCACATGCGGCTTTGGCGTCTGCCGAACCCTGCGGAAGGAAGGCGATGCCCGTGGCATACGAGCCCTCGTCAGGAAGTTCGAAGTCGACAACCGCACGGAAGAAGCGGTCCGGGACCTGGATCATGATCCCGGCACCGTCACCGGTGTTCGGCTCGGCGCCTGCGGCACCACGATGTTCGAGGTTCACCAGGGCCGAGATCGCCTTGTCGACGATGTCGCGGCTACGCCGACCATGCATGTCGACAACAAAGGCGACACCGCAGGAGTCGTGCTCGTTCTGCGGGTCGTAGAGCCCAATCGGGCCGGGAGCGTGCTTCATACTTTTCGCCCTTAACATCGCGCTCAGTCGGAGCGCACCGTTTCAGCAGTGGTTACACACGTGGGACGGACAAACCAGATAAGGTAAACCTAAAGACCCGGTTCACCTGCACTTATGTGCCTGTTGGGCCACCCCGCATGCTCTAGCCAGCGCCGTTGCTGACCACAGATGATCGCTGATCATTGCACGGAGGATCACCCCGGCAACAAACATCGAATTATTTTCTCACGCCACCCTCGCCGGATTGAAATCGCTCCCGGCAAAAACCCGCCCTATCCCCTCCTCCGGGGGCGATTCCCGCAGTTGCCGAACCCCCAGGTGTCGGCTACATCACTATCGGCAGGCTGTCCGGGGATCAGAGCCATCCATGCTGCTGAGCAACTTGGGCGGCCTGGAGCTTGGATCCGGTGCCCGTCTTGCCGATCGCGCTGGAGAGGTAGTTGCGCACGGTTCCCGCCGACAGGTGCAACTGGGCGGCGATCTCGATGACGGGCGCACCTGTCATCGCCAGCCGCAACACGTCTCGTTCCCGGCCGGTCAGCGGGTTGCCTCCCGCGGTCAGACTCTCGGTAGCGAGCGTCGGGTCGATCACCCGCAGTCCGGCGTGGACCCGACGGACCGCATCGGCGAGGTCCGCCGATGGGGTGTCTTTGACGACGAACCCCGAGGCGCCGGCCTCGACGGCTCGGCGCAGGTATCCGGGTCTGCCGAACGTCGTCACGATCAGGGTTCGGACGCTCGGCAGTTCACGCCGCAGGATGCTCGCCACTTCGATTCCGTCGATACCGGGCATCTCGATGTCGAGCAGGCAGACGTCGCAGGCGTGGGCCCGGGCCTGTTCGAGCACTTCGTCGCCCCGGCCCACCTCGGCGACCACGGTCAGATCCGACTCCAGGTTGAGCAGTGCCGCCAGGGCTCCGCGCACCAGAGCCTGATCGTCGGCGAGCAGCAGTCTGATCTCACTCAATCGGAGCCTCCTCGTTCGACCGACACCCGCACAGCCGTGCCGTCCCGGGTTTCGAGGACCAGTACACCGCCGACCGACTCCACCCGCTCCCTCAGTCCACGCAAACCGTTGCCGATACCTCCCCCGGCCTGGCCGACACCGTCGTCGACCACGCAGATCATGGTGGGCGAGAGGGTGACCCGACATGACGTCGCCATCGAGTGGCGGACGACGTTGGTGATGGCCTCACGCAGCGCCCAGGCAAACAGGGTGCGGTTCTCGAGGTGGACGACGGTGGTGTCCACCGGGAGTTCGGGGATGATCTGCGCGGCGGTCAAAGCAGTACGCGCCGAGAGTAACTCGGAATCGAGGTCGGGAGAACGCAAGCCGCCCACGGTTGTCCGAACCGCGGCGAGCGCCTCGCGTGAGATCCGGAGCAGGTCGGCGATCTCGACCTTGGCGGCAGCGTGATCGACATCGACCAGCCGGCCGGCGAGTTCGGCCTTGATCGTCATGACGGTCAGCGAATGACCGAGTATGTCGTGGACATCGCGCGCCACCCGTTCCCGTTCCCCGATGACGGCGAGTTGTTCGTCGAGCCGACGGGCAGCCGCGGCGGCTTCTCCCCGGAGTTCTTCCCTGGTTCGGAGCATCCGCACCGTCAGCAACACCGGGCCGATCACCAACAACATCAACACGATTCCGGTGTCGATCTGCCAGTCGCCGAGCACTTCGGGCACCAGCACGGCGGCGCCCATCAGTAGTACGCATATCGCGACGGCGGCCGGCAGGGGAAAGGCGAAGGCCGCCAACGCCATCAGATAGGGCGCCAGCGCAAAGACCTCTTCGTGCAGGATGGTCGTCAATGTGCCCGCGATGGCGCCCAGCACCACGAAGCCGGTGAGCGCGGCCCAACGGCATGTGCCGGCGGCGCGGTCCAGGTCGATGATGACGTACACGCAGGACAACAGATAGCCCAGCGCGAAGACGCTCAGGGCGACGATTCCGTAGATCCGCTCGGCAACACTCAGCGATGACGACGTCACGATCTCCGCGATGGGATACGCCAGAAACAACAACCACACCGCTGCGAACGGCCAACGCCCGTCGCGCCAGGCCCGCAACCAGTCATTCGTCAGTCTCGACATCGGATTGTCCTACCGAGACAGCGATCTGGCCGGGCCGACGCGGTGCGGACGGTCAACGAGACCATCCGCACCGAGAGACCAGATCTTCAGCCCAGCGGCAGTATTCAGATATCGCTGTCGGCCTGGTAGACGGTCAGAGCCGGACGGCCTGCCAGCAACGGTCCGAGATCGGTGATCGCACCCTCGCCCGCCCGGAACTCCCGGTATTTCGCATCGTGCTCGGCGGATGCCCAGCGTTCAACGGCCAGAAAGTGAGCTGGGTCGGCCTGATCGATCAGCACCTCGACTCCCTCGCATCCGTCGAATGCCCTGGTTTCTGCGAGAACCCGCTTCATCACGGTCCTGGCATCGTCGAGGGATTCGGCCTTGAACTTGAGATCGAGAAGTGCGATCAATGACATGTTGATGTCTCCGCTTTCTGATGGATGTAATTGTTGCCCACTTGAACTTACCTACTGGCACCTATTGGCGTGTGGTGCTTTTGCGGTAGAAGTGGATCGCGGCGTATCCGAAGATGGCGGCCCACACCACGATGTTGGCGAAAACCACGAGCAACGAGATGTGATCGCCGTCCGCGGTCTCGCCGCCGGTGAGTGGATAGTTCGCCAGTGTCCCGATCCCGAACATCGGGGTGAACATCGCGAACGTGAGCATTGCACCCTTGAGAGGGAGGAACAGTCCGCCCGCAAAGGCCAGCAGGGTCAGGACGCCACCGAGCACCTGAGTCGCCGCGTCGCTACGCAAGGCAAATCCGACGGCCAAACCGAAAGCCGCGAACAGCGACGATCCGAGCCAACCGAGCAGAATCGAGAGAATCCACAGCCCCACCGGCGCTTTGGCACCGGTGAAGACACCGACCACCGAGAGCAGAGCCAGTGGCATCGCAGCCACCGCCAGGGAAACGATGACCTTCGACAGCACGTAGCCCGCCGAAGTCAGCGGAGTCATCAACAGTGTTCGGGTCCACCCGGCCTGCTGCTCGATTGCAACCGATGCAGCTGTGGTTGTGGTGGCCAGGATCGCACCGTAGACCGCCATGTGGATCAGCACGTAGGCGGCGGTGTTCGCGCTACCGATCTTGTCACTGCTGTCCGACGAGGTTGCACCGAAGATCACATACATCAGAGTCGGAATCGCGATGGTGAACATCAGCGCTCGCCGGTTCCGCAGTAGCCGCTGCAGGTCGAGGCTTATGTAGGTCAGGGAAAAACCGCGCAGGATTCCACCGACGGGTGGAGTGAGGGTGGTCATCTGTTGATCCTCTCGGAGTTCTGCGGGTTTTCGCTGGTGAGCGCCACAAAGGCGTCTTCGAGATTGTGTGAGTTGATCTCGACGTCGCGCGCACCGGTTTCGGTGAGGAGATATCGGGCGAGGACATCAGAATCCTGGGTACGCAGGAAAACTCGGCCCCCTCGCTCAGAAACATCGCTCACATCAGGAAATGCTGCCCGCGTACGGGCCATGTCGTCTGTGCCGAGCACCGCCGAAACGCTACGGCCACTGGCCTGCGCCCGGATGCTCGCGGCAGAACCGTCGGCAACAATCCGGCCGTGGGCCATCATCACGATGCGGTCGGCGAAATCGTCGGCTTCCTCGAGGTAATGGGTCGCAAACACCACGGTTCGCCCATTCTTGGCATCGGCTCGCATCGTGGCCCAGAATGTGCGGCGCGATTCGACATCCATTCCGGCGGTGGGCTCGTCGAGAACGATCAGATCCGGGTCCGGCAAGAGTGCCAACGCGAACTTCAATCGCTGTTGTTCACCGCCAGAACATTTAGAGACCTTGCGCTCGGCAATAGCGGTGAGCCCCGCCCGTTCCATCACCTGGTTGTACGAGCTCACACCGAAAGAAGCTGCGACAACCCGTACGGTTTCGGCAACAGTGAAATCGGGGAGTAGCCCACCGGTTTGCATCACCGCGGCAATTCGTCCGCTGCCTGCGGCGACGGACGGTTTGAGGCCGAAGATGCTGATGTCACCCGACTGCGGTCGGGACAGTCCGAGGATCATGTCGATGGTGCTGGTTTTACCCGCCCCATTGGGGCCGAGAAAAGCCACCACCTCCCCGGCATTGATCCGCAGATCAACCCCATCGACGGCTCGCACTGGCCCGCCGGAAGACGTGAAGGACTTTGTCAGTCCACGCAATTCAATCGCTATTGTGCTCATGAGTTGATCCTCCGCCGCTTTCGGCGGGGCCTCACCCGTTCGATGTCACCAATCCGATATGACAAATGTCATTGCGCGAGAGCAACTCCCGAATCTTTTCAATTTATTGTTGTTAGCGATTATAAAACGGCGACCTTCTTGGCGCTCCCCCGGCCGTCCACGATTTACTTATTCGCATGAAGATATCCAGAACGGTCGCGGGTGCCATCGGATTCATCGGTGTGGTCGCAGTGACGGTTGCGTGTTCCGACGCGAATTCGTCGCCCGCTTCCACGCCCCCCTCTACTGCGGAGTTACTCAGCGACATCACCGTTCACCGGATTGCATATGACAACTCACCCAGTGCCGATCCCGACCAGAACTGGGGCGATCTCTATCTACCGGCCGGCGAGCAGGCGGTTGATTCGATACCTCTTGTCGTACTGATCCATGGCGGCTCGTGGAAGTCGCAGCTCGACGCCCAGACAATGCGCCCATACGCCCTTGACCTGGCAGAACGTGGCATGGCGGTCTACAACATCGAATACCGCCGCGTCGGCTCCGGCGGCGGTTGGCCCACCACCTTCACCGATGTCGCCAACGCGCTCGACTTCGTGCCGAACATCGACAAACAGTTCCCGCAGATCACCGTCGACGACGAGCTCGTGGTCGGCCACAGTGCCGGCGCGCAACTGGCGACGTGGGCAGGTACCCGAAACCAGCTGAACGTCAACGAGGTCGGCCACAGTCCGAAGTTTCGGCCGACCAGGGTGGTGTCCTTGGCCGGCCCGGTCGACATGGTCTATGCAGCCAACCACGGCAACGACCGGATCGTGACCGTACTGGGCGGGACGCCGCGAGAGGTTCCCGATCGGTACGCCTCCGTCGACCCGATCCAGAACATCGACGTCACCATGCCGGTGGTCGCGGTCCACGGCACAGCCGACACCCTCGTGCCACCGATCCTGTCGGAGCGGTACATCGAAGAGGTCGACCGCCGTGGCGGCATCGGCGAACTGGTCCTGCTGAAGGGCGAAGACCACGTATCCATCGTGAGTTCCGATTCGCCGGAGTACGACCACATCCTCGATATCATCACCGATTCCTCAGAGATGACCATCGCCGAACTCGACGAGTCATACGCGGACTAGACCGGAAATCGGTGCGATGGTGCTGCCGCCCGGCCCCTCCGGGCGACAGCACATCGCTCGTTTCACACTGTGGAGTTGTCAAAGACACCCGCGCGGTCCCGGCGAGAAGACCGGGTGCGCCAAGGGAAGTCAGTAGTTCAGGTCAGGCGGGTCAGGCTGCCAGGGTCAGGGTGCGTCGGTTGTAGGCCGGTAGGGGTCTTCGTTGGGGGTCGATATCGGCCGGCGGGATCATCCACGGGTGTCCGTCGGAGCCCATGATCACGTCCCAGCCGGTGTTGTGGACGGCCATATGGCAGGTGCGGCACAACAGGCATCCGTTCTCGAGTGTGGTCGCGCCGCCGTCCACGAAGTGCACGATGTGGTGGCAGTCCGACCAGCTGGCATGGCCGCCGCATTTCACGCAGCAGGCGTCGCGGATGATGATCGCTTTGCGGACCAACCCAGTGAACAGCCGTTTGGGTGGACTCAGATCGATGGGGACTTCCTCTCCGTCCAGGGTGACCGACGTGATCGCCGAATCACACGCCAACGCAGCAGCGGTCGCCTCGGTGACCGGACCCATCCAGGGCAGGGTGGCGGCCTCGGGATGATCGGCGGGCACGGTCACCATCACCTCGGTCCGCGGCGCTGACACCAACGTTTGTCCACCACCGCCGCAGTCGAGCAGTTGGTGCAGTGCGTCCGCGCGGCGTTGGGTTGGGGACCGCGGATCATCCGAGCCGTCGGGTTCGGGACGTGCCCGGGACCAGCGATCCAACGCCGAGTGCAACTTCTCTCCGATCACCGCATCCACATCGAACGTGCCGACACAGCGGCCCTCACGGACTTTGTATTCGAGACTGTTCAACGACCGGTCTTCGGCCGGCGGCGGCCCACCGGTATCTGCGGCGACCTCGTTGCCCAGTGCCCGGGCTGCGGCGCTGATCTCCGCCGGTGGTGCTCCGGAGATGGGCTGGTTCAACAGTTTTCGCTCGAACCCGACCTGCTCCTCGGCGGTGACCTGATCCTCGGACCGCCCGACAACATGGGCGACACCTTTGACCACCGCGTCCACGTGCTCGGACGACAGGAATCCGTCGCGCGAATATCCGGCCGTACGATCCAGACCCGCCAAACCCGGCCCGATCCGCAGCCATCGGTATGCAGATGCCGGCGCCGCACCATTGGCTTGCAACAACTTTGACGTCGTCGACCCGGACTTACGGGCGATCCCCGACTCGTCGATCACCGCCGCACACACCGCCAGCCGATGTTCGGTGGTGTTACGCAGAGTGATCAGATCCTTCACCACCCCCACCACAGCGTTCGCATCGTCGGGTATCGGTAAGTCGACCAGATCGTCGACCATCTCGAGAACTTGCATGGCACAGCACCTTCCAACGGGAACACGAACCGGGAACGTCGGGCGGGGTGTGTCTGCGGGGAAGGCGTCAGATACGTGATGCGTGCGGCCGATTGACTCCACTGTACCCATTCGAATACATGTTCGCAAGGGTTTCTTCTCGAGGTCCAGTGAGTTCGACGACCGAGTTATAGTGCGTCGCAACAGGTTCCGGATACAGGCCCCGATACATCAACCAACTTCATCCCCGACAGACGCCGCCGAGGGCATACTTCCCTCCACGCCTTACCCCCGGGACAAACTTGGCGATTCGATCCTCTACGCCACCTTCGAAGGCCCGATCCAGTCCCGAGACGATTCGATATGCACTGGCCCGCATCTGAACTGTTCCGTTCGTCTCGTCCGCCGCAGGAATCACATACCGACAGACCACCGGCCAGTAGTACTTGGCCTCGAACGAAGCGCGCAGCAATTCCGAACGCGCGAAATCAGGTCAAGTCCTGCTCGCGCTGCGGACAGCCTGGCCCCTGACTGACCCGTCCCCGTTGATGGTGGCGATCACGGAGTCGTTCACTCGCGTACCCACCCGAGAACATCGCCCACATTCGGTCCCCACATGGGCCACCAAGGGAAGATCTCCCTCCACGCCCACTCCCGGGGACGAAGTTGGCGACCAAGTGACCCGAAGCAGCATTTCGATCACCTTCTCCGGTTCGGAGATCATCAGATCGTGGCCGGCGCCGAGGGTTCGCGGTGCAGACGATGTGCGACTGTGAGATCTTGCGCGTCGATGATTCGTTGTGCAACAACAACTTCTGCTCGAAACAAGCCCACGGGTGCGGGGTCAGTTTCGGTTGCATCCAGGCGAGTGGGCATGGCGGATGCCCGACCAAGGCAGTAGCGTGCAGAGCATCGGCGATTGGTTCGCACAGACAGTCCGGTCGATCGTCGACAGGTCAGAGGCGTAGGCAGCCTGGCCACCAACGAGTACACAGGAGCGCAGTGATGGACAAGAACGTGCTGGTGATCATCGGTGTCGGCGGGATGGGTCTGGCAGTCGCCCGCAGACAAGGCCCGGGCAAGCACATCCTGCTCGCGGACTTCAACACCGATACTCTTGCTGCCGCAGCCAGAACCCTCACAGACGAAGGCCACTCGGTGACCACCCAGCAGGTCGACGTCGGGACGCCGGAATCGGTGGCGTCCCTGGCCGACACCGCAGCCTCACTCGGGGCCGTCACCGAGGTGGTCCACACCGCCGGACTTTCACCCACACAAGCGGATTCGGAGTCCATCCTCAAAGTGGACCTCCTCGGCGTCGCACTGTCGCTCGACGCCTTCGGGCAGATCATCGCTCCCGGTGGTGCCGGTGTGGTGATCTCGAGCATGGCCGGGTACCTCGGAGGCGGGGGCCTCGACGGAGAGCAGGAGAAGGCTCTTGCCCGCACCCCGACCACCGAGCTCTTGCAACTTCCGTTCCTCAGCACCGATGTGGATCCGGGTCTGAACTACTCCATTGCCAAGCGCGCCAACACTCTTCGCGTGCAGGCAGCGAGCGGACAGTGGGGTGCACGCGGAGCCCGCATCAACTCAGTCAGCCCCGGCGTCATTTCCACCGCCATGGGTCAGCAGGAACTCGCCGGCGAAAGCGGCGCTGGTATGCGCATGATGGTCGACCTCTCGGCCACCAAACGGCTCGGTACCCCCGACGACATCGCTGCCGCCGTCGCGTTCCTGCTCGGCCCCGGGGCGACATTCATCAGCGGTATCGACCTCCTCGTCGACGGTGGCGCCGTCGCAGCCGTGAAGTCGATGTAGCAGCCGCCAGTCCCTCCGCCGACCGTGCCCTAGTTGCCGTCGACCGTGCCAAAGATGCTCAAGCCGCCGAGTTTTCGGCCCGCTCGACGGTGATTTCGGCCCGCTCGACGGTGATTTCGGCCCGCTCGACGGGGGGGTTCAGGGGTCTGTCGACCGGGCCCACTCGGTGACGAAATCCCGGAATCGAGATGCCGCCGGACTCATCGCGCTGTCGCGTTTCCAGATCAGCCCCACCTCGCGGGATGTCTCCTCACCGACGAACGGGATGAGCACCACCCCCGGGGGCAGCTGCGGATTGCCCTCGACCGGAAGGATCGAGACCCCCAACCCGGCGGCCACCAAACCGGCAACTGTCCCGAGCTCGGTGGTCTCGAAGGTGATGTTGGGCCGAAAATCTGCGTCGGCGCAGAGTTCTTCGAGAATCCGCCGCATCCCGTAACCCTGCGCCACCGTGATGAACGACTCCTCACTCGCCTCCACAACGGCTATCTCGTCGCGCACCGCCAGCGGGTGGTCCGCGGGCACCGCCAGCGCCAACCGCTGGCGCATGATCGGCGACCACCCGACCTCGGTGGTGAGCGGACGCGGCGACACGATGGCCATGTCCGCCGGCCCGGTGAGCACCCGCTCGATCACCGGATCGGCGGCGCCCTGCGTGAGAGTGAATGACACCCTCGACGACCGTTCGCGGCGGAAGTCACCAATCAGGCTCGGTACCAGCCAGACTCCGAACGAATGAAGAAACGCCAGGTCGATGGACCCTTCGACCGGGTCGGCCAGTTGGGCGATCTCATACCGTGCGGTGTCCATCTCGGCCACCGCGCGACGGAGATGGCGAAGGTAGATCTCGCCGAACGCATTGAGTTGGAGCCGTTTGGCATGCCGGTCGAACAGCGCCACCCCGACCTCACGCTCGAGGCGGCCGAGCATGCGCGACAGTGTCGGCTGGGCCAGATGGAGTCGACGGGCCGCGGCCGAGACATTCTCCATCTCGGCGAGCGTGACGAACCAGTCCGCTGTCATCGGTGCTCCTTATGCAGTTTGCGCATTAGTGAACATCATATGATTCATTTCCTATTTGGATCGACCCCATGGAACCGTAGACACAGTGAGCGCATCCGACACATTCGCCCCACAGTCCGCCGGCTACCGCCTCGGCGAACCGGGTTATCGGCGAGCCTCGCTCGCCCTTTTCTCAGCCGGCATGGCGACCTTCATGACCCTCTACTACGTGCAGGGGCTGCTCCCGATCTTCTCGGAGCACTACCGCGTCTCACCGGCCACGTCTGCTCTGGCCATCTCGGTCTGCACCGGCCTGCTGGCCGTCGCCATCATTCCGGCCAGTGTGTTGTCCGAACGCTTCGGACGGGTGCGGGTGATGTCGATATCAGCGGTGAGCGCCGCCCTGCTCGGACTCGTGCTGCCCTGGAGTCCCACCTTCGAGGTCTTGCTCGCCGGCCGGGCGATCCAGGGTTTGCTGTGTGCGGGCGTACCCGCCGTCGCGATGGCGTACCTCGCCGAGGAGATCGACGGGCGGTCACTGGGCACAGCGATGGGAACCTACGTCGCAGGCAACACGATCGGCGGCTTGGCCGGACGGATGATCCCCACCCTGGCGATCGACATCACCGCCTGGCAGTGGGCGCTCCAGTTGACGTCTCTGGTGGCCCTGGGCTTCGCGGTGGCGTTCATCAAATTGGTACCCGGATCGAGCAATTTTGTTCCCCAACGTGTTTCGCCCCGGACAACGCTACGCAACCTGGCCGGCCACGTGCGTGACACACCACTGCTCTGCCTGTTCGGTCTGGCGTTCGTCCTGATGGGCGGATTCGTCACCATCTACAACTTCCTCGGATATCGGTTGATCGCCGGCCCTTTCAACCTGCCGGTGACCCTGGCCGGGCTGGTCTTCATGCTGTATCTGTCCGGAACGATCTCGTCCGCCGTCGCCGGCCGCATGTCCGACGCCTGGGGTCGGCGTCGGGTGCTCATCGTCGCCATCAGCGTCATGATCACCGGCCTGGCACTGAGCCTGCCCGATTGGTTGCCGACCGTCCTGGTCGGCATATCCCTGTTCACAGCAGGCTTTTTCGCGGCGCACTCGGTGGCGAGCAGCTGGGTCGGGGCGCGCGCCACACAACACCGCGCAGAAGCATCATCGCTCTATGTACTCGGCTACTACCTCGGGGCATCCGTGGTGGGCGCGCTCGGGGGTCTCGCATACACCGTCGCCGGATGGGTGGGTGTGGCCGGATATGTTGCCGCATTCCTACTCGTCGGCGTCATCCTCACAGTGGTGCTGGTCCGATCAGTGTCTGCCGTGCCAGAGCTGCGATCAGGTCTGTCTGGGTGACGATGCCCGCCAGCATCCTGCCGTCGAGGACCGGGACTGCGGCGCAATCACTTTCGGACAGCATCGGCAGCAATGCAGCGACCGGCGTGGTCGGTGAGGCGACGGCCGGTTCGACCGCCATGAGGTCACGCGCCCTGATGACCTCTCCGCGGCGATCGGCCCACCGCAACGTCGGCTTCCCGAATCCACCGCGCGCCTCGGGATCCTGGAGGCGGACGATCAAATGGATCTGAAAGACGACCCCGAGGAACACACCGCGATCGTCGACGACCGGAAGTGACGTGAACCCGTGCAGCCGAAACAGTTCCGCCAGATCGTCCAGTGTTGCCTCCGGCGGCACCGTCACCAGGTCCCGGGACATCACGTCGTCGGCCGTCAATGGTCCGGTTCGGTGCGTCGCGGCCTGCAATTCCGCCGCACCGATCAGCCGGGCCAGGTCGGCGACACCGAGGTTCAGGGTCTGCCGGTAGTGCTGGAGGATCCCGGACAGTTCGTCCTCGCTGAGTCCGAGTCGCTCCGCGGGAGGTGGAGCGGCATCGAACTGCCGCAGCGGATAGTGCCTTCCGGTCATGCGTCCATAGGCGGCTGCGAGAACCACGAGTAGGACGGTACCGACCGCCACCGGCACGAGGGCGAACCGGAAACCCAGCGCCTCAACAGCATCCGGAGACAACGCGGCCGTCATCGCGACCGCACCGGCGGGCGGATGCACAGCACGTACCAGGACCATCGCGGCCACGGCCAAGCCGACAGACAGAGCGACCCGCAACGTCGCATCGGACACGACCATCGTCACGGCCACACCGACAATCGCCGAAACCGTGTTCCCGACCACCGCTGACCACGGTTGCGCCAGTGGACTACTCGGGGCGGCGAACACCAGGACCGCGGTCGCACCGAACGGAGCGATCATGTAGAGCCCGAGTTCGGGATCGACGCCCGGAATCAGGAGCAACAACCCGACCACACCGAGGCCGGTCAGGACACCGAAGCCCGCACGAAAGATCTCGCGCGGCTGTCCCGTGGCAGTGGCGGGGCCCAGACCGCGGATCACCGAACGGAAACCGGCGGATGTGGGACCTGCCACGCAGCGACCAGTACCCACTCTCGAGCTTCCTCCCGAACAGGGTGCAACCCTTGCCATGCGCCGCCACGGCGTCGCCTTCGTCGGCAGAATATGTGACCGGCCTCAGACCTGTTCGCCCGCCCCGGAGATCGTGATCATCGGAGCCTGCGACCAGGGGCCACCCTCTCCCCCAGTGCCACCCGTACGTTCTTGGCCACTTTGACGTCCATGCCGACGATGGTGATCTTCTCACTCGGTACGGGACGGCTACGTGGGCGTCCGCCGACCGCAGCCCCCTCCCCGATGACCACCCGCTCATCAATGATCGACCAGTCGACCGTCGCGTTTGTTTTGACGATGCTGTCGGCGAAGACGATCGAGTCGAACACTTTCGCCCCCCGCTCGATCACCACTCCTGGCCCGATGACACTGCGCCGCACCTCGCCGAACACCTTCGCCCCGCCGCTGATCATGCTGTCGACCACCTCGGCGCCGTCGGCGATCCGGGCGGCGGGGCGTTGCGGCTGGCGGGTCAGGATCGGCCACCGCGCATCCGCCAGATCGATGGTGCCGTCGATGAGGTCGTGGTGGGCCTGCATGTAGGTTTCGGGGCGGCCGGCGTCGATCCAGTATCCCGGCATCCGATGCACGACGGTCTTGCCCCGATCGACGAACCATGGAACCAGGTGTTCGCCGAAGTCTCCCAGACCGGTGTCGCCCTCGTCGGACCCTTCTTTGGTGCGAGAGATCAACTCTTCCAACGCTTCCACGAGCACCTTCGGGTCGTATACGAAGATCTCGGCCGCGATGACGCTGGTCGTGGGCCGGTCGGGCTTGTACGCGAACCCGGTGACCGTGCCGTCTGCGCGGGCGGTCACCGTGGCATGCGCACCGGCTTCTTCGCGCGTGCAGGTCGTCGTGACAACGGTGCATTCCGCGCCGGCGTCCCGATGGGTGTGCAGCGCATCTTCGAGATCGAACGAGTAGACGTGATCGGCACTCATGACGATCACTTCTCCCGGCGCCCGCTCGGCGATCTGGCCGCGGATCCGATAGAGAAGGTCGGCGTTGCCGGTGGCGAAACCGTCCTCGGTGGCGTCGTCGCTCGTCTGTTGCGGGAGCACGAACCGGAGTCCCCCGGACGTGCGGTCGAGGTCCCATGGGCGACCGCCCGCAACCTCATCGAGCAGCGAATGTGCCTCGTACTGAACGCACAACCAGACTTCGTCGATTCCGCTGCGGTGCAACGTCGACAGCGGGAAGTCGATCAACTGATAATTTCCGCCGAATGGCAGTGCGGGTTTGGCCCGGCTCTCGGTCAGCACATCCATCCGGGAACCCTTGCCGCCGGCCTGCACGATCGCCACCACTTCTGATCTGCTCATACGGATCAGTGTGCCCACACTGCCCGAATCCGACACACCGCCCCCGGCGATCAGGTGACGTCGGCTCCCGTCCGCGGCGGACAGGCGTCGAGCCAGGTGTTCTCGGCTTCGTCGAACACCCGGGAGCGGGCCAGGAAACGAACACCTTCCGGTGCTTCCAGGCTGAACCCGGCGCCGCGACCGGGCACCACGTCGAGGATCAGCTGGGTGTGTTTCCACAGTTCGTACTGGTCGCCCTGAATCCAGACCCGCACCGCCGGAAGCGGTTCGGGGAGCTCGATCTCACCCAGCAGCACATCTCGACTGCCGACACGAAACTCCCCTGCCGGGTAACACATGGGCGCACTGCCGTCACAACATCCACCGGACTGGTGGATCATGAGGCCGCCGTGGAGCTCCGACAACTTGGTCAACAGCTCCACGGCGGAATCAGTCGCGACAACTCGATCAGCAGGAGTCATCACAGATCACTTTCTGACGAAATTGCTTGTCGCGCTTGGTCATGCCTGACGGGTCAGAAGAAGCCCTTGGCATCCTGAGCGTAACCCACCAGCAGGTTCTTGGTCTGCTGGTAGTGCTCGAGCATCATCAGGTGATTCTCGCGGCCGATGCCGGACTGCTTGTAGCCGCCGAACGCCGCGTGTGCCGGGTAGTCGTGATAGGTGTTGGTCCACACCCGACCGGCCTGGATCTCGCGTCCCGCCCGGTAGGCGGTGGCGCCGTCGCGTGTCCACACACCGGCACCGAGACCGTAGAGCGTGTCGTTGGCGATCGACATCGCATCGGCGTAGTCGGAGAACTTGGTCACCGACAGCACCGGACCGAAGATCTCCTCCTGGAAGATCCGCATCCGGTTGGTTCCGGCGAAGATGGTCGGCTGGATGTAGTATCCGCCGGCGAGATCGCCTTCGAGCGTGACGGTTTCACCACCGGTCAAGACCTCGGCGCCTTCTTCTTTGCCGATCGCCAGGTACGAGGCGATCTTCTCGAACTGATCATTCGAGGCCTGCGCACCCATCATGGTGTCGGTGTCGAGCGGGTTGCCCTGCTTGATCTTCTTCGTCCGCTCCACCGCGAGGTCGATGAAGTCGTCGTAGATCGATTCCTGGATCAGCGCCCGACTCGGGCACGTGCACACCTCGCCCTGGTTGAGGGCGAACATGGTGAAGCCTTCCAGCGCGCGGTTCCGGAAACCGTCGTCCTGCGCCATCACGTCGGCGAAGAAGATGTTGGGGCTCTTTCCGCCGAGCTCCAGGGTCACCGGGATGATGTTCTCCGAGGCGTACTGCATGATCAGGCGTCCGGTGGTGGTCTCACCGGTGAACGCGATCTTGCGGATGCGGTTGCTCGAGGCCAGCGGCTTGCCCGCCTCCACACCGAATCCGTTGACGATGTTCAGCACACCGGCGGGCAGCAGGTCCTTGATCAGGTCGACGAGGAACAGGATCGAGGCGGGCGTCTGCTCGGCCGGCTTGAGGACCACCGCGTTGCCCGCGGCCAGCGCCGGAGCCAGCTTCCACACGGCCATCAGGATCGGGAAGTTCCACGGGATGATCTGGCCGACAACGCCCAGTGGCTCGTGGAAGTGATAGGCGACAGTGTCTTCGTCGATCTGGGAGAGCGAACCCTGCTGAGCGCGCAACGCGCCGGCGAAGTAGCGGAAGTGATCGATGGCCAGCGGAATGTCGGCGGCAAGGGTTTCGCGAACGGCCTTACCGTTGTCCCACGACTCGGCGACGGCGATCTTCTCGAGGTTCTCTTCCATGCGGTCCGCGATGCGGAGCAGGGCCAGCGAACGCTCGGCAACCGACGTCTTGCCCCAGCCGGGAGCGGCCTTGTGGGCGGCATCGAGTGCGAGGTCGATGTCCTCGGATGTCGACCGGGCGACCTCACAGAACGTCTTGCCGGTGACCGGCGACGGGTTCTCGAAGTACTGCCCCTTGACCGGTGGCGTCCACTGGCCGCCGATCCAGTTCTCGTACCGTGATTCGTAGTTCATCACGGCGCCGGGTGTTCCGGGGTTGGCATAAACGGTCATGCTGAGCTCCTCATTCGCCTAGTTGCCTATGGGTGACCAGACGCGCGGCGTTCGACCACCCATGTGACCTGAGACACAGGGTACGAGTGCTTCCGTTGCATCCGGGTTGCAACGACGATCTTCGGTGCTCAGAGCCCCTTTTCCTTCGGCGGGGCTACTGTGATGCAGTGATCCGCCACTCAGCGCGTACCGAATGCTGGGGGTTTGCGATCGGGTCGACACTCTTCGCAGTGGGCTCGGCACCGGGATTCGCCGAGTGGGCCGGGTCGGCGGTGACCAACAGCTCGTTCTTCGTCGGCTCCTGGTTCTTCACGTTCGCCGCGTTCGTCCAGCTGCAACTCTGCGGGCGATTGCGCGGTGCCGCGAAACCCATCAGCGGGTCGCAACGGACCGGACGAGACGTCCACATCTCCGAATGGTCATCCGCGGCGGTGCAGGTGGCCGGCACCGTTGCCTTCAACGTCAGTACCGGCGCCGCCTTTGCGGTGCACTCGATCGTCGACATGGACCGATACGTCTGGCGGCCGGACGTCTACGGCTCTATCGCCTTCCTCGTCAGCTCGGGGCTCGCGGTCTTTGCTGTTCGCCTCTACCGGCGCCGCGACGAACCCGATGCACCCGGTTGGTCGGCGACGATCCTGAACACCGTCGGCTCGGTCGCGTTCGGCTTCTCCGCGGTCGGTGCATACGTGGACGCCTCCGGTGAACCGATCAAGCCACTGCTCGACCAGGGCGGCACCTTCATCGGCGCCCTGTGCTTCCTGGCCGCATCCCTCATCTCTCTGCCGCGAGGCACAGCGTCTCTGCCGCGAGGCACAGCGCCGGCGTCGCAGTGACCTCCCCACGCCGCGCCCGCAGCATCATCGCGCACACGTTAGCGTGATCGACGATGAGTGATCTCGATCCGCGCCACAGCCTGCCGCCCCTGTCCGCCGTCCTCGAATCGATGGCGGCCTCCCTCGGTGCCGCCGACCTCGACAACCACCTCAAGATGGTGCCCGCGCACTCCGCGACGCTGTTGCTGATCGACGGGCTCGGTGCGGAACTCGTTGCCGCGCATCCACGCGATGCGCCCCACCTCAACGCCGCAGCACTGGACAACTCCACCACCGTGGCGGCCGGGTTTCCCGCCACCACCGCGGTCAGTCTGACGAGCCTGTCCACCGGACGCGCGGCGGGCACACACGGCATCTTCGGGTACACGTTCCGCGCCGGTGCCGGTGGACTCAAACCGGAAGCGCCGATCCTCAACTCCCTGCGCTGGTGCGTCCACGGCCACCACGACCACGGACTGACGAAGACGGTCGTCCCCGAGGAGTTTCAGCCCACCGCAACGATCTTCGAGAAATGCCGGGCGCAGGGTTTCACCACCCGGCAGATCGTGCCCGCGATCCATATCGACTCCGGGTTGTCGCGGGCAGCGCTCCGCGGGGCCGACAAGATGATCGCGGCCGAGCACCTCGCCGATCTGCGGGCCGCCATCCTCACCGAGATGTCCACGTCCGCAGCCACCCTCGGTTACGCCTACTACGGCGGACTCGACCTGGCCGGACACATCGACGGTCCCGGTTCGGATTCCTGGCGCGAACAGCTGCGCCTGATCGACACCATGGTCGGCCGGCTAGCCGAGCAGCTGCCGGCGGGCCGGGCCCTGGTGATCACCGGCGATCACGGCATGATCAACACCACGCAGGGGCGTTTCGACATCGACCTGCACCCCGAACTCACCGCGGGCACCACCGCCATCGCCGGCGAGGCCCGGGTACGCCACGTGTATGCCGAAGCCGGTGCCGCAGCCGATGTCCAGACCGCCTGGCAGAGCATGCTCGCCGACCGGGCGACCGTGCTGACCCGGGACGACGCGATCGATGCCGGCTGGTTCGGTTCCTCGGTCCGTGGCAATGTCCGCGTTCGGATCGGTGACGTGGTGGCGGCCGCCCGCGGCGACACCGCCATGATCCGTTCGGTGGTCGAGCCTTTCGAGTCCAAGCTTGTCGGCAACCACGGTTCGTGGGACAGTGCCGAACAACTCGTTCCCGCGATCGTGATCCGAGGCCGCGGCCGATAGACGGAGAGGTGCAGGCCGATGGCGATGAAACCGGCGGCCGCACTGCTGGCGGCCGGGCACGTGGTCCCCTCGGCAGCGGTGACGTTGCTGACCGCGGCGCTCGGTGTGGCCATCGGTCTCGACATCGGTTCCCTGGCCGTGTTGACGGTGGCCCTGTTCAGCGGTCAGCTCCTGATCGGCTGGAGCAACGATCTGATCGATCTCGACCGGGACCGGCAGGTCGGTCGGGCCGAGAAACCGCTGGTGTCCGGCGATCTGAGTCCGGCCACCGCGAGGACAGCCGTCGCGGCCGCGGCCGTCATCTGCGTGGTGGCCTCGATGGCATGCGGTCTCGCGGCCGGAACGGTGCACCTGGTCTTCGGTGTCGGCTCCGCCCTTGCGTACAACTTCGGACTCAAGGCGACGGTGATGTCATGGCTGCCCTACTTCGTCGCCTTCGGTTCACTGCCCGTGATCGTCACGTTGACCGCGGATCCGAATGAGCTACCGCCGCTGTGGATGATCGTGGTCAGCGGTCTGCTCGGGGTCGGGGGCCACCTGCTCAACGTCGCACCCGACCTCGGCGACGACGACGCCACCGGCGTTCGGGGACTTCCGCACATCCTGGGCGCCCGACGCATCCCGTACGTCGCAGCGGCCCTGCTCGTCGGTGCAACGGCCATCGCGGTGATCGCGAATTCTCAGCTGCTGTGGATGTGGGCGGGCCTGGCGGTGGTGGTTGTCGTGGCACTGGCGACGATGCGGGGACCGGGCCGCGTTCCGCTGTACGGCGCCATGGCCATCGCCGCAGTCGACGTCGTCATGCTGGTGCTGGCCTGACGGCATTTCCACGGCGAGAAGAAGTGAACCCGCGGTAGCCCTGGATGTTTCGCCCGCCGGTGACAACAGCCGTGCTCACGCCCATGTCAGGGAACCGGTTCGATGACGGCGTCCATGCTTGCCGCACCGGTGTCCGGTACCCGGGGTTGGTGCCATGCCTCGATCGGGAAAGACACGTTGATCAACGAATACGTGAGCAGCAGAAGCCGATACGCGTCGTCGGGCAGGTCGTCGAGGGGAAAGGTGTCGAGGTACTCGGCTGCCTCGCCGAGGCGCGGAAACGCAGCGTCATAGAAATCCTGGAGCTCGACCATCGTGCTCGACAGTCGTTTTGCGTAACGGTCACCCTCGGATTGCAGTGCCCAGTCGGCAAAGGGCTCCAGATCGGCGAAGGCAGCGGGAAGTGTGTCGGACATGGTTTCGGACTCCTGAGATCGCTACTGATGGACCGCTGGTGCAGGTGCCGGCTCGGCGCGGCGGCGAACTTCCTCGACGTAGCGCTGCGCCGACGAATGCAGGTGTCGCAGAAGCACTTCCTGATCGTTGAGGGGAAAGCGTGACACCGCTCGCGTCTCGAGCATGGTCTGGGTCGCTTCCAGGGTGTTGCAGTCCTGCAGGCTGAACTCCTTGAACGTGACCGCCGCCAACTCCTGACGCATGCGGTCCGAGGCCGTGACCGGCGGTGCCATGTAGAGCGTGCCCTCGAAGATGTGCTCGTTGTATGCGGTCGGCCAGTAGTGATAGGTCAGGTACCACCCCGGTTCCCAGACGACGATCATGAAGTTCGGGAAGAAGACGTACGAGTCCAGACCCCAGGACCTGTGTTTGGTGGGGTTGAGTCCTGATGGCAGTGAGGCGAGTTCGGGAATGTCGGGCTTGTCCCATGGACCGAAGTTGCCGCTCCGCAGAACGCGTTCGGTCGGCTTCACCATCATCGGATCTTTGGGCGGTGCCATGCCGCCCCACGATGACACCATGCCGTGAGGGCCGTCGATGTCATAGTGAAGCGCCTCGAATCCGTAGCTCATCAGCTTCTTCGATTCGTCGGACACATACTGTTTCGAGTGCAGTACCGGCGCGTGATAGAACTCGGCGAACGCATCGATGTACAGCTTCCAGTTGCTCCGCACATGCGACCGGAACTTGTATACCTGGGTCAGTTTGCCGAAGGGATATCCCTTCATGCCGGCAGCGAACCTGCCGAGATAGTCGTCCAAGGTCCGCGTGTCGTCATCATCGAAGTTGACGAAGACAAAGCCCTCCCAGATCCCGACTTGCACTGGGGTCAAACCATCTTCGATGTCGTGGGGGTCGAAGGTCGGCTGCCGCAGAAATGCACACCGAGCGCCGAGGGCGTACCTCCAGGCACGTAGCACGCCGTCGGCGCCGCGGACGACAACAACCGATGCGCGGACCGCGTCGATGGGCTTGGTGAAATACGAGCCGGCCGTCTGCGCCTGCTCGACCCTTCCGACGTTGAGCCACGAATGACCGAAGACGGCCTCGCGCTCGATTTCGAAGTAGTCGGCACTGATCGAGTCGTCATACGACATCGGTCCGGTGTCGATACCGAAGTGCTCGGTCCAGCTTCCCTCTGGCGGTTTCGGAAAATGTGCCATGCGTGGGGTGTCCTTCCCGACATCGCCAGATGACGACGGATCTGTTGTGCAACAGGCGAAATAAGCTCGACAACAAGGCTCGGCCGTCCGTCACCAAGGACTGTCAATAATATGACCGGCGGTCAAGTTAGCGGTTTCCGTAGAATATGGACCGGCGGTCAACTTGTCAACCAATAGGGTGCACACATGAGTCAGCAGGGTTTGCGGCGCGAGCGAAGCGATGCCGCCCGCAATCGACGCGCCATCCTGGACACGACGGACCGACTACTTGCCCAATACGGTGCCGCCAACCTCTCCATCGACCAGATCGCAGCGGCCGCGGGAGTCGGAAAGGGCACCATCTTCCATCGCTTCGGCAGCCGAGCGGGGCTGATGCGAGAACTGGTGGTCGAGCGCGCCCAGACTCTTCGTCAGACCGTGACCGACGGGCCGCCCCCGCTGGGTCCGGGCGCCCCCGCCGCCGACCGGCTCCTGGCGTTCTTCGACGCCATGTTCTCGCTGATCGTGGACAACGTCGAGCTCATGATCGCGTACGACAACGCGACGTCCCATTCCGAAGCGGAAGAGATCAACGCCTTCTGGCATCGCCACATCGCCCAGCTGCTCGCCGAGGCCAGACCAGACGTCGATGCCCCGGTCCTGGCGCGGGTACTGCTGAGCACTCTCGACCCCGATGTCGTCCTCGAACATATTCGGACCGATCACACCGACCGGCTCGCGGCAGCAATCCACAGCTTGGTCGCCGCGGTTGTTGCACAGGGTGATTGATCTGCCAGACGCATGGTGCCCGGTGTTGTGCGTCCGAGGTTTGAATCGCCCGGCAGTCGGGCAGACTCGAAGGCATGGAGACGATCGAGTACGCACCGGGCCGGTCGGTCGACGTGTTCGGTACACCGGATGACCAGGCAGTATTGCTCTGGCACGGAATGCAGACCGACGCCCGCGCTGCGGTGCGGCCGCTTGCCGAACTCGTGGCGGACCGCGGCTTTCATGTCATCGCACCCGACTGGAACTCGCACGCCACGGACAACGGCCGGGCGGATCTGCTCGCCTCCGCGCACTTCGCGGCGAACCACGGCGCAGGGAGCGAGGGCCTCATCCTGGTCGGATGGTCCCTCGGGGGCCTGGCGGCTGCGGGTTTGACCATCCACGCCGGCGACTTCGATCTCCGGATCCTTCGGACGATCTGCCTGGCCGGTGCGTTCATGGCCACGGATCCGATCACCGGAGAGCACTTACCGACAGAACCCCCGGCTTCGGCGCAGCAGGTGCCGTTCACCCTGTTGCACGGAATGCGCGACGACGCCGTGCCGCCGGCCGCAAGCCAGGAGTTCGCTGCCAGGCTCGAGAAGTGGGGGTGGCCCGTCGAACTGATCGAACTCGACGCCGATCACGGGTCGATCGCCGGCGCCGCCTATGACGCCGCAGCCGATCGCTATGTCGCAACCGACGATCCCGAGTCGCTGGCGCACGCCGCCGAGGTCGCGGCGTGGATCACCAGATGACGGCGATGCCCGCGGCCAGCAGTGACAACGCCCCGACGGCATAGAACAGCGGCCGCGGGACGGGCTCGCCGGTACGCCGTTGGCGCGCGCTCCCGATCCCCAGAACTGCACCGAGCACCACCAGGATCACCAGCTTGACGCCGATTTTCGGGTAGTTCAGATCGATCCCCGCAGGCCACGGCGCAGCCAGTGCCACACCGGTCAGGAGTGAGAGCAGAATCCCGTACTCCATCACCCGGGTGGTCCGGAATCGACGAGCGGCCGCCTCGGCCACCCAGGCACCGAAGGTGACTGCGAAACCGACGATGTGCAGAAGTATTACGACGTTGCGTAGTAGATCCATGGAGGCAGCTTAACCACGGTTCCTCAACGAAGCATCAATTTGCCGCCGTCAACCGAGTAGATCTGTCCCGTCATGAAACCCGAACCGGGGCCCGCCAGGAAGGCCACCACCGGGACCAGGTCGCGGTCGATATCGCCGAGACGGCCGCCCAGCGGAACGGTTTTCGCCATGCTCGCGTCATGCGCGGCAAGCTGCTCCGGCGTCATCGAAGCCCGGGTGCGGTCGTACATCGGCGTCCAGATGGCAGGTGCGATGGCATTGACCGTGATCCCGTGGGTCGCCCATTCCAACGCCACCGTGCGCGTCCAGGCGACCACTGCCCCTTTCGATGCCGCGTAGGCGGCCTTGCCGGGATAACCCGTGATCCCGGCCGCCGAAGCGAAGTTGATGATCCGTCCACCACCGGCTTCGATCAATGCCGGCAGGACCGCCTGATTCATCAAGAACGTCCCGGTCGCGTTGACCGCCATCGCCAGGTTCCACTGCTCGATGGACATCTCGCCGGCCGCAGCGCCCGGGGCGATGCCGGCCGCATGAACCAGCACATCGAGCCCGCCGAGATGTGCAACGGCGGCCGGTACCGCGGTGGTCACATCGGCCGGATTGCTGACATCGCAGGCGATGAACCGGGCACCGGCTTCGGCGGCAACGGCACCACCGTCGTCCGCTGCCATGTCGAGCGAGACCACCGAGGCGCCGAGCGACGGCAGGGCGCGAACCAAACCCGCACCCATCCCGCTGGCGCCGCCCGTCACGATGATCCGTCGCCCGGCCAGGCCTTCCGCCGCGTGTGTCACATGCTCTCCCACCAGTCGGTCCTCAGATCTGCCGAGAATAGCATTCTGATTACTGGGAGTATGATGCTGACCAGGGCTGATCAGTACAGAGAACCGATCGGCCGGGTCAGATTCCGAAACGGCGGTCGAGCAGACGTACGCGACCGTGGATGAGCGCTTCATCCCGGTGGCCCGGCGCCAGCGTTTGGCCCCACCGTCGCCACGCGGCCAGGTCTTCACGCCCGTGGACCGAAGCCGTCCAGGCCCGCAACAGCTCCGGGTCCCTGGACGTCAACACGGCCGAACGGACATCTTCCCTGAGTTCTTCGAAGACGTCGGCGATCCCGGGTGCCCTGGACACACTGAGCAGTCCACCGCGGCCGAAGGTCTCGATCGCCCGGATGATGTCGCCGGTCCGCAGCATCCCGCGCACCTGACCGAGGTCGGAGTCGATGGGTGCGGTGAGCCGATATGGCCGGGACGCAACAACATCGGGGCCCAGGTCACGTCGCATCCGGGAGATCTCCGCGCGGACCGTCACCGGGTCGACGCCGTCGTCGGCGAGCATGGAAGCGATCTGTTCGGTGCCCAGTCCCCCGGGATGTTCCCCGAGCAACACCAGGATCTCGGCATGCCGACGCGACAGTCGCATCGCCGGCCGACCCGCCGGACGCCAGTGGTAACGATCGCCGTCGAGCACCGTCAAACGCGGAACATCGGAGCGCTCCGATCGGGCCCCTTCGCCGGTGAGCGACCGGATCCGCAACTCGCCTTCGACCGCGGCGACAACCGACTTCACCATCGACAACGCGAACGGGGTGGCCACCCGCTCGCCACCCGTCACGTCGATGACCCCGATCACCGCACCGGTCACCGGGTCGTGCACCGGCGCCGCGACGCAGTTCCAGTCCTGCACCCGCACCGCAAAATGTTCGGCCCCGAAAATCTGAACCCCATGGTCGACCTCAAGAGCCAGACCTGGGGCGTTGGTGCCGGCGACCTGCTCCGCCCACAACGCCCCTTCGACAAAGTTGATGTCGCCGGCCTGGTCTCTCGCTTTGTGGTCACCCTCTACCCACAACAACCGACCCACGTCATCGGTGAGTGCAACCACCACGCCGGAATCGGAAACCTCATCGAGCATGAGTGAACGGACCAGCGGGTATGCGGTGGCCATCGGATGGCCGTTGCGGTACTCGACGAAGTCGTTCCACGACATGCTGTTGTCATCGGTCATCCCGGAGGGGCTGACGCCACCTTTGACCGATCTCATCCAGGAATCCCGAACCACCGACCGCACCGAGGTGCGGCCGGTGGCCGGGGACATCGTGCCGGTCTGAACGAAGAGTTCATGGGCGCGGCGGACCTGCTCCAGACGAGCGGCCGGATCCTCACCTGGTTCCAGTGCGGACCAGAAGTCGCGGGGAGGTGTCTGCAACTCGCTCACCGCGTCGCCTCCGTTTCGCCTCGAACCCCGACATCCTCAAGTGTGCACCACGTCACGTCGTCACAGGCGCGACCTGGCGATTCGGCACCACCGGTTCGTCGGTCCGGGTGCGTCGCGGCCACCAGGCCCGGTTCCCGAGCAGCACCAGTATCGAGGGCAGCAGCACCAACCGCACCACGGTTGCATCGATCAGGATGGCCACCGCCAGACCCACACCCATCTGCTTCATCTCGACCATGCTCTGGGCGGCGAACAGCGCGAACACCGACACCATCACCAGCGCGGCACTGGTCACCACCCCCGCGGTCTGGGTGACCCCGGCCCGTACCGCCACCTTCGGAGGCAGGCCGTTGTCGATACCCTCGCGGATCCGGCTGAGCACGAACACGTGGTAGTCCATCGACAAGCCGACGAGCACCGCGAGCAGGAACATCGGAATCCACTCGACAACCGTGCCGTTGGACGTGAAGTCGAGTAGCCCTTCGGCCCAGCTGTGCTGGAACACCAGCGCGAGCACGCCGAACGCCGCACCCACCGACATCAGGTTCAGCAACGTGGAGACCAGGGCGATCACCGGGCTCCGGAACGTGGCCACCAGCATCAGCATGGTCAGGGTCAGGATCACCGCGACCACGATCGGCAATCCGTCCGACAATGCCTTGGTGCTGTCGTATTGCTCGGCGATCTGACCGCCGACCGCGAACTCGGTTCCGCCGATATCGTCCACCCGGTCGGGCACCACGGTGGTCCGCAGGTCGAGCATGGCTTCTTCGGCGTCGGTGGCACCCTGTTCGAAGGTGCTGGCGAGCCGCAGTTCGGTGGTGGTTCCCGACGACGAGGTCACCGGCTCCTGGGTGACGGTCCAGGCCCCACTCTCGGTCGCCGCCTCCCCCACGTCGGTCAACGCCGCGCTCACCGCGGCCGGATCACCGCCGGAGACCACGACATTGGCCGACGATCCTTCGGAGGGGAACTCGGCATCGAGTTGCTGCGCCACCGCGACCGCGGGGATGTCCTGCGGCAGCGTGTCCAGACCGGCGCTGCGCAGCGTCATGGTCAATGCTGGGATCGCCAGTGCCAGCATGACCGCCAGCCCGGCGACCAGTGCGATCACCGGTCGGGTGACAACCGGTCCGATGATGCGCGTGCTGATCCCACCGTCACCGATCCGTCGGTTGAGTCGCCAGAGCAGCGGCACACGTGGACGATCGACCCACCGGCCGAACTTGACCAGCAGCGCGGGCAGGACCGTCAGGGAACCGATCACCGCGACCGCGACCACGATGATGGCTGCAGTGGCAAGCGAATTGAACGTCGCGCTGCCGAGTACATAGACACCGGCCAGTGACGCGATCACCGCAACACCGGAGACCAGAATCGAATGGCCGGACGTGGCCGCCGCGATCTCGACGGCATCGATCTTCCCGTGGCCCTTGCGCCGTTCCTCACGTTCTCGTTTCAGGTAGAACAACGAATAGTCCACGCCCACAGCCATACCGATCAACAGCACCATCGACGACGCGGTGTCCTCGGACGGCACGAAGTGGGAGATCGGCGCGTAGATGCCGATCGTCGCGACCACCGAGGTGATGGCCAGCAACACCGGGATGCCGGCGGCGATCAGGGCCCCGAAGGCAAAGAGCATGATGCCCAACGTGATCGGGATGCTGATGATCTCGGCCGAGGTCAGGTCTTCGGCGACTCGTTCATTGATCGCCTCATCGAGCGACACGTCACCGGTCTGCCCGAACTGCAGGTTCGGATGATCGGTGCCGGCCGCCGCCACCGCCGCGTTGATGTCGGCGATGGTGGGGTCTTCGTCTCCCGGCGGGGCGCGCAGGGAGATCGAGACCAACTGCACCGAACCGTCAGGCGACTGCGCCGGCAACGAGATCTCCTGCACCTCCGATGAACCCGTCAGGTATTCGCGGAGTTCGGCGGCCGCGGCCACTGCCTCGTCCTGATCACCGGTGATCAGGACGAACTCGCTGTCGGGTGCGGCGAGCCCGGCGTCGTGGATCATCTGGTCCGCGGTACCGGACTGGCCGGTGCGGTAGTCGGCGTCGTCCGTTTGCTGGGTGGGGATCATCGCACTGAACGCGACCGCTACCACCACCAGCCCCAGCCAGAGTCCGATTGCGCGCCAAGGATTGTGCGCGCTCCACCGGGCGACGGCCTGCGGCCCTCGCGTCATCTGTCTCATGGGAGCTCCTGATGCTGTGAGGCGGGTGCCTCGGGATGGATTTCCCGGCGGACACCGGGGCATTTACCACCTTTGTCGACCCGGACGAGCAGGTCAGGAGCGATAAACCCCCCAATCGCGGCGAAATTGTCCACCATGGAGGGTGGGCCCAGCACTACTGTCCTTCACCGCAGAACCGGGCAGGATGTAGTTCTTGCACCGATGCAGGACGGGCGCGGCGGATGATCGCGACCGGGGAGGAAGCAGTGGATCTCGACGAACACCCGACTCTGGTGGTCCGGTGGCTGCGGGCGGCGATGTACGCCCTCACCACCGCACTGCTCGCGCCGGTGGCACTGGTGCTGTTCGTCGTGCAGGTCGTGGCGATCCCGCTTGTTCTGATCACCGTGGGCGGCCTGGTGCTGTGGGTCAAGGTTCCGATCACCGGCGCCTTTTGCGACCTTCATCGCCGGATGGCGGCCGGCGTCCTCGATCGCCGGTGGCTCCCCGGCGACTACAAACCGACCCAGCACAGTCGCAAGATCTTCCACCTGCTCATGGTCTGGAGTTCCGACTCCTTGCGATGGCGGGATCTCGGATGGCTGGCGTTGGCGTCCACGATCGGTTTCGTGATCTCGCTTGTCGGCGTGATCCTCTCCGCCACGGTCGTACTGCTCCCATTCGTGGAGCCGTTGATGAGGACCCGGGCCGTGATGGACCTGATGGCGTTGAACCGCAGCCGCAACGAGGTGCTGGAGGCCCGGGTCCACGAGGTCACCGAATCCCGTGCCGCGACAGTCGATTCGGCCGCCGCCGAGCTTCGACGTGTGGAGCGGGACCTGCATGACGGGGCCCAGGCCCGCCTCGCCGCGTTGGGCATGACCATCGGTTTGGCCGAAAGCCAGGTCGACAATGACCCGATTGCCGCCAAACAGCTGATGGCCGAGGCCCGCGCGTCGGCGACCGCAGCGCTGGGCGATCTGCGTTCGGTGGTCCGTGGCATCCATCCACCGATACTCGCCGACCGCGGGGTCGGGCCGGCCGTCGAGGCACTGGCACTCGACCTGCCGATCCCGATGACGTTGAATCTCGCTGTCAAGGAACGCCTTCCGGCCGCAATGGAGAATGCCGTCTACTTTGCGGTGGCCGAGGCGCTGGCGAACGTCGGTAAACACGCCCACGCTCACAACGCCTGGATCTCGATGGGTGTCTTCGCGGGCGTGCTCAGGGTCGAGGTCGGTGACGACGGGATCGGCGGTGCGGTGGCCACCGGATCGGGATTACACGGCGTCACCCAACGACTCAAGGCCATGGACGGCTCGCTGTATGTCCACAGTCCGGTCGGTGGTCCGACGATCATCTCGATGGAGGTTCCATGCGCGTCGTGATCGCCGAGGATCACGCCCTGTTGCGTGACGGTTTGTCGCGCATCCTGGCCGCCCATCAGATGGACGTGGTCGCCGCCGTCGACAATGCAACCGAACTCGACACCGCACTGTCCGACGCGACCGTCGATCTGGCCGTACTCGATGTCCGGATGCCACCGACCTTCACCGACGAGGGTCTGCAGGCTGCGATCAAGATCCGCCGTCAACGCCCCGGCTTCCCGGTTCTGGTGCTCTCGCAGTATGTGGAGCAGCTCTACGCGCGGGAGTTGCTCGAGAGCGGCGAAGGCGCAGTCGGATACCTGCTCAAGGACCGGGTGGCCAACGTCGCCGGATTCATCGACGCCGTCCGCCAGGTCTCCGGTGGCGGCACGGTTCTCGACCCCGAGGTGGTGTCCCAGCTGTTGACCGGACAACGCTCCGACGGGCCGCTGGACCGCCTCTCGACCCGCGAACGAGAAGTCCTGTCGTTGATGGCCGAAGGGCGGTCGAACGCGGCGATCGCCGAGGCGATGTTCGTCTCGGAGAAGGCCGTGAGCAAGCACTCCAACAGCATCTTCACCAAACTCGACCTGCCCGTGTCGGCCGACGACAACCGCCGGGTGCTCGCGGTTCTGGCCTATCTCGGGGTGTGAGCGCTAGCCCCTCGCAAGGTTGTAGAGGAAGGTGCTGAGCGCCAGGAGCGCGCCCGATATCGCCGCGGGCCAGAACCAGCCGTTCCACAGACCCGAGCTGAATGCCACGACGATCCAGCCCATGATCAGCAGCGCAGTGGTGAGGGTGGTGACCAGCCGGACCACCAGGATCACGGCGACCGCCAGCGACCACACGACCTCTCGCAGGCCCAACCTCATCGATACGCTCCCGTAAATTCATTCGCCCGAACTGAATTGGACAACTTTGGCACAATGGGTGCGGTGAAGACCATCCTGAACGTCATCTGGCTTGTGCTCTGTGGATTCTGGATGGCGTTGGGATACGTCGCCGCCGGCATCATCTGCTGCATTCTCATCATCACCATCCCTTTCGGTATCGCGTCGTTCCGGATCGCGGCATACGCGCTCTGGCCCTTCGGGCGGACAGTCATCCGCAAACCCACGGCCGGCGTGGGGTCGGCCATCGGCAATGTCATCTGGCTGATCTTCGCCGGCATCTGGTTGGCCTTGGGTCACATCGCCACCGGTATCGCGTTGTGCCTGACCATCATTGGCATCCCGCTCGGAATCGCGAGCTTCAAGATGATCCCGGTGTCACTGCTCCCGCTCGGCGCAGAGATCGTCGACACCGACCGCGGGGCGCTGGTCCCGCCGCAGACGACAACGCGTTGGTAGGCGCCGAGCCTGAGGCCGGGGTCAGTGCGATCACCGGGATCACGCGGGTGGTCTACCTCTCGTAATCGGCGAAGCCCGCATGACCGATGCCTGCGCGGCGTGGATCCGGTCCCGCTCGGCAATGATGCCCTCGTCGAAACCCATGGGGCCGAGTGTAATCGCGGCTCAGCCCACGTTGTCGAGGTCAGGTCCGATCGGGGTGGCCGACGGGATCTCCCCGGTGGCCACCACCACCTTGGTCAGTTCCAGCAGTGACGTCGTCAGGTCGTCGACAGCACCGGCGGTCAGCCGCGCGTAGGCGGGCGCGGCGAGCCGATCGGTGGTGTTCTCGATGTCGGCCTTGAGTGCCCGGCCGGCAGGCGTGATGGCGCCGGAGCGGTCGAGCAGACCCCGATCGGCCAAACTCTCCGTCAGCGACTCCCACTCCTCGTCGGTGTACCGACGCCCGGCGTCGAGCACCGAACGTGGGAGCGCCGTGGCGATGGCATGCAGGACACCGGCTTCCCGGCCACTGATCCCGGCCGCGGTCAGGGCGGCGACATGTCCGTCACCCCGGTGCTCACGCAACAGGGTTGCCGCATGCCACAGGGCACCGAGCCGGTCCGTCGGCCAGGGCAGTGCCGCATTCGCGGCGAACAGGGCCCGCCCGCCGAGGTCTGCGTTCTGTGCGACCGGGTACAGCAACGCGACCACCCCGGTCGATGGTGGCCGCGGCCTCGTCGCCGAGCATGCGGTTCAGCGTCGCGGCCGCTGCGTCCTGACGGGCCTTCAGCGCGGTTTCCGGGGGCGCGAAGTCCCAGGCGTCCGGGATCGCCCTGGCCACGTGCGACGGCGTGAAGTTGTAGAACAGCGCCGTGACGATCTCCGGGCCGACCGGTCCCAGCGGCGCTGCCCGAGCAGCGAAGTAGCCCATCCAGAAACCCCGGTAACCGGCAGCCGACAGTGCCTCGCGGGTCTCGTCGGAGAAGTAGGTGACGGCGTGCAGGGGCTCGAGTAGTCGCCACAGTCGCCGAGCGGTGGGAAGGTCGATGGCCATGAACGGAGCATGCCATCGCACTGTGCGAGCGCCTACCCTTTAACGATGACCGACAAAAAGAAGGCCTCGGACCACACCCACGACGAACCCAAAGGCGGACGACCCGGACCTGTCGACGAGGGCGGCACCGGCGGAATGGCGACCCGGGAGGTCGCACCCGAGCTCGTCCACAAGGACGACGACAACAAGGACGACTGAGTCACCACGGTTCGGATCACCGCTCGCGGTCGCGATACCGCCATGGGAAGACGAACCAGAAATACAGGAATCCCAGTGCCGCGAGGGTGCCGGCCACGATCCCGGCGGTCCGTCCCACCACCAGCTCGAACACCATCATCACGACCCCAGTCATCGCGACTCCGATCAGCATCAGCCCACCGAGCGCGAATCGTTGCCCGAACTGCACCAGTTCCGGCAGTCGATGCCTCCGAAAAAGTATGCGGTGCATGGAGGCCGGGGCCAACAACAGCACGGTTGCCGACACCGAGGCCGCCATCGTGGCCAGGTAAAGGTATTTGAAGAAGTCGTCCTCTTCGTAGAAGCGGTCCTGAAACGGGATGGTCAGCAGAAAGCCTGTGAGCACTTGGACCCCGGTCTGAACGACCCGCAATTCTTGCAGGAGGTTCGACCAGTTGCGGTCCAGCTGTTGGGTCGGGGTCTCCTGCCGTTCCTCGCGGTACCACTCCTCGTCGTCGGGACCACTGGTCATCGGCCAATCCTGGGCGCACCTGCGATGCAGGGCAACCCCTCGCCGGGACCGTAAGTTGCGTCCCGACAAACAACCGGTTCTCGCTGGTCGATAGGCTGGGCGAATATTTGCGTGGCAAAGGAGTGAGCGATGACGGCCGATACCCCCCGCCCGGTCACGGAGCCGCGTTGGTTCGCCGCCGCGCTGGCAGACAAACCCGAACACCGTGACGTCGAGATCTCCGGCGCCCGCGTGCACCTTCGCTGCTGGGGCGACGAAGGCAGACCCGGCGTGGTGCTGGTCCATGGCGGATCGGCGCATTCGGGCTGGTGGGATCACATCGCTCCGCTCCTCGCGTCGACACATCGGGTGGTCGCGGTCGACCTGTCCGGACACGGTGACAGCGAGATCCGTGAGCAGTACCCGATGGACGGCTGGACGAGCGAGGTCCTGGCGGCAGCCACGGCAGGTGGCATCGCCGGCAAGCCCTACGTGGTCGGCCACAGCATGGGCGGCTGGGTCACCGCGGTACTCGGCGCGTTGCACACCGATGCCGCGGCGGGCCTGGTCATCATCGACTCACCTCTGTTCGACGAACCGCCGGAGGAGATCATCATCCGGCAGCTCGCCCGTGTCCCGAAGGCCTATGCCGACCGGGACGAGATCTGCGTCCGGTTCCGGACCGAGCCGAGGCAGGATGTCCTGCTGCCCTACGTGGCCAGGCATGTCGCCGAAGAATCGGTGACGCAGACCGAGGCCGGCTGGATGTGGAAGTTCGATCCGGAGATGTTCCGCAAACGGCACGAAGCCGGGCACCTGGTGAATCTTCGTGAGCTGCTCGGCAAGATCGTGACCCCGTCGCTGTACATCCGGTGCGAGCTGGGCATGGTCAGTCCTGAGATGGCCCAGGAAATCGCCGGGTTGTTCGCCAACCCGGCCACCGTGGTCGACCTCCCGGACGCCGGACACCACCCGATGATGGATCAGCCGCTACCGCTGGTGAGCATCCTTCGAACCATCTTGGCGCAGTGGGAATCCGAGCGGCGACCGTGATCGTGGAAGTGGTCATCACCCGTTGATGACCGCGAAAAGCGGCCCGCCCCGGTACGGCATCCTGCTGTTCACCCTGGGGCTCGTTACCACCATCACGTCCATCGTCAGCAGCCTCGGCGCACCACTGGTGCCGAAGATCTCGACCGACTACGACGTCGAGATCACCCAGGCCCAGTGGACGCTCACCGCCACCATGCTGATGGCAGCCATCGCGACGCCGGTCCTGGGCCGGCTCGGCGGCGGTTCCTGGCGACGTCCGACGATTCTGGTCGGCCTCGCCGTCGTGACGGCCGGATCCGTACTTGCTGCTCTACCACTGGGTTTCGAGGCGCTGGTGATCGGCCGAACGATGCAGGGGGTCGGTCTGGCGCTGGTGCCCCTCGCGATGGCGGTCGCCCGCGAATCATTTGCGCCGCGCCGGCTGGCGTCGGCGATCTCTTTGCTGTCGGTGACCGGTATCGCCGGGGCCGGCCTGGGCTACCCGATCACCGCAACCGTGGCCCATCTGTGGGGTTTGCATGCGGCGTACTGGTTGGGCGCCATCCTGAGCCTGATCACGCTGCTCATGGCCGTGCGGTACATACCCGACTCGCGCACCTCCACCCGGATGTCCGTGGATTGGTTTGGCGCAGTGCTTCTGTCGAGCGGTACCGCCATGTTCCTGCTCGCCGTCAGCCACGGTGACAGCTGGGGTTGGCTGGCACCACGCACGCTGGCTCTCTCCGTCGTCGGCGTGGCCGCGTTCGCGCTGTGGATCGTGTGGACACTGCGCCGCGAACAACCGCTCGTCGATCTCCGGCTGGCGGTCCGGCCCGGGGTGGCCGCGCCCAACCTTGTTGCCGCAGGCGCCGGTATCGCGATGTACACGCTACTCACGCTTGTCATCGTGCTCGTCCAGAACCCTGACTGGGGACTGGACCAGTCACTGGCCGTGGCCGGGTTGATGCTGACGCCGTATTCGCTGATGAGTGTGGTCGGCAGTCGCCTGTCGTTGGCGGCCGTGGACAGGTTCGGCCCAGACCTGGTGCTGCCGTTGGGTTGCGGGATCTTCATGTGCTCCACGGTGGGCGTGGCCCTGGTTCACGACCATGTCGCATGGGCGGTGCTCTGGATGGCCGTCGGCGGCCTGGGCAGTGGGTTCAGTTTCTCTTCGCTCGCAGTGCTGATCATTCCGCATGTACCGAGCGAGGAAACCGGCAGCGCGATGGCTTTCAACATGGTGCTGCGATACCTGGGGTTCTCCGTCGGCAGCGCGGTGAGCGTCGCCCTGATGGCCGTCTACGGCGGCGGTGACCGCGGGTTCGCGTTGACCTTGATCACGGTGTCCGTGGTGTTTGCCGCGGTGGGCATCGGTGCCTGGCTCCTGAGCAAACGCGTCCCGCAGGCGGGCTGAACCCGCTCGGGATTGGGGTAGTCCACTACTCGCGCCGCCGGGGGCCGGCCTTCTTAAGCTGTCTGCGCCCGCAAGGGAGCGAACCTCCCACCCTCGGTAAAGGACGGCGAACCATGGCGACATCGGACAACAAGGTGGTTCTCATCACCGGGGCGGCGAGCGGCATCGGCGCCGCAACCGCCCGGGCGCTGGCCGCTCGGGGCGCAAAAGTGATCCTCGTCGACGTCGAGGAGGATGCCCTTCGCCAACTCGCCGATGATCTCGGACCCGACGCCGCGGTCTCCGCAATCGCGGACGTGACCGATCTGGCCGCAGTCGAGGCGGCCGCAGAGTCCGGGGTGAGCACCTTCGGTGGGATCGATGTGGTTGTGGCCGGCGCCGGTATCGCGAGTTATGGGTCGGTGTTGCACATCGATCCGGCGACGTTCCGCCGCGTCATCGACATCAACGTCACCGGAGTGTTCCATACCGTTCGCGCAGCTCTGCCTCATCTGATCGAGCGACGCGGATACGTCCTGGTGGTGTCGTCGATGGCCGCTTACGGTGCGATTCCCGGGTCGGCGGCCTACACCACCAGCAAAGCCGGGATCGAGCATTTCGCCAATGCCCTGCGGTTCGAGGTCGCACATCACGGCGTCGCGGTGGGCAGCGCCCACATGTCGTGGATCGACACCCCGATGGTGCGCGACGGTCAGAGAGATGTGCCCACGTTCAACGATCTCCTAGACGTTCTACCCCGGCCACTGAGCAAGGTGGTGCCCCTCGAGGACTGCGTTGATGCCTTTGTCAACGGCATCGAGCGGCGCAAGAACCATGTGTACGTACCTCGCTGGGTCGGCGTGGCGCGCTGGCTCAAGCCGGTGCTCTCGTCGACCAAGGTCAATCGTCGGGTCCTCGAGCGGGTATCGACCGACCTTCCGCTGATGGATCAGCAGGCCGCGGCGCTCGGACGCTTCACGAGCGCACGCCACCTGGCGACGGGCGTCGTACCACCGGCACCGACCGACTCGGCGAGGGAACCGGCGGGCAATTTCTGAAGATGTTTCGGAGCGTGGCAGCGGGGTAAACCAGAGACCTGTCCGGTTGAGGTCTGCAGCCGCCGGCTGCGGAGCCGCCGAGCAGGTGACCGATATGTCCGTGCATCGCGGGATGCGCGGCCGGACCCGGGGGTGAAAATGCCATCGAGCACGATCTTGTCCGAGGCGATGTGGGGTAGCCGTGGCTGAACGCGGAGCCAAGCCGCAAGTCCCGGCCTTGCGCCGAAAGGCGCTCCGAGCCATCAGCCATCTGTTCAGCCCGTTACAGCCGGACGACTACCTCGAGATGATCAACCCGCTGTGGACCACGCGGGAGCTGCGCGGTCGCATCGAAGAGGTCCAGCAGCAGGGTTCTGACGCCGCGACCGTCTGGATCAAGCCGGGGTACGAGTGGCCGGGCCATCTGCCGGGTCAGTACGTGCGCCTCGGTGTGGTGATCGATGGCGTGTTCCACTGGCGGGCCTATTCGTTGACGTCCGACCCCGAACCGCGGGACGGGCTGATCGCAGTGACCCCCAAACTCGTCGAGAACGGTGTGGTCTCGCCGTATCTCGTGCGCAAGATCCGGCCGGGAGAGATCATCCGGCTCGGCGAGATCGAGGGTGTGTTCACACTCCCCGATCCGTGTCCGGAGAAAATGCTCTTCATCAGCGCCGGTAGCGGCATCACACCGATCATGAGCATGCTGCGCAGTCTGGACCACAACAACGCCATGAAGGATGTGGTGGTGATCCACTCGGCCCGCACCGAGTCGCAGGTGATGTTCCACGACGACCTGCGGGAGATGGATCGACGCCAGGACGGCATGCACCTGACCATCCGGCTCACCGCCGAGAACGGCCGGTTCGGAACCGGCGATCTCGACGAATTGTGCCCGGATTGGCGCGAACGTGAGGCCATGTGCTCGGGACCGGGTGAAATGCTCGATACCTTCGTCGAACACTGGGAACGCAACGATGTCGGGGACCGCATCCACTTCGAGCGGTTCCAGCCCATCATCGGCGGTGCCGCCGGTGCCGGTGAGGGCGGCGCGGTGCGGTTCGTCCGCAGCAAGACCGATACCAAATGCGAACCGGGACAGACAATTCTGGCCGCAGGGGAAGATGCCGGGCTCGAACTCAAGTACGGCTGCAGAATCGGCATCTGCCATACGTGTGTGGGCACGTTGAAATCGGGAAGTCTACGAGACCTACGTACCGGTGAAGTCAGCGAGCCGGCCGGCGCCTCGGTGCGGATCTGCGTGAACAGCGCCGAAGGCGACATCGAAATCGATTTGTAGATCGAAGGAGAGTCATGACGATCGACGAAGCCAAGGGCAGAACCCGCCCCGGATCCACCGGAGCCAGGGCCGACGACGGGCAGAGTCCGCTCGCCCATCTGTCCGACGAAACCATCGAAATGCTGGGCAAGGAGTTCGACGCCATCCACGACGAGGTCTACGGAGATCTCGGGGAACGCGACCGCCAGTACATCAAGACGGTGATCGCCACCCAGCGGAATCTTGCCGTCGCCGGCCGGGTGCTACTGCTGGGATCGAGGTCGAAGGTCTCCTGGGTCGCCGGCACCGCCTGCCTGGGTATGGCGAAGATCCTCGAGAACATGGAGATCGGCCACAACGTCATGCACGGACAGTGGGACTGGATGAACGACCCCGACATCCATTCCTCGGTCTGGGATTGGGACACCGCGTCGACCGCGGAGGCGTGGAAACACTCGCACAACTACATCCATCACACCTTCACCAACATCCGGGGTAAGGACAAGGATCTCGGCTACGAGATCATGCGGATCGATCCGCACCAGCCATGGAATCCGGTGTACCTGGCGCAGCCGTTCTACAACATGCTGCTGACCGCCTTCTTCGAGTGGGGTGTGGCCTTGCACGACCTCGACCTCGACGCCATTCGCAAGGGCGAGAAGTCGATGTCGGAACTCTGGCACGACCTCAAAGGCATCGGCGTCAAGGCGCGGCGACAGGTGATCAAGGATTACATCGGGTGGCCGGCGATCAGTGCCGGTGCTTTCGCCCTGACTCAGCTCGGGTCGGGCGGGCGCATCGCTCAACCCAGGAAGTCGCGGTTGGCGAAGCCCCTGCGTCGCGCGCCCGGGGCCGGCAAGCGCGCCACCGTTGCCGCCGAGCTGATGGATCGCACGCTTCCCGGAGTCGAGCAGACGTTCCTGGCGACGCTGGCGGCGAACTTCACCGCCAACATCATCCGCAACGTATGGGCGCACGCGATCATCTTCTGCGGCCACTTCCCCGACCAGACGTACACCTTCAGCAAGGAGGAGACCGCGGACGAGACCCGCGGCGGTTGGTACCTCCGGCAGTTGCTCGGATCAGCGAACATCGAGGGCAGCCCGCTGTTCCACGTGATCAGCGGGAACCTGGGGTACCAGGTCGAGCACCACCTCTACCCCGACATGCCGAGTACTCGTTACTCGGAGGTCGCGCCCAAGGTGAAGGACATCTGCGAGCGCTACGAACTGCCGTACAACTCAGGTCCGTTCGGTCGTCAATGGGGGCAGGTGCACCGGACCATCTTCCGCCTGGCATTTCCCGGCGGCCAGTCGCGACCCAAGCCCGGCCCCTACCACCGGGCACCGCACAGCGCTGTCGACACGGAAAGGTCCAGCGAGGCGGCCCGGTTCCGGAGCCGGGTACCCCAGGGACACCCGGACGCCGGCCCCGAACACGAGTCCGGCGGTGTCGCAGTCGCCCCACCGCCCCGGGACTGACCGGTCCGGTTCGGTGGCGGGTGGTCGGTCACCGCTCGAGTTGACCGGCCACCCGCTGTTCGAGCTGTTGGGTGGTGGCGGCCGGTAACACGATCAACCCGTCCAGTTCCTTGCGCGCCCGGTCATAGGCGCTGCGTCGCTCGTGCTGGGGTGCCCCGCTGTCCTGCGCCAGATGCAGCAGGCTCTGGCCACGGCGCAACCGCTCCTGCTCCGGTTCGGTGAATCCCGATCGACGACGCCGCTTCGCTTCGGTTTCGGCCACGTCGAACGCGGTGGCGTACTCGTGGACCGCATCGCGGTATTCCCGGCGGCGCTCGCTGTCCTCGATGAGGTCGTCGCCGCTGTCGGGCCGCAACAGATCGGCCTTGCGCTTCGCGCGGTGGAAATCGATCGTGAGGGGGTCCCGCAGGTCGATCATCATCGGGAAGTCGAGCAGGGTGGCCGCATCGAGTTCATAGGCGAACCAGCGGGCATCGGTCTGGTTGTGCTCGTCGAGGGTTTTCGCGATGTCCCGCTTCACGGCTTCGGCATCTGACCGCCGTTGCCCGGAGGCCTCGATCTCCGCGATCTTCGCCTGCTGTTTGAGGCGATAGCGCTCCTGCCTGCGCTCTGCGCGACGCTCGTTGGCCGCACCGATCGTCTTCAGGCCGCCGCCGATCGCGCCGCCGAACACGAATACCAGCCACCAGTAACTGCCCACGAACTCGAAGAACGCATCCACCCCCCAAGCATGCCGGGTTGTCGCCTGCGCGGCATGCCTCGCCGGACCGGACCCGAATGCAGTTGACTATGAGTTGAGTCACAGATACCTCAGGGCACCCGCTTCTGAGCTGCGGCAATGCCACGCCGGCCCCTGGGTCCGGGTACCCCTTGGGACGGTTCTGCCATATCGTCCCAGCGAGTTATTGCGACTCGAAATGGGGCCTGTGTGATGTTTGATCGTGACGGTCATTTTTGCCGACCACTCCTCCGACGGGGGGTTGCGGCGATCATCGTCCTCTTCACCCTCTGCACCATCGGAAGCGTGGCCCGGGCCGAGCCTGCACCAGGTCTGGACCGTTATCTCGATCTCCCCCTGACCAATCGGGACGCCTCCCGCGGCCCGGGCGGTGTGCACTCGGCACTGCCCACCGATCCGGCAGAACTACGCACCCTCCTCGATCAGGCCCGCGGCCAGTCGGTGGCACCCTCCCGTTACGCGGCATTGCTGTACCAGTACTGGCTGGCCGAGACGACCACTGCTGCCGGAATCGATCTCGCCGCCTGGAACCCCAGACTCGGGGTCGAGGCCAATCGGCAGAACCTGATCAAGTCGTACACCTTCTACGAACAGCTCCAACTGAATCACCGCGAGCTCCAGTGGGCCGGGATGGCAGGTCAGGTCGGCGCCGACTTCGGCGGTGGCCTTATCGATTTCGAACTCGCCACCAACGTCTACGACTGGACCCGGCTCCAAGGTTTCGCCAACGCCATCGTCGGGCAGGCAAACCAGGGCGGTGCCGGTCTGGTCGAGCAACTTCCGACCGGACTGCGGGCACTGGCACGCGTCGGATCCACGGTGACGCCCGATGATCTGCACTTCGTCCTCGGGAACATTCTGGTGATGCAGAAGAACATCTTCAGCGACCTCATGCCCATGCACCGCGCGTACGTGGCCGGCGGTCTCGCCCCACTCGAAGAGATGCGGGCGGCCGGCCTCTTCGGTGATGACATCCTCGACGCCTGGCGCGATATCGCGTCGAACGACGCGGACCGGATCGCCGAGGGCAATGCCGTTCTGCTGCAACGCGAACAAGGCCAGATCATCAAGGAACAGTGGGACCGGACCCGCGCTTACAAGGGTGATGTCGGCGAAGCGATCACTTATGTGAGCACCGTGGGCGGCTCACCATCGGTGGCCGGCGTCGTCGCGCCGAGGTCATTTCGGCCCATCGAGATCAGCAACCGTCTCGCCGATGGACGCACCGCGACCCTGACCACCCCGTTGCCGTCGTGGAATTGGGCGGAATACGAACCACGCTGGGACTACATCACCATCGAACTACTGCCGAAATACAAGGACCTGGTGAACCATGACTGGCGGTCCCTGGAGCGAATCTTGCGCACACCCTACGAAACCCAGCTCGAAACACACCGTCCGATCATGAGCATCCCGTCGCTGCTGCAGGCCGCGGCGGCCGGCACGAAGGTGAGTGTGTCGTGAAAAGCCTCTCGACAGCACTGTCGATCCTGATGGTCGCCCTGGTGGCAGTGTCGGTGAATGTGCCGGCCGCCCAGGCAGAACCGGTACGTACCCCGGACCTGGGCGAGGTGTTCAACGGCTATGTCATCGGCACATTCGCCGACGGCCGCATCGCGAGCCCCGACGAGATCTTCCAGGGCCTGGCCGCCGACGATCCGTTCTACGCCGAACCACGGCTCCGCGGGGACGAAAAACCGGGCACCATCCTCAAGGCCAAACCGGTTGCGGTGCAGTTCACCGGATTTCGGCCCGGCAACATCGATGCCTACAAGCTGATGTACGTCACCACCGACCTCGACGGCAGCGCCGAGATCAGTACCGGCATCCTGATGATCCCCCGCGACGGTAAGAAGAACTCCGAACGTGGAGTCGTCGCGTACCAAGAAGCCAACGACAGCGTCGGTGCCTACTGCCATCCGAGCACCCAGTGGACCGGTGGCGCCCCGATGGACGGCTCCTCCTGGTCCGCGCTGGGCCCGCTGGGCCAGATCTTCGGCAAGGGCCTGGCAGTGATGATCTCCGACGTCGGCAATGACGGTGATCCGTTGCCACACGGCGTCTTTGCCGGAAAGTTCGGCGGCAACGCGAATCTCGATGGCGTGCGGGCCGCGTTGGCCCTACCCGAGGCCGGGCTGAGTGCCGACGCCCCGATCTCGATCTTCGGTATCGCCGGCGGCGGTGTGGGCGCTGCGTTCGCGGCCGAGAATCACGCCAACTACGCACCCGAACTCAACGTGAAGTCGACGGTCCTGGAGGGCATGGTCGTCAACCAGCGCAACTTCATCCGCACCGCCGACGGGTCGGTGGGCTCGGGGTTCGCGTTTGCCACGCTGCTCGGTCTGGAACCGCGCTACCCGGAGATGAAGATCGACGAGAAACTCACTCCTGCCGGTAAGGCGATGGCAGATGTGTTCCGGACCCAGTGTCAGACACCGGCCTACTTCGCGACACCGTTCCTGCCACTGCGAACCCTGTTCACCAGCGGACAGAACCCGGCGGACATCCCCGAGTTCCAGCACGTCTACGACGACAACCTGCTCGGGTCCAAGAGCCCGGATTCGAAGGTGCTGATCACCTCGTGTGCGGCCGATGATTCACCGATGTCGTTGGTACCCGCGCAGGATGCCCGGGATCTGACCGCGAAATACCGGGCCGGGGGAACCGACGTCAGCTATCAGCCCTCGGACTGCAGCATGCTCAACGCGCTGACCAACCTGTACGGCTGGGGCACCGACCTGTTCGGGATGCAGACCGTGAACTGGATGGCCAACACTCTGAAGGAGTGAAGCCGTACGGCACACGTCGGCCACCGTAGAACACCGACCGCCCGCCGATTGGCGAGCCGTTCTCGTTGGCGGCGTGTGTGTTTGGCAGCGGTTCGTGGCTGGGATCGTGATGTCGGCGGCGATGATCAACGCTTACAGGAAGCCGGCCGTTCGGCGGTGGAACTCAGGCGATCTCCTGGTGATGGATCCGCGGGAACCGGCCGTTGTGAAATAGCAAGGGGGCCGCGTTTCGCGCATGTCCGACCTCGTTGACCAGGAACGTGACGACGGTGTGGTCGCCGGCCGGAAGATCACCGGAGATCTCGCAATCCATCCATGTCACTGCGCCGTCGATGAACAGTGCTCCATCGTCGCTCACCCATGTGTCCAGGTCGGCGAACCGGTCGGCGTCCTTCGCGGAGATCTGTCGACAGGCGGCACTCTGGTCCTCGGCGAGGATCGAGATCCCGATGCGGCTCGCCCGTCTCAGGATCGGCCACGTCGACGACGCGTTGCGGACCGAGAACATCACCATCGGTGGGTCATAGGAGACACCGACGGCCAGTGAGGTTGCAACCATCCCCTGCGGTTCCCCGTCCACGACGGCGCACAAGGCTGCGACCGCGGCCGGGAATCCGTTGAAGACGGCGCGAACTTCCGCGGAGTCGGCGATCGCCGGGGCCATCGAGCCGACGTGATCCCCGAACCGGCGGTGGGCCTCGACGGTGCTCACCGGGCACCGACCTTCAGTTCGGCGGCCGCGCGGACCTGGTGCAGCGCCACCGCGTTCGCGGTCACCCAACCCTCGATGACCTCATCCGCCCGATCCATCTGCGGTGTCTCGAAATAGAACCCCGCCGTCGGCACCAGCGCGCCGAGTTCCACGAGAAGCGGCCGCAGGTTGACCTCGGGAGCCATCGAGTGGCCCTTGTCGGCGCCGGTCATCAACGGGATGGCGCAGACATTCTTGAGCCCGAGGTTCGGGTATCGGTCCAGGAAGCTCTTCAGAAGACCGGTGTAGGTGGCCTTGTAGGTCGGGGAACCGACGATCACCAGATCACTGGCCGCGACCGACTCGTTCAGGGCGGCCATCTGGTCCGACGGCCAGACGAAGATCTCGGCGGTGTGCTCGGCGAGGTCCACCGTCGCGATCGTGTCCTCGTCGGTGGCGATGGCCGCGGCGAGTAGCCGGGCGAGGGCAAGGGTGCGGGATCCGGCCTTCGGATTCCCTACAACAACGCTGATCTTCAAGACTGCCTCCAGTGTCGTAACGATGCTTGGGCAGGCCAGGACCAAGCACGAATGTGCCTGCGTGCGATGCGAATGACTCCGCCGCACAGATATTGGCCTGTGGTGCCACCGAGGTCTTGTGTCTCGAGCGGATGGCGCCGGCTTACGGCGCCTCCCAATTATGCATGCACGACGTCACTCCGGCATGTCTTTGCGTTCTGGACGCAGTGCCTCATATCGCTTCTGCATGACCTCGCCGGCAGCCGGGCCGGCGGAATAGACGTACCCGGAGCCGTCAATGCGCTCACCGGTGGCTGCATCGACAACAACGGGTTCGATTTCGCGGCCCGTCTGCGCGTCGACCAGGATCATCGACCGCTCCTCCGGTGCCAGCTGCGCATTACGCCATGCCGCCATCGCGACAAGCACGGGGCGTAGCGACCGACCCAGGTCGGTGAGTAAGTATTCGTAGCGCTCCGGACGTTCCTGATAGCGCCGTCGATCGAGAATGCCGGCCTCGACGAGGGCTTTCAGTCGGCTCGTCAGCATGCTGGACGAGAGACCGATGTTGGACTGGAAATCGTCGAAGCGCGAGTAGCCGTCGAAACAGTCATGCAGGATGAGCACCGTCCACCACTCGCCGACCACGCCCAGCGTTGTCGACAACGGGCACTCCCGGTCCTCGAGTCTGATCTTGCTCACCATCCGGACGCTCCCTCGTCGACTAACTGCTAACTTAGCAGTAACAGTCACTTCTAAATTAGCAGTGACAACCGAGGAGAACACCGTGACAAACCCGCTGGTCGCCGACTGCCCAGATGCCGTCCGCGCATACATGACTCTCAGCCAAGGCGATGATCGTCCCGCAGCCGTGGCCCTGTTCACCGAGGACGCCCAGGTGACCGACGATGGGCACGACTATCGCGGCGTCTCCGAGATCAGGACCTGGCTCGATCGGGTCGCGGGCGAATACACGTACACCGCGACACCGACAGCCGTGCAGAACGAGGCGACCGACAAGACCTCGATCCGAATCCGACTCGAAGGCAACTTTCCCGGTGGACTCGTCGACGTCGACTACCGCTTCCGACTCGATACCACCGGCCGACTGACACGCCTGACGATCGCGCCAAGCGCTGATCAACCCGGAACCGCCTGACGTTACGCATTCGGCCACCAGGGGTACTTCCGAGGAAACCCACTTCGGAAAGGCCACAATGAGTACATCCGCAGACCCCGCCGTGGAGAAGACATCTCGATCGTTGGCCCTCCCCGGCGTGATCCTGGGCATCGGACTCGGGGGCTTCGTCGACGGAATCCTGCTGCATCAGATTCTGCAGTGGCACCACATGCTCACCGGGACCAACGACGACAACATCGGCGTGAAGTACTACCCCGCCAACACTGTGCACGGGCTGGAGATGAACACGATGTGGGATGGGTTCTTCCACACGTTCACCTGGCTCGCAGTACTGCTCGGCCTGGGACTGCTGTACTCGCAGGTCACCCACGACCGTCGTCGCCTTTGGACATCCCGGGCGCTCTGGGGGTGGGTCCTGGTGGGTTGGGGCGCGTTCAACCTCGTCGAGGGCGTCATCGATCATCACATCCTCGCCATCCATCACGTCCGGAGCGGCGATTATCAAACTCTCTGGGACATCGGCTTTTTGGCGCTCGGAGCACTGCTCGTGATGGCGGGTTGGCTGCTGCAGCGCTCAGCTCGGCCGCTTGATTTCGCGCGCGTGAGAGTCGACGGCCCGGTATGACGCAACTGGCGCACGGATCAGCGCAGCACGGCGTCGACTGGACGCAGATGGTGGCATATACGTCGCTGGCCGCCGTCGCCACCGCGTACGTTGTCGTCGCCGTACTGCGATCACGCGAAGCCCGCGGTTGGAACCATTGGCGTACTGCGAGTTTCTTGATCGGAGTGGCGATACTTCTGATCGCACTGCGCCCGTCGGCCTCCGACAGTTTCGGCAATCACATGCTCGGGCATCTGCTCATCGGCATGTTCGCGCCGCTCGCGTTGGTTCTGGCGGCACCGATGACGCTGGTTTTGAGGTCCATCCCACCCCGGCATGGACGCACCCTGGTGCACCTGCTGCGGTCGAAACCCGCACGCCTGATCACCAATCCGATAGTTCTACTCGTCGCCAACATCGGCGGATTGGCGCTGCTGTACTTCACCCCACTGTTCGAACTCGCAGACGCCAATCCCGCGCTGCACAGCCTGATCCACGTCCATTTCTTCATCGCCGGTTATCTGTTCGCGTGGATGATCGCCGGTCCAGACCCCGGACCGGACCGCCCGACGGTGCCGATGCGTCTGGTCGTTCTCGGTGTTGCCATCGCCGGCCACGCCGTGATCTCACAACTGCTCTACGCCGGCCTCTACGTGCAGGTCCCCGCACCGCCCAGTGAACTGCAGGATGGCGGAACCCTCATGTACTACTGGGGCGACATCGCCGAACTTCTTTTGGCACTCGCCCTACTTCTCACATGGAAACCCGACCACCGGACGCGGAGAACTCCGGCCGTTATTCGCAAACTGCAAGGTCAGACGTAGTTGGTCGACCGTCGAATTCACAAGGACCGGTGCAAAAAAGGCCGCTTTGGTTTACCGATCATAGTAGAAGTACAAACGTTCATATCGTTGTCCCCCAAAGGAACTAATCCGAACAACTCTATTGCAAACGATGATTCCCGGCCTCTTCGAATCGATTTGGTCTCAATCCTATTGCGCAGTCCATATCTGAGCGGCGCTCAATTCTGAGTGCGGTATGTTCGGTTGATCCTTTACCGAGTCATTACCTGGGGGTTACCCGATGGGCCAAGCAGTCCGAACTGCTCATTCACGATCGCGACGCATCGCCTGCTTCGGCACGGTGGGAGCGGTCGCCGCTGCTGCAACACTGATGTTCAGTGGGGTCTCCGGCGCGGCACCGAGCTTGGGCAGCTCAGGCAGTGGCAGCGTCGGTTCCGGATCGACGGTACCGGACGCGTTCCAAGAGGACCCCGGCCCGCCGCCGGTGCTCCGCGACGACATCCTCGCTCCGGCGATCGAAAAGATCAGCCAGTCCGGAAACCACGTTCGGTACAGGGTGGAATCACCGGCACTTCGCCGTGCGGTCACACTCGATGTCCTGGTGCCCACGGATAATTCGGTGAAGCGTCCGACGCTATACATGCTCGACGGGGTGAGCGCCGGGGACAACGCCAGCGGCTGGATGTACCAGGCTGATGCCAAGGGCTTCTTCGCCGACAAAGACGTCAATGTGGTGATGCTCAATGGCGGTCGATCGAGTGTGTACACCGACTGGGAGAAGGAAGATCCGGTCCTCGGTCTGAACAGGTGGGAAACCTTCACCGCGAAAGAGTTGCCACCACTGATCGACAACGCTCTCAACACCAATGGCGTCAACGTGATCGCCGGAAACTCCATGGGTGCGCAAGGTGCAATGATGCTGGCCCACAGGAACCCGGATGTCTACGACGGGGTCGCCGCGTTCAGTGGGTGTTACTCGACCACTGATCCGGTGGGCCGTCTTTCCATCCAGCTCACCGCTTCACACCAGAAGGGCGACCCTGCCAATGTCTGGGGTGAGTTCGGCAACGAAGCGTGGAAGGCACACGACTCCGTCCGCAATGCAGAAGCGTTGCGCGGCATGCACATCTACATGTCGGCCGGGAGCGGCTTGACCGGCCCGCATGAAGATCCGAATGATGACGACTACCTGAACAGAGTGATCGTCGGCGGTGCAATCGAGGCGGGCTCGAACCACTGCACCCGGACGCTGGAGAATCGCCTGAACAGCCTCCGTATTCCTTCGACGGTGACGTACGAGCCGGTCGGGATACACAATTGGCCGTATTGGAAGGACCAACTGCCGAAGGCATGGCCGACGATCAAGGCGGGCCTGGGTCTCTAGACGCCTGGCACATCATCAACGGGCGGGCTCACCGGGACAATTGTTCTCGGTGGGCCCGCCCGTTTGTCGAACTGCTCCCGCGACTTCGCAATCGATTGTCGTACCCCTCGTTTAGAATCAAACGTATGTTCGAGGGGGAGATCGAAGATGCAGGTGGGGACGATGAAATCGGTCCTGTCGAGTCGCTGGGTGTCAACGAGTTGTTGCGTAACACTGAACTCGCGGTGGCTCAGCAGTCGCGGATGGAGTGGGAGCGCTATGCCGCTGCGGCAATGCTGCACCGACATCTCGTTGAGCCCACTGCCGGGTCTGAGGCGGAGATGCGGGCGCTTGATCCGTTCGCGCAGTGTGCGGCGAGATTGTCTGCCGCACAGGGTCTGACGCAGCGGACCGCGGAGTTGCAGATCAACCGTGGGGTGGCGCTGCGCGATCGACTGCCTGCGGTCAATGAATTGTTGAAAGCCGGGCGCATCGCCGCGCACCATATTCCTGACATCATCGCGCGGACTGAGTTGATCGAAGGCTCAGCCCATATGGTCGATATCGATGCGGCGATCGCTGAACGATTGAACCGTCCGGGGGCGTGGTCGAAGGGTCGGATGCGAGACATGGTCGATGCGATCATCTTCCGCCGGGACCCGGATCTGGTCCGTAAGAACCGGGAGGATGCGAAAAACAATCGTGGGGTGTGGGCCAACAACACCGACCACGGCATGGCGGTACTGGATGCGCATTCCACCGCTGAGGAATTGACGTTGATCATGGCCAGGTTGGAGAAGCTGGCGATGGCCACGTGCAAGGCTGATCCGCGAAAAAAGGCTGATCGGATGGCCGATGCGTTGTTCGCCACCGTGATGGGCCGCGAGTTCCGCTGTGAATGCCCGAACGATCCGAAACATCCCTGCACCGCTGAGACCATCACCGTCCCTGCCGGACAGGTCATCTCAGGGGTGGATGTGAAGATCGTTATGCATGTGATCACTGATCAGGCCACCCTCGATGGTCGCGCCGAAAATCCAGGCTTCATGGATGGGCACGGTGTCATCTCTGCTGATCATGTCCGGGATATCGCCGAGCGTCCCGAAGCCGTGCAGCGGACGATGGGCAACAAGACCGAACCTGCACCAGCGCAACCCGAGCAGCCCGAGCCGGTGGAGCCGGAACCCGAGCCGCCCGAGCCGGAGACGCCGAAGCCGAAGCGGCCGACCGTGTACATGCGTGGACCGCAGAACCCGCCAGCCGAAAGCGTTCCCGATAACGGTGATGACAATGCGATCGCAGCGCCGTTCCCGCAGGTGATTCCACTGCTGGCCACCCAACCCGGTGACCAGTACCGGCCGTCAGCTGTGCTCGACAGTTTCCTCCGGATCCGCGACGTCTACTGCATGTGGCCCGGCTGTGAGCACAAGGCCTGGGGCGCGGATCTGGACCACACGTGCGAGTACAACCACAACGATCCCGAGGCCGGTGGCTGCACCCATCCATCAGAGATGAAGACGCTGTGCCGTTTTCATCATCTGCTCAAGACCTACTCCGACTGGCTTGATGATCAGTACCCCGATCCTGAGACCGGGCGGACCCGGCTTGTCTTCACCACACCCGAACGCCGGCACTATCACGGTCCGGGATGGACCGGCGATGACCTGTTCCCGACACTGCGGTTGATCGTCTTCGACAACCAACGCGGCTCACCGAACCGGCCGCCGCCGGGACCACCGTCAAGAACGCGGCCCCGCACCGCTGCCAAACACGCACGCCGCCAACAAGAACGACTCGCCAACCGCCGCCAGCGCGAACTGGCAGACCAACTCAACCGGGAGCGCCGCGAAGAACGAGGAAGGAACGAACCACCGCCGACGTTCTGACGGTGTGGATGTCGCAGACTCCTCAGAACTTGGCGAGCAACGAGCCGAAGCCCTCGACCTGATCGTTGATCCCATTCGCCCGCAACGCATGCCAGATTGTGGCGAGGTTGATGGCGATCACCGGCTTGCCCAGTTCACGCTCGAGGTCGGCAGCGACATCCATCGCCTCCAGGTTCGTTCCGCACTGGATCAATGCGTCGACGTCAGGGCCGTCGACGGCCAGGAAGCCCGCCCGGATGGTTTCCGGGGTCTCGTCCGCGATCGACGTGGCCGACGCCGACTTCAGACCGTGCACGCCGGCCACGTCAAAACCGAGCTCGGTGAAGTACTTACGCACCTGCTCGTCGCCGACCGGCTGGTAGGGGGTCATGACGCCGATTCGGCGCGCCCCGAACGCTTTCAGTGCCTCACCGGCAGCGGTGGCCCCGGTGGACACTCCCAACCCGGTCAGTCGGCGAACGTTGGCCTCGAACTCGGCGTTGCCCGCCACACCGCCCCAGAAGGTCTCCGCAGACATCCCCATCACGATGTAATCAGGGTCGGCGGTCATCACCGTCTCCAGCGCTGCGGGTAGTGCCTCGTTCAGGTTCTCCCGGAACAGCCCGAACGCGTCGGCTGAATCCAGGGCCACGGCCTTGATCATGATCCGTCCGGTGTGCCAGGACGAGTCCTGCAACCGGATCCGGTGGAACTCGCGCTCCACCGATGTATTCGTCGAGGGAACGATCAGCCCGAACTTCTTGCCCTTGGTGATCACTGATGTACCGGTTCCTGCCATTGTGTCTCCGTCTCGATTGAAGTGGTGGGCACGGCCAGTTGGGCCTTCGCCCACCGGCCGACCTCGGCGTCGGTTGCCAGCTCTGCACCGACGCCGAGCAAATCGGTGAAACCCCGCCAATCCTGCTGGGAACGGCCCGAGGCACCGGTACGACGGATCGACCGGTACGTCTGCGCGACCGCTCCGGCCGCGGACAACAGCGGGCCCACCGGGTAGATCATCAGGGCGACACCGCATTCGGCCAGTATCCGCGTGGGCGGAAGCGCCGAGTGATCGCCGGCCTCCGACAGGTTCACCATCAGCGGCACGCCGGGCACCGCATCGCGGATCCGACGCAATTGCGCCTCCGCATAAGCACCCTCGACAAAGATCAGGTCGGCGCCGGCAGCGGCATACGCGCGGATCCTTGCCAGTGCGGCGTCCTCGCCGTCGACCGACAGCGCATCGGTCCGGGCGATCACCAGCGCGCTGCGCCTGCTGCGCACGGCCATCGCCACCTTGGCCGTCATCTCCTCGACCGGGATCAATTCCTTGCCGTCGAGATGCCCGCATCGCTTGGGAGCCAACTGGTCTTCGAACTGGATGGCCGCGGCACCGGCCCGCTCGAGACGCTCGACGGCCTCGCCGACCTGTAGGACGCCGCCATAGCCGGTGTCCCCGTCCACGACCAACGCCAGATCGGTCACCGCGGTCATGCGCCGGACCTGTTCGGTCATCTCGGCCAGCCCCAGGTAACCCAGGTCGGGACGACCCAGCGCGGTCGCCGATACGGCGGCCCCCGAGACATACGCGACACCGAACCCTGCATCGGCCGCAGCGCGTGCCGTGACCCCGTCATACACACCCGGAGCGATCACCGGGCCGTAGCAGAGCCGCTCCGACAGGATACGTCCGGCGGGGCGAGCCGTCTTCGGCACCGCATGAAGCTCGCGGGCCAAGCGTCCCAGCGTGATCCGCAACGACGTGAACATCGCCGAGGCACGCAGGTGGGCCCGCTTGTCGAGCAGCTCGATGTCCATCTCCGAGAGTTCATCGGCGCGGGCAGCCCGGGCCTCGTCGTCCTCGGAGCGCATCGAGTCGTAGTTCTTCTGCGCCTGGGCCTGCACGTGGTTGAGTGCGGCGTCACGACGCAATTCGCTGTACAACGTCGCCGCGTGGGTGTCGTCGGTGTCGGTCAGTGCCGCGTCGACACAGAGTGCCGCGGCCCACGCGTCGTGGATACCGCTGTTCATACCCATGCCACCGAGCGGGTTGTTGACGTGCGCGGCGTCTCCGACCAGCAGCGTGTGGCCGACCGAGAACGTCGCGGCCGCACGCATGTTCACCTTGTAGATGGAGGCGTGCGGGATGTCGTAGGCCGACGGCTGAGCCGCGATGCCCTGCAGTCGGGCCTCCAAGGCGGCCGGCTCGAGAGCCTGCTCGTCGGACTCGGCGTCGCGGATCGGGAACAGTGCACGCCAGTGGTTGGGGGTACGCAGCAGCACACCCCAGTCCTCGGGATCGGAAATGTACGAGACATACGCGAGATCGGGGAAGTCGTCGCGGAATTCGTGCGTGGTCGAGATGACCAGGAATCGCTCGTCATAGGTCCGGCCTTCGAACGAGACCCCGAGCGATTTGCGAATCGCCGACTGTGCGCCATCGGCGGCGATCAGCCATCGGGCCAGGATCGGATGATCACGGTCGGTGTCGGGCAGGAAGATCCGGGTGTGATCATGTCCCTGTTCGACCCGGACCACCGGACTCGAGAACCGCAAGGTCACATTGGGCATCGTGACCAGGACCTGGTGGATGATGCGGGTCAGATTGTCCTGTTCGCTCTGAATCCGGTACGGGTACTTGGTCTCTCCCTTGAGCAGACCCATGTCCATCTCGGAGAGGACCGTGCCGTCGCGCTCCCGGTATTGAAAGACCGGGGCTTCCAGGCCGACCGCGAGCAGGTCGTCGACAACACCGAGCTCTTCGAGCAATTCGAGTGTCGACGGATGAAAGGTGGACGCCCGCGATTCATCGGACAGGCGGTCGCCCGCCTCGAGAACCAGTACCTGGTGGCCCAGTTGGGCCAGCTTCAGGGCCGCGACCATACCCACCGGGCCCATGCCGGCCACGACAACCGTCTCCATGGCGCGTTCTTTGTTCACAGACATGTTCTGTCTCAGCTCTTCTCGGCAAGCAGGGGCCCGTACAACTGCGGTTGACGGCTACCGACGGGGTCCAGGTGGTACCCCATCATCTTGTTGTGCGATTCACGCAGATCCAGCCGGACGATCAGCTGCTCTTCAAAGCCGTGCCTGGTCCACTGCGCGGACGGATACCGCATGAGCGCAATCGGCTGGCCGGGAATGAACGGATCAGCGCGGACGATCTGGCTGCCGATGACGGCCGGGCTGTCGAGCCGGTTCACCGACACGAGGTGCACGCGGTTCTCTTCGGTGCGCTCCGTGGCCGCCATCTCGGGGGCCTCTCGGCGATCCCAGTTCGCCGGGTGTACAACGACTTCGGCGCCGCGCAGGGTCAGCAACCGCATCACCTCCGGTACCCACACCTCTGAGCCGATCATCATCCCGATCGCCCCGATCTCGGTATGGGCGACCTCGATGTCGTCACCGGGGCTCGCCCACTGCAGATCTGCGTGGTCGAGGTGGGTCTTGCGGTATCGGAAGACGACGGTGCCACTGTGATCGATCAGATACGCGGTGCTGTGGTGTGCCCCTCCATCGGATTCTTCGACCAGGTTGACCACCACCCACAGCGAATGTTCCTTGGCCGCGGAACAAATGGTCTCGAGAACCCGCTCCGATACCACCGCGGCGGCGGCCGGGTCCGCGGCCACCTCACCGGGCTTGAAACAGAACAGCTCCGGCAGCACACCGAGAGTCGCACCCTGCGCTGCGGCGTGGGCGATCTGCCCCACCGCACGGGTGATCGTCCACTCCTGGTTGTGGAAGTACGACACCTGCAGCGTTGCGACATCGAGGAACTGGGACGGCCGGTCCGGATCCACCGGACCGAGCATCGAGGCGACGGGCAGCGAGGCATGGTCGCTCATCAGGTCACCGTAGAGATCCGGTCGGCGCCAGCCGAGGACGTCGGCGAAACCGGGGACATCCTTGTCGTCGGCGGTGCCGGGAGTGATGTCGGCCCAGATCAGGCCTTCGTCTTCCTCACCGGCGCAGACGAGCGATTCGCCGGTGGGACTGACGATCTGCGAACCGCCCATCCACGGCCAGGCATCGGCCGGACCGCCTACGGTGTTGGCCGCAATGTGCCACACGTGATTCTCCATGGCCCGCAGGGGAACATGGACCCGCAGTTCATCCGGCCCACGGGAGTTGAGCGAGTTGCAGAAAACCTGCGCGCCAATGGTTCCCAGCACCCGGGGCACGTCGGGAACGATTCCGTCGGCACACATGAGCAGCCCGAGACAGCCGACCTCGGTGTCGATGACCTCGAGTTCCTTGCTGCCCGGGGTGAACAGCGTGTACTCGTAGTCCCAGAACACCGTCTTGTGGTGGACGTACAGCAGGTCCCCCGACGGGCCGATCAGCAGTGATGCGATGTAGACATCCGGTGCCGTGGCACCTCGCACATCCACGCCGACAACGGCATGGATACCGGCATCACGACAGGCCCGCTTGAGACCGGCGACGAACTCACCCTCGAGTGTCTCGGAGAGCTCGTGGCACTCTTCGCGGCCGCTGTAGTTCCGAAGCCGATTGCTGTTCTCGGGCAACACGACCAGCTGCGCGCCGGCCGCTGCCGCGGCCCGGATGTAGGCGGCACACAGTTCGGTGTTCGCAGCGACGTCGGTTCCGGAGAAGAATTGTGCGGCAGCTACCCGGACCGTGTCCGCGCCGCGGGACTCAAATGAGTCCAATGTTGTGATTTCCATATTGTGGTTATCGCCTTTCCAATATATGGGTAACGATACCGCTGCGAGCGGCACCGTCACCATGCGGGATGTTTCACCGCGCGACGTTCACCACCGTGCGCTGACTGTGCTCGTATACGCCGAAACCGCCGTAGTCGATACCGATTCCGGATTGGCCGGCAAACGGCATCGGGATCGCGGCGTCGAACGCGCCGTGTTGGTTCACCCAGGCCGAGCCGACGTCGAGCCGCGTGGCAACCGCCTCGGCGGCCTCCACATCGGCGCCCCACACCGAACCGCCGAGTCCGTACTCGCTCGCATTTGCCTGGGCCACAGCATCATCCACCGAGTCGAAGGCGATGATCGGGAGCACCGGGCCGAACTGTTCTTCGACCACGAGCCGATGCCCGGGTTTCAGACCCGACACCACGGTAGGTGCGATGAACAGGCCCCGGTCCGGAACCGATCCCTGATGTCCGTGAACCCGGCCGCCCGCTTCTCTTGCGGCGGCCTTCAGCCCCAGCACCCTTTCGTACTGGGGTCGATTCTGCATCGGCCCCATCTCGGTGGTGATGTCGAACGGATCGCCGAGTTGCACTGGCCGCAAACGATTGTCGAAGAGGTCGAGCATCTCGTCGATCCGGCTGCCGTGGACGTAGATCCGCTTGACGCCCGCACAGAAGGCACCGCAGTTGAGCAGACCCACCTGGGATGCCGTTTCGACGAACCGCCCGAGGTCGGCATCCGCCATGACGATCGCGGCATCGTTGCCGCCGAGCTCGAGCGTGACCCGCTTGAGCTGATCTGCAGCGGCCCTTGCGATCACCTTGCCGGTCGCCGTCGATCCGGTGAACGAGATCTTGGCCACGCCGCGGTGGGCGACCATGGCCGCCCCGACCTCGTGGCCCCCGTTGATCACGTTGAGGACGCCTGCCGGGAAGATCTCCCGGGCCAGCATTCCGAAACGTAGACCCGACAGCGGTGTGAACGGTGAACTCTTGAGCACCATCGTATTTCCGGCCATCAGGGCGTTCGCGACCTTCACCACCGCGAGCAAGACCGGGGAGTTCCACGGCGCGATCGCTCCGACGACTCCCAGGGGGCGTCCGGTCAGCCGGACCGATTTTCCGGGATGGACCATGTCCGTGTCCATCTGAGCGGTGTCGGCGATCGTGCGGACGAAGCGGGCGGCACTGAGCACCTCGCTGACGCAACGCCGCAGCGGGCGACCGGTCTCGGCGACGAGCAGGGTCGACAACGTCCGGACATCCTCTTCGAGCGCTCCGGCGAACAGATACAGTCCGGCCCGCCGCTGTGCCCACGAGATCGCCTGCCAGCCGGCGGCTGCGGCGCTTGCCGCCTCGACAGCGGTGTCGACCACATCCGGGTCGGCGAACGGCGCCAACGCGATGATCTCTTCGGTGGCCGGGAAAGGTACCGGCTGCCGGGTGCTCGCCGGCACACCGGTTCCGGCAACGGTCTGTTCGAGACCGAGTCCTTCGATCCATCCCCCGACGTCATCTGGTGTCTGGCCGTACAGCTCGTCGAGGTCAGGGGCTTGTGGCGCGCTCTGGCTCATGTCAATTCCGGGTTCTGCGGTTTGGCATGGGCGCCGGGGTTGAGGGCATCGCGGACCGCGTCGCCGATCATGTTGAAGGACAGGACGATCAGGAGCAATGCCACACCCGGGAACGCGATCGACCACCAGGCCAGACGCAACGCGGTCTGACCGTCACCCAACATCGACCCCAATGAGAACCCGGGCGCCTGCACGCCCAACCCGAGCAGACTCAATCCGCTCTCGGCCAACACGGTCACGCCCACGCTGACCGACCACAACACGATGACCGGTCCGATCACGCTGGGCACGATGTGACGCAGCATGATTCGCGAGGTCGACGCACCGAGCGTGCGGGCCGCGACCACGAAATCGAGGCGACGCACCTGGGACACCGAACGCACGATCGTGCGGGCGTAGATCGTCCACGACCACACCGACAGCACGACCACCAGGGTGACGATGCCGGGCCCGAGGACCGCGGTCAGGGCGATGCCCACTGCGATGAAGGGAATCGCGAACTGGATGTCGGCCAACCGCAGCAGGGCGGGACCGATGAATCGTTCGAAGTATCCGGCGAGTACGCCCAGGAGGAGTCCGAGCAACGCGCTGATGGTGGCCGTGACCACGCCGATGGTCAGGCTCAGCCGCAGCCCATAGAGCACGCGGCTGAACACATCTCGCCCGAGGGAGTCGGTGCCGAGAAGGTAGCCGCCCTCTCCCCCCATCCACATCGGCGGGGTGTCGGCGTCGGCAAGGATCTGCGCGGTCGGATCGTGCGGCGCGATCAGCGGTGCGAACACCGACAGGATCACCAGCACGGCCAGCAGGCCGAAGCCGATCTTTCCGGCCGGATTCGACCAGGCCTTGCCCATGATTTCGCGGACCCGGCCCTGTGACCGGCGCGGTGTGGTGGTCGTCGTCGCGCTCATGAGGACGCCTTCGCTCGGAGTCGGGGATCGAGGAGATGCACGATGGCATCCATTGCAATGTTCATCACGGTGATCAGGACCGCGATGACGAAGACACAGGCCTGCACCGTCGGAAAGTCTCGCGCCGAGACGCTACGCACCAGCAGTTGTCCGAGCCCGGCGTAGTTGAGCATCGGTTCCAGGATCAACAGCGATCCGATCAACAGCGAGAAGAGGATGCCGAGATACGCGACGATCGGCGGAATGGCCAGCGGGAATGCGTGTTTGACCAGAACAGTCCTCGGTGCGAGGCCCTTGGACTTCGCCATGGTCACCGGGCCCTGTGCGAGCGCATCGATGAGTTGTCCGCGGACCAACCGCGACAGGGTGGAGAAGCCCTGGATGGTCAGGACGATGATCGGCAGGACCAGACCGATCGTGCCACCGGCCCCGGTCGCCGGCAACCAGCCCAGGTTGATGGCAAAGACGAGTACGAGCAACAACGCGGTGATGAAGTAGGGAATGCCGTCCAGGACGAAGGCGACCGCCATCAGCAGCCGGCCCCGGGACTGGGCCTGGTGTAGCGCGGCGTATCCGCCGACCACCGCGGCCAGCAACACCGACAGCAGCAGCGCCGGGATGACCAGCGACAGACTGGGTCCCAGCCGAGACCACGCCTGCGAGCCGGAATCGAGCTTGGAGACGAACGAGGTGCCGAAGTCCATGGTGAAGGCGCCGCGCAGCGAATCGAGGTACTGCACCACGACCGGAGCGTCGAGACCGAGCCGGACTCGCGTCGCCTCGACCGTGGCCTCGCCGGCCTCGGGCGGTGACATCAGTTCGGCGGCATCGCCCGACATCCGGACGAGGATGAAGATGAACGTGGTCACGCCGACGATCACGGTCGCCAGCAGCAGTAGTTTGCGGATCAGATAGCTCGCGACTTTCATGGCCGGACCACTTCCAGGGATGCCCCGCTGGCCGCCGCCATCAGCCGCTCGGTGAGCAGGTTGCGTTGTTCGGCGAGCAGGCCGGCGAGTTCCGGGTCGGTCACCGGCTGATCGACGGCTGACAGGTCGATGCCTGCTCCGGCCAAGGTGTGCTCGATGACCGTCAACCGGTCGCGCAGAACCCACGTCTCGGACGCGAGTTCGAGCATCATGCGCATCAGGGCGTCGGTGTCACCGTTCGCGGTGAGGTACGGGGCATCCTCGCGGGCAAATCCGGGCATGGTGGAGGTCCTAACTGCTGGTCGCGGTGAGCGCTGACGAAGCCGGCGAGCCGGCCGCGAGGGAGGTGCGCATCGACGTGGGAAGTGGTGCCGCCGGAGCGGTGGCGTGGTCCGGTTTCTCGGCGAGGGTGAGTTCACCGGGGAAGTGGCAGGCGACCTGCCGTTCGGTGCGCACGTCATCGGCCGGGACCAGCGCGGGGCGCTCCACGGCGCAGATGTCGCGTGCGATCGGGCACCGCGGATGGAAGGGGCAGCCGGACGGCGGATTGCTGGGCGAGGGCAGATCGCCTTCGGGCACGATGCGCAGGTCGGGGGCGAGTTGCATCGAGGCCAGTGATGCCGCATACGGGTGCAGCGGATCATCGAATACCTCGGCTGCGGTGCCGGTTTCGACGATGCGACCGAGATACATCACGGCGATCCGGTGGCTGAGGTGCCGGACCAGCGCGAGGTCGTGACTGATGAACAGGTATCCGAGCTCGCGTTCGGCCTGGATGTCCTGCAACAGATTGACGACCTGCGCCTGCACCGAGACGTCCAGCGATGCGGTCGGCTCGTCGGCGACGATCAGCGCCGGATCGAGCATCAGCGCGCGCGCGATCCCGACCCGCTGGCGTTGTCCCCCGGAGAGCTCGTGCGGGTAGCGCGAACCCATCTCGCCGCCGAGCCCGACCAGGTCGAGTGTCTCGACCACGCGGCGTCGACGTTCGTCGCGGTCCCCGACGCGATGGACGATCAGCGGTTCGGCCAGCGCGTCCTCGATCCGCAGAAACGGATTGAGCGAGGTCGACGGGTTCTGAAAGACCATGGCGCTGCGTTGCCGCAGTGCCCGGGTCAGTGTCCGCCCTTTGAGCCGGGTGACGTCGGTGCCCTCGAACAGGATCTTCCCGTCGGTCGGCTTGTACAACCGCAGGGCGGCCCGACCGACAGTCGTTTTACCACTGCCGGATTCGCCGACGAGCCCGACGGTCTCGCCCCGCCGCACCTGCAGCGAGACGCCGTCGACCGCGCGGACGGTGGTACCGCCGGGGCCCGGGAAATGTTGCACGAGATCTTGGATGTCCAGCACCGGGCCGACACCGGGGTCTGTCTTCGATTCGCTCACGATGTCAGGCTCTTTCCGGAGAGGGCCGCCGCGGTGTCCTCCTGGACCCCGGACGACATTTCGTGCTGCACCCGCAGGCAGGCGGTGGCGTGCTCGGGTGCGGACAGCAATGGGAGCAGGCGCGGACGGGTTTTGATGCAGTCGTCGATCGCGAAGTCACAACGCTGCGCGAACGCACACCCGGGCGGCAGGTTGTCCAGCGCCGGCGGACGGCCCTCGATCGTTCGTAACCGCCTGCCCCGGTTGTGTTCCGGGGCCGTCTGCAGCAATGCCCACGTGTACGGGTGCTGCGGTTTGGTCATCAATTCCTCGACCGGCCCCTGCTCGACGACCGCCCCGGCATACATCACGACCAGCCGATCCGCGATACCCGCGATGACGTCGAGGTCATGGCTCGCGATCACGATCGTCAGCCCGGTCTCACGATTGAGGGTGCGGAGCAGTTCGAGGATCTGTGCCTGTGTGGTGACGTCGAGAGCAGTGGTCGGCTCGTCACAGAAGAGCAGGGTCGGTTTGGCGACCAAGGCCATCGCAATCACCACCCGCTGCAACTGGCCACCCGACATCTGGTGCGGATACGTCTTCATCCGCGCCTCGGGGTCGGCGATACCGACCCTTGTCAGGGTGTCGACCGCGAGTTCCCTGGCCGCCGACTTCGACAGTCCCGGTTCACCCGAGCGCGCCGATTCGATGAGCTGGGAACCGATCGTGTGCATGGGATGCAGGGAGCTCCACGGATCCTGGAGTACGACGCGGGCGTGGCGGGCCCGGAAATCTCGCAGCTCTCGCTTCGACATCGCGACCACGTCGACGCCGCCGGCCTCGATGTGGCCACCGATCCGGGCACCCCAGGGCAGCAGTCGCAACGCCGACAACATTGCCGTCGACTTGCCCGACCCGGACTCGCCGGCCAGCGCGACCACCTGGCCGGCCGGAACCTCCAGGTCGACTCCGTGCAGGATCTGCAGATCTGCACTGCCGCTGCGTGGCAGTGCGACGGTGAGCTCGCGCATCGACAGTGCGATGTCGGCGCCGGTCTGCTGCTTCGAAACATCCACGGTGGGCGCGGGATTCACGACAGTTGCTCCTGTGCGGGCTTGGTGGCGGTGATGACCCAGGGATAGGCGTCGGCGCCCAATGCCTGCTGTTGGACATCGACGAATCCGGCGGCGCGGGCCGCCGCTTCGAGGTCGAGGGTGGCGGCGGTACGCCACCATGGTTCATTTCCGTGCTCGGCATCCCAGTCGTCGAGCCAGGCCTGGTACGGAGATCGGTGTGCGTAGGGTGCCACGTCCGAGAAGTGCACGTGCCCACCGGGTTCGAGCAGACGGAACGCTTCAACGAACGTGTTCCGCGTCGCGTGTGGTGGCATTTCGTGGTGCAGGATGAATGCCGTCACCAGGTCTGCACATCCGTCCGGGAGCCCCGTGGACTCGACGTTGGCGTGGACGGCCGTGATCGCCGTGCCGGCGTCCTCGGCCCGCCGCAGCGCGTAGCGAACCTGCGTCCGCGACAGGTCGACAGCCGTGATCGCGGCCTCTGGATACTCCTGCGCCAGCTGCAGCGTGTATTGGCCGGTGCCACAACCCATATCCACGATGCGTCGGTAGTCGTCCCGGGGCGCCGCGGCGGCCACCTGACGACGTTGGGCGAACAGGTCACCTGGATAGATCTTCTTGAGCAAGAAGTGATAGATCATCTCGTGGTGCACAAAGCCCATGTCCGGGTGCCCATCCCAGCCACCCGCCGTGGCGTGGAACTCGTAGTCCCAGTACCGCGGCGGGTTCGCGCCGGTGTCGACCACGGTGCCGGCCGGAGCCGCCAGAGGTGCCAGGACCTCCCGGCGACGTTCGAATGCCGCGACCGCCCGGGGAGTCGCCGCCTGGCGACTCCACCGGAGGACGGCCCCGACGATCCGATGATCGGCGTTGTCGGCCAGAACACCATCCACCCGTTCCCGCAGATCCTCGATGCCCACGAACGGCGCCTCGAGTGCCCCGGAGTCCTGGACCGTCGCCCGGATCCGGTTGCGCAATGGCGCAAGTCCGACGCGCAACGCCTGCAGGAACTCCAGTTCGGCGCGACCGCGCTGATCGATCAACTCGCCTGCGGGAAGGGTGGTGGTGTTCATGTTCACCTTCGTTCTCGGGTCAACTTCGGCTGGTCGGGTCAGCTATCGGACGAGGTCGACACGGTGTCGAACTGCAACATGATGCCGGTGCCGAAGTCGACGCCGGAGGTTCCGGCGACAACGGCTCCGACCGACGGACGACCGTAGGTGTAGAGCACATAGTTCTTGTCGAGCAGGTACTGGCTGGCGGCAATCAGCTTCTGTTCCCGCGCATCCCGGTCCATCTCGGTCTTGGTGGCCTGGTACAGCTCGGTCCACTTCGGGTCGGTCACCAACGGACGCTCGCCCTGCGAGATGAACGAGAACGGGCGATCTGCGTCGAAGACGCCGGTGTACGAGGTGCCCCGGAAGAAGATGTCGGCATTGGTGCCCGAACGGAACTGCTGCAACCACACGGCGGTCTCGTTTGCCTCGATCGTCGGCTTGAAGCCGGCCTCGGCCAGCTGTCCGCCGACCGCCTCGAGCAGGGGCCGGTAGAGAGACATCCCGGAAATGGTGATCGGGGTTCCCTCGGCGCCGGCCTGCTTCAGCAGGGTGCGGGCCTCGTCGGGGTTGTATTCCGGACGGGAGATGGTGTCGGTGTGGCCGAAGACGCCCTCGATCGGCAACTGGCCGTCCTCGAGTGTGCCTGCCCCATAGGTCAGCGCGTCGATGAGAGCGGGTGCATCGATCGCCAGATTGGCTGCCCGACGGACTTTTTCGTTGTCGAAGGGCGCCTTGTTGGTGTTGAACTGGAACATGTTCTGGCTACCGCTGAACGATGCGGTGACCTCGTAGCGGTCATCACCCTTGAGCGTCTGCAGCGATGCGCCCGGAAGTTCGTGCGCCACCGTCAGCTGTCCGGATTCGAAAGCCGAGGCCAGCGCGCTGGAATCAGAGAAGTACCGCAGTTCGACGGTGTCGGTCGCCGGCGCCTCACCCCAGAACTCGTCGAAAGCCTCGAAGGTGACCGAGTTCTCGATGTCGAACTCGGTGATCTCGTACGGTCCGCTGCCGATCGGGTTGGCGGCGAACCCGTCCGCGCCACCGGCCGCCTCCCAGGCGGCCTCCGGCACGATGAAGACCTGCGCAACGATGTTGAGCAGCAGCGGTTCCGGGGTCTTGGTGACGATCCGAACAGTCGAATCATCCAGCGCCGTGACGCTTTCGATGTTCGCGAGGTTGGATGCCGTCACGAACTTCTCGGCGATGATCTCATTGAACGAGAACGCCACATCGCGTGCCGTCAGTGTCGTGCCATCATGGAATTTGACGCCATCACGGATGGTGAAGTCGGTGGTGAGGGGATCGACGTTGGTCCACTCGCTCGCGATACGGGGCTGGGCCTCTTCGTCATCGGCGAGCCAGCGCACCAGCGAATCGAATGCGTTGTACTGGTAGGTCTGGTACGACGAGTTCAAGCCGGTCAGCGGGTTGATCGAGGTCGAGGTACCGATCACGATGCTGTCGCTACTCGTACCGGCCGACTCGTCGGGGGCACAGGCGCTGACCAGTCCGGTCGCGACGATGACGCCGATGCCCGCGGTGCCGAGCCGGCGCAGGCGATGGCGGGTGCTCGCGCCCCGCGAGATCCCGAAATATGAAGAATGCAGCGACATGTGGCTACTCCTGGTGGGTGTGATGGGTGATGAGGATGGCGACGGTCCGCCCTACCTGGGCGGATCCGAACGAGTGGAAGAACCGTGAAAACGGTCAGTGATCGCGCAGGGCGGCAGCGGTGCGCTCTTCGGAGGGCAGCACCGCACCGAGTACCCGGCGAGCAAGAGAACGTCGCTGCGCCAACAGGTCCGAGGCCAGCTGTTCGTCGGGCTGATAGGCATCGACCTCACCTGCCGACAGCACCCCGTGTTCGGTCAGGAGCCGCTCGAGAACCACGTTGCGGTCCCGCAGGGCCCAGACCTCAGAGGTCAGTTCCAACAGCATCCGGGCCAGGTCGTCGGTCTTGGTGTCGCCGAGATAGTCGGGACGGACCGCCTGCTCGCCGGCCGGGGTGTCAACGGTGCTCATTTGGCGGTTCCGTTCGTGGTCAGGGGCTTTCGTGCCCGGGTGATCCAGGGATAGATCCCGCCACCGACGCCATAGGCTTCGATGTCGACGAATCCGGCGTCGGCGAGCACGGCCGGGAGGTCCATCGCCATCACCTCACGCCAGTAAGGTTCGCCTCTGTTCTCGGTCTCCCAGTCGAGCACCACGGCCCGGAACGCCGAATGGTGTTCGTATGGCGCGATCTCACTGATGACCAGGTCGCCACCGGGCTCGAGAACGCGGAAGGCCTCGGCGACGATCTGGCGGTTCACCTCTTCAGGGACCTCATGCATGAGGGTGTAGCTGGTGACCAGATCGGCGCAGCCATCCGGCAGCCCGGTGTTCTCGGCGGCAGCCTGTACCCAGTCGATCCCGGCATCGACCACCGACGCCTGCGCATAGGCGAACCGCAAGGCGGTCTCGGACAATTCGATGGCCGTGATCGCAGCGGACGGGTAGGCGTTGCGCAGCTTGAAGGTGTATCGCCCACCGCTGGCACCCAATTCGACGATGTGGCGATACGTCTCGCGCGGGGCCTCGGCGGCGACCATGGTGCGCTGGTCGTTCAAGTTCTCGCCGGTACGTACCGCCCCGACCCCGCCGGGGCTGAGCACGTACGCAAAGGCGAGCTCGGAGATCGCGGGTCCCATCAGATCGTGTCCGTCCCACCCGCCGGGCGTGAGGTGGAAGCCGTGCGCCCAGTAGGCCGGCGGCACCAGATCGGCGTCGAGCGTCAGGGATCCGCTCGGAGTCGTCACGTCGAGGAACTGCTCGGTCTGCGGCCGGATCGTCTCGATGGCCGGGAGTGCGCGCACGTAGATCTCTTCGGCGACCCACCGGGTCAGCAACCTGTCGAAGGCCCATGCAGACGAATTCTCAAGTGCCGCATACACAGATTCGCGCTGATCGTCGAGCCCCGTCGGCGGATTCGGAACGGCCCGCTCATATTCTTCGGCCGCCCGCTTCTGCAGGGTCCCGCCTGCGAACTCCTGGACAGCGCCGAGGAACTGGAGGCTCGCTCGTGCCTGTTGGCTCAACTCGACGTTCATAGGTTCCTATCGCAATGCGGAAACGGTTCCGCCACATAGTGGATACCGAGGAGATTATGTGGCTGGATTAACAACGTCAATACCCTGAACGTCGCTAATCATCCACTATGCGGGAATGACTGACCGTATGTTTCGTACGTGTGAACAAGCTGCGGCGCAGAAGGACTCGGGCCGAACCGAAGTGGTGCCCCGGGCGCCTGTGACCAGCGCTTTCAGTGGCGTTCCGGTCCGCGAAACGCTCGGATGCGGGCGCGAACGATCTGCATCATGCCTTCTGTAACCTTTACGTAAATCAAGTCTTCGGCGCCAGAATTCGCTGCCTATTCCCACTATCTGGAAACCACCGACTGGCGACGTCAGGCCAAATCGTCCAGATAGTGGGAAATCTCAGCGAGCGATCGGACCTCCCCGCACTTGGTGGCGATGTCCCGCAAGTTGGAGAGGTGGGCATCCGGATTCGGGTCGCCGACCGCCTCACGGACGACGACGGGCACGAACCCGTACTGCATGGCATCGATGGTGCTCGCCCGCACGCAACCGCTCGTCGACAGTCCCGCGATCAGCAAGGTGTCGATTCCACGGACGTGTAGAGCCGCAGCCAGGTCCGTTCCGAAGAACGCACTGGGATAGTGCTTGGTGACCACCACGTCACCATCGCGCGGCTCGAGGCCGGAGATGAAGTCGCCCAGCGGGTTACCTTCCACAAAACACCGCAGCGACGGCACCTTCTGGTAGAAGCGACCGCCCAGAGCCCCCGTCTCGTCGGCATAGTGGACCCGGGTGAACACGACGGGGATGCCGGCATCGGCCGCACGGGCGCGCAACGCGATCATCGCCTCCACCGCGGTGCCCACCCCGGCGAACAGTGGTGATGTCGGCTCGGTATAGGCCTTGGCCGGGTCGATGATGATCAGGGCCGGCCGATTTCCCAACGGCAGGCTGCCCCCGAAACCCGAGGTGGATCTGCCCAATTCGCCGTCGGCGCCGGCGTTACCTCCGAGGTGCTGCTGCGCAGGCGTGTTCATCAGGAGGTGACCATGGCCGCTTCGTCGTACTGGACAAAGGCTTTGGATTCCAGGACCGGAGCGATGAAGTCCTTGATCACCGCAACGTGTGCGGGATGGACCCGATAGGCCTGCCACGCGGCCGCGTCGACAAAGCTCATCCGAAACGTCAAGTGCGCGTTGCCCTCAGAGAGTCCGGCATCTCGCGCGACCTGGGCGGCGGCGACTTCGGGAATCGAGTTCGGGAGGTCGAGCAGTCCGCCGACGATGTCGTCGATCTGCGCGGCGGTGACATCACTACGTAGTGTGAGGGTGCCCTGGTGCACGAACATGCCGGTCCCACTTTCTTCTGCGCCGAAGCTCGGCGGACTGATTACCAAATTGCGACTCTAGCGTCACCATATTGTAGAAATGTTAAATTGCTGTCTTTAGCCCACTCCGCGTCATGGACGTCTGCATAATGTGGGAACTGAGAACCGACGTGGGGAAGTCATACCGAGCCCCGATCCTTGAGGAGAATGCCGCCAGATGGTCAACGGTTCGTCAGAACATCGCGTCTCAGGTGCCGGTAGCAGTCGAAAGCTACTCAACACGTTGTTGTGCTTCACCGAGCAGCGCCCGACCTGGACGGTCGCAGAGCTGTCCAGCCAACTCGACCTCTCCGCCACGTCCACCTATCGTTATGTCGCGTTGTTGCGCGAGGTCGGACTACTCGAGGGAGCGCCCGACAGCGCGTACCGCGTCACAGACAGGGTCATCGGCCTGGCCGCGGCATGCGAGGCCGCCCGGCCTCCGCTGATGGACATCGCCCTCCCGTACATCACCCGCATCCGCGACGAGATCGATGAGACCGTCCTGATCGCGCGCCGCAGCGGCGACGCCGTCTACTGTGTCGATCGCGTCGAATCCCGTCGGCCCGTTCGACTTCAGTTCGACCGCGGACAGGCGATGTCGTTGCATCGTGGATCGATGGCCCGAGTGTTACTGGCGGCCATGACGCCTCGCGAACGCGACGAACACCTCGCCAAGGTCTTGCCCACCCTGGATCCGGCGGCGGTCAGCCTCCTCGGCCACGAGTCGCTCGACGCAGTCCGCGCCGAGGGATGGACCGAGAGCTACGAAGAGGTCGACGACGGGATCTGGGGTACCGCGGCAGCCATCACCTCACACGGCAAGGTCGTCGCATCGATCGGCACGGCGGCCCCGATCTTCCGCACCGATGCCCAACGCCGGACGAGGATCATCACGCTGATCCGCGAAGCCGGCCAGGAGATATCCGCGGTGCTCACCGGTACCTGATCGGGCGAACTCGCAACGAAACCGACTGCACACGCAGCGCCATTCTGCTGTTCAAGCACCCACCACGACAGATCAATTGAGATGCAGCGGCCGTTGCTGCGCTGTACGGTGGCTTGGTGATCCATCGAGACGAGGCAGGTGCCGGCGCTGCGTGCGCCGCTGCAAGATGACTGTGCCCCGCAGCTGACCATCACGGTCGGCTGCGCAGTCATGCCCTCACCCCGGGCCTTCCGGGATTCGACCCACCGCGTCGCAGGCGCGGCTCTCCAATGGCAGGTACCACGCATAGCCATGTGCCTGCCGGAATGGATTCACGGTGCAAACCCTCACCCGTCAGCAGATCATCGACTCGTTTCGAGGCGCGACGCGCAGCGAACTCAAGCGCGTCACCTTCCCGATTGACTTTGACGACACCAACTTCGATGCACTCGACTTCTACGGATGGCGGGATTCGAAGATCCCGCATCGGGGCTACATCTGTGTGCCCCACAACGGTGAACTCGTCACACTGCTGTTGACGCGGGCTGCTGCCGTGTCGAAGCGCCGCGCGATGTGTGTCTGGTGCCGTGATGTCAACCTGTCGAGTGCAGCGGTATTGTTCTCCGCTCGCCGGGCCGGGCCTGCGGGCCGCCGCGGCGACACGATCGGTGTTCTTGTTTGCGAGGACTTCAGCTGTCCACGTAACGCCCGCCGGCTCCCGCCGGCTTTCCACAAAGACACTGATCTCGATGCGCTGCGAGCCGAATCAGTAGCGGGACTACGTCATCGCGTCGAGACATTTGTTGCCAACGTGCTCACCGGCTGAAAACCTCGGGCACTTCGGCGAACTGGTGCCGTCGGCGCATGTGATGTGCGTCGACGGGTGCCGGCTGGGTCATGACCTGCTCAGCGCCGCTGACCGGCCAAGGCCGCGGACGACGCATTTGCCAGAGACGAGCCCACCAGGGCGATACTGGCCATTCCGTCCAGCGACGCCGTACGGTCGCGTAACCGGTGCTCGCAGCGCCTCTGACCCCGAACCGCAATTGACCCGGAACACACAATCACGCGCCGCTGATGGCACGTCATTCCGCTGGTCGACTGCCAGGACTGCGAAGAGCGTCCAGGGAAGCCGATCCCCCCACGTTGTGGCGTCGTCCACATACAAGAAAGGTCAGGCTGCATTTCTGCAACCTGACCTTGGTCCCGCATGTGAGCTGAACTGCTCTTTGTGGGCGAAGGGGGACTTGAACCCCCACGTCCCGAAGGACACTGGCACCTGAAGCCAGCGCGTCTGCCATTCCGCCACTCGCCCGTGGCTGCCCCTCTCGGATCTCTCCGAAAAGGACTATGAGACGTTAACACGATTGCCCACCCGGACAGAAATCCGCTGTTCAGTTCGCCTGATTTGCTGGTCCGGGCCCACCCTCCCGGGCGTTCTATGGGTACCCTTAGCGAACCATGGAACAGGTATCGACCGCGCGCGCATCGGCACTGGATCTGATGCATTGCAGCAGTCGATCCACGATAGCCATCGGCCCCATCGCAGGCCTGGACCCACAAGTTGTGCTCGACCGGTACACCCGGCTTGCCCGCGTCGGGCCGGCTGCCCGGGTCGGCCTCTGGGCGACCTCGGACAACCGCTGGAAGTGCTCGACAGAGGTCGCGGACCGGGTTGTCGTCCTCCCGCCCTCGGACGATCCCCAGGCCCTGCTGACCTCCTTCCGCGAGCCCGGCATCACGCGCACCCGCGTCGGAGTCGCCGGCCAGTACCTGCTGATCGACTACAACCACGGCGTCGGCGACATCGCCCTGTTGTCCCGGTTCATCGAGGTCATCCTCGCCGGCGTCGACCCGCAGGCTCCCGATCTGTGGCGCCGCACGGCACTGCCACCGCTCCTCACCGCGACCGCGCGCACCTACGCCAACCCGCTCCGTCTGTTCCGGATGGCTGCCTGGTACCGTCGCAACCGCGACCTGGCGCCACCTCTCACCTCACATCAGGGCGATACCGCCCACGTCCTGCCGCAGTCCGGCGAGGTCATCCCGGCCACTGCGATCGCCCGTATCCCGGCCGGGAGCGTGCAGGGGCTCCGAGCGTGGCGGGACGAGCATCAGCCGGGCGTCTCCGTGGTGGCGTTGATCGTGTTCGCGTTGCGCGCGGCATTCGAGAAGGCCGGTATCGAACCCACCGATCGGGTGACGCTTCCCTTTGATGCGCGGGTCTATCTGCCGAAGAACACGCACACCCTCGCCAACTTCGCGGCCGGCCTCGATTTCGACTGCGGCCCCGGGGTCACTCCGCAATCGCTACAGGCCGCGATCACCGAAGCGTTCACCATCGGCCGGCCGGTCGCCAACCTCGTGGTGTCGAGCCTCAAGGTCAGGGCGGGTCGCCGGGCCGGACGAACCCGCCCGATTCCTTCGTCAGCAGATGCCGCCGAACATCGTGTGTCCCTGCTCTATTCGAGCCTGAACACTGTTCCGCGAACCGCCGCGATCCCCTGGGACGACACCGCCCCGGCCCAGTTCCTCGTCGCCAGCGACCCCGCGGCGGCCACGTCGATCACCGTGACCTCGGCGATGGCGGACGGCGACATGACGTTCACGGCAACCTTCTACGACACCGTGTACGAACCGCAATCGGTGGCAGCGGCGCTGAATCTCGCCGTCGGCGACACCATTGCGCTGCTCCGCAATCACACCTAGGCGGACCGGCTACGGCGCGTACGCCCACACGGAGACCCAGTCGACCAGCAGATTGCCCGATGCCGGACCGGTCCCCTTCGTCTCGGTCTGCAGTTGCCACCGCATCGGCGTGTCCGCCACGTTCCGCGGACTGTCGAGTACCACCGCGCCATCGAGCAGGAACCGGATCCGTCCGGGACTCCACTCGATCGTGTAGGTGTGCCAGTCGGTGAACCGTGCCGGCAGGTTGGTCGCTGCCTCCTGGCAGGCCGGGCAGGCCGCGGCCCCGGCGTAGTGGTGGTAGCCCTTGGGAGTCCCGCTCAATTCCCCCTCCGGGAAATCGAATTCGCCATCCCGGGGCCACACTTCCGATTGTGGCCACAACAACCAGGCGACGTAATACTGGCTCAGATTCGGGCTGTCGACCTTCATTCTTGCCGAATAGCGTCCGTACAACTGATTCTGGCTGTCACCGACCAGAACCGGTGACGGATTGGCTCCGGCGGGAACCCCGTCGACATTGTGGAGATTGAAATTCAGTGCCCCATTCTTCACGCTGAGCACCGCGTCCGACCGGTAGGGCCGCGCGTTGTAGGAATCGCGATAACACTTCGGATATGCCCGCCACCGCTGTCCTTGGGCGCCGGTGTAGACGATCTTGTTCGCGTCGCATTCGCTGCCCCACGACCCCACCGCGGCATTCTTCGTGAAGTCGTCCCAGAAGATGTTGCGCCAGCCCGGCAGGTTCGTCTTCGGCACCGCCTGGCCTGACGGCGAGGTGACCGGGGGCGTGGTCGGCGGGGGCGTGGTCGGCGGCGGGGTCGGCACCGGCGGGTTGGTTGTCGTCGGCGGCGTCGAGGGCGCCCCCACCAGATCCCACTGCTGCGCCTGGGCCCCGGAGCAGGAGGCCACGCGCACCGGGTTGTTGTCGACGTTCCGGTTTCCCGTGTTCTCCAGGCACAACGTCCCGACCCGGATGGTCGACCCGTCGCGGGTCCAGCGCTGGGCTGCGCTGCCCGTACACGTCGCGATGGTCGCCGTCCGCCCCGATGCGATGGTCCCGCCCTGCGGTTGCAGGCACTTGCCCTGCGTGCGCACGGTTCCGTCATCTTCCTGTGTCCAGGTCTGGTTCGCAGCCCCGTGACACGACCAGAGGACCACGGGATTGTTGTTGGCGGTCGCCGAGTTCGCGTTGTCGAGGCACCGGCCACCGACCGCCTTGACGTAGCCGACGGCCGCGGCCGAAACCGGTGAGGTCACCAGACCCGGAACAACCGCGGCCAGGGTGAAAACAATTGTTGCGAGAACAATCGTCCTGGTGCGAAGTCCATAACTGCGGAAGCCGGGCACAATTCCTCGATTTCTAATCGACATCGATTTCTGTTGAACCAACACAACATTTGGAACGTCTGTGCCGAAGTTTATCCCGCTGCATTCGATTTCGTCCCGTTGTTCGATGGAAACCGGTGCCCGTGAATTGGTGGTGACGGGGGTGGAATTGGTGCGGGATGCTCCGATGTCGTATTGTTAGGGTCACCTCACATCCGCTGGTCACAGGAGTTCCTCTCGGTGCGCACCACCCCCGCCACGGTCAGTGTGGTCATCCCGATCTACAACAGTCGCGCTTACCTCGCAGCCTGCCTCGACTCCTTGCTCGCGCAGACCCGCAAGGCTGATCAGATTGTGCTGGTGGATGATTGCGGTCAGGACGACTCGATCGCCTTCGCCTGCGATCACCTCACCGCACGCGGCGCCCCGCACATCGTGGTCGCGCACACGGAGAACCGTGGGCTCGGTTACGCCCGGAACTCCGGTCTGGAAGCGGCCACCGGCGACCTGATCTGGTTTCTCGACAGCGACGACCGAGCCGACCCCGACTTCATCGAGCTGCTCGTCACCGCGCTCGTGAACCACGACGCCGATTTCGCCTGCACCCGGACGCGGCGGGTGGACGAGGACAACAACGACCTCGGGGTGGACGAACCCCTCTACGGCACCCCACGGATGTCCGGTCGGGATTTCGCGCACCTTTTGATCAAGGGTGGCGCAAAAGCCTACGCCTGCAACAAGATTTTTCGGCGGGAGATACTCGGCAGTCGGCCCTGGGAAGAGGGTCAGAGTTACGAGGACTTCGCACCGCTGGTACGCCTCGGGTTGCGCGCCGACCGGGTGGCCCTCATCGACGAGCCGCTCTATTGGTACCTCTACCGACCGGGGTCGATCTCAACGCACTTCAGTACGCACACCTTTGACCTGTTCAAGGTGGGCGATGACGTGCTGACGGAAGTGGCCGCCCACGACCTCGACACGGCCTGGCAACCCGACCTCCGGGGCTTCCGGTACCGCGAGATCCTCACCTCGGTCGCTCATGTCGCGATGCGCGCCGACCAGTCCATGACGCCGCGACCGGCCCTGTACGACACTGCGATCGCCCGCGTGCGGACATCGATCCGACTGTCCGAGGTGCCGGCGTTGTTGCGCACCGGATTCCTCCGCGAAGCCGTCTTTGCCGTCCTCGTCAAGACCGCGCCCGGGCTCTACTCCGCGATCCTGAGGTACCGGTGACAAACCCACGAATCCCGCTCGTGACGGTCCTGGTCCCCGCCTACAACGTCGGCGAGCACGTCGGCGAGGCACTCGAAACGATCCTGCGCCAAGACTTCTCCGACTTCGAATTGTTGGTCGTGGACGATGGATCCACGGACGACACCGCACAGCGGCTGGCCGCTGTCGACGATCCGCGCCTGCGGGTGATCCACCAGGAGAACACCGGGCTGGTCGGCGCACTCAACACCGGTCTGGACCATGCCCGCGGCACCTACGTCGCGCGCATGGACGCCGACGACCTGATGCCACCGGGACGTCTGCGCGCCCAGGTGACCGCCATGAACGACGATCCCGGGCTGGTCGCGTGCGGCACCGACTACGAGATGTTCGGTGCGATGACCGGTCGCGTTCGAATGCCGGCCGGCGACAAGGCATGCCGGCAGCGACTACTGATCGCCACCTGCCACTGCGGCGCATCCCTGATGATCCGTCGGGACGTCCTCGAACGGAACCGGATCCGCTTTCGGCCCGAATATGCTCATGCCGAGGATTACCGGATGATCGTCGAACTCTCGGCCCACGGCCGTCTGCGCAATCTTCCGATCATGGGGTACCGCTACCGGATTCACCCCTCGCAGGTCAGTTCGATGCATTCGGAGCAGCAACGGCGCAATCACCTGCGGATCGCCCGCGAACATGCCGCCGCACAAAACCGGCGGCCGCTGCCCGATGATGTTCTGGCAGCTCTGCTCTGGTCACCGCGGCCGTCCGGTCCGCGCCCCATCGCCGCGGTCAAGGCGTTCACCCGGGCGGTCCGGCCCGCCGTCGCCACTGCAGCGCGGGCGCCGGGTCTGGAAACCTTCCGGTTCGTCGGCCGGAAGGTCTACGAGTCGACGGTGTCAGCCGCCCTGAGCCCGGCCAACGCCTGATCGGGCACCGCGGCAACGGTGACATCCGGTTCTGACGACCGCGTCTTGAACTCGATCGCCAACCGGCGCAAGGGGCGAAGGAGAATCAGCAGGGCCACAGTGTTGGCGGTCAAGACCGCCACGCCGATACCGGTCAAGCCCATCTGCGGTACCAGGATCGAGGCTCCGACAATGGTGATCAGCACGATGAGGCACTGAACCGCGAACATCAGCCGTAGTCGCCGCACGATCTGCGCCAGCAGGAAGTAGACGACGACCACCGAGCCGACCACCGTGTCGACGGCCATCACCAGGACCAGCTGCCAGGCCGCCGAGACGTAATCCGCGCCGACCACTGCCAGGACGATCGGTCCGCACACCGCCAGACCGACAGCAGAAACCGACGTGACGACCACCATCATCCGGATCAGCCTGCGCAGCAGTGCAGGCCGGTCGGAATCGGAGCGTGAGGCCTCGACGATGAACGACGATCCGACCGCACCCCGCAGCAGCCCCAACGCCGAGCACATCGTCCAGGCCAGGTTGAAATACGCGTTGTCGGCGGCGCCCATCGTGTTGACGACGATCAACGGCAACGTCAGTGGGGTCAGGATCAGCACCACCGACATGGCGAAGAAGACACCCTGAAACGCCCACAGCTCCCTGACCGGCGGCAGTTCGGGCGTGATGTCCCGGCGGGTGATGATGGTGCGGCGCAGTGCGTAGCCGATCGCTGCGATGGTCACGGCCACCGCCAGCACACCCCACGACCCGACCAGGATGATGGCACCGCCGGACCCGGCAACCACCAGTACCGCAACGATCTTCAGGACCGACAGCGCGATGTTCTTGGCCGCCACACCCCACGCCATCCGGAGTCCGGTGAGGATCGGATCCGACAGGGCGTACACCGCAAGCGCGGTCACCAGAAGCGGAAAGGCCACCTGTTCGGTGGTGGAGTGGAACAGCCGGTCGACCGACGGCCCGAAGAACGCAAACCCCGCTCCCAGTACAAGTCCGGCCACCGACACCACACCGATCCCGGCGATGATGAGGCGAGCCGACAGGCGCCCGGCCACCGGCAGGAAACGCTGGTAGGCCCCACCCAGGGACAGACATGACAAGGCGGCCAGCATGATCGCGGAGTTGATGACCGCCGCGGCCCGGCCCACGTCTTCGGTGGGGAAGAAACGTTCGGCGGCCGCCCAATAGACCAATCCGAGAACACCGGTGACCACCGACGAGAGCATCAGTGCCAACGCGTTGGACTCGAGGGCCGAACCGCCCTTGCGCCTGTGTTTGCTCATCGCCCGGACAGGTCCCGCCCGAACGCCGCAACCAGTTCCGCCGAATCGGGACCGATCTTGCGGGCGAAGAACGCCGGGGACTCCCGGAGATCCATCTGATCCCCGATCGACAGCACCCGGGGGCTCGACGCCGTCGGATCCGACCAGTCGATGTAGTGCATGCCGTGGAGCCGCGGGTCGGTGTCGGGACCCGCGTCCGCGAAGTTCTGTGTGATCGCCTGCGCATACGGCGAATTCGCGATGATGGACTGTACGACGATCTCGTCCGGCCCGAAGCTGTGCCGGTGGAAGCGGAGCCAGCCGGGATGGCGGTCGATGAACTCGCACACGTGCCGCGCGGCGCCCTCGGTCAGCGCCCACCATTGCGAACCCTGATACAGGTCGATCGTCTCGTCGACGGCCCGGGGAAGTCGTCCGGACAACACCCGGCCGATGAGTCCGGTGTCCCGCCGGAAGTGGCGACGCCGCACTCGCCAATTCGGTCGTCGATCAGGGCCGGTCAGCGCACGGTCGATCCTCAGGAACTCGGCGGCACTCGACCAGCCGGCGAGAATCTCGTCCAGGGGTGCGATCCGCAGGTCGGCACCGGAGAGCAGTGCATAGCGGCCGTAGTGCCGCTCCGAGGCGAGTGCCACGCGCAGCGTCGCCAGGCTCGCATCGACCAGACTGAGATCACCCCACGACACCGGACCACGGTCGTCCTCGCCGAGATAGGTCAGCTGAGGTCCGGGTGGTGCGAGGACCTCGAAGGGCGCCCGCGAGACCCGCGCATCGATGTGGACGTAGACATCGATGTCGGGATGCTCGAGTGATCGGAGCAGTGTGGCCAGTCGTTGCGGCTGTTGGTGTTCCAGGATCAGAACAGCGGCCCGGGTGGTCACGGATGCACCTCGTCCAGCACGCCCTGAACGATCTCTGCGGTCCAGCTGACATGGGGTGGCTGCAGAATCCCGTTGTGGTCGCCCTCGACGCGGGTGATCGACCGCAGCGAGGGTGCCACCGCCGGCCACCAGTCGGGATCGTCGGGGTTGTCCTGCGCCATGACCAGGTGAAGTGGCCCCTCCCACGGCCGAAGGCGATGCATGAGCGCCACCCGTCGGCCCAAGTCATGGAACAGATCCCATTGGGTCTGGGTCGGATAGCGCCACAGACCGGCGGTGACCAGCATGGCCCGGGTCCGCCAGAGCTTCTTCTTGTCCACCGGGGCCACGGTGGCAGCCGGGCCGGTGGGATGATCATCGGCAGTCCACAGCGTCGGCCCACCCGCCGACAGCGGTCCGGTCAGGATGGTGTCGAGACAGACGACAGCCGAGACGGTTTCACCCTGCTCTTCGAGCAGACGCGCGGTCTCCATCGCGATCAATCCGCCCAGCGAGTGTCCGACAAAGGCGTAGGGGCCGGTCTTCTGGACCTTCCGGATCTCCCGGAGACTGCGGCGGGCGGCCCGAGAGATCGTCCAGTCGGGGAATCCACGTCGTTCCAGACCGTGCGCCTGCAGGCCGTGGACGGGCCGATCCGCACCCAGCGCGCGAGCCAGCGGGGCCATCGACATCGCCGGGGATCCGGCGCCGGAGAACATGAAAACCTGTTGCCGGCCGCCACCGTTCTGCAACGGCACCATCACCCCCGGACGACGCGAGAATCGTTGCCGACCGGTGTTGTCGATGTGAGCGGCCAAAGCCCGAATCGTCGGTTGCAGCATCAGATCTGTGGTCGACAGGCCGGCGCCGAAGGTGACGGTCACCTGCGCCAACATCTGCTGCACCTGCAGCGAATCCCCACCGAGGGCGATGAAGTCGTCGTCCCGCCCCACTGCTTCCAACCCGAGGATCTCGGTCCACAGGGCAGCAAGCGCGGTTTCGGTTGCGCTCTGCGGCATTTCGTACGACGGCCGGGTCACCGATCCGGCCAGCGCGCTGCGGTCGACCTTGCCGCGCTCGTTGCGGGGCAGCGCCGGCAGGACCACCACCTGGGTGGGCACCATCCAATCGGGCAACGTCGTGCGCAGCTCGTTTCGGATGGTCGTGGCATCCGGGCCGTTCGGGCCGACAGCGACAAACGCGACCAGCATCGTGGTTCCGCCGGGCCGGACGCCCATCGTCACCGCATCGTCGATCCCGGGAAGGTCAAGCAGTGCGGAGGTGACCTCGGCGGGTTCCACCAGGTAGCCACGGATCTTCAGCGCATCATCGCGGCGACCGACCAGATGGAGTTCGCCGTCCGGACCGAACCGGCCCAGATCCCCCATCCGGAACAACGGGATACCGGCGTCGGTCACACCAAAAGCCTTGTGATCGCCCAATACGACCCCGGCGGCGTCGCAGTGGTAACCGGAGGCGATGTACACCGACTCGACAACGATCGAACCGATCTCGCCGGCCGGGACCGGTCGACCCGCCTCGTCGAGGAGGTGCACGGTCTTACGGTCGGACACCCGGCCGGCGGGCAGGTTTCCCAAAGGGATCTCGTCGGCGGCGGAGATCATGTTGAAAGCCAGGTTTCCGGTCTCCGAGGAACCCGACAGATTGCAGTAGCTCGCGGACGGCCCGAGTTTGCGTCGCAGCTCCCGGATCTGGCTGCCGTGCACGGCCTCTCCACATGTGGTGACCAGTCGCAGATCCATCAGCTCACCGCCCACACAAGCCTCCACTGCGGCGCGGAGCAGAGAGGGTGTGGCGTGCAAGGAGGTGGGCCGGGTGGCCGCGAGCCACGCCGGCAACGCGTCGATACCGGACACACGTGGATCGGTCACGTGGAGCTCGGCACCACACAGCAGCGCGGTGACCAGCATGTCGAGGCCACCGCCGAAACTCATCGGCAGGATTGCCGCCATCCGGTCCCCGGCCCGCAGACCGAGAACCTCGGCCAGCTCGGAGGCCTGGTTGAGCCAGAGCCGGTGACTGTGCCGGACACCCTTCGGTTCCCCGGTCGAGCCAGAGGTGAAGAGCAGTACCGCACAGTCCTCCTCACCCAGACTCGGCAGTTCATGCGTCGGTGCCGAGACAAGTTCGCTCACGTCTCGGGCGGACAGGCGCGTCGCGCCGGTCCGCGCCACGATCTGCGCGCGACGCTCCTCGGGCAGTTGTTGATCGAGCAGGATCAACGGGCGTCCGGACCGGAAGACGGCCATGACCGAGGCGATCGCACCTGCCGTGCATTCCATCTCCAGGGCCACCGGCGTGCGGTCACCGCCGGTGGCCGCGGCCAACGCCGCACCCCGGTCCGCAACCTGCGCCTGCAGGTCGCGGTAGGTCAGCGATGTACCGCCACACACCACCGCGATCGAATTTCCGTGGCGCGCCGCGATCTCCTCGAAGCGGTCCGGCACACCGGTGCCGCGCAGATCTGCTTCGCGGGTCATCTCGGGCTGCCGGTCCGCGACCTACCCGAGAGCGCCGGCGGGAACTCGAAACCCAACTGCGGGAACAGGAGTTCGGCGGTGATCGCCGCCTCACCCACCAGCGGCCATCCGGACAGCAACCAGTAGTCGATGCCGGCGATCCGGGCCATCTCCTGCATCCGGGCCGCCACATTCTCGGCGCTCCCGACCAGGTAGGTGCCGGTCCCCTTGCCCGCGATGTCAAAAGGGGGTTCGGCGCCGGTCCAGGTGGTCAGCCCGGCTGCCATGTTCGGCGCGAACTCGAGTTCGTCGCGGCTGGGCAACCGGCCGGCGCGAAGCGCGTCGATTCTGCTCTGCACCTGCGGATCCGGTGAGGTGAGCTCAGCCAGCGGCGGGAAACCGAAGCTCTGGAGGTTTCGGTCGGCGGTTGCCAGCACCGCCTGCGGTGACGTGTTGGCCAGCTGCCACTCGAAGTGGTCCCAGGCCTCCTTCTCGGTCTCGCGCACGATGACACTGGTCAGTACACCGAACTGCAGTTCCTTGCCTGCGGCACCAGCCGCCTGCCGGACCCGGCCGAACAGCTCCGCGGTGGTCTCGATCGGACCGAGGAACGACAGATAGACGTCCAGCACGGCGGCAGCGTGGTCGATGCCGGCCGCCGAGGCACCGGTCCCCCACACCGGCACGCCCGTGCGCTGGCGATCACCCGCGATCGGCGGTTTGAAGCGCGGGCCATATTTCAGGAACGGGCCGTCGTGGCCCTCGGTGTCGTCGAGATAGAGCGACTTGACCTGTCGCCAATACTCTTTGGAGAGTTCGTAACGCTCGTCTTTCGATTCGAAGCGTCCGTACCGCGCAAGGACCGGGTCGGCTCCGTTGACCTGATTGAAGATCAGCCGGCCACCGGAATAGCTGTCGAAGACCTGCGCCTGCTCGGCGAGCAGGGCAGGCGGTTTGATGCCCGGGTACTCCGGCACCACGAACCGCAAATGCTTGGTGTCGCCGATCAACGCGATCGGCTCACGCGCCGTGGTCAGCGCGCCGAAGTAGCCGAGATCGTCGAGATTCTGCGCCTGGGCGCGCAGCTCATCGAAAGACGCCGGCCGGCCGTGCCTCGGATCCCAGGGCACTTCGCCGTCAACTGCCCCGATGTACCACAGGATGTTCGGGGCGGATGGCCCCTCGGTCACCGCTCGTCGCAGAATTCTGTGATCGGCAGGCCGACGTGACGGGCCTCGGTCGGCACGTAGCCGAGCAGCTTGTCACCGGGCTTGAGCTCGGTCACGTTGTTGACGCTGCCACCGGGCCCGAGGAGTCGCACATGCCAATCATCCTGTGCGATCAGGTTCATGGTGGCACCGTTCGGTGCGATCGCGGTGATGGAGATCAGCGGTCGCTTCTCGATCTTGACCCTCCCGATCCGGACCTCACGGACCGAACCGTCCGACCGTACGGCCAGGATCGGGAACCCGGCCTGCAGCTCGCTGACGTACCGGGTGCGGTTGTCGGGTCCGAGAACGTACGAGTGGACCGCGCCGGCGTTCCAGCGGAACGGGCGGGTGGGCATGTACGGCAGCGGGTGGGTCTCGCTGCAGGACAGGAAGAGTCCGGTGGAGAAGGATCCGATCAGGCAGCCTTCGTCCTTCTCCAGCAGCGATGTGGTGTCGATGCAGGCACGATCGCCCATGCCGATGTGCTCCACGCGCTCGACAACGATCTCCGAGAGCTGCATGCTCTCGGACTGCGGACGAACGATGGCGGCCAGCTTCAGCACGTCGTCGGCGCTACGGGGCGCGAGGAGCAGACCGTCCGAGCCGTGTTCGAGAACCAGTTTGACGATCTCGGCGTCTTCGATGTCGCTGACCGTGGTGACGATGTGGTTACCCGAGTTCTCGGCCGCGGCGATCACGATCTCCAGCGGGATCTTGGTCGGATCGGTGAATGTCAGTGCGGTCCAGGGCACCTCGCGGACGACCTCGCACGCGGTCTGCAGCGAAGGCGCGTCCGACACCGTGACATGAATGCCGAGCTCGAGCTTCGCGGTCTCCGGCACCGACGCCAGCACATCGCGGTCGGTGGCGATCAGCAGGTCGACCGAGCTGAGGTCGTCGTCGTCCGAAAAGGCCTGCGACGTGGCGAGAATACGACGCATCGTCGGGGGCAGCGCCTCGAGGACATCGATCCGATCGCTGACGATGCCATCGACACCCTGGTGGATGGCGGCCTGCACAATGGCGGCGCTCAAACCGGGAGCGACATCGCGGACGTCGACCCAGGCGAAGTGTCCGGCCCGGCTTTCCGGGGTGCGCCGTCCGTCGGTGCCCGCCCCGGCAGCCGGGATGATGTGGTCGGTGACGATTGTGTTTTCCATGGTCTTCCTCAACTCGTTCTCAAGCATTTGTCACAGGCCGGGTATCGCCCGGCAGCAGAAAGGCTCGCCTCAGGCGGATTCCAGGGCCGGGGCCGGATGCCCGAACGCCTCGCGCTCGGCCTCACCACGGGCGCCGTGGACGATCTGGGCCAGCTGCGCGGTCACCGCGTACGGGTTGGTGGCCGCAAAGATATTGCGGCCGAAGCTCAGTCCGGCCACCCCGCCACTCATGATCTCGGCCCCGAGCGACACGGCGTCGTCGTCGCTGCCTTCCCGGCTCCCGCCGGCGACATAAATGGGTATCGGGCAGCTGTCGACCACCGTGCGCATCGACTCGGGGTCGCCGGTGTAGTTGACCTTCACCAGATCCGCGCCGAGGTCGGTGGCGATGGCCGCGAGGTGGGCCACTTCATCCGCGTCTTCCGCACCGGCAGGCCGCAGTGGGCCACGGCTGTACATCATGGCCAGCAACGGAACACCGAGGATCTCGCATTCACGGGACACGGCCCAGAAGTCTTCGAGCTGACGATGTTCGGTGGTCGATCCGATGTTCACGTGGATGCTGACCGCGTCGGCGCCGACCCGCAGTGCGTCCTCGACACCGCCCACCATGACTTTTGCATCGGTGTCCAGACTGCGGTTGGTGCCTGCCGAGAGGTGCACGATCAAGCCCATCCGGGCGAATGCTCCGGCGTCGGCCTGCGTCGCGCGTCCGCGGTGCAGGACCACCGCGTCGGCACCGGCCCGGGCGATGGACTGCAGCACATTCGCGACGCGGTCGACCGAGCCGAGTGGGCCGATCGTCACCGAGTGATCCATCGGCACGATGAGTGCATGACCGGTGGCGATGTTCGAGATACGGGACAGCCGCACGCTTTTGCCGCCGCGGCAACCACGGAAGTATCGCGAATCGTCGGACATCGGATCTCCAATCATGCGCCGACCGCACTTCTTCGGCGGGGAGCTCTGCTTAGCTTAGGGTAAGCTTTGTCAATATGCGAACGCTGGGTGACCGATCTGACAGGCGGCCGGCCGAGCATCGGCCATCCGGTGTTGATGGCTCTGATCTGGCCTTTGTCGATGCGTATCTCAACCGGATCGGACTGAGCCGCGCGGACGTCTTCGATCCTGATCTTGACGATCAGCTCGTTCTCGAACGAGTTGTCCGGGCCCAGTCGGCAACCGTCCCGTTCGAGAATCTGATGATCCATGCCGGGCAGATCGTCGACGTCGACCCGCTCGCGATCACGCGAAAGATTCTCGGCGACAAACGCGGAGGCATCTGTTACGAGGTCAACGGCCTGCTCGCCCGCGCCCTGCAAGACCTGGGGTTCACCGTTCATCTGGTCGGAGCGGCCGTCGCACGTGATTCCGGCGAGTTCGGACCTGCGCTGGCACATGTGGCCGTGATCGCCACCCGCGACAACCGGCATTGGCTGGTGGACACCGGTTTCGGTGGATCGTCGGTACTGATGCCCATCTCCGCCGATCAGATCGGCCGGCCCATCGACGTCCGGACCGCCACCGGCCGCTATCGCACCGACGGTATGGCCCACCGGCCGACCGACTTCGCCGATATCGCGCGCTGGCACAGCACCAGTCCGGCATCCCGGTTCACCGGGTCGATCATCTGCTCGATCACCGACGACACCCACCGGATCACGATGTCGCGGGGCCCGGGCGAGCAATTCGTGCTGACCCGAACGGATCTGGCCACCGGCGAGCGAGACCGGAGCACCGTCTCCGACGATGCGGTGTGCGCAACCTTCGCCAACCGGTTCGGGATCTCCCTCCAGGCCCCACCGGGCATTGCGGAGTTCGACTAGTTCCGCGCGTACTGCCAGCCGACCGGGAACGGAAGACCCAGGTAGACCTCGCCCAGGGCCCGCTGCTGCGCTTCTGAGGAGACCCAGCTCTGCAGTCGGGCGCGATTGAGCCGCCACTGCAACGGGTCATCGGTGAGTGTGTGCAGGGTGGTCGTCAGCGTGGCCGAAAACAGCTGGGCCTGCCAGATTCTCGGCAGGCAGGTTGCCGAGTAGTCGTCCAGCCACCGGCGCTCTCCACCGAGAAAGTGGGCGGCCAGTGCGTGGGCGAGGACCGTTGCGTCCGATACCGCCAGGTTGAGACCCTTTGCGCCGGTGGGCGGCACGATATGCGCGGCGTCGCCGAGCAGGAAGACCCGCCGGTGCTGCATCGTCTCGTTGACATAACTGCGCAACGGCGCGATCGAGCGGTCGAAGATCTCACCGCGTTCGAGTCCACCGGCACCGGCACTACGGATGGCCAGTTCGTCCCAGATCCGGTCATCGGACCAGTCCGCCAGGTCGGTGCCGGCGGGGACCTGGAGATACTGCCGGGTGATCCGCGCGCCACGCATACTGTGGACGGACAACCCGTTCTCGTGCGCGCAGTACATCCCCTCGGGCGTGACCGGCGTTGTGCGCGCGAGGATCCCCAACCACGCCACCGGGTAGGTCTGTTCGATCTCGACCCGATCGGCCGCCGGGATCGCCTCACGGCCGACACCGTGAAAACCATCGCAACAGGCGACGAAATCTGCGTCCACCTCGAACGTTCTGCCCGCCTGCCGGACCGTCACCCGCGCCCCGTCGACACGGTTGTCGATCGCCGTCACATCGGCGTCGAACAACAGTGGCAGGCCCCTACCCACGCGATCGGCGACGAGATCCTTGACGAGCTCCTGCTGGGCGTAGACGGTGGCGTGGCCGCCGACCAACGCGTTGAAATCGAGGTGGTGAGTGGTCTGATCGAAGGTGAGGTAGAAGCCGGCGTGTTTGATGCCCTCGGCCAGGATGCGGTCCGCCAGACCGATGTCGACCATCAGATCGACGGTCGGCTGTTCCAGAATTCCTGCACGCGTGCGCTGTTCGATGTAGTCACGGCCGCGCTGCTCCAGAACTACGCAGTCGACACCCTGTAGCTCGAGCAATTTGGCAAGGGTCAAACCGGCCGGGCCGGAACCGACGATGGCCACCTGGGTACGCACGAAATTGCTCCTGGTTCGAGATGGTTGCGACAGAAGATCACAAACAGTGTGACGCTCGACACAATAGACTATGCGGACTTTGCTTAGGCTTGCCTGCCTTCTAATGTAAACCTTAAGTAATCATTAGAGCGGAGTGGCCAGCGGTGTACGTTTCAACCCCGAATAGCGACGTGGGTCATCCACCGGCAACACTGCCGCCGACGCCCGACGGCGACCAGAATCCCTCACGCCCAACGGTATCGGTGATCATCCCGGCCATGAACGAGGCGAAGAATCTTCCCTACGTGGCTTCACGGATGCCCGAAGGCGTCGACCAGATCGTGTTCGTCGACGGCAATTCCGCCGACGACACCGTCGCCGTCGCCGAAAAGCTCTGGCCGGAGGCCACATTCATCACCCAGACCCGCAAGGGTAAGGGCAACGCGCTGGCCTGCGGTATTGCCGCTTCGACGGGCGACATCATCGTCACCATCGACGCCGATGGGTCCACCGACCCCGCTGAGATCCCGCTGTTCGTCGAAGCACTCGTGGCAGGGGCCGACCTGGCCAAGGGCAGCCGGTTCGTCGGGGCCGGTGGCAGCACCGACATCACCACGCTCCGCCGGATCGGCAACAAGGGTCTCAACGGTCTGGTCAATCTCATCTTCAAGACCGAGTTCACCGATCTCTGCTACGGCTACAACGCATTCTGGGCCCGGCATGCGGTGGCGCTCGAGCTCGCGCCCGTCGAATACCAACGCGCCCAGTGGGGCGACGGCTTCGAGATCGAGACCGTGATCAACGTCCGCCTGGCCACCTGCGATCTCGCCATCACCGAGGTCGGCAGCTTCGAGGGCCCCCGCCTGCACGGACGTAGCAACCTCAACGCCTACAGCGACGGCATGCGGGTCCTGCGGACCATCAACCAGGAATGGAAGCACTGGCGCGCACGTCCCAAGTCGGTGGCGGCCTCGGTCACCAGTGTGTCGACCACCCCGGTGGTCACCAATTCGCCCGTGTGACAACCTCCGAACCCGCCCCGACCGCGCTCGGCATCAAAGCGGATCGGGTCGAGGCGGATCGGTCCGATGAGCCGGGTCTGGGCCGGAACTCGCTGGCGCTCGCGATCTCTGCAGCGGTCACCGGGGTCCTGGGCCTGGTGTACTGGGCCCTGATCGGACGGATGTACCCGGCCCGAGAAGTCGGTGCCGCCGCGGCGATCATCACCACCGCGACGATGCTGTCGGCCTTCGGGAACCTGTCCTTCGGCGCATTGTTCGAGCGGTTCGTTCCCGTGGCCGGGCGCAAACTCCCGGCGCTGGTCCGGACCGGATTCGTGACCGGCGCCGTCGTCGGCGCGCTGCTCGCTGTCGGCTTTCTCTGGATCGGACCCACCGACAGTCTGTTCACCGGGTGGCTCGACCGGGCCCTGTTCCCGGTTGTGGTCGTGTCCTTCTCGGTATTCGCACTCCTCGATCACACCGCTGTCGGCCTGCGGCGGGGCACCTGGGCGGCTCAGAAGAACATCTCCCACGCGGTCATCAAATGCGTGCTCGTGCTGGCCTGCGCCGCGGTGGCCACGCGGGCGACGATCGTCTGGACCTGGGTTGGCCCGGCGGTTGTGCTGTCGGCGGTCCTCGGCGTGGTGGTGATCCGCCGGATCCGCACGGAACCCGCGTTGGCCGGTGGCGAAACCCTCCCCCCGACAAGGGAGCTCGGCGGCTACCTGGCCGGAACGTACCTGCTCTATGTCGTCGGCGCGCTGGCGCCGTTACTGCTGCCACTGATCGTCGTCGCCCACCTCGGTACCGAACTCAACGCCTACTTCGCGATCGCGTGGTCGCTGGTGACCGCGCTGGTGGTGCTGCTGACGATCCTGATGGGCCCGTATATCGCTGCCGCGGCCGCCGATTCGGCAAATGCCTACCGACTGACCCGGCGCTTCCTGCTGATCATGGGAATCGTCGGCGGGGGCGGCGCAGCGTTCCTCGGCCTCGCCGGCCCGGCACTGCTCTCACTCGTCGGCCCGCAGTACCGCGAGTTCGGTGGTCCGCTGCTCCAGTTGGCCGCACTCGGCATCGTGCCGGCACTGTTCGGATATGCCTACTCGGCCATCTCCCGACTGCTCGGCAGGCTTCGTTATGCCGTGGCCGCCCAGTGCGTCAACGCAGCGCTCATGCTCGGGCTCGGCGTTGCCTGGGTGGATGTCGACGGACTCCGCGGACTGGCGTACGCCTTCATCACCGCCGAAGTGACCACCGCTCTGCTGGTGATCATTCCACTGGCCCTCGCGATCCGCCGGGTCCGACAGTCGGTGTCGGAGGCCTGAGGAATCCGGGTTCGCAGTTGCGACCCGGTGCTCAGCGTTCGGTCAACTCGGCGGTGGTCGACTCCCGATCGAACTCGCCTTGCCCATACATCGTCTCGAGCGTCGGCAGATCGGCTTCATAGACCGCCACCCAGTCGATCTCGACCGACAGCTCGTCGGGGTGCAGGTCACCGACACCGGTACACGGCGCCATGGCCCAGTCGATGCGGCGCTCACAGGCACCGGCCTCGGCCTGCAATGCCAGCCACATCGGGATGTCCGGAACCATGATCTCGGAATCGGCCTGCGCCCAGACCTTTCCGTCGAGCAGGTAACGGATGATGCCCGGCCCCCATTCGACGCCCACGGTATGCCACTGCGAGAAGTCCCCGTTGATCTCGGCATTGGTCTTCGCGTTCTCACCGTCGGCGCCGACCCAGTGCAGGAACGCCGACATCTCCGACCGGTCACCACTGACGCTCTCAGCGAAATCGATTTCGGGAGGCCAGGTTTCGTTCTGTGGCCACAACAGCATGTGATACGAGATGTCGGCACTCGGGTCGGCCCGCATCCGAACCAGCCACCGCCCGTAGAGCTGAGTCACCGGATAGTTCGAGACACCGCCGGTGACCCATCCGTCGGACTGCTGCGCGGCCTTGAGGTCAAGCACCCCATTCCCCAGTGCGACCATCGAATCGTCCCAGCGGCTGTTCGGATTCCCACCGGGTTGGCCCGTGTAGGTGCTCCAGTTCTCGCCCAGCTCACACCGATTGAAGTCGTCGGTGAACCGCAGGATCCACCCTTTCTCGTCCCGGTCCGGAACTCCCAGTCCGCCCGGAGGGTCCTGTGCCACACACGAATCCGATGCCCCGTCGGCGCCCGCTGCGGTCCCGTCTGCCAACACGGTGTCCGCATCGGGTACATCGCTGCTGACATCGCTCGCACAACCGGCCACCATGAGCGCGGCCACCGCAAGCGTTCCGAGCCGGCGCCACCCGCGACGCAGTGGCCTCACAGTGCCATCACGATCAACCGCTGGAGTGTGAAAGCCGCAGCGCCGACGGCCGCCACGGTGATCGCCGCGCTCAGCAACCGGCCACGCTTACCGCGACCGATCGACCCGAACGCGGGCACCTCGAGCTCCCGCAGAACCACACCGGCAATGATCAGGACTCCGGCAACGACAAAACAGATCACCGCACTCATCTGGTACCGACCTCCGGGGCATCGACATTCCGCATGATCAGCACACTGCCGTCACGCACATCTTCGACGAATCGTCCGCTGTCCAACATCATCGTGATCTGACGATCCAATTCGGCCTCGTCGAATCCGTACTGCAACTCCAACATTCCCTTGCCCTGCTCGGTGACGTAGATGTAGTCGGGGTTGCGCTCGAGCGCACATCCCGAAAGGTTGTTCAGGCACGGGAAGCTGTCGATGAAACCGAGTTTCGGTCCGGCCGGATCCAGGGTGCGGCGGACGCCGACGGTATGTGGCGCGTAGCTCCACGACATGACCGTGGCGTTGTCCCCGACCTCGGAGATGAAGGCGTGTGTCACCGAGACGTCCTCGTCGGTCGAGGCCTCGAATGCGGTGTTCAGCCCGCGATTGGTCGTCCCGATCAATCCGAACACCAACAACAGTGCCGCGGCTGCGATCACCCCGACGATTCCGGGCCTGCGCAGGGAACCGAACCACGTCAGGGCTCGTACCCGGCCGAACACCACCGCGATCGCCATCGCCGCGAACGGCGCCAGCACCGGCGAGGCCAGCAGGAAACAGCGGATCAGCATCTCGCCGCCATAGCTCTGCAACGCGACCAGCAAGAACGGGGAACCACAGAGGGCGCCACCGACCAGCCAGGTCCGCTTGCGGCGGAAGCACAACCACCCGGCGAACGCGACCAACACGAACAATCCCGAGGCACCGATGCGCAGATATTGCATCTGCTTGTACGTCGGATCGCCGCTCAGTCGCTGGCCGACACCGCGATTGACCGAGTTCCCCACCTGTCCGATCTCATCGAACAGGGACTGCAGGTGGCCGAGCCAAAAATCCGAGGCCCCGTAGCTGAACCAGGCGGCGAAGATCAAACCCGCAGCCAGCCAAAGGGTTCGGTACCGGGTGGCTCCGAGCAGCGAGAACCAGGCGAGCGCAACGATCAGCAGGATCGGCGTGATCTGATGGGTGACCGTGTTCGCGGTGATCAAGACCAGCAGCACCCCACCGACGGCCGCCGTCCGGAGCGGGCCGAATCCCGGTACCCGACCCGGGGTGCGGCGCACGATCGCCCGACCGGCGCGCAGACCGGGTCGGCCCAGCGCAGGCAGCGGCGCGCAGCGCAGTTGCCAGAGCAGGGTCGCCACCACGGTGCCGTAGAAGAACATCGCAATCGACTGCGGTGCAAAGTAATCCTGCTGATACCAGTTGAAGAGCTGGTAGAGGACCACCGCCGTCCAGGCCAGACGAACCCGCCCGGTGATGAGGATCGCGATGGCATAGAGCGGGACCATGAACAGGGCGCCAGTGACCAACGGAGCCCAGACGAGTAGTCCTTCGACCCCCGCGGTCCCGGCCACCTCCACCAGATGGGCTGACGCCGAGAACATTCCGGCCCAGCTGAACCGCGCATCCACCTGTTGCGGTAACTCGCCACCGGCGACGATCACGTCGATGAAACCGCTGTGCACAAAAGCCGTGGGTACCGAGGTCTGTCCGGTCGCCGCGCCCACCAGCATCGTGTTGTAGCCGATGAGCAGCACGGTGCCCAGCGCCATCGTCAGATGGTCGATCCGCCGGGCCAGCAGCGACGAGGCCAGACTTGCGGCCAAAACCGCCAGTCCGACGACGAAGGCGGGACTGATGGCGCTGATGATCCCGAAATGTCCGGCCTCGTCGATGTCGGTGCGCACAGCCGCCAGCACGAACAGGCCGGACGAGACCGCCAGTGCGGCCAGGTGTCCCCATCGACGGCGTGACCACGATGTCGGGGCGAAGATCCGATTGTTCACACTTGCCGCATCGCGCGGGACCACCGCACCGGCCACGACGCACAACGCGAGACCACCGGCGACCAGGCCGAATTGGGTCCAGAGCGGATTCCACCACTGCGCCACCATGAGCGCCTGCGACACCAGGATGTTCACCGCGAAGGAGACACCGATCACCAACGCGATCGAGATCGAGCGCGCCGGGATCCGGAGCATCGTGATCACGGGTAATCCGGGCAGCACACCCATGCCCACCAGCACCAGCAGCATCCGGACGGGCGCCGGGATCACGTCCTCGGAAGAGGTGGCGACCAGTAGGTTCTGCAGCAACAGAACCAGCGCCAGGGCGGCGGCCGACTGCAGGCCCCGCCGGGGATTCCACGGATACCGGACCTGCACGGTCGACGACGCGTCTGCCGGACCCGGTCCCGGTTGCCGGGATGCGGGTCGGTCGAGCTGCGCGGTCATCGTTGACGGCCGGCTTTGCGATGACGGAAATGACTGCGTACGAACAGCACCGGACCGGTCAGATATCCCCACACCTCGATCAGCCGTAACTGCAACGGCCATTCGGCCGGGACGTCCTTGTTCTTCACCGAGTTCGGCGCCAGCAACCGGTGCAGACCCACTGGGATCCGGATCAGGATCGCCGGGCCCGAACGGCTCAGCGCCAGCTTTGTCAGCGACGCCGCCATGCCGGTCCCGTATCCGTAACTCTGATCACGAAGATCCGGGATGTTGTCCCGGTGGTAATGGTAGACAACAGCTTTCGGGTTGTAGGCGATGACACCACCCTGCAGGAGCAGTGAGCGGAACGCGTCGAGGTCCTCACCCCCGCGGGCCGGTGTACCGGTTCCCAGGCGCAGATCGAAGCCGTTGATCAGCTTGAGGGCCTCGGGGCGGAACGCCATGTTGTTGCCGCTGCCGCATTCACCGGCGGTGTAGGGAAAGAAGATGTTGTGGGGGCCGAAGTCGCCGAGGACATCGAGCTCCGGATCGTGGCGCAGCGCCCACACCACCGGCTCTGGACCCTTGTCGAAGACGCCCGCCTCCTCGAACCAGCTCTGCAGCTGGGTCGGGGACTCCGTCGACAGAACCCGGCCGGTGACCGCACCCACCCGCCCGGTCGGGTCGGCCCGGAAGCTCTCCAGGATCGACCCCACCCACCCGGGATCGGGCAGTGCGTCGTCGTCGGTGAACGCCACCACCCGACCGGCGGCGGCCTCGGTGCCCCGGTTACGGGCCGCGGACACGCCGGGTACCGCTTCGTCGACGATCCGGATCCGGGGATCGGCGACATCGGCGAGCAGTGCCGCCACGTCGGATCGACCCGGCCGGTTGTTGACGACCAGGATCTCGATCCGGTCGTGATCCTGATCGAGCAGCGCCGACACGGTCCGCCGCAGCGATTCGCGTCCGACGGTGGGGATCACCACGGTCACCAGTTCGTCGGGGCCCAGCGCGGCGGTCGGAACATCGTGGCGCCCTTCGGGTTCGGTCCCGACAGCGCCGATCTTGGCCACCAGCGAGGACGTCAGCGTCGCGGCTGCGGTGACAATCAACCCGACGACCATCATCAGGGCCCGGGCCAAGCCGTGAACATCTCCGCCGAGCACGGCCCTGAACTGATTCCACATCCCCGAGGACAGGGTCCGCAGGACGTAGGAGCGCTCGGAGGCAAGGCCGCGTCCCGAGCCCACCATCGAGGCGAGCACGGCCTTCGAACGCCCCTCATGCAGGCAGCGGGACAAGAAGTAGCGCACCGTGCTCCGTCGGGCGGTCACCAGATGGTCGACGACCAGGCCCTCGTGGCGGATGATCCGGGCGGCCGGATCCTGCCGCTGCAGTTCGATGCCCATCAAGGTCTCTTCGCACCCGGCCGGCACCGCGCCGACCCGCCCGAGCCGGTTGCTGAATCCGCCGGCCGCGGTCAGTGCTGCCCTGCGGACCGCCATCGCCGCACCGATCGGATTACGGATCGATCCGCCATCGGCCGGCAGGCCCCGGTAATCGCAGCCGACAACCCAGCCGAACTCGTCGGGGAACCAGCCCGGCCGGCCGGACTCCCAATCCGCGACCACCCGGCCGCCGATGCACACGACGTCCGGTGCGGCGAAGGCCTGGCGGGCCGCGGCCAGCGAACCCGCGCGCAGTCGGGCATCGTCGTCGAGGAAGACGATCACCTCGCCGTCGGCCAGTGCGGCGCCGGTGTTCCGGGCGCCCGACAACCCCTGCGGGCCGGCGTTCTCCACGACCCGGGGTGTGGAGCCGGGTGTGGAGTCGTATCGCTTCGTCAACTCCGCATGCAGCCCGCTGTTGTGATCGACGACAACAATGACCTCATCATCCGGCATCAACTGCACGGTGGCGGCGTCGATGGCCCCGATCAGTCCGGAGAGCCGTTCATCCGCAAAGCAACAGATGACCACTGAAAGTCTCAGGGCAGACGTGTCCATCGATGTCACTACAGAACTCCGGGTGTTCGATCAGCTGGGGCGACGCGCTACACACCTTCGAGTACAAGGCATTCGAAGCTTAGGCTACGTTTACTTTCCCGCCCAAGTCCGCGGTGACCCCGGCGCCGCCAAAAAGTCCATGACCTGCGCGAATCTCGCGGTGTCGACTCGCCCGCACCACGCGCCCGCGACATCGCGTCGAGATGACGGCAGTATTGAGGGACAAACATGGGGCATCTGTGGCGGACGGTGCAGATGTTCTCCCTGGAGTGCCCATGCGACAGTTGAGTCGCTATCATCAAAAAGCACGATTGGCACGCCGACACGCTGACATTGCGGAAGGAGGTCGTCGGTGATGGGGATTCTGCAAAGAATCGAACGCAAGCTCGAAGGTGCGGTAGATGACGGCTTCGCCCGGGTCTTCGGCGGCAAAGTAGCACCTCAAGAGGTCGAGAACGCGCTTTTTCGCGAGGCCGAAGACCGTCTCGAAGACCTCGGGGACGGCAGCAAACTGGCCCCCAACGCCTACACCCTGGTGGTCAGTTCGACGGACCATCAGGAGATGGCGGCCGAGTACGAGCTCAATCGCAAGACCTTCTCCAAGCACCTCGAGAACTTCATCCGGGACAACGGGTGGCAGACGTACGGCGAAGTGGTTGTCGAGTTCGCCCAGTCGCCCACCTTGCACACGGGTCAATTCCGGGCACGCGGTGCTGTCAACCCCGATGCCCGCCCGATGCCCGTACCCTCACCGGGTGACCAACAGGTAGGCCCACCCGGGCCGCCCCCGCCCCGTCCACAGGCTGGGCCGCAACCCGCAGGACCAAACCGAATCCCACAAGTAGGAGCCGTTCCCATGACCAAGAACTCCGGATACGACCAGCGCGGAGGTTACGAACAGGGCTCCTATCCACCTCCCGGTTACGGTCAGCAGCCCTATCAGCCCGATGACCAGAACGCCGATGCCCCGGCGTACAGCCGCCAGGAAGGTTACGACCCGCAGGGTTATGACCAGCGCGGCTACGACCAGGGCTACCAGCAGGGCGGCGGCTATGCCCAGCAGCCCGGCTATGACCAGGGTGGCTACGCCGCACAGCAGCCCGGCTACGACCAGGGCTACCCGCAGGGCGGTTACGACCAGGGCTACCCCGCCGAACAGCCCGGTGCCGGTGCACCGGACCAGCAGGGATACGACCAGCGCGGCTACGACCAGGGATATGACCAGGGCTACCCACAGCAGCCCGCCTACGACCAAGGGTTCCAGCAGGGCGGCTACGCCCAGCAGCCCGCCTACGGTCAGCAGGGCGGCTACGCACAGCCCGGATACGACCAGGGTTACCAGCAGGGCGGCTACGACCAGGGCTACGGGGACCAGCAGGGCTACCCGGCTCCGGATCAGCAGGGCGGCTACGCCGGACAGGGTTACGCACCGCAGGCCGGGTATGCGCCCAGCTCCATCACCTTGCTGCTCGAAGACGGCAGCAACCGCACCTTTCAATTGCGTAACGGTTCCAATGTCATCGGCCGCGGACAGGACGCCCAGTTCCGGCTCCCGGACACCGGCGTCTCGCGTCGACACGTGGAAATCCGGTGGGACGGGTCGAGCGCGTTGCTCAACGACCTGAACTCCACCAACGGCACCACGGTCAACGATGTCCAGGTCAGCAGCTGGGAACTGGCCGACGGCGACCGCATCCGCGTCGGGCATTCGGACATCACCGTTCGCTTCCAGTAGCCGCATCACCCGACGGGCGCGGGGGCTCCGGCCACCGATCCCGTCATGACCCGACCCACTTTCTTCGCGCGTTGGCACGTCCGACTACCTACATAGAGGCCACTGGGCCATAAGATGCATTGGACTTTGATGGCTGGCCCAGGAGGTGAGAAAACGTGCAAGGCATAGTGCTGCAGCTGACGCGTGTCGGTTTCCTGCTGCTGTTGTGGCTGATGATCTGGGCTGTCCTCCGGGTGATCCGCAGCGATGTCTATGCCGCGACGGGCCAACGACCGCCGACCCGGTTCGAACGGCGCACCCAGGGCTCCCCTGCCCGGGTCAAAGGCGCCGCCCGATATCTGGTGGTCACCCATGGTGCTCTGGCCAACACCCGCATCACGCTGGGCACCCAGCCCGTCCTGCTCGGACGGGCCGACGACTCCACCCTCGTCCTCACCGACGAATACGCCTCCGAGCGTCACGCACGCCTGATCCGCCGCGGCGACGACTGGTACGTCGAAGACCTCGGATCCACCAACGGCACGTACCTCGACCGGTCAAAAGTGACCACCGCCGTGCGGGTGCCCCTCGCAACTCCGGTACGCGTGGGCAAAACCGTGATTGAGTTGCGCCCGTGACACTGGTTTTGCGCTATATCGCGCGGAGCGACCGTGGCCTGGTCCGCGCCAACAACGAAGATTCGGTTTACGCCGGTGCCCGACTACTCGCCCTCGCCGACGGCATGGGCGGTCACGCGGCCGGTGAGGTCGCCAGCCAGCTGGTGATCCAGGCGCTGCGTCCCCTCGACGACGACGAGCCCGGTGGGGACCTGCTCGCCAAACTCGACGCCGCCACCAGGCGCGGCAATCAGGCGATCGCCGACCAGGTCGCCGAGGCCCCCGAGCTCGACGGCATGGGGACCACACTGACCGCGATCCTGTTCGCCGGCTCCCGGCTGGGGCTCTGCCACATCGGTGATTCCCGCGGGTATCTGCTACGCGACGGCCAGCTCACCCAGATCACCCGCGACGACACGTTTGTGCAGACCCTCGTCGAAGAAGGCCGGATCACGGCCGAGGAAGCCCACACGCATCCACAACGCTCACTGATCATGCGGGCCCTGACCGGCACCGAGGTCGAACCGACGCTGACCGTGCGCGAAGCCCGGGCCGGCGACCGTTATCTGCTCTGCAGCGACGGCCTGTCCGACGTGGTCAGCGAAGAGACGATCCGGGACACCATGTCGTCGGTCGAGAACCACCGCGAGTGCGCGGATCGGCTCATCGAACTCGCGCTGCGCGGCGGCGGTCCCGACAACGTCACCGTGGTCGTCGCCGATGTCGTCGACGTCGACTACGGCGAGAGCCGGCCGATCGTCGGTGGCGCCGCCGGTGGCGACGACCAGGAGTACGTCCCCGATCCGAGCACCTCGGCCGGACGGGCAGCGGCGTTGCGCCCGCCCGCGCAGTCCCCGCGTCGCCCGACGATCGGCACCCCCGACCCCGCGCCGCGCCCGGCGCACCCCCGTCGTAAATGGATCCTGGCCGGCATCGCCGTGGCGATCATCGCCCTGCTGATCGGCGGACTGTTCATCGGCCGGGCGATCGTCCGCTCGAACTACTATGTGGGCCAATCCGACAGTCAGGTCGTGGTCTACCGGGGACTGCAGGGCTCGGTCCTCGGGATGAGTCTGCACGAGCTGAGCAAGATCACCTGCACCCATGACATGGACACCGACAACCCCACAGTCACCCTGGCCGATTACGACAACCGGCCCGACGACTGCGTGCCCCTGGAGGTCTCCGACCTGACCGGCACGGCGCCGGCCTCCCTCGACGGCCGCGACCCGGTGTCACTCGGGGACGCCGAAGCACAGGTCCGCGCCCTGATGGACAACCTGCTGCCGTTGTGCCCGGAAGAAGCATCGGCCTCCACCGAAGCGGTCACCCCGCAACCACAGACACCGGCGCCGCAAACCGGTTCACCGCGGCCCGGTGAGTCGACCGCACCCTCCACCGTCGCTCCGCAATCCGGCACGGCCGGCACGATGCCGCCGCTGTCGACGACACCGGCAACACCGCCGGGGAACTGTCGGGGCCGCTGATGTCACAGGCCGCCGTCACCCAACAGCCACCGGCAGCGGGGCCCGCCCGCCCCTACACCGGACGTAATTTCGAGCTCGCCCTGCTCGGCCTGTCCACCGTCATCGTCTTCGCCGCGTTGATCCTGGTGCAGGTTGCCCAATCCCAAAGCGTCACTTGGGATATCGCCAAATACATCGGCGCCTATATGCTGCTCTTCGGGTTCGCGCACCTGGTGGTCCGCCGGTTCGCGCCGTACGCCGACCCGGTGATCCTGCCGTTGGTGGCGACCCTGAACGGGCTGGGCCTGGTGATCATCCATCGCCTCGACCTCGGCACCGGACAGAACGGCGAGACCGCCAGTCCCATCGACCGCACCCACGACGCCGATCAGCAGGTGCTGTGGGCGATCTTGGGCATCATCGCGTTCGTCGCGGTCCTGATCCTGATCCGCGACCACCGCACGTTGTCGCGGTACAGCTACATCCTCGGCCTGGGTGGCCTGATCTTCCTGGCCATCCCGGCGATCCTGCCGTCGTCGATGTCGGAGATCAACGGTTCCAAGATCTGGATCCGCACGCCGCTGTTCAACATCCAGCCCGGTGAGTTCTCGAAGATCCTGATCATCATCTTCACCGCGTCCCTGCTCGTCTCGAAGCGCGACCTGTTCACCACCGCGGGCAAGCATTTCCTCGGCATGGACCTGCCCCGCGCCCGCGACCTCGGTCCGCTGCTGGCCGCCTGGGTCATCTCGATCGGGGTCCTCGCGTTCGAGCGCGACCTGGGCACGTCACTGCTCGTCTTCACGACGATGTTGGTGATGCTCTACGTGGCGACCGAACGGGTCAGCTGGCTCATCATCGGCATCAGTCTGTTCTCGCTCGGGGCGATCTTCGCCTACCAACTGTTCTCGCATCTGCAGGTGCGGGTCAGCATCTGGCAGGACCCGTTCAACGACTTCTACGGTCAGGGATATCAAGTCGGCCAGGGACTGTTCGGCCTGGCCACCGGCGGGGTTTTCGGGACCGGGCTCGGTTCGGGCCGGCCGAACATCGTGCCGTTCGCCAACACCGACTTCATCATCGCGACGATCGGCGAGGAACTCGGTCTGGTCGGGCTGGCCGCGATCCTGATGCTCTTCCTCATCCTGATCACCCGCGGTCTGCGAACCGGGATCATGGTCCGCGACAGCTTCGGCAAACTGCTCGCCACCGGCCTGTCGTTCACCCTGGTGATGCAGATCTTCGTGGTGGTCGGTGGTGTCACCAAACTGATTCCGCTGACCGGTCTGACCACGCCGTTCATGTCGTACGGCGGTTCGTCGCTGCTGGCGAACTACATCCTGGTGGCGCTGCTGCTCCGCGTGTCCAACGCCGCGCGTGAACCCGACCCGACCAAGAAGAAACCGACTCCGATCGCAGATGCACCCACGCAAATGGTGAAACGCCCATGAACATCCCCATCCGTCGTGTGGTGACGGCAGTCATGGTGATCATCCTCGCGCTGCTGATCAACGCCACCTATGTCCAGGTCTTCAAGGCCGACGACCTCCGCGCCGATCCCCGCAACCAGCGGGTGCTGCTCGACGAGTACTCCCGCCAGCGGGGGCAGATCACCGCGGGCAACGACGTCATCGCCCAGTCCGTCCCCACCGACGACCGACTGCAGTACCTGCGCACCTACCCGAACCCGTGGGCAGACGCATATGCGCCGGTCACCGGCTATTACTCGTTCCAGTACGGCAGTTCCGGTCTCGAACAAGCCGAGGATTCATTCCTCAACGGCAACGACGACCGGCTGTTCGGGCAACGGTTCGCCGACATGTTCTCCGGGCGCGACCCGCGCGGCGGCAACGTGATCACTACCATCAACCCGCGGGCTCAGCAGGTCGCCTACGACCAGATGTCGGCAGGCTGCAACGGGGGTTGTCGCGGGGCCGTGGTCGCCCTCGATCCCAGCACCGGCGCGATCCTGGCGATGGTCTCCACCCCCAGCTACAACCCGAACCTGCTGGCCAGCCACGACGCGACCGTGCGGGAAGACGCCTGGGCCGCGTGGAATCCGGGCGATGCCACCGGATACCAGCCGATGCTGAACCGCGCACTGAACGAGACCTACCCACCCGGTTCGACGTTCAAGGTGATCACCGCGGCAGCCGCGCTCGAGGAGGGCATCGACGAGAGCACCCGGCTGACCGCCGACAACAGCATCGTCCTGCCGAACACGCAGACCTCGCTGACCAACTACGGCAACCAGACCTGCCCCGCCTCCAGTGGCGGCACCGTCACGATGCACCAGGCGCTGGAGTATTCGTGCAACACGGCGTTCGTCGACCTGTCGACCTCGAAGCTGCAGAATCCGGTCGAGACGGTCAAGAAGCAGGCCAATGCCTTCGGCGTCGACGCCAAGCTGCCCGACACGCCGCTCCCGGTCGCCGAGTCGACCGTCGGCCCGATCCCCGACCTCGCCGCACTCGGCCAGAGCTCCATCGGCCAGCGTGATGTCCGGTTCACCCCGATCCAGAATGCGATGATCGCGGCAACGATCGCCAACGGTGGAGTTCGCATGCAGCCGTATCTCGTGGATAAACTCCAGGCTCCCGACCTCAAGACACTGCACACCACCCGACCGAACGCGCTCAACGAACCGATCTCCGCACAGACAGCGGCCACGCTGACCGAGATGATGATCGATTCCGAGCGCAACACCACGGGTGCCGGCGGACCGGTGCCGATCGCATCGAAGACCGGCACCGCCGAACACTCCGACACCCAGGGCGCCGACGAGACCCCGTACGCCTGGTACATCGCGTTCGGGCCGTCGAGCAATGCCAAGGTCGCGGTTGCGGTGATCGTCGAGAACGGCGACGGGGGACTACAGGCAACGGGCGGCTCCTCGGCCGCTCCAATCGGGCGCGCGGTCATCAACGCGCTCGTAGGTGAAGGGTGACCGCGTGAGTTTGCAAGGTGGGACGACCATCGCCGGCCGATATCGGCTGATGCGGTTGATCGCGACCGGCGGTATGGGCCAGGTGTGGGAAACCATGGACACCAGGCTGGGCCGGCGCGTCGCCGTGAAGGTGCTCAAGGCAGAGTTCTCCGACGACCCCGAGTTCCTCGAGCGTTTCCGCACCGAGGCCCGCACCACCGCCCAGCTGAATCATCCGGGCATCGCCAACGTCTTCGACTACGGCGAGGCGCAGGACCCGGGTGCCGGGTCCGTCGCCTACCTGGTGATGGAACTGGTCAACGGTGAGCCGCTCAATGCGGTGCTGTCCCGCGTCGGACGCCTGTCGTTGCACAACGCCCTGGACATGCTCGAGCAGACCGGCCGGGCTCTCAAGGCCGCGCACGATGCCGGCCTGGTGCACCGCGACGTCAAACCCGGCAACATCCTGATCACCCCCACCGGGCAGGTGAAGATCACCGACTTCGGCATCGCCAAGGCCGTCGACGCCGCACCGGTCACCCAGACCGGCATGGTGATGGGCACCGCGCAGTACATCTCTCCCGAGCAGGCCCTCGGTGAAGACGCGACCGCGGCCTCGGACGTGTACTCGCTCGGAGTTGTCGGCTACGAGGCGATCTCCGGTCGTCGGCCGTTCCTCGGGGACGGCGCCATCACCGTGGCGATGAAGCACATCCGCGAGGAAGCGCCCCCGCTGCCGACGGATCTGCCTGCCAATGTCCGTGAACTCATCGAGATCACGATGGCCAAGGACCCCCATCAGCGGTACGCCGACGGCGGCGAGTTCGCCAACGCCGTCGCAGCCGTACGTGCCGGCCGTCGTCCACCGCCGCCCGGGTCGGCAGCGGCAGCAGCGGCCGTGTCCCGCCCCGCCACCGCGGCAATGGCTCCGCCGGCCACCACCAGCGCCGTTCGCGCCACCCCGCCCCCGAATGGGCCGGTAACGCCGCCGCCCGGGTCGCAGGACGGCTGGTCGGGCGGACAGAAAGCGCTGGCTGCCGTCGCCGTGCTGCTGCTCCTCGGCGCGCTCATCGCGGTCGGTTTCCTGCTGATGTCGTCCAACGACGACTCCGACACCCCGACACCGAGTTCGTCGCGGCCCCGGACCACGACGACCACCACGGTGGCACCGACCACCGAGGAAACGACCACCACCACCACGCGGACCACCACCACGACCACCACGACGACCACCGAGGACACCACGACCACCACCACGCCGGAGCCGACCACCACGACGACCACGGAACGAAGCCCGATCTTCACCCTGCCGACCATCTCGATCCCAGGGTTGCCGGCCCGTGAAGAGAGCGATTCCGAGCCAGACGACGACGCGTCCACGACCACGACCACGCGTCCTGATTCAGGGAACGGTGGTTGATGGCTGTCCCGAGGCAGGTTTCAGAACGCTATGAGCTGGGCGAGACGCTCGGTTTCGGTGGCATGTCCGAGGTGCACCTCGCCCGCGACCTGCTGCTGCATCGCGACGTCGCGATCAAGGTGCTGCGCGCCGACCTCGCGCGCGACCCCACCTTCTACCTCCGCTTCCGGCGGGAGGCGCAGAACGCGGCGGCGCTGAATCACCCGACCATCGTGTCGGTGTTCGACACCGGCGAGGCCGAGACACCAGAGGGGCCCCTGCCCTTCATCGTGATGGAGTTCGTCGACGGCGAAACCCTGCGCGACGTGCTGCGGGCCGAAGGCCATGTCAGTCCCCGCCAGGCGATGACCTGGATCGCCGATGTTGCTGCCGCCCTGCACTTCTCGCACCAGAACGGCATCGTCCACCGCGACGTGAAGCCGGCGAACATCATGATCGACAAGTCCGGCGCGGTCAAGGTGATGGACTTCGGTATCGCCCGCGCGATGTCGGACACCGGTAACTCGATGACCCAGACGGCTGCGGTCATCGGCACCGCACAGTACCTGTCGCCGGAACAAGCCCGCGGAGAGAGTGTCGACGCCCGCAGCGACGTGTACTCGCTGGGCTGTGTGCTCTTCGAGCTGCTCACCGGAGAGCCGCCGTTCACCGGTGACTCCCCCGTGGCCGTGGCGTACCAGCACGTCCGGGAGGATCCGCCCATCCCGTCGGCGGTGCGTCCGGGTATCCCACCCGAACTCGACTCGATCGTGCTCAAGGCCATGAGCAAGAACCCGGCCAACCGATACCAGTCGGCCGCCGAGATGCGGTCGGATCTGATCAAGGTGCTCGCCGGCGGCAAGCCGAGTGCACCGATGGTGATGAGCGACGAGGACCGGACCTCGCTGATCGACACCGGGCCGCGCGCCCGCGTTGCCCGGGTCGGCGCGACCGGCTCACATGGCCGCGACGATGACGACCCGCCGCCGAAGAGCCGCAAGGCCCTGAAATATGCGGCGATGAGCGCACTTGCGTTACTGGCGGTCGTGGCCGTCACCTTGCTGTTGATCCAGCCCTGGGCGTCGGATGAGACGCCACAGATCTCCATCCCACGGGTCACGGACATGTCCGCCGCCGATGCGCGCGCCGAACTGGAGACACTCGGCTTCCGCGTCAATCAGCGGGACGAACCGAGCGACAGCGTGCCCGAAGGGAATCCGACCCGGACCACACCCGGTGAGGGCGTGTCGGCCGACAAGGGGTCGACGGTCACGCTGTACGTCTCGGCCGGCCCGCAACGTCAGCAGGTGCCCGATCTTCGGGGACGCACCCTCGAGGCGGCGACCGCCGAACTGAACAATCTCGGGTTCGGGAACGTCAGATCGGTCGAGATCAACTCCACCGCCGACCTCACGGGCAAGGTGGTCGGCACCAATCCGGCCGCCCGCAGCACCCAGCCCGTCACCACGCTGATCACCATCCAGGTCGGCACCGGTCCCCGCCTTGTCACCGTGCCGGACCTCACCGGGCAGCGACTGGAGCAGGCGCGGACCAACCTGACGCAGCTGGACCTGGAGATCTCACCGATCGAGGCCGATTCCGAACTGCCCCAGGGCACGGTCATCAGCACTTCACCGAACGCCGGTGAAGAGGTCGAGGAGGGCAGCGTCATCCAGGTGACGGTCAGTCGCGGCAACATGTACGTGGTGCCCGATCTGCGTGGACGTACCGCCGCCCAGGCAGAGACACAGCTGACGACGGCCGGGTGGGAACGCGGCACCGTCACGACGGTCCCGCGCAACGTCCCGCTGGGCAGTTCCGACGACGGCAAGATCCTCGATCAGACCCCGTCACCAGGCACCTTGGCACGGAAGGATGGAGCGGTCACGATCACGGTCGGCCGAGCCGCGCTGCTGCCGTAGGACCAGCGCGTTCGGCCCCTCGCCGCGCCGCCAGGTGTGACGAGGTGGTACACCCTTCATTAGTGAGATTTGACGCACACGTACCGAACGAAGGGTCCCCGCACCGATGACAAGCCTGTTCCGCGCACCGAAATCCGACCACACCGCCGTGCAGTTGCTGCTTCGTGCCGCCATCGGCGGGACCATGATCGCCCATGGCCTCAAGCACGGCCGCAGCCTGGACGGCACTGCCGGCTGGTTCGGTTCGATCGGTTTCCGTCAGCCAAAACTGCAGGCGCAGGCCTCTGCCGTGGTGGAGGTCGGGGCCGGAACGGCGATCGTCGCCGGAGCCGGCACTCCGCTCGCCGCGGCCGCCGTGGTCGGCACCATGGCGGTGGCCGCCCGGTCGGTGCATCAGCCGAACGGTTTCTTCATCACCTCTGAGGGCTGGGAGTACGTCGCCAACCTGGCTGCGGCCGCTGTGGCCCTGGCGGCCATCGGACCCGGCCGCTTCAGCGTCGACCGCGCCCTCGGGTTGGACGGCAAGCTCAGCCCGAACCAGGGTGCGGCCCTGGCCGCGGGCGTCGGACTGGTGGCAGCCGGCGCGCAGCTGGCCGCATTCCATCGGCCGGTCGCCAAGTAATCCAGACACAAAAACACAGGCCGGCGACCCGTCATCGGGTGGCCGGCCTGTGTCGTGTGAGGCGGTCAGCGGGTCACAGGTGCATTCCAGATACCCGCGATCGCATCGATCAGTTCTGTTCCGAAATCGTCCCAGCTCGCCGCATCGGCATTGTCGTCGGAGGCGAGCTGGAGTTCGCGTTCGGCGGTCATGTGGGTCATCAGGTGCCGGCCCATGGTGGCGCGCGCCTTGCGGGTCTCGGGCGGCAGATGTTCGACGGCCGAACCAAGGCCCTGTACCAGGGTGGTCAGCGACGGGGAGACCCGTTCGGTCTCCTGGTACGCCAGCACGCGGAGCGACGGATCGGTCTGCACCTGTGCGTTGAACCGGGCGTACCAGCTCGGGGTCCCGAGCTGCGCCATGTGTTGGGTCGACGGCAGGACCAGACACGAGATCCACGCGCGGATGTCGGTCAACCCCTCGGTCGATTCCAACATTCGCGCGCGGGCCTCCTCGACCTGCAACGAGTGCTTGTTGACAATCGCCAGGACCAGATCGGTCTTGGTACCGAAGTGATAGCCGACGGCCGCATTGTTGCCTTGTCCCGCCGCCTCGCTCACCTGACGATTCGAAATCGCAAAGACACCCTCTTCGGCGAAGAGCCGTTCGGCAGCGGTGAGGATGAGCTCTCGCGTCGCCGCTGCACGCGTCGATTTTGATCCAGCCGTCGCAGTCATCGACTCACTTCCGAGTTGTGATTGGAGACCAGGACCCACAGGATGAGCCCTGTTCCTGAGGCCATTCAACCGCCATTCGGGCACATGGTCAATCAGCTGCTTTAGCAGTGATTCACAATGTCCAAATTTGGGCATCGATGACGTAGGTCACGTACGAGGACTGTTAGTTGACTAAACCACAATCCGGATCTAGTTTTACCTAAGTCAATTGACTGATGTACTCGAACGCGCGCCTGATGGAGTCTGCCGATGTCGACCGCCGAACGCTCCGGCCCCGAACCGCAGACCGATGCCAAACCGACGGCGATCGTCGCTGTCCTGGCGTTCTCCGGGGTGGTCGCCGCCCTGACGCACACCATGATCATTCCGGTCATACCCCTGTTGCCGGGACTGTTGAACGCGTCGGCGTCCAACACCGCCTGGGCGATCACCGCCACGCTCCTGGCCGCCGGTGTCTCCGTCCCGATGATGGGCCGTCTCGGCGACATGTTCGGTAAACGCCGCATACTGCTGATCTGCTTCTCACTCCTGATCGCCGGTTCCATGGTCAGCGCCCTGGCCGCCGATGTCGTCACGCTCATCGTGGGACGGTCACTGCAGGGCATGGCGGCCGGTGTCATCCCCCTCGGCATCAGCGTCATGCGCGACATGCTGCCGGTCAAGAAGCTTCCCGGTGCCGTCGCGACCATGAGCTCATCTCTCGGCGTCGGCAGCGCACTGGGTCTGCCCATCGCCGCCCTGATCGCCGAGTTCTCCAACTGGCACGTCCTGTTCTGGACCGGGGCCGCCCTCGGTGTCATCGCCGCCGTGCTGGTGATCATCGTCGTCCCCGAGACGAACATCCGAACCGGAGGACGCTTCGATTTCGGTGGGGCACTGTCGCTGTCGGTCGCCCTGGTCTCCATGCTGCTCGCGATCTCCAAGGGCGGCGACTGGGGTTGGACCTCACCGACGACCATCGGCCTGGCGATCCTGGCCGCGATTTCCTTTGTCCTGTGGGCCTGGTGGGAACTACGGGTACGGCACCCGCTGGTCGATCTGCGGGTCAGTGTCCGACCCCAGGTGCTCTTCACCAACATGGCCTCGATCGTCCTGGGGTTCGCCATGTTCTCGATGAGTCTGGTCTTTCCGCAGGTCTTGCAGTTGCCGACCGCCACCGGCTACGGCCTCGGACAGTCGATGCTGGTCGCGGGCGTCGTGATGGCACCCTCCGGGTTGATGATGATGCTGGTCTCTCCACTGTCCGCGCACATCACCACCACCCGAGGCCCCAAGACCACGCTGATGTGTGGTGCGGTCGCCGTGGCCATCGCCTACGGGACCGGCGTGATGTTCATGCACTCGGTCTGGCAGATGGTGCTCATCTCGATCATCATCGGCTTCGGCATCGGTTTGGCCTACGGCGCCATGCCGGCGCTGATCATGGGTGCGGTGCCGGCGACCGAAACCGGCGCGGCGAACAGCTTCAACACGTTGATGCGCTCTCTCGGAACATCTTTCGCCAGCGCCATCGCCGGGGTGATCCTGGCACAGATGACGATGACCCTGGGGTCGACGGACGTTCCGACCGAGAACGCATTCCGCATCGTCATGGCCTGTGGCGGTGCCGCCGCGCTCCTTGCCTTCGGGATCGCCTGGTTCATCCCCAAGTTCGTCACGGCCGGCCCTGAACTCGAGGTGAACACGGCAGGCGAGAACAGCCTGCCGGTGCCCTCGGTCCGCTGACCAGAGTTCCGTCCTCGCAGAAGCGGACTTCCCGGGTTCAGTGGGGCGTCCGCCCCGACTTCTCGGCACCCATGCCGGAGAACCCGACCGAGTAGCCGCCGTCGGCCGGCATCAGCACCCCGGTGATGTACGACGAGGCATCACCGGCGAAAAACAAGGCTGCCGAGGCTATTTCGTCAGGCATCCCCCAGCGATCCATCGGGATGCCCGGCACCCGACTGGCTTCCGGAGGCGGCGTCGGATGATCCTTGGACATCGCGACCAGTCCGGTCCACACCGTCCCGGGGCAGACCGCGTTGACCCGGATGTTGTCGTCGACGTAGTCGAGCGCCCCGGTTCGGGTCAGCTGATTGACGCCGGCCTTCGCCGCGCCGTAGACGCCGTGATGTTTGAAGCCGACCATCGCGGTCATCGAGGAGATGTTCACAATGGATCCACCGCCGGACTTCAGCATCGAGCGGACCCCGTACTTCATGCACAGGAAGACCCCGCGCAGGTTCACGTCGTGAATCCGGTCCCAGTCCTCGGTGCTCTGCAGATGCAGCGGCATCATGCTGCCGCCGAACCCGGCGTTGTTGACCAGGATGTCGACCCGGCCGAACGATTCCTCCGCGGTCGCGATCATGCGTTGGACATCCTCTTCGACGCTGATGTCCGCCTTCACGCCCACCGCCGCCTCACCGATGTCCGCGGCCACATCGAGGGCCCGCCCGGTTACGCTCGCGCACACCACCTTTGCGCCCTCGGCGGCAAACAGATGTGCGATCGACTTGCCGATACCTGATCCGGCACCGGTGACAACCGCGACCTTGTCCTTCAGTTGCATGTGTGGTCCTTTGTATTCTCGTGGCCTCGGGGATCTGTCGGGGTCTTCAGATGATCTGCTCGGTTCCGGCCAGGGTGGTGCGGTGCATCCGGCGCGCCTCGGTCCGATCGAAAGGGCAGGCGCGATGCAACAGTCCGAGGTTGTCCCAGATGACCATGTCCCCCACCTGCCACTCGTGCCGCAACACCCGCTCGGGTGACGTGGCGCGCCTCTCCAGGTCCGCCAGCAAGGCGCGACCTTCGTCGACATCCATCCCAACGACGTGAGAAGCGCTGTGGCCGAACACCAATGATCGGCGCCCGGATCGGTGCTCCCACACCAGGGGATGTTCCCGTTCAGGCCACGTCGCCCAGTCCGCCAGTTGTTCCGGAGTCGGTTCCGGATGGCTGCGACGCTGGATGGCCTCGAACGTATGCAATACCCGTAGGTCTGCGTATCGCTGTTTTTCTTCTTCGGTCAGTACGTCATAGGCCGCATAGGTGCTGCTGAATTCCGTCTCACCGCCCTCACTCGCCAGCACATGCGCCGTGAGCGCGACAGCCTTCGCGGGCGTTTCGTCCATCGATCCGTCGAAGTGCCAATGGTCGTTGCTCGAGAAATAGCGCACATTCGGATTCGACGGATCGAAACTGATCTCCATCACGTCCGGGTTCGGATAGTTGGGGAATTGCACGAGATCACCGAGTTTCCGGCAGAACCCGACCTGTACCTCATCATCGATGGGCAGGCCACGCAGCAACAGAACCCCGTGTTCTTCCAGTGCGGCCATACACGCGGCGGGCAATTCCTCGTCGTTGCGAAGTCGATCGATGTCGACGTCGACCAGCTCGGCTCCGACGACGTCGGTCAATTTGCGCGTGGTGAGTGTGGCCATCTGCTCCCCTTTTCATCATTGCGGCAAGAAAACCGCGACCGCATGAATGGATGTGTATGCAATGTAGGTCTTCCTCATAACTATTTCAATCCTTGCTAGGATTGCAATCAAAGGTGTATGCAATAAAGGCACCGTTTGCCTTTCGGCAACTCAGGTCCCTACCACCAGAGGGAGATCGCTCATGGCCGATGCGTTGGGTTGGCGACTGAAATTGGGGATTGTGACACCGTCGGTGAACACCGTCGTACAGCCCGAATACGACGACATGCGGCCGACCGGTGTCACCAACCACATCGGACGCATTCACATCCCCGACCGGATCACCAACAACGACGATGACTTCGAATTGTTGGTCCGCGACATCGATCGCGGCCTCGACGACGCGGTCGAGCGGGTTCTGACCTGTGAACCGGACTGCATCGTCCTCGGCGTGTCCATCGAGGCCGTATACGGCGACCCCGAAGCCGGCGCCGGTATCCAGCAACGACTTCGAGCCAAGTTCGGCGATGATCTGCGGCTCGTCCATGCGGGCGACGCGATACCCGCCGCCCTGCGCGCGGTCGGCGTGAGCGATGGCCCGATCGCGCTGCTCACGCCCTACCAACCGGTGTCGGAAGGACATCTGCGCACCTTCGTCGAGAAGAGCGGTTACCAACTGCACGACGCCATCCATCTACGCGCCCCCAGCGCAGTACAGATCGCGCACACCACAAGGGAAACCATCCAAGAAGGATTCGACCGCCTCGCGCAGACCCGCCCACGTGCCATCGTCCAGTTCGGTGCCAACATGTGTGCCGGCCGCATCGCGGCCGAGGCCGAAGCGCGACTCGGCCTACCGGTGTTGGCCGTCAACACCATCACGTACTGGCATGCACTGCGCAGCAACGGGATAACGGATCAGATGGCAGGTTTCGGACAGCTGTTGTCGGACCACTGACCGCCCACGACCTTCACCGATGGCCAGGTATTGGAGCCAGACATGCCCCACGCGTACCCGACGTTGTTCTCTCCGATCGAGCTCGGGCCCCGCACGGCCCGCAACCGGGTCTGGATGACCGCCCATGCCACCGAGTTCTCCACCGACGGTACGTTCGCCGATGCCAGCGCGGACTATTACGCCGAGCGCGCTCGCGGGGGTGTCGCCGTCATCACCATGGAGGCCATGGCAGTTCATCCCACGAGCCAACCGCGGCGCGGGGTGATCCTCGCCTACGATCGCGCCGTGGTCGAGAGCTACCGCACGGTGGCCGACGCCGTACATCCGCACGGAACTCTTCTGCTGGCACAACTGTGGCACCGCGGACGGCAGACCGACGGGATCATCAGCCGGCTGCCGACGTGGGCGCCGAGCGCTGTGCCCGACACGGTGTATCGAGAGATCCCCCACGAGATGACACCGGGCGAGATCGACGAGCTGGTTGCGCATTACGTGCGGGCGGCCGAGTACGCGATCGAGGGTGGGGTCGACGGTATCGAGGTCCATGGCCTGGCCCATGGTTACCTGCTCGGTCAATTCCTTTCTTCGGCAACCAATCACCGCAGTGACGACTACGGTGGCTCGTTCGAGAACCGGATGCGGATCGTTCGGCGGATCGTCGACGATGTACGACGAATCGTCCCGTCCGATCGGATCCTGGGGATCCGGCTCAACAGCAGCGACGGCGATGCCACCGCGGGCCTGACCAACGCCGACTGGGTCCAGATCGCCACCGAGATCGATCGCTGGGGCGCCGTCGACTACATCTCGACCAGCCAGGGCACCTACCTGGACCGGATGCAGATCTACGGAACGTCGGCTGCCCGACCTGCCGGATACGAGGTTTCCGACACCGCCGCCATCACCCGGGCGGTCTCGGTTCCCGTTGTCGCGGTCGGACGCATCACCACCCCGGAGATGGCCGAGGACATACTCTCCACCGGCAGAGCACAATTCGTCGGGATGGCGCGTCAGCTGATCGCCGACCCCCGGTGGGCGGAGAAGGCGCAGCGGGGACGCCCGGGCACCATCCGGCCCTGTGTCGGTTCGAACTGGTGTGTCGCCTCGTTCGCGCGCGGCCCGCTCGCCTGCATCCACAACCCGAAGGTCGGTCGGGAGCGGGCATTCACGCTCGACGATGGCAGGGCCCGCCGAGCCCGCACCGTCGCGGTCGTCGGCGGCGGCCCGGCGGGACTGCGGGCGGCCCTGACGGCCTCCGAACTCGGCCACGAGGTGACACTGTTCGAGCAGGAATCGACGCTCGGCGGGCAGGTCGGATTGATCTCGATGGCGGACTCGTACGGTGAGTGGTCGGGCGTCACCGATTGGCTGGCAACACAACTCACCGAGAGCAACGTCAAGGTCGCGCTCGGGCACCGCGCCGGCGCGGATGATCTGATCGGGCACTATGACGCGGTGGTGATAGCCACCGGTTCGACACCGATCCGGCACGGTTGGACATCGCGTCATCCCGAGCGCTGGGCGGGCGCGGAGGTCCTGCCCGGCTCCGACCAGTGGAACGTCTTTACGCCGGCGCAGATCCTGGGCGGCCGCGCGGAAATACCTCATCGGGTCCTGATCGTCGACGACACCGGTGACCGCCAGGCCTTTGTCACCGCCGAATATCTCCTCAGCCGACGCCACCCGGTACACATCGTCTCCCAGTACCCCCAACTCGGACACGCCTTTGCCGATGCTCACGATCTTCCCTTCGCGTTCGGACAACTACGCAGGGCGGGAGCGACATTCGCGGCCGGAACAGAGGTCACCGCGATCGACGGTGACACCGTTACACTGAAAGACGTTTACACGCAAGACGTTTCGATACTCACGGACGTCGATACCGTCGTACTCGTACTCGGCAACACCGCCGACGATGCGCTGGCCGGCGACCTCCACGGCAGCGGGATGGACGTCCAGGTGGTCGGCGACGCACACGCACCCCGACGGATCTTCAACGCCATCTGGGAAGGCGAACAGGCCGCCCGCAAGCTCTGATCCCTCGCCGGCCTGCCGGCCACCGCTATCGGTGGCCGCCCGTTGTGGAAAAGAAGAACCGGTCAGCAACGAACCGTCGACCGGTCACCTGGCTCACCGTACCGACGAAGAGGATGTTTGCACTCACCGATCTGGGGAACTTTGTTGGCGGTGTCACCGGCGCTGCTCTCCGCATACCTTTTGGAAGCTCATCTGGACCTTCGACCCACGGGGTGTCAGTGGGGAATGCACCGGTGCCGAACCAGCACCCGTCGAAGCACTGACACCACGCTGTCGACTCCAGAGTTCGTTTGTCTTCCACGAGGGGAATTCTCATGTCTAGTCCGAACACCGATCGCACCACCAACATGAGGGCATCGCGCACGGGAATCCGCCATGCCACAAGCACGGGTTTGATCGTCACCGCAGTTGGCGTGGTTGTTTTCAACGTTGCCCCGTTTTTGAACTGGGTGGACGTTGAAGGAGATTCGAACCCGCGCACCGGATACGAGACCGACTCTCTGGTCCCGTTCATCGCCTACCTGGGCGTCGGTCTGCTGATTGCCATGGTCTACGCATACAAGCGGGCGCGGCGTGGCCAACACCGCGGCCTGACCCTGGTATCGATGGCTGTCGGTATTGCAGCTACCGTCCAGTGTCTCGCCTTCGGAATCGAGCCCATGGGAGGTCTCGAGCGCGGCGACGACCTCAACACTGATATCGGAGTGTGGGTGGGCATGATCGGAGCGGCGGTCTGGGCCATCGGCTCAGGCTTACTTGCCAAGGAGATCGAGGGCGACGACCACGAGCACACCGACAACTACACCCGCGATCCTGAGCGCACCGGCAACACCGCCCCCGATTCCGCCACCGGTCACTGAAATCCGAGTAGCCGGAACGGGAAAGACCGGCAAAGGTCAGCGTAATTCCTGATCGTGCTCGGCGGGGTTTGAGAAACAAGACCCGGGCGGCGGGCTGGGGCCGCAGCTCTGCAGGGTGGATCAGTGCTCGACCAGTACAGTCCGCGAACGGGTTGATTTCGCACATACAGAAAATCTGCAGTACCGGGTGTAGACATCCAGGACTGTCTGTTGTAAGCTTCTTTTCGTAACAAAGGAAGAATCACGAGGCGCGGGAGAGACGAACTACCCGCAAGCAGTACCGCAAGACAGGGGTCGTGCCCAGGCGAAGTTTGTGTTTGATGGTCGTGCCTGGGCGCCCCCTACGTTGGCTGACCTGGACATCTAGGCGAGTCCAGCAAAGTCGACATGTGCAGTGATGTCAGTGAGTTCATCCCGGCCCCCGGCGCAACCCCCTGCGCCGGGGGCCCTGTTCATCGACAGAGAGAAGTCCCCATTTCGCAAGAATCGGCCGGCGACCACCCGTCCAACAAGCTTGACGACGAAGATTACCCGGCGTACAGCATGGGTCACGCTGCCGAAATCCTCGGCGTCACGCAAGCTTTCCTACGCAGCCTCGACGCCGCCAAACTTTTGGCTCCACAGCGCTCAGAAGGCGGACACCGCCGCTACTCGCGCTACCAGCTACGCATCGCTTCTCGCGCCCGTGAACTCATCGATCACGGCACACCCCTAGAGGCCGCGTGCCGCATCATCATCCTCGAAGACCAACTCGCCGAGGCCCACCGAATCAACGCCGAGCTTCAAGACACCATCACCGACGCAAACCCCACCGCCGGCGAACCCGACTGATCACTCCCCCGAAGCGGACCCGAGCGTCTTGACCGGTTGACCGTCGACGTGCGGGTAGTGACAAGCCGCGAAGTGCCCGGGACGGATCTCCCTGATCTCCGGTTCGTCTGTTGCACAACGATCTTGCACCGAAGGACAACGCGTCCGGAAGCGACAGCCGCTGGGCGGGTTCATCGGTGATGGCAGATCGCCCTGCAGCTGTGCCTGCGACACCGGCGCGGTCGGGTCGGGCTCGGGGACCGAGTTGATCAGGGCGCGCGTATAAGGGTGTACCGGCGACGAGAACAGTTCTTCGGTGGCCGCGACCTCGCACACCTTGCCGAGGTACATCACCACAACGCGGTCACTGAGGTTCTTGACCACCGCCAGATCATGCGCGATGAACACCAACGTGAGCTGATACCGGTCCCTCATCTCTTTGAGGAGGTTGATGATCTGGGCCTGCACCAGGACGTCGAGAGCGGACACCGGTTCGTCGCAGATGACGATCTCCGGGTCCAGGACCATGGCCCGCGCGATCGAGATGCGTTGGCACTGACCGCCGGAGAACTCGTGGGGGCGTCGGTCGGAGGCGGTGTCCGGATCGAGGCCGACCCGCTCGATCATCGCCCGGGTCCGCGCGATGATCTCCGACTTGGTCAGATTGCCCTGGATCCGCAGGCCCTCGGCGACGATGTCCTCGACCCGCCTCAGTGGGTTGAGCGATGAGATGGGGTCCTGGAAGATCATCTGCAACTTGCCGCGCTGGCGGCGCATGTCGCTGCCGCCGAGCCCGACGATCTCCACCCCGTCGAGGGTCACCGAACCGGAGGTCGGTGGGGGAAGCTGCATGATCGATTTGGCCGCACTGGATTTGCCGCAGCCGGACTCCCCGACCAACCCGACGGTCTCACCTCGTCGGGCATCGAAACTGACGTCCGAAACCGCATGGACGCGTTCATTGCCCTTGCCGCGGTATTCGACCGTGAGGTTCCGGACACCGAGCAGCACGTCGTCGTCGGTCCGGAGATGGGCGGTTCCACTGCCGGCCATGTCAGATCACATCCTTCTTCTCGAAGATGGTGCCGGCCGCGGTATGGCCCGCAACCGCATTCGCCTCCCGCGCCTCGCGACCGGCCGGTGTGCCGAGCGGAAAGAAGCAGGCCACCGAATGCGCTTGCCCGGGTGTGGTTTCCAATACCGGCGTCTCGGTGAGACATCTCGCCTGTGCCGATGGGCAACGCGGCGCGAATGCACATCCCGGCGGCGGGTCGATCACGACCGGAGGACGTCCCGGGATCGCCGGCAGATGGGTGTGGCTCGGTTGCGAGAGCCGGGGGATCGCGTCGATCAACGCCCGCGTGTACGGATGGCGCATACGTTCGAAAAGCTCGACAGTCGGCGCCTTTTCGACAATCTTCCCGGCGTACATGACAACAACGGTGTCGGCCCGGCCGGCAACGACGCCGAGGTCGTGGGTGACCAGCACCAATCCCATGCCCGATTCCCGCTGCAGATCCGATAGGAGGTCGAGGATCTGCTGTTGCACGGTGACGTCGAGCGCTGTGGTGGGCTCGTCTGCGATGAGCAGTTTCGGTGAACACGAGATCGCCAGGGCGATGGTCACCCGCTGACGCATGCCTCCGGACAAGTTGTGCGGGTACTGATCGAACCGGGTCGCCGGCTCCGGGATCCCCACCGAGGTGAGCAGACGAATCGCCGTCTCCTTCGCGGCGTCTTTGCTCAAACCCCGGTGGTAACGCAGGGTCTCGGTGAGTTGGCTGCCTATCGTCAGCACCGGGGTCAGCGATGTCATCGGGTCCTGGAACACCATCGCGACATCCACACCCCACAGGTGCTTGTGTTTCTTCGGGGAGACGGTCGCCAGGTTCTTGCCGTCGAAACGGATCTCGCTGCCGGGCATGATGTGCGCGTTGGGGGCGAGGATTCGCATCATCGCGCGGCAGAGCACCGACTTTCCCGATCCCGACTCCCCCACGACGCCGACGGTGCGTCCGGCCGCGACGTCGAGGTCGACGCCACCGACCGCGCGGACAGCGCCACGTGGGGTGTCGAACCAGACATGCAGATCCCGCACTTCGAGCAGTGGTGAGCCGGCCACCGGAATGTTCTCGCCGACTTCAGCGGTCGCGATCTCGGGGCTCATAGTGCTGACTCTCTTCCGATCCGGCCCCGCACCCAGTCACCGAGGACATTGAACGAATACACCGTGAGGAAGAAGAACACTGCTGGAACCAGCACCAGGTAGGGGTCGGTGGCCAGCGACTCCCGACCGGCCGCGAGCATCCCGCCCCAACTCGGTGTCGGGGGCGGTATCCCGAGTCCGAGGAAGCTCAAACTTCCCTCCGCGACGACCAGGGTCGCCATGACGACCAAGGCCAGCGACATCACCGGCAACATGACATTTGCGAGCAGTTCTCGGCGCAGCACCCGCAATGGACCCGCGCCGAGGGCTTTCGCAGCGGTCACGAACTCGCGGTCGGAGAAAGCAATCGTGTTGGCCCGCGCCACCCGTGCGAAGTTCGGGATGCCCAGCAGGGACAGACCGATCAGCAACGTGGTCAGGCTCGGGCCCATGGCGGCGACGAGCGCGATCAGGAATATGAGCGCCGGGAAGGACAGCAGAAAGTTGATGAACAGGGACAGGACCCGGTCCGCTGCACCGCGGAAGTAGCCGGCGACCAGTCCACAGCTCACGCCGATGACCAGAGCGATCAATGTGCTGCCGATGGCCACGATCAGTGACACCCGCGCACCGTAGATGCAGCGGGACAATACATCCCGGCCCAGCGAATCGGTGCCCAGGACGTGCTCCCACGAGGAGAACGGCGACGCACTGAAGTCGTCGCTGATCTCGCCCGGATCCGGTAGCGGTAGCCATGAGGCGGTGATCGCGGCAAACATCATCAGCCCCAGCCAGATGGCGCCCACGAGCGCCCCGACGGCACGGCGTCGGCGCCGTTTGGGCAGGAACATCCGTTCCGGACCGGAGGCGGCCAGAATCGCCTCTGCGCCCGAGGACTGCCTGATGGTCTCGGTCATGAGGTGCGCACCTTTCTCACTCTGGGGTCGAGCCACGGATACGTGACATCGACAAGTGCGTTGAGGGTCAGGAACAGCAGGGCACTCAGCAACACGATGGCCTGGACGACGATGAAGTCGCGGGATTGGATCGAGGTGACCACAAGCGTGCCCAAACCTGGTATCGCAAAGATCGATTCGACGATCACGGTGCCCCCGATGAGGCGACCGATCACCACCCCGGAGACTGTGACCAGCGAGAAGGACGACTGCTTGAGTGCATGCCGGATGAGGATGCGCCAGGTCGGCAGACCGCGGGCCCGCGCAGACAGGACATGATCCTGCTGCAGGGTTGCCATCATGTCGCCCTTGAGAAGTCGGGTGAACAACACACATTCTCCGGCCGCCAAGGTCATCACCGGCAGGATCAGATACTCGAAGTGCTTGACCGGATCCTCGGCAAAGGACACCCAGCCGAGGACCGGCAGCACGCCCATCTCGACCGCGAAGACGTACACCAGCAGGATGCCGAGTACGAACGACGGGATGGCCAGCGTCGCGGAGGTCACCGCTGTCGCGATGCGGTCTACGACACCCCGCGGCCGGTATGCCGACCACACCGCCACCGGTATCGAGATCACCAGGGCCACGATCATCGCCAGCGCGGCGAGTTCCAGTGACACCGGGGCACGTTCACCCACAGCGGTCATGACCGGCATCCGGGTCGTATACGACCTGCCGAAGTCTCCCTGCATGATTCCGCCCAGCCACGACAGATAACGCTCGACGAGCGGCTGGTCGAGGCCGTACATCTGCCGCGCCTGTTGACGCATTTCCTCACTGGCTCCCGCAGGAACCAGCCCGTCCACCGGATCACCGGGGATCAGTTCCAGCAGAAGGAATACCGCGATGGTCACCGCCGCGAGCAGGAGCAGGAAATTACCGACCGCGACCATCCAACGGATTGCTTGTCCACGCACGTTGCACTCCCTCTTTGGCGTAAAACGCCGTTACTGTGCGATCCAGGCGCGGTCGAGACGTACTCCAGCACCACCCGACGAGCCGACGACGTTCAGGTCGTTCACCTTGTCCGAGGTGAAGATGTAGCCGTTCTGGTACCGGAAGGTCAGCATCGGAGCCTGCTGCGACACCAGGCCGTTGACCTTTGCATATGCCTTCTCGATCTCAGCAGCATCTTTGGAGGTTCGCGTCGTCTCGAGGGCCGCGTCGACTTCGGGGTTCGAGTAGTTGGTGAAGTTCCTGGCACCGTCGGTGTGAAAGACCTCGTACATCATGTCGATGTCATCGGAGAGCTGAGCACCCAAGGCCATCTGGTAGGTCCCGGAATGGCGTTGGCCTTCGAGGGTGGCGAAATCCATGGCGTCGATCTTGACGGTGAGGCCGTCGATCTCCTGAAGCTGCGACTGCAGGAGCTGACCGACGAGATCGAGGTCGGGGATGCCGGCATATGTACTCAGCGTCACCGTCACGTCGGACTTGCCGGTCTTCTTCAGGTACGCGTCGAACTGCTTCTGTGCCTCCTCGACGTTCTTCTCGGGATACATCCCGAGCGCATCATCTCGATAGGGGCTGTCCGGGAACAGGAATGCATCGGCCGGCTTGTCGGCCGGCCACACGGCGGCAACGATCTGCTTGTTGTCGATGGCGTGGAGAAGTGCCGAACGCAGCCCGCTGTCCTGCATGGTCGGATCGGTGAGGTTGAAGTTCACTCCCGTTCCGCCGACCAGCGGGATGTCATACACGGTGAATCCTTCGGCCTCCGCAGCCTGTGCATTCTTGGACTGCAGTGACCAGGCGATGTCGATCTCACCCGAACGCAGGGTGTTCATCCGCTGGTCATCCTGCGAGATGACCTTGAGGACGAAGCTGTCGATGAACGGCCCCTCGCCCCAATAGTCGGGATTGGCCGTGAATTTCGCTTCCGCGTTACGTGTCCAGCTCTCCAGGATGAACGGACCGGCACCGACCGGCTGGTTCCCGAAGTCCGGCCCCTTCTCCGTGATCGCGGTGGGAGAGGCGATCATTCCCAGCGGCGCCGCCATCAGGGACGGAAGGTTGAAGTTCGGCTGTTCGGAGGTGACCTCGAGGGTCAACGGGTCGACCACCTGCCACGTGAGCGGGGTGAGGTACGGAAGTGAGGACGACAATGTCGCCGGATCCTTGAGCCGGTTCCAGTTGAAAGCGACCGCTTCGGCGTCGAACGGCGTCCCGTCGGAGAACGTCATGCCGTCGCGAAGCTTGAGTGTCCAGGCCCTGCCGTCCGCCGACTCGAAGGATTCGGCCATGCCGGCACCGAGTTCGCCTGACTCCGGGTCGTACTCGAGCAGGGTCCCGAACACCGGTGCGCACCTGTCGGGCGCCATCAACGCACACCAGGCGGGGTCCATGCTCTGGCCCTCGGTGTTGATCGCCATGACGATTTCACCACCCCGCTGGGGCGTGCCTCCTGCGCTTTGGTTCGCGTCCGATGGTCCACCGCAGGCGGCGACAACCAATCCCACTGCAGCCAGTGCGATTGTGGTGCGGCCCGCTGCCCTCGTTCGTCCGGTTACCTTCAACGACTTCTCCCGTCATCTCACATCTCCGTCGATCGACCACGACGGCCACTTCACGTATCGGGGATCGAATCAAGCAGGTGCACAACGGTTCTGCCCGGCGCCGGCAATCGACCCCAACTCGGATGAATTATCAACGGGACAGCTCGTATACGCATTCGACCAACCGAAAAGTTTTTTGTTGCAAGTGAATCCAGTTAGCCAGGTGGTAATACCCGGCAACGGCGAGACCCGGGCGGTGTGCGCGGTCCGCCGAAGTACGCCGGCACCCCCACCCGAACCCTTGATGGTGATCGCCATCACAGCAATGATGCACTTCTGGCTCATAATTAGCAAGCATTGCAATCCTTGCGAGGATTGCATATGGTCACGAAAGGGCACTGAGCGCTCCCGCCGAGACGCGCACGATCCGGACCGGGCGTTCTCCTCGCCCTGATCCACGCACGCCGGTTCCCACTGGCTTCCTTTGTCCAGTGCGGCAACCCTTTACGCCTGACATCGAACCGCGATCCCCGCGCGTTCGTACGATCGCAGGGAGCACCCCGCCTAGCGCGAGCGAAAGCAGATCCGTGCCCCCGGGAAAGTGAGACCGCCCGTGAGCGAGAACATGATCGACCTGACCGGCCGGATAGTCATCGTCGCCGGCGCAGCCGGTGGTGGAATCGGCACGGCGGTCACCCGCGCAGTGGCCCGCGCCGGCGCCACCGTCCTCGCGGTGAGCCGGTCCGAGGAAAAGCTCGGCACCCACATCGAACCTCTGGTGACGGAGGGCTTTTCGGTGATCCCGGTATCCGCCGATGTCGGCACCGACGACGGCATCGCAACCGTGATGGATCGGGTGGCCGCCACTGAGGACCACCTCTATGGCCTCGTCAACATTGCCGGCGGCGCTGCGCCGGAGACCTGGATGCGGGCCACGCGGGTCACCCGGGAGACCTGGCGGGAGCTGTTTGCCCAGAACCTCGAAACGATGTTCTTCATGAGCCAGGCGGTTGCAGCCGAACTCCGCAGGCAAGGGCGTCCGGGTTCGATCGTGTCGACGTCGTCGATCAGCGGGATGAACTCTGCCCCCTTCCATATCGCCTATGGCACTGCGAAAGCCGCGATCGTCGCCGCCACGCGCACGATGGCGGTCGAGCTCGCGCAGGACGAAATCCGGGTCAACGCGATCGCACCAGGGGTCACGGAAACCCCGTCGTCCGGCACCTACGTCGACAAAGACGTCGATCGCGACCGGCGGGCGATCACGATGGGACGCCGCGCCCGGCCTGACGAGCAGGCCGGCGCAGCGTTGTTCCTGCTGTCGGACCTCGCCTCCTACGTCACCGGGCAGACGTTGCTCGTCGACGGGGGGCTCAACCTCAAGTGGAACCACCTCGATGCCGACAACATCTCCCTGTTCCTCAAGGACGAGTCGTTCCGGGCTGCCATCACCCGTTGATCCATCCCAACCCCAGACAACGCAGTGAAGGTTCCGGATACCCCGATACACAAAGGATCATCAATGACAGTCAAGGTGTATGAACGAATCCTCGATCTCCTTGAGGCAGAGGGCATCAAGACACTGTTCGGTATTCCGGACCCCAACTTCGTCCATATGTTCCATCTCGCCGACGAACGCGGTTGGCAGGTCGTGGCGCCTCACCACGAAGAGGCGGCGGGGTTCATGGCCGAAGCGGTCTCCCGCATGACAGGTCAGCCCGCCGTCTGTATCGGCACACTCGGTCCCGGCGTGGCCAACCTGGCCGGGGCCATGATGTGCGCGAAGGTCGAGAACTCCCCGGTGATGTTCATCGGCGGTCAGCGGGCCCGGATCACCGAGCAGCGGGTCCGCCGCGGGCGTATCCAATTCGTCCAGCAATCCGCACTGTTCGAACCCTCCGTCAAGTATTCGGCCAGCATCGAATACGCCGACCAAACCGACGAGATCATCCGAGAAGGCCTGCGCAAGGCGGTCTCCGGGACCCCTGGCCCGGTCTACATCGAATACCCGTCAAATGTGATCCTCGAAGAACTCGATGTGCTGCCTCCCCTGCCGCCCGAACGCTATCGCATCGTCGGCCAGGCGGCGGGCGCCGAATCGATCACCCGGGCCGCCGAATTGATCCGGACTGCCCAGCACCCGGTCCTCCTGGTCGGTCACGGCGTCCACACGGCGCGGACCGCCGAACCGGTGCGCGCACTCGCCGAACTGATGGCCTGCCCGGTGATCCAAACCTCCGGGGGCACCTCATATATCGAGGGTCTGGAAGACCGCACCTTCCCGTATGGCTTCTCCCCTTCCTCGGTCGAAGCCGTCGAGAAGTCGGATCTGTGCGTGGCCCTCGGTACCGAACTCGGCGAACCGGTGCACTTCGGTCGCGGACGCCACTGGGCGTCCAACGACGCCACCCGTAAATGGGTCCTGGTCGAACAGGATCCGACCGCGATCGGTGTCAACCGGCCGATCGACGTACCCCTGGTCGGTGACCTGCGAGCGATCGTCCCACAGCTCGTCGAGGCCCTCGCGGACACTCCGCGGCAGCCCACCGGCGAACTGGCACAGTTGATCTCCGACGAGAAGGCGCACCTCGCCGAAGTTGCCGAGTCCGCCCCGGCCGGACAGAGTCCGATACATCCGGCACGTCTGGCCGTAGAGGCCACCAAAGCGTTCCCACCGGAAGGCATCATGGTCCGCGACGGTGGTGCAACCACGATTTTCGGGTGGACATACTCGCAGGCCAAGCCGCATGACGTGATCTGGAATCAGAACTTCGGTCACCTCGGTACCGGTCTGCCCTACGCGATCGGGGCATCGGTCGCCGACGGTGGAAAGCGACCCGTCATGTTGGTGACCGGCGACTCCGCCTTCCTGTTCCACATCGCCGAACTCGAAACTGCGTCGAGACTGAACCTTCCGCTGGTCTGCGTCGTGGGGGTCGACTATTCCTGGGGTCTCGAGGTCGGCGTCTACAAACGCACCTTCGGGCCAGGATCCCGTGAGACCGGCGGGCACTGGAGCGAGAGCACCCGGCTTGACCGGGTTGCCGAGGGTTTTGGCTGCTATGGCGAGTACGTCGAGAAAGAGATCGAGATCGGCCCGGCAATCAACCGGGCCTATGCCAGCGGCCGACCCGGGGTGATCCACGTCGTCATCGACCCGAAGGCCAACTCGGAAGAGATGCCCAACTATTCCGAGTACGCCACCTGGGCCTCCGAGGGATAGCAATGGTGTTGCCCTTCAAACGATTTCCCCAACCCCTCACCACAGAACCCCCGAGAGGACCTCAACCATGCGTGAGTTCGTGACGTTCGACATCAGGATCGACCGAGACCGGACCGGAGCCTCCGAATGAGCCCGCGGGTTGCGGTCGTCACGGGCGCAGGTTCCGGGATCGGACTGGCGATCGCACAACGTCTCGCCACCGACGGCAATGCTGTCGCATTGTTCGATCGCGACGGCGCCTCGGCGAAAGAGGCAGCGGCACAGATCGAGTCAGGCGGTGGTACCGCGATCGGGATCGAGGTCGACGTCACCGACCGCAGCGCGATAGACGCCGGAATCGATGAGGTGAAGAGCCGGCTCGGCGCCCCGCAGATCCTGGTGAACAGTGCCGGGAAGACCGTCGCGGGTCCGACCCTCGACGTGACCAGGGACCTGTGGGATCTGGTGCACGCCATCAACCTCACCGGCACCTTCGACTGCTGCCAGGCCGTCCTCCCGCACATGATCGAGGCCGGCTGGGGCCGGATCGTGAACATTTCGTCCTCGAGCACCCATGGTGGCGTCGCGCAGATGGCGGCGTACGTGTCGTCGAAGTCCGCCGTGAACGGCCTGACCAAAGTGCTCGCCCTCGAGTTCGCCAAGCACGGCATCACCGTCAACGCGATCCCACCGGGCTTCATCGACACCCCGATGATGCGCGACCACGAGAGTCAGGGACTGATCTCGGTGGACCAGCAGATCGAGCGCACCCCGGTCGGCCGCGTCGGGACAGCACAGGACATCGCCGGGGCCTGTTCGTTCTTGGTCGGCGACGACGCGAGCTACATCACCGGACAAGTGATCGGTGTCAACGGCGGCCGAAACACCTAGGAGAGCATGACATGACACGAATCCCACCGCTCGCGGTCGACGACTGGTCGCCCGATCTCACCGAATTCTTCGCGGACTTCCGCTCCAATGTGGCAAGTCAGAACGCGGCAAAGCCCAAGGGCGCCAACCTACTCGGTACCCTGGCGCGGCACCCCGGCCTGGCCAAACCCTTCATCTCCTTCAACCAGCATCTACTCTCGGGTTCTTCATTGACGACACGGCACAGAGAGATCCTCATCCTGCGGGTGGCGAGCCGCCGGGCCTGCGCATACGAGCACGCCCAGCATGTTCTGCTGGCGCGCGACGCCGGGGTGACCGACACCGAGATCGACCACATCGCCGTCGGATCTGCCGCACCCGGCTGGTCACCGTTCGAGGCGGCGCTGCTCGACACGGTCGATCAGCTCCTCGACAACGGCATCATCAGCGATGGCACCTGGGAGATCCTCTCCGCAGAATTGGACGAGAAGCAGCTGATGGACGTGGTCTTCACCGTCGGGACCTACGCGATGGTGGCGATGGCCCTGCGGTCGTTCGGCGTCGAACTCGACGACGATCTGCTGATCCACTTCCCCAACGGTGACGTTCGCCTGAACGCCTCCCTGTCCGGCAGGAGCATCCCATGACCGACCCCATCGAACCCGTCACACTCGATCTGAGCGACGTCGACCATCGGGTGGGGCAACTCGTCGGCGGTGGCCAGCTATGGGATCCCTGCAGCGCCTCCGACATCCGGCGGTGGGTGATGGCGATGGACAATCCGAACCCCTTGCACTGGGACGAAGAATTCGCGCGCAACACCAGGTTCGGCGGACTTGTCGCACCACAGTCCATCGCGGTCGGTCTCGATTTCGGCCACGGCGCCCAGCCGGCCTGCGTCGGATACATCCCGGACAGCCATCTGATCTTCGGGGGCGAGGAGTGGTGGTTTTACGGGACACCAGTGCGCCCGGGTGACAAGTTGTTCCAGGACAGGCGATTCCATGGATACAAGGTGGTCGACACGAAGTTCGCCGGGCCGACCATGTTCTCGCACGGAGACACCATCCACAAGAACCAGCACGGTTCTCTCGTCGCCAAAGAGCGGTCCACGGCCATCCGGTATCTGTCGGCCGAAGCCACCAAACGCGGGATGTACGACAACCAGATCGGTTCACTCAAGAAGTGGACCAACGACGAACTGATCGAGGTCGAGAAGCTGCGACATGAATGGCTGATGTCCAATCGTCTCGGCGTCTCGCCACGATTCGACGAGGTGAATATCGGTGACGCCCTACCCCGCCGCGTCATCGGCCCACACAGCATCGCGAGCTTCACCACCGAATACCGTGCCTTCGTCTTCAACATCTGGGGGACCTCGCAGTGGGTTGCGCCCGAAGGTGTCGACGATCCGTGGATCTACCAGGATCCGGGCTGGACGGACGGTTTCGGCTACGACGAGGAGGGCGCCAAGATCGATCCGCGTAAACGGGACGGCTTGTACGTCGGACCGTCACGCGGTCACATCGACGCCGACAAGGCCAGTGAGGTCGGCATGGCTCGCGCCTACGGTTACGGCGCGACGATGGGTGCCTGGTGCACCGATTTCCTGGCCAACTGGGCCGGGCACGAGGGCATGGTCCGGCACACCAAGGCCGACTTCCGCGGCCCCGCCTTCGAAGGCGACGTCACGTACTTCGACGCCGAGGTGGTCGACAAGATCACCGAATCCGAGTGGGGCGTACCGCTTGTCCAGATCAAGCTCAAGCTCACCAGCCAGGACGGCACCACCCTGGTGACCTGCACGGCCGAGGTCGAGTTGCCGCGGTAGCGGCACGGTGGTGAGATTCCCTGGTCGGCGACCGGGTGCGGATCTGGAACAGGGTCGACGCCCATGAATGAAATGCGGTACGCGTGACCAGTGCACGAAGCAGAAGAGTCCCACAGCGCCGCATCGCAGAAACCGTTGCCGCCCAGATCCGCGACCGCCTCGACGTCGTGGTCCCCGCTCTCGACGAGGCCATCGACGCCTCCACCCATCACCTCACCAGCGGTGTGGCATTCACCCACTCCGCCCGCGATTTTCACGACCTGGTCGTCTCGTTCACACCCAACGCCACCATTCGATTCGCCGTCGGCAGCTACGTCGCACTGTGGTCGGCCCAGGAAGAGGCCTGGGCCGAGGCCCGCACCCGGTACGGCGAATATCCCTCCGGCCACGAAGCGGAAGGTGCGGTCCACGCCCACCGCCGCCTCGTCGACGAGATCGCCGCCGGACATGCCGACGAGGCCGAGCGACTGGCCCGAGCCCATCTGGCCGCCACGCAGGCGTTTGTACTCGAGCGCTTCGGCGATCAGATTGTCAACGCCTCGGCGGCCATGTCGCGCCAGGCGATCGGCTCGGGCCGGCGCTCGCGGATGTGACGTCGCCGGTCTGAGATCCGGGGCTCAGCCCAGCGCTGCGGCGACCTGCGCTTCGAGGGTGTTGACCTGACCGTCGGGCACCGCCATGCCGCAGACCGTCAGCCAGTTGGCCAGCATCCGGTGCCCACCCTGGGTGAGCACGCTCTCCGGATGGAACTGGACGCCATGGATGGGAAGCTCGCGGTGCCGCATCGCCATCACGATGCCGGTGGCGGTGCGGGCGGTGACGACCAATTCGGTCGGGATGGTCTCCGGCAACACCGTCAGCGAGTGGTATCTGGTGGCGGTGAACGGGTTGGGCAGACCGGCCAGGACACCCTCGTCGCTGTGGGTCACCAGTGAGGTCTTGCCGTGCAGGAGTTCGGGTGCCCGATCGACCGTGGCACCGAAGGCGGCGCCGATGGCCTGGTGGCCGAGGCAGACCCCGAGCAAGGGCGTGCCGGCAGCAGCGGCGGCACCCACCAGGGGCATCGTCGCGCCGGCGCGCTGCGGTGTCCCCGGGCCGGGTGAGAGCAGCACACCGTCGAACTGCGTCACCGCGGCCGCCGGGTCTGCGAGCCGCTCGTCGTCGTTACGCCAGACCTGGGCATGCACACCCAGTTGTCCGAGGTATTGGACGAGGTTGTAGACGAAGCTGTCGTAGTTGTCGACAACCAGGATCTGCACAGGGGCGCCAGGGTTCACGTCGACAGGCTACCTGGGTCGATGCGGCGAGCTCATCCCACTTTCGCCGTGGCCGCATATCACTGTCACCGTCGACGGGTGCGTTAGGTTATAGGGAAACGTTTGTACCCGCGAACCGAGGAAATCATGCCCAAGTCAAAGGTCCGCAAGAAGACCGATTACACGATCAACCCTGCCAGCCGCACACCGGTGAAAGTGAAGGCAGGCCCGTCGGGCACCGTCTTCGTTTCGGTGATGCTCGGCCTGATGCTGCTGGGCCTCGCCTGGCTGATGGTTTTCTACCTTGTCGCCACACCCGAATCCCTCGGTGCCCCCGGCAAGATCCTCAACTGGATGTACGAGCTGGGTTCCTGGAACTTCCTGATCGGATTCGGGTTCATGGTCGCTGGTCTGGTCATGACGATGAAGTGGCGTTGAACAGCGATTTCAACAATTCACAGCCTGTGGAACACCATGTGTGTAATTCATCCCCAGTGTGGATAACTCCTGTGGAGTGAAGTGGCGGTGAGCAGCACGTTCATTCATCCACAGCTGTGGAACAACATGTGTGTAATTCATCCTCAATGTGGATAAGGCCTGTGGATAACCTTCAAAACGCCCGTTCGGAATGGGCCACACCAGCACCCATGGGCGCGCTGATGGTGGTCGGTGGGATCGCACTCGGTGCCGCGGGCCTGTTCTCGGGTACCGACGCGGCGGGCATGGCGCTGATGCTCCTCGCCGCGGTGCTGCTGCTGCTGATCGGCGGGCAGAGTCTGTGGGTTCGTCCCAGGCTGGCCATCGAGGGCCGCGAATTACACGTCCGCACGCTCTTTCGGGGGACGTGTGGTTATTCGTTCGATGACGTTCGGCGCGCACAGGTGCTCACGTACCCGCGGTTCGGACGCCGGGTACCGCATCTGGAACTGGATCTCGACGATGAGCAGGCCCACGACGGGGAACGTCTGGTCATCTACGGACGCTGGGATCTGGGCACCAACCCACTCGATGTGGCCGATGCACTGCGTGCGGCCGGACTGACCGTGGAAGAGCGCAAATAGCGGGAGGGCGGCGAACCACCGTCAGAACGTGAGCGTCTGGGCCTTCGCGATGCCGATGACCAGCGCCGCCATGATGAGCAGACCCATCGCGAGGAAGCCGACCGTCGCCGCGTTGCGGGGATTACGTGATCGGGCGGGCAGCAACTCAGGTCCGTAGACGATGCCTGCGGCCGCCGCGGCGCCGAATGCCAGGCCGCCGAAATGGGCCCAGATGGAGATGTTCGGGATCGTGAACGAGAGCACGACGTTCAGGGCGATGATGCCGTACAGACCGGTGGCGGGGAGTTTGGCCTTGAGCACCACGACCAGCGTGGCACCCATCAAACCGAAGATCGCTCCGGAGGCACCGGCATTGATGGCCAGCGAATCGCCGAACAGCATCACCGCGGCACTGCCGCCGAGCAACGAGGTCAGGTAGATCCCGAGGAAACGGGCGGTACCCAGGGTCAACTCGACGTCGCGACCCAGGATGTACAGGGAAAACATGTTGATCGCGACGTGGATCAGTGAGAAATGCAAGAAGCCGGCGGTGAGCAACCGCCAGTATTCGCCGGAAGCCATGAACGGCCCCCAGAGCGCGCCTTCGGCGAACACCCGCGATGACGCCACGACATCGGTGATGCTCTTCGCCTGGGCGGCGACGATCACGAACAGGGCGATGTTGATCGCCATCAGGGTGTAGGTGGCCCAGGCGACCTTGGCGCCGATGGTGCGGGCCCGGGGAACCTGACGACCGGAAGCCCGGACGCAGTCGACACAGTGTTGGCCGACTGCGGCCGGGGTCAGACAATCAGCGCAGGCCGGACGCCCGCACCGGCTGCATGCCAGTCCCGTCGCTCGATCAGGATGCCGCACGCACACCTGGGTCGGCGGCGACGGCGATTGAGAAGACGGGGGCTGGTACGTCACAACAGGTCAGGAAATCGTGATCCGCTCGATGACAACGTCTTCCAGGGGCCGGTCACGACGATCGGTGGCAACCTTCTCGATCGCGTCAACGACCTTCTTCGACTCGTCGTCCTCGACGACACCGAAGATCGTGTGCTTGCGGTTCAGGTGCGGGGTCGGGCCGACGGTGATGAAGAACTGCGAACCATTGGTGCCCGGTCCGGCGTTGGCCATCGCCAGCAGGTACGGCTGGTTGAAGGTGAGCTCCGGGTGGAACTCGTCTTCGAACTGGTAGCCGGGGCCACCCATGCCGGTTCCGGTGGGGTCACCACCCTGGAGCATGAAGCCGGCGATGATCCGGTGGAAGACGGCGCCATCGTAGAACGGTCCGCTGTCGCCACCCGAGGCGTTTGCCGTCGAGTAGTCCTTGGAGCCGTCTGCCAGGCCGACGAAGTTCGCAACCGTCTTGGGTGCGTGGTTACCGAACAGGGCGATCTTGATGTCACCTTTATTGGTGTGCAGGGTCGCGGTTGCGGTTTTCAATGCTGTGGTCACGCCCACCATGGTGCCACTTCGCCCGTGGCACCCCGGACACAACCGCCCAGATCGCGTCGCCGGTGGCACTAGTGTGGAGTCGATCCCGCTGGTTCTACCCGAGGAGGTTTTTCATGAGCACGCTCGAATCCGATCTGAAAGCAGTGCGAGACAAGGCGGTCTCCCTGTCCTCCGGTCAGCGCCTGCGACTCGGCACCCACCAGAGCCTGGCCGGCCTGTCGAACGTGACCCGAGGATCGCTCGGCTTGAGCGGTGTCGGCATCCGCAAGACCTTCGACTCCGCGGCCCTTGCCACCCGCGCCACCGGCGCAGCGGCCTGGTCGGGTGCAAAAAAGCTTGGTGCCCAGGCATATTCGAAAGAGGCCGAACTCGCCGCGGACGCCCGTCGCCGGACCGACGAATATCTGCATCGCGCAGCCGACACCTTCCCCGTGCAGATCAGCAATCCGGTCGTGGTGTCGAGTCTGCAGCGAACCGGCCTGGCGGACGCGTTGCCCGAACAGATCGCAACGATCAAACCCTCACGACGACGTCTGAAGATCGCGCTCATCGCAGCCGGTGCCCTGGCGACCGGTGCGGCCGTGTTCGCGGTCTCGCGTCGTCGCCGTCCGCAACCGCCGTCAGTGGCCGCTGCTCCACCGCGCCTGACCGATGTTCCGGTCGCCGATGAGGTGACACCGGTCCCCGCATCCTCGTCTCCCGCGTCGTCACCGTCATCGAACGGACAGACGGAAAGCTGAGACCGGGCAGACAGGTACCGTGTGATTCGTGAGTGTTGAGAACGGGGACCCAGACCGGCGGCGCAGTGCGCCGGTGCCCGCATGGGAGCAGCGAGGACCTGCGGGTGCGCCGCCTCCCGGCTATCGGCAGCCCCCGCGTGAGGGCACGGGGCCTACCCCGCAGGGTGTGCGCCCGGGACCACCGCCTGTCGATCAGACACCGAACCGCGTCGCACCGCCCGTGCCGGGATCCGGTCCGCCACGGGGTGAGCCCTACCGGCCGGCTCCCGTTTGGCCCGGACCGGGACAGCCCGGCCGGCAGCAGCGGCCACCGCAGCAACCACCGCCACAGCAACCACCCCCTCGGCGACCACCGCCGCCTGCGTCACCGGCTCCCCTGAGCGGACCGGCCGCCGGCATCGGCGTCCCCGTCACCGACGCCGGCAACGCTTATTCACAGACCACCGACCCGGCGGATCGTCGCAATGACAATTACGACAGCTATTCCGCCGACCATCTCGCCGACCCCATCGAGGGTCACGAATCCGGAGCACAGATGACCCCCGCACCCACCTCGCGGGCAAACACGACCAATCGCCTCTCGATCGCGGCGTTGGTCTTGTCCGTGATCGGCGTGACCTTCATCGCCGGGATCATCTGCGGCCACATGGCCCGCGCGCAGATCCGCCAGACCCGCGAGCAGGGCGACGTTTTTGCGATCGCCGCGCTCTGGGTCGGTTACCTGTATCTGGCGGCCTCCGTGCTCGTTCTCGGCGGCTATCTCTACATCGTCGGTACCGGTAGCTGACGCAGGCCACACCCGCTCCACCTTTCGCGATCCGCTCCAGTTGCAGTGCGCTGCAAGTGGAGCGGATCGTTGTTTGTGGAGCAGATGCCGACCATCAGAGTTGGGGCATGACCTTCTCGGCGATGAACTCGATGTGCGCCAGGTCGGTCATGTCGAGCACCTGGAGATAGATCCGCGACGCGCCGGTTTCTGCGAAGGTGCCGATCTTGTCGACGATCTCGGCCGGGGATCCGGCCAGTCCGTTGGTCTTGAGTTCGTCGACGTCCCGGCCGATCTTTGCCGCCCGGCGGGCGACCTCGGCGTCGTCGGCACCCGCGCACACGACCAAGGCGGCGGAGTAGACCAGGTCGTCGGGTGAGCGGCCCCGGTCGGTACAGGCCCGCCGGACGCGATCGAACGCCTCCCGGGCCGTCTGAGCCGACACGAACGGGACGTTGAACTCACTGGCGTACTGCGCGGCCAACGCCGGGGTGCGCTTCTTGCCCTGGCCACCGAGCAGGATCGGCGGAGTCGGACTCTGGACGGGTTTCGGCAGTCCCGGGGAATCGGTCACCGTGTACTGCTCACCGGTATACGAGAACGTCTCCCCCACCGGGGTCGTCCACAGGCCGGTGATGATCGCCAGCGACTCCTCGAGGCGGTCGAACCGCTGACCGAGCGGTGGGAACGGGATGGCATAAGCGTTGTGCTCGGCCTCGAACCAGCCGGCACCGTATCCGAAGTCCACCCGGCCACCCGACATCTCGTCGACCTGCGCGACGGTGATCGCCAACGGCCCCGGATACCGGAACGTCGCCGACGTGACCAACGTGCCCAGTCGGATCGTGGACGTCTCCCTGGCGATGCCGGCGAGTGTGGTCCAGGCGTCCGTCGGCCCGGGCAGCCCCTCGGCATTCATCGCGAGGTAGTGGTCGGAGCGGAAGAAGGCCCCGTATCCCGCTGCCTCTGCGGTCTGGGCCACCGCCAGCTGATCGCGGTAGGTGGCACCCTGCTGTGGTTCGACGAAGACACGTAATTCCATGCCCCTCACTCTTGTCGGAGGGGCCGGGGTTTACCAACTATCCCTGCTGGGATAACCGTCATAGCGCGACGCATCCGCACTTGCATGCCATACCACTGGAGTTTCCACTAATCCAGGACCCACACGCCGAACAGCGCGTTTCGTTGTGGAGCTCTAAGGTGTCTTCCGCCAATTGCCGAATATCGCTCCACGGAATCTCATCGGCCCAGCTGTTGTAATGTGCCCCGAGCAGATTCCGGATGTCGAGGCGCATACCAATCGCTCCAACGAGTTCCTTCAGAGCTGTGCGACGGAGGGCTTTCGCAACACCAGGCCACAGATCGCCCAGAGTGTACTTGTCCCCCTCCCGACGAGTCACGCTAACACCGACTCGCCAACTGAGTTCCTGGGATATTTCCTCCAGCAATAGACCCGTTGCCGCTGCCGTCGGACGTTCGTCCGCATGCGCGAGCGCCACTCGAACCGAGTCGGCCCGACTTCGACTAGGCCCTGTGACCTCAATCCCCCCGTCGAAAGTCCAGTGCGAAATTCTACGTTCGACGAAGCTGCGCCCACGTCGCGAAAACAGACCTCGCAGCTGCTCCAACCAGGCGCGATCGTGCCCTGTCACGATCAGCTGCCAATCATTGAACTCGTCGGCAACGTAATCCATCACACCAAGTCGAATTGTTGAGTCCACGCTTTGCAGAGCGTCGTCTAGAACGAGAACCTTAGCCTGCCCAAATTCGGACGCTTTCTTGGTCACCGTCAAAAAGAAGAGAAGTGCGATCAAATCTTTGTAGCCCTCACTAAACACCTGTTGAGGTAGGGCGGACTTACCATTGTCAAAGTCCACAACTACATCCAGGCTGACCGGGCCAGACTTCGCCACCAAGACTTTGAGGCGCTCGACGTGCGGGGCACGTGTGATTCGTTTAAAACTCGATGTGAGATCTAACGTAACCGCCTGCAAGATGGGGACGATTCGTTCCAGCTGGGACTTGTATGCGACGGGATTGAGAGTTTGTACCCCTTGATCAAGTTTCTTCTTAATTGTTTTGAGGCGCTGCTGTGCTGTCCTGAGCTCTGCGATGCAGTGCCTCGCATCTTCCGGTAGCGCATCCATCCTGTTCTCATAAGCGGCAAGATCGACGTTCTCAAAGAGACGCTCGACAAAGGTCTCTAACTTCGCAGCGTTACTTAGGTCGTCCTTGGCCTCTGGATAGAGGGAGTGAAGTCTATTCGCCGCATCGTCCCGAAGCACACGAAGTACGAAACGCTCCTCCTCCAGCACCTTCAACTCCTCATCAGGCCGAGCTCCGAGAACGCCAGCAGGGTCCGGGAAATAGTCGAAGAAAACGGTGCCACGCGATAGCGCGTCGGTGTCCAGGAACCGCAGAATATCTGCGCGCCGAATTACTACTGGCGCAATGCGAAATCCTGGCCGCACTTCAGCCGTCGAAGGTTCATCGCGGCCAGCAGAGTTGGTGATCAGCGAACGGTCAATTATGGACCCATCACTCAGCTCCACTACAGCCCGGGCTTTGGGAACGCTCAGGTTTCGTACGGACGAGCGCAAAGTGCTGTTGAAGTCAGCTGATCGATCAACGCGGCGTTGTAACGCGAACTCGATTCCATCAACCAGCGTCGACTTCCCCACTCCGTTGTCGCCCCACAGAAGAACATCTGAGGGTTTTTGGTTCTTTGTCAGGTCCAAGGTAACTTCACCGGCCGAACCTCTAAAACCAGCAACCGTCACACTAACCACCCGCAGATTTCGGTCAGCCATGTCATAATTCGGCGGGCTGACAGACGTTTCCGGCTCGTTCGGCGCAAGCCGTGAGAGACGTTCCGCCACACCAAGTTCAATAGGTCGCATCTCAGCGTCAGCAATACGTTGCGCAGCAGGGATGCTCCGCTCCGCAGTCTCAGTGACCATTCCTTGAACCAGTCGGTCCCACTCCCGGCGCTCAAGTCCTGTAATTTCCCGAACCACCAGAGATTTCGCCGCTCCGTGCGCATGACTTGTGTAGTTCATCAGCCATTGTGGGGGTTTAGAAATTCCCTTTGCCAGGTCCCTCGCCATTGCTCGTGCTGACATTCCTGTCGCCCGATTCGGTGACCCCGATACGCTGCGGAGCAGCGAAACAAGCGCTAAAATGACGCGTTCATGCGCTTTCGCAGAATGATCGCGCCGCGCGGCGGCAATCTCACGCCGAAGGATCTCCCGGCTCACGTGGATGACTTTGTCACGGTCACTCTGCTTACTCGCCCCCGCGCGAAGGTTGTAGAGCCACGACAAGTCGCCGCGCTTCAACCCATACGGTTTAGTTCGCAGATTTGCAAACTCGTAGGCTGCTCCCGCGACCTGCTCGACCTCGCCATACAAATCAGGCACTCCGCGGCTCACAGTTCATCCAGGGATGCACGACCGACCAGCACTTGATGCCCACCGGATATTGACGCAGCTATTTCGATACCCGCGCATGCCGTAGCTCTGTTGCCAGCAAACTTCGAGGCCAGCCATATGCCAGCGGTGACAGCACAACAATCAACCGAGACCTCTCTGCCGTCGGGGGCGATGACCGATCGCTTCAACATCCAGCTCCCTCTTTGCAGCCAATACCTGTCCCCATCGACATCCTCACTCAGAAGTTCCCCTCGGCGACCTGGAAGCATGTCAAACCCAACCTTCTCCACATCGTCACAACCTTGTCGCGGTCGTCAAGAACACCCTTCACTTCGTACCGCGTCGCGATGTTTCTGCGATAGATCTCTTCCTTCACGACCTCGTCGCTTCGACCATCCCCATTCGCGCGCATATGAAGCTCGCTGTATGGAACAGCCTGGGCTGATAGCCACATCTCGGTCTGCAACCGAGCGGTCTCTTCTCGCCCTGAGACAGCAATGATCGCGCCAACTCCGGGATGCGCGCTGAGCGCTTGCGTTGCGATGACCACGGATTCGTTCGGTCGGTCTTCGCCCACTCGATGCCAGTCAAAGGGGCTTCGATTGGTGCGTAGCGCGAGCGTCCCATCCAGATCGACGATCCAGGCAACAACACGCGGGCGTGACATCGAATCCCTCCATGATGGGTTCGTTAGTTAAAGCCGCTGCGCCAATCCGCACCGACGTCAATGACCAGGTTCGTCCCCCTGGTGGGAGTCGGGATCGAGTCACTACGAACATAGCTGAAGACGAGACTGGCTACCCGGTGCGGCTCGACGCCAGAACCCGGTCGTCGATGGAGCTGTACGATGTTTCACGGGAAACAATCACATTCGTGTGATTCGTTCGTACGCGCTGAAATTTCGAACTCCTGTCAACACAAAATGGGTAAAGGCCAAGATGTGTGTGCAAAACCGTCGATTTCTGGTGCTTTCCCTCCAATGATGATGGCCTCAACATGCGTTGTAAGCATGTTCTAGTGCCAGGTCCCCGGAATTTCCCGTCGTGTGGTGCACGCGGTTGCATGCTCGTCAGAACGGGACTAGCAGCGCAGGACGGACCCGCTGGCGCTGTAAGTCGTGCGCCGCCTCAACCACGCAGTCGCGCCCAGATATCCCTCGCTAAGCCAACTCGATGCATTCAGAGCCTGGCTCCTCGACGGCGCAAACCCGGCGACGTCGCCTCTAGTCCCCGCACCTTCCGCCGGGACACCGCCTGGCGTTGGAACACCCAGGTCCTACCGCCGACACCGGCGACAACGGCGGCGCAACTGCTGTTGCTCGCCCGCACCTACTTCCAGTTGTGGTGCCTGCTCACTCCCTTCGCAGGATTCAACGCTGCTACTTCCACATTTTTCAGACCGTGCGGCGCCACCATACCTTCAAACCCGGACTCGACTCTGGCCGCGAAATCCTCGCCCTGACAAGGGGCTTTGATGAAAGCAATATCGACCAAGCCGTGCTGTGGCTGCAGCCCTACAACGAGGGGGTACAACGATGGGACCAGTTCCTACGCACCACACCTATGCCCGCATGCACGCCATCCCGCCCCACGGAGTTCCCGAACGCAGCACCTGGTGGTACAGCCACCGACCTTCGCAAGACTCGCAGCCTATTTCGTTGGCGATCACCAACGAGCACCTGTTCACCTGGACCGACCCCAGACTCTCAGACGACCAGCACCCCTGCAGCAGACGACCTCACCACTCGAAGGCGGCCCTACGAAGCCCATAAAACCTCTACTTGGCGACCACTGAGGACTGCCCACCGACCACCCCGTCGAGCCTCCAGTGGTTCCTCAACAGCCTCACCGCCACAACCCGTGGAGTCTGGTCCAACCCGAGCACTACAACCCGCCACCCCAACGCCCGAAACACAAGCCCGTCGAGGACCAGCACATCGGACAACACTGAGCACTGACTTCAGCTGGGACGACGGCAACGGCACCCAACACAGGGCGGCCGATCACGTCGGTAACAACCGTCAGACACGCCAGTAGCCATACACACATTCTGGCCATTACGGCCAGCACGTCGTGGACTGGCAGTGGTGTGATCAGGAAAGAAGATCGCCTGGCAGCAAATCCTGCAGCGCCAGCCACCGCCCGCGGTGACCGTCATGGACGCCGTGGACAACAGGCCCGCGATCGCCGACGACTGGCCCACCACAACGCACAAAATGACCACCTCCCCGGATCGGGAAGGTGGTCATTTTTCTGTGGAGCCTAGGAGATTCGAACTCCTGACATCTGCCTTGCAAAGGCAGCGCTCTACCAACTGAGCTAAGGCCCCGGCGCCAGTTCACACTGACTATTCGGGCAGCCCGTGCCAAATCTCCATCTTGCGGCGAGATTCGGCAAGCAGACCGGCGACCACGAGTGCCAGTGCCGCGGCGGTGATCAGAACGAACTTCATCACGTCCCTTTCGGGTTTTCGTCCGCGGTGTGGACTCATGGTCACAGTGGGCCTAGGAGGACTTGAACCTCCGACCTCTTCGTTATCAGCGAAGCGCTCTAACCGCCTGAGCTATAGGCCCTTGAACCGAAATCAGAGATTACCCGACGTCGGCCCACACAACAAAACGGCTGGTCAAACGCCCTGTTTAGTCGCGATCTGCGAGTGTGACCTCGAGGCCACCGACCAGATCGGACGACAGGTTGTAGATGAACGAACCAACCGTCGCCAAAGCTGTGAACAACACCACGTTCACCGCGCCGATCAAAGCTGCGATCCCGAACACACCACCAGCGCTGATCTCGAACGACGACTCGGTCTCGGTGTCGCTCGACACCAGGGTTCCGAAGGAGTTGTTGACCTGATCCCAGACACCCATCCCGTCGAGGATGAGATACAGCACGCCGATCGCGATCATCCAGACGAAGAACGAGGCCACCGACAACACGGCCGACACCTTGAACGCCGCCCACGGGTCTATCCGGCGCAGCTGGACCGACGCGCGGAGGGCCGCGCCAACCGGACCGTGCGTCGGGACCGCTGAGATCGCCTGTATCGGCGCCGGAGCGGCTTCTGGATGGTGGATGGCATCGAGGTCCGGGAGCTCCTCCTGGACCAGATCCCGGCGATCGATGTTCCGGGTGGGACCGTCGAGCAATTTCGGAGCCGCCGTACCGGTGATCACCGGACGTTTGACGGTCTGCGGACCACTTCCCTGCCCCGGAGCGCCCGAACCCGAGGACGGACGACCGGGAGGCGGCCCGGCCGGACCGCGACCCTGGGTGGGAACACCGGGGTGCTGCTGTCCGGCTGCTCCCGGAAGCGGCTGACTGCCGGTGGCGGGAGGCGGCTGACCGGGTCCACCGGCCGGACCCTGCGGAGGGGCCTGTCCCGGTAGCGGTTGCTGACCCTGGGGTGGCTGCTGACCCGGGCCGGGTGCCCCACCCCCGCCACGCTGCCACGGCGGCACACCGCCGGGGCCGGTACCGGCCGGTCGGCCCTGAACCGGGGCCGAAGCCGACGGGGCCGACGGTGGCGACACGACCGGATTTGCCTTGGTCTCGTCGCCACCCGTCTGCACCTTGTGGGGGCCCGTGTCGGCACCCCGCGCCGGCTGATCCTGCACCGAGACCGCCGGGCGCACACCGTTGGTCCCGGCCGCGGGCGGCGTAGCGCCCACACCGTTCGACGACGCCGCGCCCGCTCCGCTCGACGAGGACGGCTTCTGCACCGGCCCAGGGCTCTCGGCCGAGTCGCCTGAGGTCTTCGGGTCCGTGGGCTCGTTGGGTGTGCTCATGCGTTCCTTTGCCTTCGGCTTCGTCTCGCGGAGCGCTCGCCTGCTCCGACCGTTCGGTGCTACTGCTCTGCCGGCCTACTTCTTGCCAGCAGGCCCGGTCTGCTGCTCCACCGGTTCGTCCGGCTCGTCAGCGTTACGGGCAATAGCCAAGAGAGTAGTTCCTTCGTCGAGGTTCATCAGGCGGACGCCCTTGGTTTGGCGCCCGGCCTTGCGAACCTGGCGGGCCGCGGTGCGGATCACACCACCACCCGACGTGATCGCGTAGAGCTCGCTGTCATCGTCGACGATCAGTGCGCCGACCAAGGCACCACGACGCTTGTCGTACTGGATCGTCAACACACCCTTGCCGCCACGGCCCTGGACCGGGTAGTCGTCCATCGCGGTGCGTTTGGCATAGCCACCGGAGGTCGCCACCAGCAGATAGGTGCCCTCACGGACAACGTTCAGCGACAACAACTGGTCGTCGTCGTTGAACCGCATGCCCTGGACACCCGAGGTTTGCCTGCCCATCGGGCGAAGCGCGTCGTCGGTCGCGGAGAACCGGATCGACTGCCCCTTCTTCGAGACCAGCAGCAGATCGTCGTCGGCGCTACACAGCTGTGCTCCGACGAGTTCGTCCTCGCCGCGCAGGTTGATCGCGAAGATGCCCCCGGAACGATTCGAGTCGAAGTCGACCAGCCGGGACTTCTTGACCAGTCCGTTGACGGTTGCGAGAACCAGGTAGGGCGCATCCTCGTAGCTCTGGATCTGGATGACCTGGGCGATGCGCTCCTCCGGCTGGAAGGCCAGCAGGTTGGCGACGTGCTGTCCACGGGCCGTCCGGTTGGCCTCGGGCAGTTCATATGCCTTGGCCCGGTAGACCCGGCCCTTGGTGGTGAAGAACAGGATCCAGTCGTGCGTGGAGCACACAAAGAAGTGCCGGACGATGTCGTCCTGCTTGAGACCCGCACCCTGCACGCCCTTGCCGCCGCGCTTCTGGCTGCGGTACAGGTCGGTCTTGGTGCGCTTGGCATAGCCGGTCTCGGTGATCGTGACCACCACGTCTTCCCGGGCGATCAGATCTTCATCCGAGACATCTCCGTCTGCGGCAATGATCTTCGTGCGGCGTTCGTCGGCGAACTTCTCGACGATCTCGGCCAATTCGTCACGCACGATGGCGCGCTGGCGCTCGGGCCTGGCGAGAATGTCCTGGTAGTCGGCGATCTCGACTTCGATCTCCGCCAACTCGTCGACGATCTTCTGTCGCTCCAGGGCAGCGAGGCGGCGCAACTGCATCGCCAGGATCGCGTCGGCCTGGATCTCGTCGACGTCGAGCAGGTCGATCAACCCGGTACGGGCCAGATCAACCGTCTGCGAACGCCGGATGAGTGCGATCACTTCATCAAGTGCATCAAGGGCTTTGACCAGACCACGCAGGATGTGGGCCCGCTCTTCGGCCTTGCGCAGGCGGTACCTGGTCCGCCGGACGATGACCTCGATCTGATGGGCCACGTAGAGCCGGATCATCCTGTCCAACCGCAGGGTTCGCGGCACGCCATCGACGATGGACAGCATGTTCACACCGAAGCTGGTCTGCAGCTGACTGTGCTTGTAGAGGTTGTTCAGGACAACCTTGGCCACCGCGTCACGACGCAGGGTGACCACGATGCGCATACCCACACGATCCGAGGACTCGTCATCAATCTTGCTGATGCCCTTGAGTTTTCCTTCGTTCACCTGCTCGGCGATCGAGAGGATCATGTTGTCCGGGTTCACCTGATACGGGAGTTCGGTGATGACCAGGGTGGTCGCACCCTTGTTCTCTTCGATCTCCACGACACCGCGCATGCGCACACTGCCGCGTCCGGTGGTGTAGGCATCCCGGATACCCTGTCCGCCCACGATGAGTCCCGCGGTGGGAAAGTCCGGTCCCTTGATGGCTTCCATACACGCGGCGAGGGTGGTTTCCTCGTCGGCTTCGTAATTGTCCAGGGCCCAGAAGATGGCATTGGCAACTTCACCGAGGTTATGCGGCGGGATGTTCGTGGCCATACCGACCGCGATACCGCTCGAACCGTTGATCAGCAGATTGGGGATACGCGACGGCAATACCGTCGGTTCCTGCGTCTTGCCGTCGTAGTTCGGCGTGAAATCGACTGTCTCCTCGGTGATGTCGCGCAGCATCTCCATGGCGAGCGGCGTCAGCCGTGCTTCGGTGTAACGCATGGCGGCGGCGCCGTCGTTGCCACGCGAACCGAAGTTGCCCTGACCGTCGACCAGCGGGTAACGCATCGACCACGGCTGGGCCAGGCGGACCAGGGCGTCGTAGATCGCGGTGTCACCATGGGGGTGGTAATTACCCATCGTCTCGGCAACCGGCTTGGCCGACTTGACGTAGCTGCGGTCCGGGCGGAAGCCGGCGTCGTTCATCGCATAGAGCAGCCGGCGGTGAACCGGCTTGAGGCCGTCGCGAACCTCGGGCAGGGCGCGGCCCACGATGACGCTCATCGCGTAATCGATGTAGCTGCGCTGCATTTCCTGCTGAATGTCTACCGGTTCGATGCGGTCGCCTTCGCCACTGTCGGGCGGCAAGGTGGTGTCGGTCATCGTTTCGCTTTCGTCGTATCAGGTTGATGGGTCGGTGACGACGGGTCAGACGTCCAGGAAGCGAACGTCTTTCGCGTTGCGCGCGATGAAGCTGCGGCGCGCGACCACGTCCTCACCCATCAACACACTGAACAGCTCGTCGGCGGCTGCGGCGTCGTCGAGCGTCACCTGACGGAGGATGCGGACCGCAGGATCCATGGTCGTCTCCCACAGCTCCTTGGCATTCATCTCGCCCAGACCTTTGTAACGCTGGATACCGTCTTCTTTGTTGATCTTCTTGCCGGCCTCGGCGCCCGCCTGCAACAGTCCGTCACGTTCCCGGTCGGAATAGGCGAACTCCGGTGCGGCGCCCTTCTGCCACTTGAGCTTGTACAACGGGGGCTGGGCCAGATAGACGTGACCGTGCTCGACCAACGGCCGCATGAAACGGAACAGCAGGGTCATCAGCAACGTCGAGATGTGTTGTCCGTCAACGTCTGCGTCGGCCATCAACACGATCTTGTGGTACCGCAGCTTGGAGATGTCGAACTCATCGTGGATACCGGTGCCGAACGCCGTGATGATCGACTGGACCTCGGTGTTCTTGAGAACCCGGTCGATCCGCGCCTTCTCGACGTTGATGATCTTTCCGCGAAGCGGCAAAATCGCCTGGTACATCGAGTCGCGACCGGATTTGGCACTACCACCGGCCGAGTCGCCCTCCACGATGTAGACCTCACACTTGCTGGGATCCTTGCTACGGCAATCAGCGAGTTTGCCCGGCAGACCGCCGATGTCGGTTGCGCTCTTGCGGCGCACCAACTCTCGCGCTTTTCGGGCGGCCAGGCGGGCCTGTGCGGAGTCGAGCGCCTTCTTGATGATGATCTTGGCCTCGGCCGGATTCGCCTCGAACCAGTGTGAGAGGTGTTCGTTGCTCACCTTCTGCACAAAGCTCTTGACCTCGGTGTTACCGAGTTTGGTCTTGGTCTGACCCTCGAACTGGGGTTCGGCGACCTTCACCGAGATGACCGCGGCCAAACCCTCGCGGATGTCATCACCGGTGAGTTTGCCGTCTTTTTCTTTGACCAGCTTCTTGTCGAGCGCGTAGCGGTTGACGGTGGTTGTCAGCGCCGCGCGGAAACCCTCTTCGTGCGTACCACCCTCATGGGTGTTGATGGTGTTGGCGAAGGTGTGCACCGATTCGGCATAACCGTTGTTCCACTGCATGGCCACCTCGAGCTCGTGGCCGGGGCCTTTTGCGGTGAAGCTCACGATCGACTGGTGGACCGCCTGCTTGGTCCGGTTCAGGTGGGCCACAAAATCTTCCAGACCACCCGGGTAGTGGTAGGTGCGGGTGCGCTTCTTCTTGCTGTGGACCTCGGGCTTGCCCTCGGCATCGACGACCATGTCGTCGGCGAGCTCGGTGTTCTCTGCCTCTTCGGCCAGTTCGTCTTCGGACTTGGGTGCTTCGGCGATCTCGACATCGTCGGCATCCCCGACCGCAACGGTGGCCGGGCGCTCATCGGTCAGTGTGATGGTCAGGCCCTTGTTGAGAAAGGCCATTTCCTGCAGTCGCCGCGCGATGGTGTCGAAGTTGTAGGCGGTCGTCTCGAAGATCGAGTCATCGGCCCAGTACCGGACCAGGGTGCCGGTCTTCTTTGTGGGCGCGCCCTTGACCAGCGGCTCTGGAACTGCCTTCTTGTAGGTCTGGGACCAGTTGAAGCCGTCCCGCGCGATCTCGAGTTCGACCCTGGTCGACAGGGCGTTGACCACCGAGATACCGACACCGTGCAGACCGCCGGAGACGGCGTAGGAGTCGGAGTCGAACTTGCCACCGGCATGGAGCTGCGTCATGACGACCTCGACGGTCGGGACGCCGGTCTTGTGCATCTCCACCGGAATTCCACGGCCGTCATCAACAACCTGAACGGCGCCATCGGCCCGCAGGGTGACATCGACACGCGTGGCGTAGCCGGCCATCGCCTCATCGACAGAGTTGTCGACAACTTCCCAGATCAGATGGTGGAGTCCGCGTTCCCCGGTGGATCCGATATACATACCGGGCCGCTTCCGGACCGCCTCGAGACCCTCGAGGATGCTGATCGAGTCTGCACCGTATTCGCTGTTCCCCTTCTTTTTTGCCGGGGCTTTCTTTGCCGGTTCCGGGGTCTTCGCCGGTTCCGAGGCTGCCGGTTCTTGGGGTTCGGTGCTGTCGGCCACGAGTGCGTCCGCTCCTTACATCGCCATTGAGTCACACCACGCAGGACGCCACCCGGCAGTCACAATCTCTGCCTGTTCCGGGGGTTCTCCACGCGGCGGGTCTACCCCGGTTCGGGGCAACTCTCCACATACTACTGGGTGAGGCGACAAGAGATAGCCCTGCCGCACCCCTCACGTCTCTTCTGGCGGATTTTTTCGACGCAGACCTAGTCTGACCGACAACTTCGGGGTCCAACGTTCGTTGCGACGGCTTTCTCGCCCTTTTGCCGACATCGGACCCGGCCGGCGGTTCTATCCGTAGGTGTCCCGCGGTCCGCGACCGCGGACGTGGCGTTCACCCTTACGCCAGGACGGCGCCTGCGGACCGGTGATCCGCAGGCTGGTCACCACGTTGTCGCCCACCACCGCAGCGATCTTCGCGATGATCTGGGCCTGGACCAACCGTAATTGGGTGGCCCACGCCGTTGACTCGGCGGTCACGTGTAAAACCTTGTCCTGCAGTGCTTTCGGTTGAGCATGCGAAGAGATCTCTTCACCGACGATGCGGTCCCAGGATCCGAAGACGGTACCTTCGCTGATCTTGTCACTCCAGCCGCGGCGCCCCGCCAGACCGCCCACGAGCCGCCCGAACGGCTGCGGGTCGTACTGATCCGGGCCCGCACCGGTCCAGGTGCGACGGGCCGGGCGACGTGATCCTGGCTTGCGGGCGGCCGGCGAGGCCCGGCCCTGACCTACCGATTTCCCGGCCGCCCGGGCTGCCGCGCGGGCATCCTCGAGCGCCTTGCGGGCCATGTCGTAGCCACTCGGGCCCGGATTTTTGTTACCCGGTTCGCCTTCCTGCGGCGTGTCGGCACCACCGGTTGTTCGATTCGAATCGCTCTCGGTCATCCCTGTACCACCAACTCTGAGGTCCGAACACCTTCGGATTCGACAATGTTGACCGCGACGGTGCGGCCACCGATCTGCGCGGGGATGTCGTCGGCCACCGCTGCGGTCACCAGGACCTGTTCGGCACCTTCGGCCACCTCGACCAACTTCTCCCGGCGTTTGGCGTCGAGTTCGGCGAACACATCGTCGAGCATGAGCACCGGTTCGACCCCATCTGCCCGGACCAATTCGACCGACCCCAGCCGCAGCGAGAGCGCCATCGACCACGATTCCCCGTGACTGGCGAAGCCCTTGGCGGGTTCGTTGCCCAACATCAGATCGATGTCGTCTCGATGCGGACCGACCAGGCACACACCCCGTTCGATCTCTTTCTTACGCAGCATCGCCAGATCATTGAGCATCACCGCTTCGATGTATTCGACGTCGGCCTTCTCCCCGGCCGCCGGGATCACATTCTCCGACACCGACGAACGGTACAACAGCGATGCCGGTCGTGATTGTGGTGCGATGGTCGAATATGCCTGGCGGACATGGGGTTCGAGCTCAGCCACCAGATCGATCCGGGCCGCGGTCACCTGCGACCCGTATTCGGCGAGCTGAGCGTCCCAGACGTCGAGGGTGCTGATCACCGAATCGGCCTCACCCCCGCCACGCCGCAGTGCCGCCGACGCGGTCTTGAGCAGTGCCGCCCGTTGGCGCAGCACCCGGTCGTAGTCGGCCTTGGCCGCGGCCCATCGCGGACCGCGCCCAGCGGTCAGTTCGTCGGCAAAGCGTCGTCGCTCCCCCGGATCGCCACGGACCAGCGACAGGTCTTCGGGCGCGAACATCACGGTCCGCAGGATCCCGAGGATGTCCCGCGGACGGCGGCGCGGTGCACCGTTGATCGCCGCCTTGTTGGCCTTGGCCGCGACGATCAGCAGATCGACGGTCAGTTCACGCCCGTCGTTTTCCACGGTCGCCGACAATCTCGCCTGCTCCGCACCAGACCTGATCAACGGCGCATCGGTGCTGACCCGATGCGAGCGCAGGCCCGACAAGTAATACAGGGCCTCGAGTAGATTCGTCTTGCCGAAGCCATTCCTGCCGACGAAAAGCGTTGTTCCAGGGGTCAATTCGACGGACACCTGCTCCCAGGAACGGAAATCGTGCAGCGTCAGATTACGGACATACACCTCGTCGGATCAACTCCCGGTCATGTCGTCGACTTTTGGACCACCGAGTGTCCACCGAATTGTTGCCGCAGTGCGGACACCGCCTTGAGGGCGGGCGAGCCACCCTCTTGACGAGAGGCGAAGCGGGCGAACAGTGCAGCAGAGATCACGTTGGCCGGTACCGAATGCTTGACCGCTTCCTCGACGGTCCAGCGTCCTTCACCGGAATCGGTTGTGTAATGGGAGATTTCCGAAAGTCCCGGATCTTCCTGTAGGGCCTTCACCAACAGTTCGAGCAGCCAGGAGCGCACGACGGTGCCGTTGGTCCAGGCCCGCAGCGTTCCGGTGACATCTTCGATCAGTGGTTCGGCGTCGAGGATTTCGTAGCCCTCACCATAGGCGTGCATCAGTCCGTATTCGATTCCGTTGTGCACCATCTTGGCGTAGTGACCTGCGCCGACCGGGCCGGCGTGGACGAATCCATCGGCGCGTTCGCCCGGCGGGCGCAGGGCGTCGAAGATCGGCATCGCCCGCTCGACGTCGTCCTTGGCGCCGCCGCACATCAATCCGTAACCGTTTTCCAGGCCCCACACACCGCCGGACACACCACAGTCGATGTAATTGATTCCGTTGGCCGCCAACAGTTCTGCGTTCACGGCATCATCGGTGTATTTCGAGTTCCCACCGTCGATGACCAGATCTCCGGGGGACAGGGTGTCGGCGAGCACACGTACGGTCGATCGGGTGGCCTCACCCGAGGGCACCATCACCCAGACGATCCGCGGCGTGGCAAGCGCGCTTGCGAGCTCGGCGAGCGAGGTCACATCCGTCACGTCCGGTCTCGGATCGTAACCCACCACCTCGATGCCGGCGTCCCGGAGCCGGGTGCGCATGAAGCCACCCATTTTTCCCAGTCCCACCAAACCCAATTGCATGGTCGTCCCCATCTTCGTGCCGATCACGGTGCTCGCAGTCAATCCCGGTCGGGGGGACGTCGAGGTCTCACCCGACCCTCCGGCGCCTCCCTCATTCTCATCGAGACCGATCAGATATGCGCAGCTCGCCGCCCGGGCACCGCAGGTCAGGCAACTCAGCCGGGCAGACGAACCGGCATCAGCAGATAGGTGTACTCACTGTTCGGTGCAGCGTAGGCACCGTTGCCGTCAGGAGACGGCTCATTTTCGGACCCCGGACGCAGCACGGCAGGCCGTGAGGGGGTGGTGAATCCGAAGTCGACCGATGACGAGTGCAGCGAACTCAGCCCATCGAGCAGATATCCCGGATTGAAGGCGATGGTCAGCGGTTCGCCGTAGAACTTCACGTCGACCTGCTCCTCGGCGCGGCCGGCATCATCGCCGCCGGCGGTCAGCAGCACGGAATCCTCACCGAACTCCAGACGCACCTGGGCGCCACGCTCAGCGACCAGGGCGACACGTTTGATGGCCTCGGTGAGCGGCGCGATCTCGATCGAGGCCACGGAGGTGTGGGTGGCCGGGAGCAACTGCCGGAACTTGGGGAACTCGGCATCGAGCAGACGGGTGGTGGTCCGGCGGCCGGAACCGACGATGCCCAGAAGCCCATCGGCGCCGATGCTGCCACCGGAACCGAACGCCAGTCCGACAGCCGAGCTGCCGTCGGCACCCGCAGTTTTTGCCGCTTCCGACAAGGTTTTGGCCGGGACGAGGACCGCGGAGGTCGTGTCGGGCACCTCAGGGGTCCAGGTGAGCTCGCGAACGGCCAGCCGGAACCGGTCGGTCGCGGCCAGGACCACGGTGGTGCCATCGATCTCGAGCCGGATTCCGGTGAGCATCGGCAAGGTGTCGTCGCGCCCGGCTGCGATGGCAACCTGCGTGATCGCCTCGGAGAACACATCGGCCGGGATGGAGCCGGTTTTGTCAGGAACATCAGGGAGCTGGGGGTAGTCCTCGACCGGCATGGTGGGCAGCGAGAACTTCGCACTGCCGCAGACGATGGCTACGCGGGTGCCGTCGAGCTGGACATCGACGGGCTTGGCAGGCAGGGCGCGGGTGATATCGGCCAGCAACTTGCCCGAGACCAGGACCTGACCCTCATCAGCAACTTCTGCCGACACGTTGACCTGCGCAGACACCTCGAAATCGAATCCCGATACGGACAAACCCGCATCTGTGACCGTCAGCAGGACGCCACCGAGCACCGGTACCGGCGGTCGGCTGGGCAGACTGCGCGCAACCCACGCGACCGAATCTGCAAACTCGTCACGAGTCACCCGAAACTTCATAGTCTCCAGCTTGCCCTTCTTGATTGAACTTTCCGATGCGCAACAGATTGCCTGCGGACGCAGAACATCTGACGAGCGCAGGCGTCAGGGTCTCCACTCTAGGGCCGATCCCAAGTATTCGGTGCCGATGGGGGTGCCCAGTGCCATCGAACGGTCGATCGCCGGGAGCGTGTGTGGAGCAACTTGTGCACAGCCCCACTTTTAAAGAGATTTGTTGATGGATAAATTCGTAGTAGTAGTAGGCACTGTGAATTTGTGGACAGCTACCAAATTTGCCAGGTAGGACCCCCTGAGGGGTTGGTAGCGAATTCTTGGCCATTCGTGGAACAACATGGCCGGCATGTGAACAGTCCTCGGTGTTTGCCGGAACGTTCAGTGTTTATCCACAGAAAATCGGAGTTATCCACTGAGTTGTACACAGGCTCGCGGCGCCGAGGTCGCCCTCTTTTTGTGAGATCACACGATCGGCGAAGTCTCGATGTGAGGTTGAGAGTGGCTTCGGTCCGAGCTGATCTGGGGCCGACGAACAGCTTCGGCGGGCAGCTCTGGATGTGGTTTCGGCCGGCGTTGGCACAGCGCCACGCAGGCAATGACAAAACAGCGGGCGGCCATCAGGCCGCCCGCTGTGGGGGGGTTCTATCGGTGGTGCTGCGCCGCTAGCGGCGTGAGCGCTGCTTGATCCGTGCGGTCAGTTCCTGGACCTGGTCGTAGACGCGTCTACGCTCGGCCATTTCCTTACGGATCTTCTTGTCGGCGTACATCACCGTCGTGTGGTCACGATCGAACGTCTCACCGATCTTCGGCAAGGAGAGGTCCGTGAGTTCCCGACACAGGTACATGGCGATCTGGCGGGCCTGTGCGATTGATCGGGTCTTACCCGGCCCACGCAGTTCCTCGATGCTGATGTCGAAGTACTCGGCGTTGACGGCCAGGATCGTCGCTGCGGTGATCTCCAGGCTTGCCGAGTCCGGGAGCAGGGCCTGGAGCACCACGTCGGCGAGCGCGGTGTCGAGCTCGGAGTGGTTCAGCGACGCGAACGCGGTCACGCGGATGAGCGCACCTTCGAGTTCGCGGATGTTCCGCTCGATCTTCGACGCGATCAGCTCGAGCACATCGTCGGGTACCCGGATCTGATCCATCTGCGCCTTCTTGCGCAAAATGGCGATGCGGGTCTCGAGCTCCGGCGGCTGGACATCGGTGATCAGACCCCATTCGAAGCGGGTACGAAGCCGATCCTCAAGCGTTGCAAGCTGTTTGGGAGGACGATCGGACGAGACGACAATCTGTTTGTTCGCGTTGTGAAGGGTATTGAAGGTGTGGAAGAACTCTTCCTGGATACCTTCTTTGCCCTCCAGGAACTGGATGTCGTCGACGAGGAGCACGTCCATGTCGCGGTACCGGCGCTTGAAAGCCACCCGGCGGTCATCACGGAGCGAGTTGATGAAGTCGTTGGTGAACTCTTCGGTGGAGACGTACTTCACCCGCATTCCGGGGAACAGTCGCTGCGCGTAGTGACCGGCCGCGTGGAGCAGGTGGGTCTTGCCCAGTCCTGACTCACCCCAGATGAAGAGCGGGTTGTATGCACGTGCCGGCGCTTCGGCGATGGCCACGGCCGCGGCATGGGCAAAACGGTTCGAGGCACCGATCACAAAGGTGTCGAAGGTGTACTTCGAGTTCAGGCTCGAGTCGCCACTCGAATCCGACTTCGACGATGCCGCGGAGAAGTATCCGGACCACTCGGCGGCCCCGGTGCGACCGAGATCACGGTCGCGGGAGGCGAAGGTCTCGGGCGGCAGCGGCGGAACGGAATGCAGGTATCGGCTGTCACCCTCTTCCGGGCGCGCGACTCCGGGGCCGGCGGGGTCGGTCGGCACCTGGCCCGGTCCGGGCCCGACTGCCGGTTGCCCGACAGGAGCTTTTTTGTTCTCGGCCCGCTCCGATTTCGCCCGATCTGCCTCGTACGGATCGAAGAGTGTGTCGGCGGCGGCGATCGGATCGATCCGCACACCGAGATCGACCGAATAGCCCAGATGCCGGCTCAGCGCGGTGACGATCGGTTCACGGAGTCCGCGTTCGATCTGTTCCTGCACACGCTGGGTGGGAACGGTCAGCAGTGCGAAGCCCTCGGCAAGCGTCAGCGGGCGGACGAGTGAGAGCCAGGCCTTCTGCTGTTTTGAGAGTGGAAGTCGGTTCCCGGTGCTGTCATCGTTGAGCTCGGTTACGACTTTGTTCCAGATCACTGTGAAAGAATCGTGATCGGAATCGGCTGGCATGGTCATCCCTCCTGGTGGGTTCGTCACCTATTGTCCACACCGTTATCCACAGGTGTGGAACAACAGCGAGACAACAGCGAACCCCAGATGGGTGATCGCGATTCCGCCCCGGGTGGATAGCTTCGGTGAAGTTAACAGACATTGGTCAGGGGTCACAACCGAAAACCACATGTTGCAGGTAAAGGCAAGAATCCGATGCCGTGAGGCGTGTCGATGGTCGATGTCGCAGGTCGGGGGCGGTTCGTACTTTCAGCGGCGGGTTTGACCCGCCCGCCCGTCGTCAGTAGTCTCGAACGGTCGCCAAACGTCGATTCCGGCCGCGGTGAGTAAACCTGTACAAAGGTTGCTCAGCATCCGATGCTTCGAGGTAGCGAACAGACCACCGATTAACAAGCTGGGCTCAAATTGTGTAAGCGAGCCCATCACCATGAGGAGATTTGGCCGTGGCCAAGGGCAAGCGGACTTTCCAACCGAACAACCGTCGTCGTTCACGTGTGCATGGCTTCCGCCTGCGCATGCGGACCCGCGCTGGACGCGCGATCGTCAACGCACGTCGTGGCAAGGGACGCTCGAGCTTGACGGCCTGAGTCGGCACGGCACCGCAGCCCGCGTAGCAGGCCGCAGCAACTCGTGTTGGCTCCGCCCAACCGGATCACCCGGCGATCGGACTTCACCCGCACTCTGAAAAATGGGGTGCGGGTTGGTCGGCGTGATGTGGTTGCGCATGTCTACAGGCCGTCGCACCCGGACTTTGTCACCACCGGCGGACCACGGATCGGATTGATCGTGGGCAAGTCGGTGGGCAATTCCGTGACCCGCCACGCGGTGTCACGCCGGCTGCGTGCGGCCTCTCGGCCGTTGCTTGCCCAGTGTGAGCCGTCCACAATGGTGGTTGTCCGGGCGTTGCCCGGCAGTGCCACCTGTTCGGAGTCAGAGTTGGAACAGCAACTTGTCGGTGCATTGAGCAAGGCGCAACGCCGCATCGAATCGACGGCGTGATGAGCTCGGTAGCGGGTCTTCGTCACGCGGTGGCGATGTGGCCGCGCCGGGCTGTCATCTTCTTGATCGAGCTCTACCGCACGTGGGTCTCCCCCATGCGGCTACCGACCTGCCGTTTTGAACCCAGCTGCAGTACCTACGCCGTCGAGGCACTGACCGAATTCGGATTCTTCCGAGGCGGGCTGTTGTCCATCGTGCGGCTCGCCAAATGTGGACCCTGGCACAAACCGGGCTACGACCCGATCCCCGAGCGCCGCTGTCGGCGCCAGGCTGAACCCGATGATTATGCGACATCGGGCAGCCCGCGGGATCCGGCTCAAACTTCTTCGGCTGCAGAGCCGATTGTGTTGTAACAGTGAGGAACTGACGACGTGCTCGATTTCATTTACTGGCCGGTTTCGGCGATCATGTGGGTATGGCATTGGCTGTTCAGCAAAGTCCTGCCGGATAGCTCGGGCTGGGACGGAATTGCCTGGGCACTGTCCGTCATCTTCCTGGTCTTCACTCTCCGCGCGATTCTGTACAAGCCGTTTGTGAAGCAGATCCGCACCACGCGGAAGATGCAAGAGATCCAGCCGCAGATGCAGGCGATCCGCAAGAAGTACGGCAAGGACCGGGTCAAGATGACCGAGGAGATGCAGAAGCTCCAGAAGGAGCACGGGTTCAACCCACTCCTCGGCTGCCTGCCGATGCTCGCGCAGATCCCGGTGTTCATCGGTCTGTTCCACGTGCTGCGGTCGTTCAACCGGATGGGTACCGGTTTCGGTCAGCTCGGCATGACGGCCGAAGAGACCCGGAACACCTCCAACTACATCTTCAGTCCTGAGCTCGTTCAGAACTTCCTCGACGCCCGGTTGTTCGGTGTGCCCCTGTCGGCAGCGATCAGCCAGCCGGAAACGGAATGGGTGGCATTCAGCCCTACCGGCGTCGTCGACTTCACCCGCGCGAACATCATCTGGCTGGTGATCCCGCTGGTGATCGTCTCCTCCATCGCGACGCACATGAACTCGCGGGCCTCGGTGGCTCGTCAGAGCGAAGCGGCCCTGGAGAACCCGCAGACGCGGATCATGAACAACCTCGCGCTTTACGTCTTCCCCCTGGGCATCCTGGTGTCCGGTGCCTTCTTCCCCGTCGCGATCCTCCTGTACTGGGTCTCGAACAACCTCTGGACCTACGGTCAGCAGCACCTCGTCTTCGGTCGTATCGAGAAAGAAGAAGAAGAAGAGAAGGCTGCAAAGCTGGAGAAGCGCTCACAGAATGCCCCCAAGCCAGGCGCCAAGCCGGGTGTGTCCGGCAAGCCGAAGCCGGGTGCAAAGCCGGTCAAGGGCAAGGCCGTCGACACCACGAAGGCCGATGCTGTCGATCTGTCCAAGGGGAAGTCAGACGCCGACGCCGCCGCAGCCGACGGCACGACCGGGTCCAAGGATTCCCCGGTGGTGAAGCAGACCCAGGACAAGTCCAAGGCCGCTGGCTCCCCCGCTTCGAATAATGCGAAGAAGCCTGCCGGTGGACGCCCGAGCGGCAACCAGCCACGACGTAAGAAAAGGCGCTGACACGATGCGCGGTCAGCTCCCCGGAACAGTACAAAGCGAGGTAATGCGATGAGTGCAGAGGCCAAAGACGTCGCTGTCGAAGACGTGAACGAAGAGACTACGGCCGACGACACCGCTGCCGAGTTGGCGTCGGATGAGCCGGAGATGTCCGACGAGGAGCGGTTGGTAGAAGAAGGCGAGATCGCCGGCGACTACCTCGAGCAACTGCTCGACGTCCTCGACTTCGACGGAGACATCGATCTCGACGTCGACGGAGATCGTGCAATCGTCAGCATCGACGGTGGCTCCGATCTCGGGAAGCTGGTCGGCAAGAACGGTGAGATCCTCGATGCACTCCAGGAGCTGACGCGGCTGGCGGTGCAGCGCACCACCGGAGATCGCAGTCGGCTCATGCTGGACGTGGCACGGTGGCGTGCCGATCGTCGGGAGCGGTTGGCCAAGCTGGGTACCGAGGTCGCCGAGCGCGTCCTCGAGAATGGTGAGCGCGAGACGCTGGATCCGATGTCCCCCTTCGAGCGCAAGATCGTCCACGACGCGGTCGCCGCTGTCGAGGGTGTGTACTCCGAGAGCGAAGGCACCGAGCCCAACCGCCGTGTTGTAGTCCTCAAGTCCTGATCTTCCAGTGTTCGACTGCAATGGGCCCCGGCGGTTTCGCCGGGGCCCATTGCGTTGTTGATACTTGGTGTTGGGTGGACGGAAGTGCTCGCGCCGTCTCGGTGTTCGGCGGCTGGGCGACAGGACCGGAATGGTCCCGCTCTCCCCCACTGTTCACTGTGCCGACCATCGCTCCCCGGGCGATGGTCGGGAGACTTTAGACTCGAACCATTAGTTACACCGATGTAGTTTGCTTGTCCGCGGTTCGGTGCTCCGCACCAGAACGCGGTGATGTTTCACGTGAAACGGAGGATGAACGTTGTCAGCAGAGTTCGAGGGTCCCGAGGGTGAGAAGACACTGGCGGCCGCCCGGGCAGTGTTCGGTGAGCGGTTGCCGCTCGCGGAACGGTATTGGTCGAGTCTGGCCGGCGCGGGAGTCGAGCGAGGGCTGATCGGACCGCGGGAAGTGGACCGCCTCTGGATACGTCACGTGTTGAATTGCGCCGTGATGGGAGACCTCCTCGCCGACGGCGAGAATGTGGTCGATATCGGCAGCGGAGCCGGACTGCCCGGCATCGCCGTGGCCATCGCGAAGCCGTCCGTGCGGATGACGTTGGTGGAGCCCCTCTTGCGCCGAGCGACCTTCCTGGAAGAAGTCGTCGCGGAGCTCGGGCTCGATGTGCGCGTTGTCCGTGGGCGGGCCGAGGAGAAGGAAGTCAAGAAGACAGTCGGCGGTGCCGATGTCGTGACGTCGCGTGCGGTCGCCCCACTGGACCGCTTGGCCAAGTGGTGTGTTCCCCTACTGCGGCCCGGGGGCCGGCTGCTGGCGATCAAAGGATCGTCCGCTGCGGACGAGATCTCTGAGCATCAGGGAACGCTGGGCCGGATTGGACTGTCGAACCTTCATGTTGAAACGTGCGGTTCTGAGATACTCGAAACGCCGACAACAGTCGTTGTTGCCACTCGAATTGGTGGACGTCGGTGACAGAGCGCAGAATGTTCGGTAGGCGTAGCCGAAGGAGCGAAAGCGTGTCCAATGAACCGTATGTTTCACGTGAAACAGTTTCACGTGAAACCACCGGATATGAGGCCAGACCCCAAACCCATTACGACACCCCTATCGCTGCGGCGGCAGAGCGTGCGAGCCGGGTGCTGACCCCGGGAGGGTCGGGTTCACTCCCCCGCCCCCCGCGCACCCGGATCATGACAATCGCCAATCAGAAGGGCGGCGTCGGCAAGACCACCACGGCGGTCAACCTTGCCGCCGCACTGGCCGTACATCAGCTTCGGGTTCTGGTGATAGACCTGGACCCCCAGGGCAACGCGAGCACAGCGCTGGGTGTGGATCACCGTTCCGGCGTTCCGTCGGTCTACGAACTCTTGATCGGCGAGGTCGCGTTCGCTGACACGATCGTCCAGAGCTCGTCTTACGAGAACCTCTTCTGTGTCCCGGCGACGTTGGATCTGGCAGGCGCGGAGATCGAGCTGGTCTCGATGGTGGCGCGGGAGAACCGTCTACGCAACGCACTCGACCGGGAGACCCTCGATCGGTATGACTTCGACTTCATCCTCATCGATTGCCCGCCGTCACTGGGCTTGCTGACCATCAACGCGATGGTGGCTGCCCAAGAGGTGTTGATCCCGATCCAGTGTGAGTACTACGCGCTCGAGGGCGTGAGCCAATTGCTCTCGAACATCAACCTGGTGCAGGCCCACCTCAACCCCGCACTGCACGTGTCGACCGTTGTTCTGACGATGTATGACGGCCGGACAAAACTCGCCGACCAGGTCGCTGAGAGCGTCCGCGCGCACTTCGGTGACCGAGTCCTCAACACGATCATTCCGCGCAGCGTGAAGGTCTCTGAGGCCCCGGGATACGGCAGCACAATCATTGAGTACGACCCGGGTTCACGTGGAGCGATGAGCTACCTGGACGCCGGTCGTGAATTGGCAATGCGATCCGTTCAAGATGATGTGGAGGGCCGGCAGTGACCGACGACAAGAACTCTTCGAAAGCGACTCCTACGAAAGCCCCGGGAGCAGGCAAGCCGGCGAAGGCAGCGCCCCGCAAGGGCGGTCTCGGACGTGGTCTCGCCGCGTTGATCCCCACCGGTCCTGCCGACGGTGGCCCGAAGATGGGTTCAGCTGCCACCGACGTCATGTTCGGCAGCGGCCGCACCGCGCCGACATCGAGCACTGCTGACGCCCCCGACACCATCGTGGACGGCGGTAGCACGGGCAAACCGGCGAAGGCAACGGACACCAACTCCGCGAGTGCGCCGGTGCCCACTCCCCCATCCATCACCGACCCGGCCGGGATCGATGACGTCGGTGCGATCTACCAGGAGATCGAACCGGGTCGCATCCAGCCCAACCCGCAGCAGCCCCGTACGGCGTTCGACGAAGAGGCGCTGGCCGAACTCGTCCACTCCATCCGCGAGTTCGGGCTCATGCAGCCGATCGTGGTGCGTCGCCTGGCGGAGCCGGAGGGCACCGCCGAGTACCAACTCGTCATGGGTGAGCGCCGCTGGCGAGCGAGCCAGGAAGCCGGTCTGGAGAAGATCCCGGCGATCATCCGGGAGACCGCCGACGGCGACATGCTGCGTGATGCGCTGCTGGAGAACATCCACCGCGTGCAACTGAATCCTCTGGAAGAGGCGGCGGCCTATCAACAATTACTCGAAGAGTTCGGTGTCACCCACGATGAACTGGCGAGCCGGTTGGGCCGTTCACGCCCCGTGATCACCAACATGATCCGGCTGCTCCGTCTCCCCATCCCGGTCCAGCGCCGGGTTGCCGCAGGTGTCCTGTCGGCAGGTCACGCCCGCGCACTGCTCTCCCTCGAGGCCGGCGCAGACGCGCAGGAAGTCCTCGCAGCCCGGATTGTCGCCGAGGGCATGTCGGTGCGTGCCACCGAAGAAGCGGTGACATTGGCCAACCGGGACGACGGCAAGACGACACCTGCCGCGAAGCGCAAGCCGATCCAGATGCCCGGCTTGCAGGACGTGGCCGAGCGGCTGTCGGACAAACTCGACACCCGCGTGACGGTCGCAATGGGCAAGCGCAAGGGCAAGATCACGGTCGAATTCGGATCGGTGGGCGACCTCGAGCGGCTGGTGGACATCATCGCGCAAGGGTAGAAAATTCACCCCGAAATCCCAGGTACCGGTGGGTGCAGGTGAAACGTCACTGTGACAACAATGTGTAGAAGCTGCGGATTTTTGACCCAAAGGTCCTTTTACACAACGGCATTGGCGTTCACCCTCGCTCGTTGCGACTCCGATTCCCTCATCGCATATGCTGAGATGTGTTCTTCGGAGAAATTGGTCCAATCAGGTGTGTTCAGGAGGCGGCGGGTCCGTGTCGGTAACGATAACGCCGCTCACCATGGACGGGTTCGAGACACTGCCCGTACACGGTCGGCGCTGTGTGTTCTGGGAGATGGAGCCAGACCTGATCCCCGACATGGTGGGCGGAGCACCATTCGAGAGCGAGTTCGACAAAGAGGCATGGGTCTCCATGCTCCTGCTCGAGTGGGGCACGTGCGCACAGGTTGCGGTCAATAGCCAGACCGGCAAAGTTGTCGGGGCCGCGTTCTACGGTCCCCCGCGCAGTGTCCCCCGCGCGACCCTCTTCCCCACTTCCCCGGTATCTGCGGATGCGGTGATCCTCTCATCGATGTGGGTGGATCCCGGCCACGACAATGCCGCCGAGGATCTGGTGCGGGCGGTGGTCGTCGATCTCACCCGCCGTGGAGTCCGTGCCATCGAGGCATTCGGGATCGTGCGGTCGGAGCGAGCCGACCTGAGTGCCGAACAGGGTGACGGCGAGATCGTCGGTGACGAAACCATTTGTCCTCGCTGCATGATCGACGCGGAGTTCCTCAAAGAATCCGGTTTCGACGTGGTGTCGGCGCACCACCGCTTTCCGCGGCTGCGACTGGAACTGGATACCGACCTCGGCTGGAAGGCCGGCGTCGAGAGCGCGCTCGAGAAGTTGGTTGTGATGGCCGCCATCGATGTGGCCGGTCGAGAACGAACTGCTGTGACCGTCGGACAACGCAACACGCCACAGCCCTGATGAGGCTCGGGTATCCCCCGAGCCGGCAGGCGTTCTAGCGCGGAATCTGTTCGGAGGCCAGCAATCCGGCGAATGTGTACGTGCCGGTGGGCTGGTCGTCCCGCTCCAGTAGATATAGGCGCTTGACGGCGACGAGAATCGCCTCGGCGATCGTGTCACGTACCTCTGGCTTGCTCAGCTCGGTGGCGTCGTGGCGATTGCTGATGTAACCGATGTCCAGCTGGACCGCAGGCATCCGGCTGCGCCGCAAGATGTCCCACGTGCGCTCATGCGAACGGCAGTCTCGCAGTTCGGTTCTGGCGACGATCTCGCGCTGGATGAAGCCCGACAGCGATCGGCCGATCGTCGACGTCGATCCGTGGGAGGTTCCGAAGTGGAAGCACGCCACACCACTGGCGCTACTGTTCGGGTAGTGGGCACAGCGCAGTGCGATGAGTAGGTCGCCGCCGATGGAATTCGCGATCTCGGCGCGTTCCTTGTCGGTCGGGTTCTGATCCTCGGAATGCGACAGGAAGGTCTCCATGCCGGCGGCGATCATCCGACCTTCGAGACGGCGTGCGAGATCCCAGAGGATTTCGGCTTCGAGAGCCGATTCAGCCGGATCGGCACCGGGATGGTCACCACCGGAACCGGGATCGATGACAATGCGTTTGCCTGACAACTGCGGCCCGAGACGACGGACGTGTTCTTCTTCGCGAATCGCGTGCGGGGATCCGCCGGTGACGCGGGTTCCGAGCAGCTCCAGGGACCGCAGCGTGGCCGGACCGCAGATGCCGTCGGCGCTCAGCCCGAACTCGCTCTGGTAATTGCACAACGCGGTATAGGTGTCGCCGCCGAAGTGGCCGTCGACCAGACCGGTGTAGTAACCGAGGTTCTGCAGCCGGGATTGCAGCGTTGCGACGTCGTCGCCGTGCATGGGCGCCGAGAGCTGATAGAACAGCACGCGCGCACCGAGACGGTAAGAGGCCTCATGAAGCGCTCCGAAGGTGGCCGGACCGACAACACCGTCGACAAGCAGTCCACGCTGTTGCTGAAACGCACGAACGGCCTGGTCGGTCTCGGCGTCGAAGACTGCTTCGGGTGGCGCCCAGCCGTTGCTATCGGTAGCCCTTCCCAGCAAGGGAACGGTGTCGGCCAGCAGACCCTGATTCGTCAGGATTGCCCGTATTTCGGCGACAGCGGATCCGTGATCCCCCAACCGGAACAACGGCATCTGAGTGGCCTTCCTTCTAACGACAACACGGACGAGCGACCGCACGGAGCTCGTTGAGCCAGGACACGAACTCGCTAGCCAGTGTCTCAGCAATCCCCTGACAGAGCCAATACGGCCAGGCACCAGTCCGGGACCTTTACGGTCACACTGCTGATGACTGGCCGTTACCGACCCGAGACGATATTACTTACCGATCACTCCGTCGAGCTCGCGCAGCAGAGCTGCCTTGCCCTTGGCGCCGACGATGGTCTTGGTGGGCTTTCCATCTTCGAAAAGAATCATGGTCGGAATCGACATGATCTGAAAGTCCCTGGCCACGTTGGGGTTCTGGTCCACGTCGAGTTTGGCGACGGTGATCTTCTCCGAGTTCTCGCCGGCGATCTCTTCGAGGACCGGGGCGACCATCTTGCACGGTCCGCACCAGGTGGCCCAGAAGTCTACGAGGACCGGCTTGTCCGCTCCGAGTACCTGTTCCTTGAACGTGGCATCGGTGACGACGACGGTGTTTGCTCCCATGGTGTTCTCCTTTTCACAGCTTGGGTTGCAGTCCGTTCAGACGAACGGATCATGCGGTTTGTCGGTGGTTCAGGCCCCGGCCGCAGCCGCTGCTGCCCCGACTGCCTCCGGTACGTCGGGTCCGGTCGAATCTGCCTGATCGGCCAGCCAGCGCTCGGCGTCGATGGCCGCGGCGCAGCCGGAACCGGCGGCGGTGATCGCCTGTTGATAGGTGTGGTCGACGAGATCGCCGGAGGCGAAGACGCCGGGCAGCGAGGTGTAGGTCGTGCGGCCCTCGACCCGCACGTAGCCGTCGGCGTCCAGGTCGACCTGCCCCTTGACCAGGCCACTGCGCGGATCGTGTCCGATCGCGACGAACATGCCGGTCACGTCCAGCTTCGAGGTTTCGCCGGTGGCGGTGTTGACCAGTTCGAGCCCGGTCACGGACGTCTCGCCGAGGACGCGGCCGATCGTAGTGTTGGTCACAAAGCGGATCTTGTCGTTCGCCCGGGCGCGGTCGAGCATGATCTTCGACGCCCGGAATTCCTCGCGACGGTGGATCACGGTGACCGACCGGGCGAACTTGGTGAGGAATGTCGCCTCCTCCATCGCCGAGTCGCCGCCGCCGATGACGGCGATGTCCTGGTCGCGGAAGAAGAAACCGTCGCAGGTGGCGCAGGCGGACACGCCGCGTCCGAGCAATTCCTGCTCGCCGGGCACGTCGAGGTAACGGGCCGCTGCTCCCATGGCGAGGATGACGGCCTTGGCGCGGAAGGTCTCGCCGCCGGCGTCGATCTCCTTGATGTCGCCGGTCAGGCGGACCGCGTCGACGTCTTCCATGCGCAGATCGGCACCGAAACGAAGCGCCTGCTCACGCATTTCTTCCATCAGCTCGGGACCCTGGATGCCCTTCTGGAAACCCGGGAAGTTCTCGACCTCAGTGGTGGTCATCAACGCGCCGCCGAACTGGGTGCCCTCGAATACGACGGGCGACAGATCTGCACGAGCTGCGTAAACGGCTGCCGTGTAGCCGGCCGGACCTGATCCGATGATGATCACGTCGTAGACGGTGTCGGTACCTGCTGAGGTCATCGATGCTCCACTTTCCTTCACTGGGTAACGCCTTGAACAACATCAGCCTAAGGGCATCTGTTCCCGGGCATCGGCGCGACGCAGCGGCTGAGAGGACTCACAGGGTTGTCCGGCACCATGGAGCGTATGTATCGATCGTCCCCGCTTCGTTCGTCGCGCGTACAGCTGTCGCTGTCGTCGGCGTTGTGGGTCGTATCACCGGCGGCCGCGATGATCGCGGTGTATCTGCTCGCAGTCCACACCGCGGCCGGTCAGCGCGCCGATGAGCGGGCCTTTCTGTCCCTGCGTGGGACCGGTGCCACCGCTGATCTCCCCCACATCGTCGGGTTGGGCTCGGTCACCGACCTGAGGTTGTGGGTGGTCTCGGCCGTGGCGATCATCGGTTTGGGCCTGCTGGCCCGCAGGCGACTGAGTATCGTTGTGCTGCTTGTGCTTCCGGTGATCGGGATCGTACTCACGCAGTTGCTGCGCGATGACCTGCTGACCCGTCCCGACTTCGAGGGACTCGGGTGGGTGACCAACACGTTCCCCAGCGGTCATGCGGCAGCTGCCGCGGGGTGCGTCGCAGCGATCGTGCGGGCCGCACCACGTTCGCTCGGGCCGATCGCCGCGGTCGCCGGCGTCGGGTGGTTGACGCTTGTCTCCCAGGATCTGATGGTCTGGGGTTGGCACCGCCCCAGCGATCTCATCGGCTCGGTTCTGCTGGCGGCCGCACTCATGCATCTGGTGCCCGGATCGACCGCGCGAGGACGTCGTCAGGGTGGCAACCGCCTGCTCGTCGGCGCGATCACCGCGGTGGTGGCTGCGCTCGGGCCGCTGGTGTGGGCCGTGGTAACCGGACACCTCGCGGTCGTCCCGGTGGGGGTGATCGCCGCAGTGGCGATCGCCTCACTTGTCGCCGATGGTGGTCCGGCTGATCGTCGCCGGGTTGCCCGTGGTGCAGTCGGTGCCGACGACCAGCGCGTCGAACGTACCGATCGTGCCGGTGGCCAGCAGGACCACCACGGCACGGCCGCCGGCGTTGTCGATTGACCCGGCGCCGAGGACCGGGGTCGAGGGCGGAATCTGATTGGCGAGCAGACACCGATCCTGTGCTGCCCGGTCCACGAATCCGGTGCTCTCGGTGCTGCCGAGGACGCTGAGAAGGGTGGCGGTCGACGGCACGGCCGGGGCGGTCGCCGTGGCCACCGGCACCCGATCGGAGTCGCTCGAATCGGCGGTGAAGGCGAAGGTGGCCCCCACCGCGATCCCGACCACCGCGGCCGCCGCTGCCAGCGACACCGCGACTGCACCGCGCCGGCGTGACAACCAGGTGACCTGCGCTTTGTCGCGATTGTCGTCGGCAATCGCCGTCATGGTCCGGTCGATCCGCTCCTGTACGAAGGGCGGTACCGGGACCGGTGAGGGGGGTAGTTCGGCCAGCTGGGCGGTGGTCGCCTCCAGCGCCCTCCAGATGGCGGCGCCGTCCGGATCGGCAAGCACCCGGGGCCTGAGTACCTGCGCGAAATCGTCCGGGTAGACACCGGCGTGAAGATCGGCGATCACATCCACGCGATAAGGCGGTTCGAGAAGGTCCGGGTGTGGTTGGACTCGGTTGCCGATACCGAACATCGCGCGGACCCCTGCTTCCCTGTCATCTCGATGGCCAGTCATCTCGATACCCAGCTAGGACGTCGGCCGGGTTCGGTCGGTTCCCTCGACATCCGAATCGGTGAACCGGGTCATCATCGGACGATGCCGGCGGCCCTGGCAGGCTCACGGTAGGCAATGCCCAGCGAGTCCACATTGGCATGGGCGTTGAGACCGCTGGGGTTGGGCACCACCCACACCGGGACGCCCGCGATGGTCCGTTCCTGACGGCCGGACACCGCCTTTCGTTCCCCGAATGCGCTGCGGTATGCCGTGATTCCGGCGACGGCGATCACCTTCGGGGACACCGCGGCGACGGTCTCCACCAATCGTTCGCCACCGGTCTGCAGTTCCTCGGGCGTGAGCTCATCGGCCCGAGCCGTTGCTCTCGGAACGAGGTTGGTGATGCCGATGCCGCTGTCCAGCAACAGCTGTCGGTCTTCTTCGCGGTATCCCTTCGATGCGTCGATCACCCGGTCGACGATCCCGGCGCGGGCGAGGGCCGGATAGAACCGGTTGCCCGGACGGGCGAAGTGGGCACCGGTCGCGGCCGTCCACAGGCCCGGATTGATACCGACGAACAACAGCCGGCAGTCGGGTCCGACCAGGTCCGGGATGACCGCATCACGATATGACTCGAGTTCTGCGCGCGTGAAACCCATCCCACCAGTAGACCGCGTTGCCACCGACCAGATCGTCGTGGGGTGCCCCCGATGAACCGACTAGGAATTGGCTTCTTCGGCCGGTGACCGCAGATGCCCCAGCGCCACAGCAAGTCTGGCCCGTCCGCGCGCGCGACGACTCTTGATCGTCCCGGTGGGCACACCGAGGAGCACCGACGCCTCGGCCACCGAGTACCCCTCTATGTCGATCGCCACGATCGCAGCGCGCTGATCGGCCGGCAGGGCGTCGAGGGCCCGGCCCACCGACACCGAAAGGTCGACCTCACCATGCTGGTCATGAGGGTCGGCCAACTCGGTGATGTCGAACTCGGGCAGCGGCACCGTCGGCCGGGCCTTGTTGTGGCGGATCCGGTCGAGGCAGGCGTTGACCACGATGCGGTGCATCCACGAGCTCACCTTGGCGTCGGCCCGAAATCCGTCGGCCATGCGGTGCGCTTTGAGCAGCGCCTCCTGCAAGGCATCCGCCGCGTCCTCGTCCGAATGCGAGGTCCGGCGTGCCACCGCCCACAAATGACCCTGCAGCCGCGTGATCAGTATCCCGAAAGCATCGGAGTCCCCCTCCACATGTGCGGCAAGCAATTCCTCATCGGTCCGCGCATCATCCCCACAGACCTCCCCCCACTCGGCCATGGATGGAGACTAGTGGAGGCCAACGCTCCACGCGACGGTAGAAGCGAAATCCGTATCCCCTGGTGGGCGGGGCAAATGAACCGTGAGGTTTGCGTTCTACTCCACGGGAGACACTGAAAGCGGAACGTGTCCGAGAACGGTTGTGATCAGTGGGACGAAGGATGAGCAAGTGGTGAATGAAAAGGAATCCTCTGAACCCGCTTTCGAGCAGCTGGTGGGCCAGTTGAATTACCCGATGTTCGTGGTGACGACCCGTGCTGCAGATCGACGTTCGGGTTGCCTGGTCGGCTTCGCGAGTCAGGCCAGCATCAATCCGTCCCGGTTCTTCGTCGGGGTGTCCAAGAGCAACCACACCTTCGGGGTGGCACAGGATGCGGAGCACCTGGCCGTGCATGTGCTCGCTCGTAAGGACATCGACGTCGCCCGCCTGTTCGGGACGGAAACCGGTGACGAGGTGGACAAGTTCGAGCGATGCCGGTGGCATGAGGGACCGCAGGGGTTGCCGATCCTCGACGATGCCGCCGCCTGGTTCGCCGGGCGGATCATCCGCCGGATCGACGCCGGTGACCACCAGGGCATACTCCTGGAACCGTTCGACGGTGAGGTGACGCCCGCGGCCGCCGAGGAACTGGTGAGCTTCTCCGATGTCCGCGACCTCGAACCCGGGCACGACGCATGAGCGATTCACAGGTGCGGTTGTTGCCCTCGGGTGAGGTGGACACGACGGCACTGGCCGTCGAATGGTACGCGGATCCGCCCGTCGGCATCCGGGCGAACATGGTCATGAGCCTGGACGGCGAAGCGGCGTTCGACGGACGGGTACGTCAGATCTCGGGTGCCACCGACCAGGCTCTGCTCAAGGCCCTGAGGATCTTCGCCGACGTGGTCCTCGTCGGTGCCGGGACCGTTCGCGCGGAGAACTACGGCCCGGTGGTGCTGAAGGACTCATACCGCCGAGCACGTGAGCTGCGTGGACAGATGACCGCACCACCGGTCGCGGTGGTCACCAATTCCGGTGTTCTGCCGCACACCTCTCGACTGATGGGCGCCACACCCCCGCCGATCATCGTCACGACCACGCGTGCGCGCAGCCGGGTCGAGGATTACGGCGTCGACGTCATCGCTGTCGGTGACGACACCGTCGACCTCCCCGCGGCGATCGCCGCGCTCGAAGACCGTGGGCTGAAACATATTCTGTGCGAAGGGGGTCCGACCTTGCTGGACGCGCTGGTCGGTGCCGATCTGATCGACGAAGTGTGTCTGACGGTGGCGCCGAAGTTCGCCGGGCTGCAGGAACACACCCCGCGGGCGCGGCCGGCCAGACCCCTCGTCGAGCCACGTGGTCTGACGCTGGCACACGCCCTCGCCCACGACGATTTCCTGTTCCTGAGATATGCCCGCTGAGGGGTCGACCGGTGACGGGCCCGGGCCGCAGCAGACCATCTACACTGGAGGCGTTCCGGGGATCTCTCGGCCGTATGCCGTCCCCGGAAGGAATTGCCATCACACCCCCAGCGCCCCATGAGATCTACCTCGTCCCGCCCGAGCCGGAGATCCCGGAGCCAGTGGTCCGGGAGTCGGCCGCGTCGGTGGCCCGCCTGCGAGAGCAGCCGAATGTCGTCGGTTTCGAGGGCCGGTACGCGCTGGCCATCTCGTCGACCACACCGCAGCAGGCGATGGTCGAGGATCTGCTGTTCATCCGGGGTGTCCTCGATGCGACCGAGATCGAGTATCTCCTGGTCCGGGGCAATGACGAACGGCCGGTGATCGCGATCGCGTGGTCCGATCGCGCCGCGTTCAGGACCGCCATGGTCGAGGCCTGTGAGCGTGAGCCGTTCTACTCCAAAACCGTTGATGCAGAACGCGGTAAGGCAGTGTTGGTGGGTGACGGGAAGCTCTCACAGTCCCCCAAGGCCAGGATCTTCCGGCTCTACCGACCGCGGGTCGAACCGACGAGCGGTCTGCATTATGGTGTTGCGACCGCGGTTCAGATCGAGCTGTGGTCGTTCGGAGACACCGAGATCACCCTGCCGATCGAGAACTCGTTGACCCGGCGGACCATCCCGACGGACGAGGCCGTGCGCGGGACCGTCGAGCGCTACGGTCTGACCTGGCCGACCATCGAGAACATGTTCGCCGGGCACGCCTCCGACGTGAACTTCGACATCGACATCGTGTTCTCCTGGGTCGACGGGTCGTCGGCAGAGTTCCAGGCGCAGCGAGCCAAGCGAATGCAGAATTACATTGTCGGAGAAGGGGATGCGTCGGCGGCACGATACCGGCAGATCGACGAGCTGAAGTACGCGTTGCGGTCGATCCACATGTACGCACCCTGGATTCGCCGCATCTTTGTCGCCACCGACTCGCCGCGTCCGGCGTGGCTCGCCGACGATCCCCGGGTGACCTTCGTCCGCAGCGAGGAGTTCTTCGTCGATACGTCGGTGCTGCCGACCCACAACTCGCAGGCCGTCGAGAGCCAGCTCCACCACATCCCCGGGCTGTCCGAGCATTTCCTGTACTCCAACGACGACATGTTCTTCGGCCGGCCGGTCGGACCGCAGGCGTTCTTCTCCTCCGGTGGCGTGAGCATGTTCATCGAGGCGACCACGCGGATCGGACTCGGATACAGCGACGCCGACCGCAGCGGCTTCGAGAACGCCGCCAGGGTCAACCGGCGACTGCTGCAGAACCGGTTCGGACTGATGACGACACGGCATCTCGAACATGCTGCAACACCGTTGCGCAAGAGCGTGTTACAGGAAATGGAAGATGAGTTTCCCGAGGAGTTCGCGGCCACCGCCGCCAGTGCTTTCCGCACCAGTACCAACATCTCGGTGACCAATTCGCTGTACCACTATTACGCGCTGATGACCGGCCGCGCGGTCGTTCAGAAAGAGGCCAAGGTGAAGTACATCGACACCACGGCCGTGGCGGGACTCAAGGCGATGGAGAAGATGTTGCCACGCCGGGCCGTCGACTTCTTCTGCCTCAACGACGGCAGCACGCCCGAGGTCGATCTGGAATTGCGAACCCAGACGGTGACCGGGTTCCTCGACCGCTACTTCCCCATCGCCGCACCGTGGGAGACCGTCGCGGAGGCGGCGTCGGCCTAGTTCCGGGCCGCCGCGCTGCGCCGGGTGCTCTCAGCGATGCGGATGTTGGCCGCGGCCAGCCGCCGTGCCGTCTCGTCCGGTGAAACATATTCACCCACAGTCGCATACGTGCCGATGGGTACGGCCGAGTGGACCACGGTGGAGTCGTAGACGTGGATCAGGTTGAAACCCTGTCCCCCGTCCCGGCCGCGCATCGCCCCGGCCGGGACGTTGAGATCCTGGTTGTAGCAGGTGGCGGCGGCCACCGAGACCGGTATCCCGGCGAACATCGCGGTGGTCGAATAGTGCAGGTGTCCGGCGATGATGGAGCGGACATCGCTGCCCTGCAACACATTTGCCAGTCGCTGCTGATCGTGTAGTTCGACGGTCACGGCCAGGTCGAGCACACACGGCACCGGTGGATGGTGCATCGCGAGGATGGTGCCGTATTCGGCGGGTGTCGCCAAATGTCGACTGAGCCAACCGAGTTGGGCATCACTGAGCTCGCCGTGGTGAAAGCCGGGGACAGTCGAGTCGAGCGTGATGATCCGGAGCCCGCCGATGTCGTGCACCATGTCGATGGACCCGGTCAGCGGCGGCTCGTCGAGCAGTTCGGTGCGGAAGACGGCGCGGTCATCGTGATTGCCCATGGCCCAGATGACTTCGGCCCCGAGCCCCTCGGCGATCGGCTCGACCATGCCGCGCAACGTGGCATAGGCGCGGGCGTCGCCCTTGTCGGTCAGGTCGCCGGTGAAGACCAGTGCATCGATCGCGGCCTCGGAAGCGGCGAGTTCGTCGAGGATCTGGCGCAGTCGCGCCGTGCTGTCCACACCGCCGTAGAGGTCGCCGTCACCGTGGATCAGATGGGTGTCACTGATGTGCACGAGACAGTGGTTCGGTCTGGGATATTCGGCCGTTCGAGCCATCATCGAGCCCACTCGCTTCCGATCGGCCGTGCACTCCGGTGTGCCGGGCGGACGCCCGGGCTGCCATCCGTAGCCAACAACCACACTAGCCAAACGCACTGTGCGAGCGTGACCATCACCCCCTACCCCGGGGCCAATGGTGTGACCTGCTGCCAGATCCGGTCGCGGATCTGGCAGGGTGATGGAACGGAAAGGGGTCCGGTGATGGAATCGGTACGGCGCCGCCGACTGGCAGCGCGCATGATCCTGATCGATGAGCTCGGCCGGACACTGCTGTTCCGCGGGGTCGATCCGATGAACTCCTCCGGCCCGACATGGTGGTTCACCCCCGGCGGCGGGCGCGAAGGCGACGAGACCGACGAGCAGACGGCCCGGCGTGAGGTCTACGAAGAGACCGGTCACCTGGTGGAGGCGATGTCGGGTCCGGTGCTGCGTCGAGAGTTCGACGTCGACTTCGCCGGCGAGCCGATCCACCAGGTCGAGGTCTATTTCGTGGCCTACGTACCGGCTTTCGAGCCGCATTCGGTCGGCTGGACCGACCTCGAGCGGATGACGATCCTGGACCACCGCTGGTGGTCGCCCGCGGACCTGGAGTCGAGCACCGAATTGATCTTCCCGACGAACCTCGCCGAACTCGTCCGGCGCCTCAGTCCGCCGGATCCGCGGTAGCCGACTGGTCGGTGTCGGTCCAGACACCCGAACTCCCCCGCCGGAACGAGGTCATCAGGTGGGTGTCGACGATCCCGATGGCCTCCATCAGCGCATACATGGTGGTCGGGCCCACAAATCGAAAACCTTTTGACCGCAAGGCCTTGGACATCGCGACCGACTCCGGCGACGTGGTCGGTACGTCGGCAATGGTCTGCGGACGTGGGGTGGACGCCGGTTTGTAGGACCACAGGAAGTCGACCAGACCACCCTCGGCGCGCAGGTTCTGGGCGGCGCGGGCGTTGCCGATGGTCGCCTCGATCTTGCCGCGGTGCCGGATGATCCGGGCATCGGTGAGCATCCGGGCCACCTCGACCTCGCCGTAGCCGGCCACGGTGTCGACATCGAAGTCGGCGAAGACCTCCCGGAACGCCGGCCGTTTGCGCAGGATCGTCGCCCACGACAATCCGGCCTGAAATCCCTCCAGCGCAAGACGTTCGAAGTGGGCGTTCTCCCCCGACACCGGCATACCCCACTCGGTGTCGTAGTAGTCGCGCATCAGACCCGACTGCGCGGCCCACGCCGGACGGATCAACCCGTCTTCACAGCGCACCGCGCCCGCCGGCAGATCGTCGCTCACCGGCCGTACTAGCCCGTCATCGACACTTGACCGACCGCACCCTGGTAGCGCCCACTGTCGTTGCGGGGCAGGGACGTCAGCCACACCAGAACGTACTTCGACGGTCCGGCGCCGCTGATCGGGATGCGGGTTTCCGCGCCCTCGAGGGTGGCGGCACCCACGAGGGTGGTGTCTTCGAATGCCGTCTGGACCGAGTTCGCGGTGCGGATCTCGAGCTGCATGCCCGGCGTCGGTGACCGCACGACGACCTCGGAGAGGGTCGCGTCCCGATCGAGCGTGAACATCAGGCCGAGACCGGGTTTGAGGTTGCCGAACTTCGCGCCACCGCGATACTCGTCGGTCTTCCATGCCGGTGCCTGCCCGGTGATCACGTTGTTCAGATTGGTACGGCCGTCGGGAACCTGATCCGAGTAGTCGAGCATCGTGACCGCCGTCAGGCCGACCGGTCCCGCGGGAGCCGGAGCCGGAGCGGGGGCCTGTGTGGCCGCATCGCCGGACGGGCCCGCGGAGGTGGAGAAGATCGAGTCGATGTCCGGGGTGTCGTCGTCGCCGCCGAAAGCGTTGGTGGCCCAGACGACCACGGCGATCACCAGGAACAGGATGAACAATCCGGCACCGGCCAGGATCGCCATGGTGCGCACCGAACGAGGCTTCTTCGTCTCGTGGTCGTCGCCCCCACCGAGCATTCTCGGGGTCGCCCGCGGCGCGGCGTTCACCGGTTTACCGTCGGCCCCGACCTGAGCGATCAGGTCGGTCTGCTGATCGAGAACCGTCGCCTGGTCGAGGACATGCTGGACGGTGGCCGCGGTGCGGATCCCGCTGTTGCCCTCCAGCGCCCGAGCCGCGACCGCGGAGATCTCGAACGGGATGTCAGGACGCTGCGCCCGGGGTTCACGCGGCAGACCGTCGTTACCGGGGGCGGCCGGCGGCAGACCACCGATCGGTTCGGCTGATTGCCGGCTGGTGGCGAGTTCGATCCCGGTCTCGGCATCGAGCGGCCAGTGCGCCAGCAGGAGTGCATAGAGAACCGCGCCCAGGCCACGGACGTCCGAGGACTTGTCGGAGTCGGCGAGCGTACCGGGGAACGCCAGGAATGCATTGCCCTCCTGGCTGATCCGGACGCGTTCGGGATGGTCGATGGACAGCGCGCCGCCGTTGCGGTGGGCTGCCTCGGCGGCTCCGGCCAGTGCGCGGACTGCGCGAGCAGCACCGACCGGCGACGGATTCGACTTGGCGACATCGGCCAGCGACGAGCTCGGGATCCACTCGGCGACAACAATTCCGCCCGATGAACCGCGGACCACGTCCAGGACCCGCGCGATGCCGGGCGAGTTGATCCGGCCGAGGCGAAGCGTCCGTGACAACACTGCCTGCGGACCCTCGGCGCGGGGATCGATCCGGACACCGGGTTCCGGGGGCGGAGCGGTCTGTTCGGCGTCGACGAATGTCAGTGCCACGTCGCGGTCGAGGTTGATGTCGCGGGCCTGCCAGAACTGCAGCCCGCGTGCCCCACCGTGATGTTGCAGGAGCCGGTACCGGCCGCCGGCGACGGCGGCTCCGGGAACGAGCCTGGGGCCCCGGCGAACCCGTGGCCTGGCGGGGGCCGGTGCCGGCGGACGGGCTCCGGTAGGGGCTTCGGGTGCGGCCTTGCCTGCTGCTGCCACGTCCGCGAGATTCATCTGCGCGGTCTCGTCGGCAGCCGGCGTGCCCGCTGACGGGCGTGCCGACGTGGGCGCCTCGACCGGCTTGCTGTCGGCATCCTGTTTACCCAAAGCACCCACTCCTTTCCTTCGATACCGCAGGTCTTGTGGCTGACGGAATTCGGTTCCGGCAGCGCCGCCGCTCGTGACCGCGTAGGCCTGCCAGCTCGACGTACCCCGGTCGAAGCGTCGGATAACTTCGACCTGACCAGAATACGGAACAGATTCCTCGCCCGAGATCCGCGGGAACTGGATGGTCATCGTCGCCGCACCCTCGGTCTCGGGTTGCGGCGCCGGGGCGATGGCCGGGATGAATCGGCCGAGCAGACGTCGGACCACGACCACCACGGTCAGCACATCGGGCACGCGCAGCAAAGTCAGCACGATGTAGATCAGTGAGATCGTCACGATGCCGACCAGGGCGAGGTAGGCGAGCGACCCCACCTTGCCGTGATCGGTGGACAACTGGTCCAGCCCGGAGAGCTCGGCGAGCGCCCACACCAGCGCGCTGCATCCGACGGACACGACCAGGGTCCACGACACGGTGCGGCCGACGTTGGTCATCCGCGCGCCATCGAGGCGGCTGCGCAACAGATAGTGCCCGACAACGGCACCGACCAGATAGCCCAGACCGTTCGACAGGGCGAGCCAGCGGATGATGTCGTCCGGGTTGTCGAACAGCACCGGGCCCAGGTACGACGCGGCGACCTTGACCGCGGTGATCCCGACGACCATGTACGTCGGGGTCCAGGCGTCTTCGCGGGCGTAGAACACCCGTAGCTGCACGAGTGTCATCGCGTACGGGATCATCGTGAACGCGCCCCACGACAGCACACTGCCCAATTGGGAGGCGGTATCGGCGTTGAACTTTCCGAAGTTGAAGACGGCCACACCGATCGCCGGACCGAAGAACGTCATGAACGCGATCACCGGGACGAGTGAGACCATCGTCAGGCGGGTGGCGAGCGAGAGGTCGTCGATCACCGCGTGGGTGTCGTCGGCGGCGGCGTTGCGGGACAGCCGCGGCATGATCGCGGTCAGGATGGTCACGCCCAGCACGCCGTACGGCAACTGCAGCAACTGCCATTGCGTGGCGTACACACTGACGCCGTCCGCGCTCGCGGCCGACGCGATGCGATAGGTGACGATCAGACCGATCTGCAACACCGCCACGTACAGGACGATCGCCACGGCCATGTTGCCGAACTTGCGGAGCCGGGCGTCCAGACCCCACTGCAGACGCAGTTTCACGCCGCTGCGGCGGATGGCCGGGACCAGGACGAGCGTCTGCGCGACCACACCGAGAGTGGTGCCGATGCCGAGGATGAGCAGTTTGGTGTCGCCCATCCGCACCGGGTTCAGGGAGATCTCACCCGGGCTGGCGGCGTAGGCGATCAACGTGACGATCTGCACGATGTTGTTGAGCACCGGTGCCCAAGCGCCCGGTTTGAACAGGCCCTTCATGTTCAGGACCGCGATGAACAGGGCTGATAGGCCATAGAACAGGATCGCCGGTAACAGCAGGTATGCCAGTGCGGTCGCCAGATCCCGGTTGACCTTGCCGTCACCGAGATTCAGGGTGGTCAGCAGCGGCGCCGCGATCACCGCGATCAGCGTGGCGGCCCCGAGCAGGACGACCGTGAGGGTGAAGATCCGGTTGATGAAACCGGCTCCCCCATCGGCGTCTTCGCGTTCGGCACGGACCAGGACCGGGATGACGATCGCGGTCAGCACCGCGCCGAGGACGACCTCGGCGATCATGTTCGGCAGCACGTAGGCGGCCTGGAACGACGACGCGACCGCGGCACCGAGCATCGCCAGCACCAGGACCGTGCGGACGAAACCGGTGATCCGGGAGACGAGGGTGGCGAGCGCGATGGAACCACTGGTCCGCATCACACTGTCGTCGGACGGCTGTCGCGGTGTGTTGCCGGTCGGCTCGTCGGGTTCGGGTTCGCCGGGCTTGGGGTCGACCGTGATCGACGCCGGGGCGGCACGGTTCATCCGCGCGCGGTTCAGAGCCGGCGCACCGGGCGGCGGCCGGTCGTCGTACGGGGGCCGTGACTGTGGAGTGGGACGCCCCTGCGGTGCCGGACGTCCCTGCGGTGCGGGCCGAAATCCCTGCGGAGCACCCGATGGCGGCCGAGGAGCCGACCCCCGACCCGGTATCGGTCCGGGCGGCGGGCGGCGCCGGGGCGGCGGAGGTGGTGGCTGATCGGTCATCGGAGATCCCCGTCATGCGGCTCGGGGTTGTGGCCGGGCCGGTGCCCGGGCTCCGGCGAAGCCCACGTGCCGATGGCGCCGCTGTGCAGGGCGCGACTGTCCGCCATCAGACGCTCATGTTCGTCTGGTTCGGGTCGGTCGAGGTCAGCGGGGTCTGGTTCGCCGCGGAATCGGTGCCAGAGCCGTCGGCCGGCGAGGAGCACGAGTAGCACTCCGGCACAGATCGTGATGATGAATAGCGGTTGTCCATATGCGTTGGAATGTACTGACAATTCGATCGGACTACCCAACGGGACACCACTGGATGTGACCAAACCGATCTGGACGGTCATGGATTTGGAGCGGTCGGACCGGGTCGGGATCTGGAGTTGCCGGGTTCCCTGCGCCGGGATCTCGATGGTGCCGAGATTCCCGACCGTCATGTCCGCCGGGGCCGTGATGGAGAGACGGACCCGCATCGCGACGGGGAGATCGTTGCGGATGACCAGCAGCAACGGGCTCCGTTCGGAGGCCAGGGTGAAACGGCCGCCGGGATCGAGGATGCCGACACCACCCCGGATTCCGGCGACGGTGATCGCCACCGCCGAGGTCCGCATCCTGCCTGCCTCCGCGGCGGCCTGCTGGTCCTGCGGTGAGACCGACGCCATCGCCCGGAGCAGATCTTCCCGCAGCGGAGCCATGTATGCCTGCGGCGTGATGGGGACATCGGGCTGCGCGACCATCGATTCCTGGAGATCCCAGGTCTGGGTGGTGTCCGACCCGACGGCGGTGATCGTCTGCACCGACGGACCGGTGATCTCGGTCCCTGTCGGCGCGATCAGGTCGGCCCCGGCCGGTGCGGTGGCGGTGGCCGTGAGGTCGGTACGCACTGCCTCCAATGGTCGCGGGACGGCCAGATTGGACGCGAGCAACTGGGTCATCGTGGACAACACGGCCTTGGCGTCGTCGGCGGTGGCCGACCACGTGGGCGGCGGCATCAGGACCTGCCCCCGGCCGACCGTCTCGGCGATCGGGTCATCGGACCGGGCCCGCCCGAGGGGGGCGGCCGCCGCGGACGATGTCGACGGCGTCAGTGCGGGGAACATCATCGCCCCGAGTGCGGTCTGCCGCCGGCCCTGCTCGCTGCCGCGCAACCAGCCGTCGCGCTGATCGGTCGGGGTGACCTGCGCGGACCGGGGGGTCTGGCCCATCGCGGCCAGCGCACTGGCCATCGCGGGATCGAATGTCTGCACGGCGAGGTCGTTGCCGAGGGGATATTCACCGTGGGTGGAGGTGGGGGTGGTGGTCCGGACCGCGGAGGCGGACAGAAGCGTGCCGACCGCGCCGTTGTCCTTCACCAGGGCGGCGGCCTCGTCGTCGAGAACACCGGAGGTGGGAAGCGTGAGTCCCCGCACGCTCTTCACCTTGAGGATGGTGTCGACGATGTCGGCCGGGGTGGCCAGCGCGGCCTCGGAGAGCCCGGAGTCGTCCACCTGAGCAAGTGCGTTCGTGTCCACGTGGGCGAACGGGGTCGCCACGACGCACATGGTCGGTGCCAGGGCCTGTAACCGGGCCAGCCAGGACTTGGCGACCTCCGATCCGGTGCCCTCGAACGCGGGTCCGGTCGGATCGCCGGGGTCGGTGCTGACCAGGTAGGGGCCGGTCATGGCCTGGACGCTGACGAGCAGATCGGGGTCGACGGCCAGGCACAGGCTCTGGGTGAGCGGGGTGTTGGCCTCTTGCTCGTGGGTCTGCTCCATCGCGGCCAGGAGGGTGTCGAGTCGTCCACCGGGCTCGAGCGACCGGCGTAATCCGTTGTCCATCAGCCGGACGGTTTCGTCGCCGCCGCCGGTCACGCCCGGCGCAAGTGAGGCGGGTGCGGCGATCGGCCACAGCAGCGTCAGTCCCACCGGCTGGGAGGTGTCCGGGGCGATGGACCCGTCCGGGGCCACGGGGAGCTCCCTGGACAGGGTGGAGTCGGAGCCGGCAGAACCCTGGGTCTGTGCGCGGGTCTCGTCGTCGGGCAGACCCATCACCGGCAACAGGGTTCGGGAGTCGTCGAGTCTGGCCGCATCGCCGTACTCGGGCGTGCCGTTGACGTTGATCAGGATCGGATAGACGCCGGGCGTGTCGATGTCGAGGCTGGGCCGGCCGGAATCGTCCGCCGACAACGGCATCCGCAGGGTGAACGGTACGGATTCGCCGGGTTCGAGCTCACCGGTCACATCGACGAAGTTGCCGACGATCTCGAAACTGTTCGGATCGTCGGCCAGCGAGTCCCCGAGTCCGGCGCTGGTGGTGATCACGTCACCGCGCTGCATGCGCATCGCGATGTTGCGCACCGGGCGGTCACCGATGTTGTCCAGCGTGCCGCGCGCGGTGACGGTGCCGGTGCTGGTCGTCGAGACCGTCGACGGGTCGATCGACTCCAGGGAGATCTGCAGGAACCGGTCGGACGTATCCCGCACATCGCCGGGCGCCGCGAGTGCCGCGGGGGCCGGCGACACCGCCACCAGCAGTATCGCGCCCAGGATGATCAGGAGTCGCCGGACAACCAGGAACCGCCGCAGGCGGACGTTCCCCCGTTCCCCCATCGAACCGCCCTTCACGTGGCTTCTGATGGGCCGGAGTCGCCGATCGGGTGGTGCGTGGTCGATCCCCCGCCTTTACCCGTCGAACCGTCGCCGCCACGCCCGGAACCGCGTCGACCGCGCCGTCGGCGCCGTCGGGGCTTCTGGACCGGCGCCGGGGGCTCGTTACGTTTCTGGTTGCGCGCTGCGGCGGCCTTCTCATAGGCGTTGGGTTCGCTGCGGGTGCCCAGGGCCTCGGATTCGGCCATCCGATCGGGATCGGCGGTCAGTTCGGCGATGACGTCTTCCGCCACGCGGGCCAGGCGCCGCTCGTCGGAGTACGTGAGCCGGCGGGGCAGGTCGGCCAGCGGCACCCAGGCCACCTCGGCGACCTCGTAGTCGGCGTCGGACAGCTCACCCCCGGTGAACCGCATCAGATAGTGGTGCACCGTCTTGTGGATACGTTTGCCCTCGCTGACGAACCAGTAGTCGATCTTGCCCAGGGGCGCGACGACGTTGCCCTCGATGCCGGTCTCCTCGGCGACCTCGCGGATGGCGGTCTGCTCGGCGGTCTCACCGGTTTCGATGTGGCCCTTGGGCAACGACCACATCATGCGGCCACGGCGGTCGACCCGGCCGATCAGAGCTGCACACCGTTCGTCGTCGGGACCGTCGAGACCGGAGACCATCAGGCCACCGGCCGAGGTCTCCCGGACGGTACGCAACCGTTGCTTCGCAAGGTTCGCCGGAACCTTCGTGGGCAACTTCGATTTGCCGACGTCCGAGGGCTTGACCTGCGCGGTCCGACCCTCCAGGGCCTTGGTGCCCGCGACACCGGTCGATTCGCTGCGGGCGGCGTCGACGGTGTTGTCGACCGGACGGGACGGCTTGCGCCGCCGACCGCGACGCGAGCGGCGGGAGGATCCGCCGGCCGCCGGCTTGTCGGCCGTCGGCGCGTCGTTGGGCGCCGGTGAATCGGACACCGCTGCGGGTGGCCGGGGATCGGTGGCCTGACCAGCGCCGCCCCCGCGGCGACTGCCGCGCCGACGCCGAGGACGCCGGGTGACGTCCCTACTCGGCTCTGTGGGTTCGGCTGACACTCAATAGATGCTAGTCGTCGGTAACCGGCTGTTTCCGCCAGCGTGGCCGATCAGGCCCCGAACTCACACCTGGTGGTGGCCCGTGAACTCCTCGGCCCCTCCCGCTCGACTAGTCTGGCGTTTCGTGACAACTCCCCCTTCTGCCGACGATTCCTCTGCCGCCGATTCCGCAGGCGCAGAGGAACGACGCACGCGGCTCCTGGCCGCTGCCGCGGTGTCGCTGCGGGAGCTCTCCGACGTCCTCGATCCGCTCGGCGCCAAATTCGCCGCCGCCGGATTCCAGCTCTACCTGGTCGGCGGCTCGGTGCGCGACGCCGTCCTCGGACGTCTGACGAACGATCTGGATTTCACCACCGATGCCCGTCCGCAGGATGTGCAGGAATTGCTGCGCGGCTGGGCCGAGGCGATCTGGGACACCGGTATCGACTTCGGGACGATCAGCGCGGCCAAGTCCGGGCACCAGATCGAGATCACCACGTTCCGTGCCGACAGCTACGACCGGGTCGGCCGCAATCCGCAGGTCCGGTTCGGGGACACGCTCGAAGACGATCTGGTGCGTCGGGACTTCTCGATGAACGCGATGGCGGTGAAGATCGGGGCGGATGGCAGCCAGGAGTTCGTCGATCCACTCGGTGGCCTCGAGTCGTTGCTCGCCGGTGTCATCGACACCCCCGCCGCCCCCGAGGACTCCTTCAACGACGATCCCCTGCGCATGTTGCGGGCGGTGCGGTTCGTGTCCCAGCTGGGTTTCTCCCTGAGCCCGCGGGTGTTCGAGGCGATCACGACGATGGCCGACCAGATCAACCGGATCACCGTCGAACGGGTCGCCGCCGAATTGGACAAGCTGATCCTCGGCGAGCACGCGGTCGAAGGGATCGACATGCTCTGCGAGACGGGTCTGGCGCAGCGGGTGATCCCGGAGATCCCGGCGATGAAGCTCGCGATCGACGAACACCATCAGCACAAGGACGTCTACACCCACTCGTTGACGGTGCTGGCCCAGGCGATGGACCTCGAAGACGGCGATCCCGATCTGGTGTTGCGGTGGGCCGCCATCCTGCACGACATCGGGAAACCGGACACCCGCAGGCATGAGCCCAACGGCGGAGTCAGCTTCCACCACCACGAGGTGGTCGGTGCGAAGATGGTCCGCAGGCGGCTGCGTGCACTGAAGTATCCGAAGGCCGTGATCGAGGACATCGCGAATCTGGTGTTCCTGCATCTGCGGTTCCACGGTTACGGCGACAGCCAGTGGACCGATTCCGCGGTCCGCCGATACGTCACCGACGCCGGTGACCTACTCCCCCGCCTGAACAAACTGGTTCGCGCCGACTGCACCACCCGCAACAAACGCCGGGCCCGCCGGCTGCAGCAGAACTACGACAACCTCGAAGAGCGGATCGCCAAGATCGCCGAGCAGGAGGATCTGGCGCGGGTGCGCCCCGACCTCGACGGCAACGCGATCATGGAATTGCTCGGTCTGCCGCCCGGCCCCCAGGTCGGTAAGGCCTGGCGCTACCTCAAGGAACTCCGGCTCGATCGTGGCCCGATGTCCCATGAGGAGGCCGAGCAGGCCTTGCGCCGGTGGTGGGCGGAACAGCAGCAGGGCTAGGCCCGCCCGGCGGTCCCGGCGGGGATGGTCAGGTGATCGAGATCAGGTCACCGATGTCGTCGGAGGGGAGCGCGCCGTCGACCACCGCGGTCACCGACGCATAGTTCAAAGTGATTGCGCCACCATGGTTGTCGAGGAATGCGGTGTCGGCGGCATCGCGCCCGGTGGAGATCCGCACGAGGGTCTGACGGGGCGCGAGGCAGGTCGCATCGACCACCCGCCATTGCCCGTCGACGAGTGCTTCGGCAACGGCGTGGAAGTCCATCGGGTCACACCCGGGTGCATAGACGGCGACGAGCCGGGCCGGCACGTTCAGCGCACGAAGGGCTGCGACGACGAGATGTGAGTAGTCCCGGCACACGCCGGCCCCGGCGAGCAGGGTGTCGGTGGCCCCGTCGGTCGGACCGCTGGCGCCGGGTGTGTAGTCGAGGTGGTTGCCCACCCAGGCCGCAACGGTTTCGAGGAGTTTGGCCGGTTCGGCGCTGGTATCGAATTGCTTTGCGGCCCAACCGAAGAACTTGTCGGCCTCGGAGTACCGACTGGGCCGCAGATAAAGCGACCGGTCGTAGTCGGTGGCCGTGGCGGGTGCGGTGTTGCCGACGACGGTGGCCTTGTACGCGACCTTCAGTTTGCCGACACCGGCATGCAGCAGATGGATCCGGTTGCCGTGGGGTCCGGCGACCTCCCGGGCCTCCACGGGCTGTCCGTCGAGAAGGAATGACAGGGTTTCGGACACCTCGGCGCCCGGATGTGGTGCCACGGCGATCTGGAACTCGAGGTCGGTCTCGCCGGTGATGTCGACGTCGAGATGGGCTGATACATCGCGCTTTTGCACGCAGAACTCCTGTGTTGATCAATGCGGAACCTGGATCGGACAGGAGAACTCTCATACACCCCCGGGTGCTGCCGACGAGAGAAACGATACCGCACCCCGGCGGACTTCGATGGTTGCCGGTAGTTCACCGATCCGGTCCCCGTCGGCGTAGATCGGTGTCCGCCTCGAACTGGTGAGCTCGATGCTCTTCCCCCGCAGCTGCTCCACCTCTTTGCGGTGAATATGCTTGCCGCTGTAGATCGTTGGGAACAACCCCATCAGTTTCAGGCGGGACCCGTGATGCACCAGGGTGATGTCCAGTTCGCCGTCGTCGATGACGGCCGACGGAGTGATCTGCATCCCACCGCCGTAGGTTGCGGTGTTCCCCACCGATGCCAGTACCAGATCTCGGTCCAGAGCCTGGCCGTCCACGGTGATCCGATACGGAAACGGCTTCATCCGGGACAGCTCGATCAGGGCCGCAATCGGGTATCGCAGTTGGCCTTTCGGCCAGGACAGGGTGTTGGCCCGTTCGGTGACCAGGGCGTCGAGACCGCTGGCCGCGACGGTGCCGAACGCGTGGACGCTGCCATCGGACAGCGTGATCGTGGCGGTGTCGCAGATCCGGCGGGCACCGCGAGAGATGATCGCGGCCGCTGCGGCAGGATCATCGGTCGGTATACCCAGTGTCCGGGCCGTGTCGTTACCGGTGCCGGCCGGCATCAGACCGATGGGTACGGCGTCTGCACCCGCCTCGTACGCGGCCTGCAACGCCAGTCGGATCGTCCCATCTCCCCCGACGACCACCAGGGCGTCATGTTCAGGGGACCGCACCCCGCGGGCGAACTCGAGGGCTTCGTCGGCGCTCGACCCGGTCAGTGCGGTGACCTCGAGTCCGGTCGCCACCAGTGCTTTGACGGCGGCGGCGACCGCCGCACCGGCAAGGCCGTGACGTGCGGCCGGATTGATGAGCGCGGCAACTCGACGGATGGTCATGGAATGAGTTTGCCCGGGTTCAGGATCCCGGTGGGATCGAGTGTGGATTTGACCGCACGCAAGACCCGGGCGCCGACGTCACCGATCTCATCCGCCAGCCAGGGACGGTGGTCGGTACCCACGGCGTGGTGGTGGCTGATCGTGCCTCCCGCCTGCACGATCGATTCGGTGACAACCGCTTTGACGGCCGACCATTCGGTGACCGGGTCGTCGCCGCAGCGGTAGACGACCGTGAAGTAGAGCGAGGCGCCGGTCGGATAGGTGTGGGAGATGTGGCAGAGCACCAGCGCGGGGGAGCCGGACAGCCCGATGGCCTCGGTCAGGCCACGGGTGACAGCGGTCTTGAGCGCGGTCAGGTTCGACCAGGTGGTGGCCGTCTCCAGCGTCTCGCAACCGACCCCGATGTCCAGCAGGGCGTCTCGTAGATAGGGGGTGTTGAAGCGGCCGTGTTCCCAGGCCTGTGCCCGGTCGGCGCCGAGTGAGGTGCCACCGGCCTCGGCGAACAACAGTCCGGTCAACTCCTGCCGAGCTCGGGCCACCGGCTCGGTTCCCTCGAAGGTGGTGACCGCCAGGCAGCCACCGGAGACGCCATCGGTGTCGGCGCCGATCTTGTCCGGGCTGGTCAGGTTCACTCCGGTTTCCGCCTCGTCGGACAACCGCATGACGGTGGGCCCGACACCCTGCTGTGCCACGGCCCGCAAAGCCGCTGCGCCGGAGCTGAAGTCGGTGAAATGCCAGGCGTCGTGGAGGGTCACCGGCGCGATGCGGCGCACGCGCAGGGCGACCGCGGTGATCACACCGAGGGTGCCTTCTGAGCCGAGGAACAGCTGGCGCAGATCGGGTCCGGCGGCGGTCTTCGGAGCCCCACCCAAGTCGACGATGCCGGTGGGTGTGACCACTCGCAGGCCGGTGACCATGTCATCGAACCGGCCGTATCCGGCAGAGGCCTGTCCTGATGAGCGGGTCGCCGCGAACCCGCCGATGGTGGCGAACTGGAAGCTCTGGGGGAAATGGCCGAGGGTGAATCCGTGTGCAGCCAAGAGCTTCTCGGCCTGTGGGCCGGTGACGCCGGCGCCCAGCACCGCTTCGCCGGAGATGGTGTCGATCGACAGGAGTTGATCGAAACGCCGAAGATCGAGGCTGACCGCCGCCCGCAACGAACCGGCCTGCGGGTCGAGGCCACCGACCACGCTGGTGCCACCACCGAACGGCACCACCGCGATCCGGGAGGTGGCGCACCAGCCGAGGAGATCGACGACCTCCTGTTCGGTGGCAGGTTCGAGCACCGCATCCGGTGCGTCCTGACTGCGGGTCCTGCGGCGCAGGAGGTCAAGGGTCGACTTCCCGCCGGCACGGGTCAGTCGATCGCCGTCAGCCGTCGACACCGCACCGACGATGCCGCGTAGGGCCTGCAGGTCCGCGTCGGTGAGGCGGATCGGTGAGAGTTCGATGTCGGTGGCCGCCGGAGCCGGGACCCGGTCGCCGGTCACGCCGAGCACCTGTGAGAGCAGGCCCCGGATCGCGTCGGAGAGGTCGGTGGCGGCCTCTGCAGACCCCCAGCCGTCCCAGCGCATCGGGGGCAGTGGCAGGGAATGCTGAGGAAAATCGGCTGTCATGAGTTACAGTTTTACATAACATGTCACTCCGTAACGATAAATCGGCCCTGGTTGGACACCTCGATGACCGGACGTCGGACCCGGTGGCCTCAGCGATGGGCGACAACATCACCGACCGGGTGCTCGACGCGACCCGGACGGTGCTCGTTCGTGCCGAGGGACGCAAGATCACCCTGGCGGAGGTGGCGCGGGAAGCCGGCGTCAGCCGGCCGACCGTCTATCGCCGGTGGCCGGACGTGCGAACGCTGACCACCGACCTCGTCACCCGGGAGCTGATCGGCACGATCGCCGACATCCCGGCACGCGGCGACACGCTCGATGACAAGGTTGATCGCCTGGTGGCCGTCGCCGAGGCGATCCGCGACAACGATCTCCTCGAAATGCTCTGGCGCGAACCCTCCACCGCGCTGGCGCCCTACGTCTTCGTCAGGCTCGGGCGCAGCCAGCACGCCGCCCTGGCGATCTTGCAGCGTGCGATCGCCGACGGTCAGCGTCGCGGCGACGTCCGCGACGGGGCCCCCGAGGAGATGGCCGCGATGGTGTTGTTGATCTGCCAGTCGGCCATCCAGTCGCACGCGATCGTGCAGCCGATCCTGGCCGATCGGTGGACCGTGGAATTGCGGTACGCGCTGTACTCGTACCTGCGCGTGCAGTCGTGACCTTCGAACAGTTCTCGGCCGGAGCACTCAACGCGGCATCTCGCCGTGCGAGCCTGGATCGATTACGTTCACGGACAACACCTTTGGATGTCCTGGTGATCGGCGGGGGCGTCACCGGAGCCGGCGTCGCATTGGATGCCGCAGGCCGCGGCCTGTCGGTCGCGCTCGTCGAGGCACATGACCTGGCTTTCGGCACCAGTCGCTGGAGCAGCAAGTTGATCCACGGCGGTCTGAGGTATCTGGCGAGCCTTGACGTGTCGATCGCTCAGGAGTCGGCGCTCGAGCGGCACCGGATCATGACGGTGATCGCCCCGCATCTGGTTGGCTCACTGCCGCAGGTGATCCCGGTCTTCGACGGCAGTCCGGTGAAGGGGACGCTGGCCGCACGGTTGGGGATGTTGGCCGGGGATGTGTTGCGGCACAACGCCAAGACGCCCACCGCAGTGCTGGCGCGGTCACGGCGGGTGTCCGCGGACGAGGCCACGGCCCTGTGTCCGGCGATCCGTACCGACGGGCTGCGAGGTGCGGTGGTGGCCCATGACGGACAGCTCATCGACGATGCCCGGTTCGTGGTGACCCTGGCCAGAACCGCTGCGGCCCATGGCGCGATCATCAGCACCTATACCCGTGCCACCGATGTCACCGGGCGGGGTGCGACCCTGACCGATGTCCGGACCGGTACCTCGTTCGGGGTCCGGGCGCACGCCGTCATCAACGCGACCGGTGTCTGGGCCGGCGAGGTCGACGAGAGCGTCAAGCTGCGGCCGAGCCGGGGAACCCATCTGGTGGTCGATTCTGCAGCGCTGGGCAATCCGACCGGCGCACTCACGGTTCCGTTGGGCGAGAGCATCAGCCGGTATGTGTTCGCATTGCCGCAGCAGCTCGGTCGCACCTATATCGGATTGACCGACGAGGATGCACCCGGTCCCATCCCGGACGAGCCGAAGCCGACCGATGCCGAGATCAGGCTGCTGCTCGAGACCATCAACAAGGCGCTGGCACGTCCACTGACCATCGACGATGTCCGCGGAGTGTTCTCCGGGTTGCGTCCACTGGTCGACGAGGTGGATCACGGTGTGCCGCTCAGTACGGCGGACCTCTCGCGCAAACACCTTGTGGCGGTGAGGGACGACGGTCTGATCACAGTCGTGGGCGGCAAGCTCACCACATACCGTGCGATGGCCGAGCAGGCCGTCGACGAGGCCGTCGGTCGGTCGGGTCTGGTCGCCCGGCCGTGCCCTACCACTGAGCTGCCGCTGATCGGGGCGACCGGAACACCGGACCGCTCAGATCTGCCGAGTTCGCTGATCGCCCGTTTCGGTGCGGAGGCCGCTCACGTGCTGGAGGTCGCCCGGGTATCGGATCCGGCGGCGCCGATCGCACCCGGAATCGATGTGACCCGGGCCGAGATCGAGTTCGCCATCACACACGAAGGTGCCCTCACGGTGGATGACATCCTGGCCCGCCGGACCCGGATCTCCTTGGTACAGAAGGACGCCGACCTGGCGCGGGCCGCGGTCAGCGACATGATGGACCAGACGCCGGACTAGTAACCCATCCCGCGGAGTTCACCGGCCAGCAGGTCGAGATGGGACCGCTGGACGTCGAGGTGTGGGCTGATCCGCAGAACCGACTGCTCCGAATTCAGTGGCGCCCGCCACGAGTCGGCGCACGTCACCAGGATTCCGATCGATCGCAGTTTGTCGCGCGCGGCCAACACATCCGACGGGCCCCAGCCCGGTGGCGGTGCCAGGGTGACGATCGCCGAGGGTTCGTCGATCGGTTCGAGCACCTCCCAGCTGCCGATGCCGTGCAGACGCTCACGGGTGAAGCGGCCGATGGCGGCCAGTTCACGGTTGACCCGCTCGGGTCCGAAACTCTGCAGTTCCTGGATCGCCACGCCGAGGCCGAGACGGCCGGCGACAAAGGCCTCCGAACTCTCGATCTCCACCGGACGCACGGAATTCGAACGGACGGCGAGGAATCCGACGCCGCGTGGGCCGGCGAGCCACTTGCGGCTGGTGCCGTAGACGACGTCGGCACCGGATGCGCAATCGCGCTGGCCGAATGACTGTGCGACGTCGACGACGACGGGCACACCGGCGACCCGGGCGAGTTCGACGATCTTGCCGACCGGCTGGACGACACCGCTCTGTGAGCCGATATGGCAGATGTGGATGAAGTCGGGCTGGTCGAACTGCAGCATGTTCTCGAGCGCGTCGGTGTCGACATGTCCGTACACATCCCCGGAAGGGATGGTGTGGACGGCGTAGCCACGCCGTTCGAATTCGTCGAGGTTGGGGCCGAACTCGTTCTTGGCCACCCAGACGGTCGCGGATATCGGGAGGTTCCAGTAGGTGAGCAGCGCGCGCAACGCGGCCTTCGCCGATTCGCGGAACGCGAGTTCATGGGCCTGGTGTCCGACGAGCGCGGCGATGTCGTGACGGCACCGGTCCAGGGCCTCGCTCATCTGTTCCTGCGCGACATAGGCGCCGCGTTCGGATTCACGCCACAGGTGCGCGGTGATCGTCTCGATGACCTTGGTGGAGGAGCGTGACGCCGCCGCGGAATCGAGATGGATGCTCATCGGCTCGGTACGACCGCGATGCCACAGATCGCCGAGCTCGCTCACATACATCCGAAGATCCTCCTCGACGCCGGGACATGGTGTGCATCACACGCTACCGCTTCCGGACGATCGGGAACCGGTGCACGGGTCCAGTCCGTCCAAGTACCCATGGAGCCGGTCATCGAGTACGTCTTTGGCATCGGCGACGGATCGACCACCACGTGGACGTCGCCGGCCGGTGTGGTGCTCGGTGGGGGTGCGGCAGATGCGATTCCACTCGATTTCGATGGGGACGGCAGAGTCGACGACGTGTTGTGGGACCGCAACGGTGACGGTCGGGCCGATCTCAGCGGTCTCGACCTCGACGACGACGGTGCGGTCGACAATTGGTTCTCGGACAACGGCTCTGGCGTATGGGGGCATCCAGAGCCCGATCCGCGGGGCAGCAATCCGACCGCCGGCCCCCAGGTCGCGGTCCCGGAGCCCACGGACATCCATCTCACCTGGACCTCGCTGGACGGAGCGCAGCAGACCGCGACCGCAGAGACCGATCCCGGGGGTTCGCGGGCGCTGGTCGATTTCGTCGGCGACGGGGAGGCCGCCGACCTGCTCTACGACCGCGACGACGACGGCCGCGGCGAGATCGTGGTGGTGCGCTCGGGCGGGCGCGTGTATTTCGATACCGACGGAGATCAAGCGTTCGACCAGTTGTTCGTCGACCATGATCTCGACGGGACGGCCGACGCGGTGATGTTGCCGGACCAGCCCGGGTTCGGACCCTGATAACTCAGATTGTGCAATGCAACCGAAGGCCGGCTGTCCCGAAGTCGGACAACCGCATGCAGCGCGACGTCAGGCGGCCTTGTTGTGGTGCCGTAGTCGTCTGTCTTCGATCGCGCGTGCGTTCCGGTAGATCCGCCCGTTTTGCCATGCGGAATAGGACGCGGTCATCCCCAGTAGCAGCGCCCCCATCACGCAGAACGCCAACGCCAGGAATCCGAGGGTCACGCTGACCGGGCTGTTCTCGGCGATGTCGATGCCGCCGATCCAGATCGTCGCGGTGACGATGATCTTCCAGATCGCCCAGAGCACACCGCAAATACCGCCGATCCCGACGATGTAACGCAGGGGCCCGAGCTCGGACCGGACCACTGTCCACCCGAAATAGCCGGCCGGGAATCCGATCCAGACCGCGAATATCACCTGATACACCGCCACCTGGTACATGTGGCCGTACTCGGAGAGGAAGTTTGCCGATGGTGCGAGCGTGCTGTGGACGAGCGACAGGTTGAGCACTGCTATCGACCCTGCCGCGGCCACCACGAGCAGCACTATCCGCTGGTTGAGATCGGAATCGCTGTGGATGTCGGCGTCCGGGTTGGCGTTGCCGCGGCGGATCGCCATCAGGGTGGCGACCAGTGCGCAGCCCGCGATCACGGCCGAAGTGGCCCCCCAGATGCGTTCGGAGGTGTTCAACACCTCGCGGACACCGTGCTCGGGAACCAGGGAGGTGTAGGTCTCCCCGGTCAGGCAATAAAAACCGACACATACGCCGAAGGCGGTGGTCGCAGTTTGGCGGTACAGGGCCCCTCGGACGGCGAGCATCGCTCCCAGGGCGACCCCAATCCAGGCGAGGGCGCCCAGAGCTTGACTCATGCGACTATGCCAACAGCTCCGAACGCTGCAGTCAAAGCGCGGTTGTTGCGGGGTTCGCTACCCCGGCCTTCGGCGAGCGTGCCGACGGTGGTGGCAAATGCCTCGGCTTGCGCTTCACGACGTGCGTTCTGATCGCAACCTTCGTGACCGGCCAATAGATGCCAGGCCTCGTGAGCCGCAATGTGGATTCGGTGCGCATCAGAGACGTTGGCAGGAGAAACGATGATCGCGGTCCCACGGCTGGTCCGCAATGCGGCGCCGGTGATCTCGCCGGAGTCGAAAGACTCCGACGTGATGCACCGGACCTCGCATTCCAGTTGCTCGCCGAGACGGGATTCGAAATCGTCCCAGTCCCATCCACTCATCGGCGTGATGGCCGCGGCGAGGCGGAACATCTTCTGCCGGGTCATCATTGTCCGACGCTCTTCTCGGCTTCGAGGACCCGACTCACCTCTCGCAGTAGGGAGGCGAGTTCGGCCCGCCCGGTCGACGACAACTGATCGGCGCGGAGACCGGCTACCTGAAGTCCTGTTTCCTCGATCGCAGCCTGCACCTCTTGACCGAGAGTGCGGGGGCTGAACGAGAAATGTTCTTTCGAGACCCCGAAAAATGAACAGATGGCGTCGCGTACCGCGCCGTCCACCTTCATTACGCGGCCCTTGCGGATCCGCCATACAAATTGCCGATCGATGTTACGACCTGTTTCGGCCGTCACCCAGTCGGCAATCTCTGCATTTGCAGTGCGCGACCCACCTGGCCAGCGAGTAGCACAGAGCCTATTGAGTTCAATGGCGAACTCAGATACCTCGTCACGATTGCGCATGCGCCAATAGTGCCAGGTGATTCCCGGTTTTGTCGCCTTGATCAGGCTAATTGCCGATATTTTCTCCTCACTCCACCGGGCAAGTTGTATCCCGACGTCTACGCCCGCGGATAGATCATGGCGCTGACCTGCATAAACGATCAGACCCCGACGTCGTTTCGGCATTCTTTCGCAAAGGTTACGATCAATGTTCGTAAATCGGTGTCGGACTGGCGGATATGTCGCTGACCACCACAGACAACCCATTTATGGGGTAGTGCGCGAGGGGTTCGGCTGGAGCGACCGCCGAGTCGACGAATCCCCTGGCTCGGGAGCGGAAACAATTCGGGACCCGTGACGGCATATTTCGCGAGCCGAACATTCTCACTTGTCGCCGGCGGGCGGTCCGGCGTTGATCCGTTCGAGTTGGTAGGCGATGGGATCGTCGGGGGTGGCGCCCCAATCGGAATCCAGCCACCAGGTGATGCCGGCATCGGCCAGCGCCGCCGCCCGTTCGCGTTCGCCGGCGGGATCTTTCAAATCGGCGGTGGCCTCATAGACGACGTCGTAGCCTCCGGTGCATCCGAGTTCCTCGCGTAGCTCCCGGACCTCGCGGGCCACACCTGCCCACCGCTCCAACGGCTGCGGCTGCGGGCCTTCGACGCCGGCGAAGTTGGGGATCAATCCGTCGCACCGCGCCGCCCGCGACATCGACTTGCGAGAACCCTCCAACCCAACGCACCACGTGGTGATCCGGGGTTGCTGGACCGGTGGGTCGGGCAACTCGAACTCGGTGGGCTGCACGCGGTAATGCTTACCGTCGTACGAGAAGGGCTGGCCGCCCCATAGCCCGAACAACACGTCGAGCCCTTCGTCGAGGAGTTCGGCACGCACCTTGCGTCCCTGATCGGGCTCGAAGGCCAGCCAGCCCGGGTGCAGCGCACCCAAACCGACGCCGAGAATCACCCGACCACCACTGAGTCGATCGAGGGTCGCGGTGGTCGACGCCAGGTCCCACGGCTTGCGCCGGGGCAGGGGCGTGAGCATGGTGCCGAGTTTGATCCGATCGGTGCGCATGGCCGCGGCGGTCAACGAGATCCAGGGGTCGACGCCCCACAGCGCTTCCCAGCCGAACACCGCGTCCCAGCCCGCTTCCTCGGCGGCCACCGCCATCTCCGCGAAATCGGCGCTGTCACCTTTGGGGAAAACGATCCCGTACTGCACGGTGCCTCCTGTGAGAGTGGACCTGACCGGCAGCTGTCACCGGGGTCAGGCAGTGGTCGCCAGCGGCGCGGACGGTGGTGGACAGACGGGGACGTCACGATGGTGGATCAGCGTGACCGAAATGATGGCCAGGGCGTAGAGCACTGAACCGGCCACGACCAGGACCATGGATTTGCCGTCGGTGGGGATGGCGAACGCGGCAGCGGTGACCGCAGCCACGAACGCGACGTTGAACAGCGCATCCTGGAACGAGAACGCCTGTCCACGGCGGGCGTCGTCGACGTCCATTTGCATGGCTGCGTCACCGCACAACTTGCACACCTGGCCGATCAGGCCCAGAACGACCGCGGCGAAGCAGATGACCACACCGTTGAAGGTCAGCAGCGCCAGCTGGGCCACCGTGCCGATGGCCAGCGCCGAGACCACCGCTCGTTGACGCCCGAATCGGGCGACCGCAAACGGGGTGAGCACCGCGGCGAGCAACATACCCACCGCGGTCAGGCCGGCGACCAGCCCGAAGCCGGTCAGGCCGCCACCGAGTGCCGACTGTTTGGTCAGGACGAGCAGTAGGAGCGTGTTCATGCCGAACACGATGCGGTGCGCGCCCACGCCGGACAGTGCCGCGGCGGCCGGCGGCGAGCTCCACACCGCCCGGGCGCCATGACCCAGACCCACCGCGACCGCGCGCAGGGCGCTGCCCTCCGGATGGCCGGGGGTCGGATGACCGACGAAGTCCGGATGATCCGGACCCAGCTGCAGCGGCTTGAACCGGCGGGCGATGCCCGCGGTGATCAGCGCCATCACGACCGCGCCGAGCAGGGTCAGGGCGCTGCCGGTGTTGTCGGAGCCGAAGATCTCCCGCAGGGTGAAAGCGGCACCGGCGCCGAGGGCCAGAATTCCGGAGCCGGCGGTGGTGAAGAACGAGTTCATGCCGACCAGCAGATCGCGCGAGACCACGTGGGGCAGCGACGCCGACAGGCCCGACGCGACGAACCGGCTGGCACCGGTGACCGCCAGCGCGGCGACGAGTACGCCGGTGTCGCCGGCTCCGGTCGCGACCACCACCGACACGATCGAGACGAGGATCGCCCGCAGGACGTTGGCCCAGACGAGAACCAACCGTCGATCCCAATGGTCGAGGAGCGCGCCGGCGAACGGGCCGACGAGGGAGTAGGGAAGAAGCAGGACAGCCATCCCGGCCGCGATCGCCATCGGATCGGCGTGGCGCTCGGGGTTGAAGAGGATCGCACCGCCGAGCGCGGCCTGGAAGAGGCCGTCGGTGAACTGGCTTCCGAACCGAACCGTCAGGAGCCGGGACAGGCCCGGTGACTTCTGGAACGACCGCGTGAAATCGCGCAACGGCAACCGCTGATGGCCGGCGCGGACATGCGGCACCGGGTCCGCGACGGGTGGTTGGACGTTCATCATCATCAGCGTACAAACGAATTCACGATCGGGTGCTCCGGCGATCCGAAGACCGGGTACTTCCGCCTGTTCGTCGTAGCCTGTTGGAGCCACGGGCGTGGCATCATGTTCGGGGTGTCATCTGGTATCGAGGCGATTTCCGCCGGCAGCTTGTTGATGGCGTCCACCGATCTTGCGGAGCCGACATTCCGGCGCACGGTCATCTACGTCATCGAACACAACGACGCCGGCAGTCTGGGCGTTGTCCTGAACCGGATGAGCCAGACCGCGGTGCACAACCTGTTGCCGGCATGGACCGATACCGCCGCCCGGCCGAAGGCGGTATACGTGGGCGGTCCGGTCAAGCAGGACTCGGCGCTGTGTCTGGGCGTGATCAATCCCGGTGTCGGCATCGAGGGCGTGCCCGCCCTGCGATCGGTTGCCGGCCGCGTGGTCCTGGTCGATCTCGATGCCGATGCCGACGAACTCGGTCACCTTTTGGTCGGGGTCCGGATCTTTGCCGGATATGCCGGATGGGGTATCGGACAACTCGGTGACGAATTGCGCACGGGCAGTTGGATCGTGGCACCGTCGATTCCGGAAGACGTCATCGCCCCCGCCGAGGTCGATCTCTGGTCGCAGGTCTTGCGACGTCAGCCGTGGCCGCTTCCCATGCTCTCGACCCACCCGATCGAACTCGAACGCAACTGATCGCTGATCGTCGATTTGGCTTCAGCAATCTGTTAGTGTCACCCCTGATGTGAGCGGCGTCTCAGCGGATGCTCGCTCGGGGGTCGGGGAACGCGGAGGGGGTCCGATGGGTTTGTGGGGTCGAGGTGCGGGCGTGGTGGCCGGCCTGGTTTCAGTGGTTCTGGTTGCCGGATTCAGCAATCCTGTTGCAGCGCTGGCTGATCCGACAGGTGGTGCCGATGGGGCGCGGTGGACCGCGCAACACGACGGTGCGTCGCGGTATCCCGGCATCAACGTCCGGTGGGATGTGCCGATCACGATGAGTGACGGCACGGTCCTCAAGGCCAACATCTACCGGCCTGCCGATGGTGCGAACAGGCCGGTCGCCACCAAGATGCCCGTGATCGTGAACATGACGCCGTACACGAAGCTGGTCAGTGCGGTGGCCGATGCGGCGTTGTCGAACCCGGTGCTGGCGCCGCTGGCCCTGCAGCTCGCCGATCTGCTGAACTTCTCCGGCACCCCGTTCGACGGCCTGTCCGATCTGGTGCAGACCCTCAAAAGTGGCTTCGCCCAGACCTTCAGCGTCGATCCCGAACTCATCCGTTCCGGGTATACCCAGGTTGTGGTGGACGTGCGCGGGACCGGCTTCTCGCAAGGAGTCTGGGATGTCTTCCAGGCCCGTGAGCAGCAGGACACCGTCGAGGTGATCAACTGGGCCGCCCGGCAGAGCTGGTCCGACGGCAAGGTCGGCATGAGCGGGGCGTCGTACTCGGGGATCAATCAGATCCAGGCGGCCAACAAGAATCCCGAACCGCTCGAGGCGATCTTCCCGGTCGAGCCCGGCGGCGACCTGATCCGGGACATCGTCGCCCCCGGAGGTGCGCTGGGTGTGGGCTTCCTGCCGGCCTGGCTCGCGCTGGTCAACGGACTCAAGTTCGTGCCCGATGTGCAATCGATGTTCAACGGCACCTTCGACTGGAAGTGGTTGGGGTCGAGGCTTTCCGATCCGGCGGTCTTCGCCCCGCAACTGTTGGACGCGCTGCTCTCCCCCACCGTGGAGTCGGTGCCGCCGCGTACCCAGAGCCTGCTCGACGAGAGCTCGTCCGAACGCACCAACTGGCTGGATTACGCCGAGAACATCACCACACCGACGATGATCTACGGCGGCTGGTACGACCTGTTCACCAACAGTCAGTGGCGGATGTTCGACAAGATCCCGCTCGCAGATGGCAAAAAGCAGCTGATCATGGGCCCGACCTATCACGTCACCGGCGGTTCCCGATTCGGGGATCCCGGCTATCCGCCGCGGCTCGACGTCCTGCAACGCGCCTGGTTCGACAAGTGGCTCAAGGGAATAGACAACGGCATCGAAAATTATGGACCGGCCACCCTGTACCAGCAGGGTAACGGTTGGACCACCGCCGAGGACTTCCCGCGACCGGGGATGAACCACCAGCGGCTCTACCTCTCCGACAGTGCGAGCGGCACCGCACCGCACGCGGTGCGCGACGGATCGTTGTCGGCGGCATCCTCGGACAGCCGCGGCAGGCTCACGGTCGCACCGGCTTTGGCCACACTGTGTTCGCGTGATGCCGCACAGCAGACCGCGGGTCTCCTCGCGGTGTTCTCCTTCTGTGCGGACGATTCGCGGATCGCCGAGTCGAGCGCATTGACGTTCACCACTGCGCCGTTCGCCGAGGCGACCAGCCTGAGTGGTCCGATCAACCTGCACCTGAACACCGTCATGGACGCGGCCGACGGCTACTGGACGGCAACGCTGAATGATGTTGCTCCCGACGGCACCTCGACGGTGCTGACCTCGGGCCAGCTGATGGCCTCGTTGCGGGCGCTGGACGAGGACGCAACCGGGTACGGACCGAACGGTGACGTCGTCGATCCGGTGCAGACCCTGACCCTGGCCACCCGTGCGCCGGTGGTCCCGGGCCGGGCCGTGCAGCTCGATGTCGGTCTGCTGGCCACCGATGCCCTGATCAAACCCGGACATCGGTTGCGCGTCGACGTGTTCGCGGCGAACTTCCCCCGAGGTCTACCGTTGCGGCCGTTGCTGAATGATTCGCAGCTGAGGCCGCAGCACATCCAACTCGACCCGAATGCCCCGAGCTACGTCAACATCCCGGTGTCCCGGCCGGTGCGCTGATTTCCGTTCATCAAATTCGCGCCACCTGCCTGCGTCTGCGCCGGTTGCAACCGGCGCGTTCGCGAGTAAGTGGCGCGAATTTCGGAAGGCGGGCAGCGGACGTGGAGCGAATTTCGGGCTAGACCTCGGACTGGCGGCTGTATCGCGCGGCAAGCCAGGCGCAGATCATCAGCTGAACCTGGTGGAAGATCATCAACGGCAGGACGATCAGACCGATGGTGCGTCCCTCGAACAGGACAGCGGCCATCGGCAGACCGGTGGTCAGCGACTTCTTGGTGCCGCAGAACTGGATGGCGATGGAATCGGCCCGGTCGAAGCCGAGCCGCCGTGATCCCGTGCGGGTCAGCCACAGCATGAGAGCAACCAGCACCACGGCCAGCACGACGAGGATCACCACCTGCCACCAGCTGACCTGACTCCAGATGCCATCGCGCACGCCGTCGCCGAACGCGGCGTACACCACGAGCACGATGATGCCGCGGTCGAAGAACTTCGTGAGGCTCGTGTGTGCGGCGATCCGCCGGCCAACCAGCGGCCTGAGCAACTGCCCGGCGACGAACGGCACGAGCAACTGCAGGACGATCGTCACGACGGACGAGGCCGAGAACGAGATCTCACCCGAGGAGTTCATCAGCAACACCACGAGCATCGGGGTGAGGAACACACCGAGCAGGTTCGACGCCGAGGCGCTGACGATGGCGCCGGCAATGTTGCCGCGGGCAATCGAGGTGAAGTTGATCGACGACTGGACCGTGGACGGGACCAGGCAGAGGTAGAGCACACCGGTGGCCAGATCGTCGCCGACGAGGTGCGGGAGCAGCGGCCAGAGCGCCAGGCCGAGCAAGGGGAACACCACGAAGGTGAATCCGAGGATGGTCAGGTGCAGACGCCAGTGGGTCAGGCCGGTGAGGGCATCCCGGGGATGCAGGCGGGTGCCGTAGAGGAAGAACAGCAGACCGACGCCGATCTTGACGACCCAGTCGAGGATGTCGTCGGCTACGCCGCGGGCCGGTAGCACCGTGGCGACCAGAACCGCCGCGATGATGGCCACCATGAAGCCATCGATGTTGAAGCGCTGCAGGAAGGCCAGCGGCGAGCGCGCCACGCCTTTAGTCGGACGGGGTTGCGCCACCTGCGGCGCTGTCGGTGGTGCACATGCTCTGCAGGGAACAGCTCGTGCAGCCACCGCTGACGCCGCAGTCGGAGGCCGGATCTGGCATCGCTGCAGCCGCGCGGACACCGAGTGAACCGATGACTCCGGCCAGGCCGATACCGACCGCGATGGCGGCGGCGGCGATGATCACGCCGACGGTGCCACCGAGCAAGATCGCCAGGACCGCGCCCATCAGCAGGACCGCAGCCGCGCAGATCAGACCGGGCCCGGCGACGCGGTTGGCCAGCTGGAACTTCTCGTCGCTGCCCATGGTCTCGACGGACCGTACACCGAGCCACCTGTTGCGAGGAAGACGCCTCGTGGTGCCCAGGACACCGGGTACTCCGAAGACCAGCGCCAGCGCCAGGGCGACGACGGCGAGGATGTTTGCTGCGACGGTCACGCCCATACAATACGAGGCCTGGGAAAATCAATGGTCACCCAGGCCTGCCTGCAGCCCGGATGAGCCAGGCTTTACGCTGGTCAAGTGACTGGCCCGACGACTTCAGCCCCCGACGAATCCCCGCAGCACCGCTACACGGCAGAGCTGGCCGGGCAGATCGAGGCGCGATGGCAGCAGAACTGGACCGAGCGGCGCACTTTTGAGGCGCCCAACCCGGTGGGAGACCTGGCAGGTGATCTGTCGGTGTTCGACGGTCCCGACGCCAAGCTCTTCGTCCAGGACATGTTCCCGTACCCCTCGGGTGCCGGACTGCACGTCGGGCATCCTCTCGGTTTCATCGCCACCGATGTCTACGCACGCTTCCACCGGATGAACGGTCGCAACGTTCTGCACACGATGGGCTTCGACTCGTTCGGGCTCCCGGCCGAGCAGTACGCGGTGCAGACCGGAACCCATCCGCGCACCACCACCGAGGCCAACATCGAGCGGTATCTGGAACAGATCCGCCGGTTGGGCCTGGGTCACGACGAACGTCGCCGGGTGGCCACCACCGACGTCGACTTCTACCACTGGACCCAGTGGATCTTTCTGCAGATCTACAACGCCTGGTTCGACGGCGATGCAGGCAAGGCCCGTCGCATCCCCGAGTTGATCGCCGAATTCGATTCCGGTGCGCGCACTCTCGCCGACGGACGCAACTGGGCGGATCTCGACGAGGCCGCCAGGGCCGAGGTGATCGACGACTACCGGCTGGTCTACCAGAGCGATTCGCTGGTCAACTGGTGCCCCGGTCTGGGCACCGTGCTGGCCAACGAAGAGGTCACCGCCGACGGTCGCAGCGACCGCGGCAACTTCCCGGTGTTCCGTAAACACCTGCGGCAGTGGATGATGCGGATCACCGCGTACAGCGACCGGTTGCTCGACGACCTGGACCTGCTGGACTGGCCCGAGAAGGTCAAGACCATGCAGCGCAACTGGATCGGCCGATCCCGCGGCGCGCAGGTCGCGTTCAGCTCGCCCGCCGGACCCATCGAGGTGTTCACCACCCGCCCCGACACCCTTTTCGGCGCGACGTACATGGTGCTCGCCCCCGAACACGAGCTCGTCGATCCGCTGATCGCGGCGCAGTGGCCGGCCGATGTCAACCCACTGTGGACCGGTGGCGCGGCCACCCCGGCGGAAGCCATTGCGGCCTACCGCAACACGATCGCGGCCAAGTCGGACCTCGAGCGGCAGGAGAACAAGGAGAAGACCGGTGTCTTCACCGGCTCCTACGCCGTCAATCCGCTCAACGGGGCGCAGGTCCCGGTGTTCATCGCCGACTACGTGCTGCTCGGCTACGGGACCGGCGCCATCATGGCCGTCCCGGCCCACGACACCCGCGACCACGAGTTCGCGACGGCTTTCGGACTGCCGATCATCGAGGTCATCGGTTCGGAGCAGGGTGTGGCCGACGAGGCCTACACCGGTGACGGGCCGCTCGTGAACTCCGGATTCCTGAACGGGATGCGGGTCGACGAGGCGAAATCGGCAACCATCGAGCGCCTCGAGGCCGACGGTACCGGCAGCGGCACCGTCCAATACAAGCTGCGCGACTGGCTCTTTGCGCGTCAGCGCTACTGGGGTGAACCGTTCCCCATCGTCTACGACGAGTCCGGTGCGCCGCACGCGATCCCGGATTCGATGCTGCCCGTGGCACTTCCGGACGTTATCGACTACGCGCCGATCTCGTTCGACCCCGACGATCCGAACAGTGAACCGTCTCCCCCGTTGGCGAAGGCCACCGACTGGGTGAACGTCGAGCTCGACCTCGGTGACGGACTCAAGCACTACACCCGCGACACCAACGTGATGCCGCAGTGGGCCGGCAGCTCCTGGTACCAGCTGCGTTACATCGACCCCACCAACCCGGATGAGTTGTGCGCCAAGGAGAACGAGGCGTACTGGATGGGCCCGCGGCCCGAGGTGCACGGCGAGAATGATCCCGGCGGGCTCGATCTGTACGTCGGTGGTGTCGAGCACGCGGTGCTGCACCTGCTGTACTCGCGCTTCTGGCACAAGGTGCTGTTCGACCTCGGGCACGTCAGCTCGGCCGAGCCGTACCGGCGTCTGTACAACCAGGGCATGATCCAGGCGTACGCGTACACCGATTCGCGTGGTGTCTATGTGCCTGCCGAAGAGGTCGTCGAAGAGGGCGGCAAGTTCTTCTACAACGGCCAAGAGGTCAACCGGGAATACGGCAAGATGGGCAAGTCCCTGAAGAACTCCGTTGCGCCGGACGACATCTGCCGTGACTACGGTGCCGACACCTTGCGTGTCTACGAGATGTCGATGGGACCGCTGGACACCTCGCGGGCCTGGGCGACCAAGGACGTCGTCGGTGCGCAGCGATTCCTGCAGCGCGCCTGGCGTCTGGTCGTCGATGAGGTCACGGGCAAGACCCGGGTGGTCGACGTGGACCTGACCGATGACACCAATCGTCTGCTGCACAAGACGATCGACGGTGTGCGCGAGGACTATTCGAACCTGCGGGACAACACCGCAGTGGCGAAGCTGATCGAGCTGACCAACCACCTGACCAAGCAGTACCCCGACGGTGCGCCCCGTGACGCGGTCACGCCGTTGGTGCTCATGCTGGCGCCGGTGGCACCGCACGCGGCCGAAGAACTGTGGGAGCGTCTGGGCAACACCGCGTCGCTGGCCCACGGGCCGTTCCCGGTGGCGCAGGAGCAGTGGCTCGTCGACGACACCATCGAGATCCCGATCCAGGTCAAGGGCAAGGTACGCAGCCGGATGACGGTGGCGGCCGACGCAGACGAGGCGACGTTGCGCGCGACGGCGCTCGCGGACGAGAAGATCATCCCGTTGCTCGAGGGTGAGCCCCGCAAGGTGATCGTGGTGCCCGGCCGAATGGTCAACATCATTCCGTAAACCCTCGAACCCCCGGAAGTGGTGGGTTATGGTGAGCGACGCGCAGTGGCACTCACCAACACCCATCACTGTGGGAGGCATCAGGAGCATGACGGATCTGAGGTTGGTTCCACCGGTTTCGGACGATCCACACGCACTCGATGGGTTGCGTTCGCAGGTCCGGGAATTCGTCGCCGAACAACGCGCTGCCGGACGGATCAGTGGGCAGGTGGACAACTGGCTGACCGGCTGGGACGAGGACTTCTCCCGCGCGTTGGCCGCCCGCGGTTGGCTGGGCATGACCGTCCCCGAGGAGTACGGCGGGCACGGGCGCACACACCTCGAGAGATTTGTGGTCACCGAGGAATTGCTGGCTGCCGGGGCACCGGTGGCGGCGCATTGGATCGCCGATCGGCAGATCGTGCCGTCGCTGCTGAAGTACGGCACCCAGACCCAGAAGCGAACGTACCTACCGCGTATCGCGCAGGGCGAGTGCTACTTCGGGATCGGCATGAGCGAACCGGATTCCGGCTCCGACCTGGCCAGTGTGCGGACGAAGGCCACGTCCGTCGAGGGGGGCTGGACGATCACCGGCACCAAGGTGTGGACATCCGGTGCACACCGCGCGAACGCCTTCATCTGCCTGGCCCGGACCGCTGCGGTCGATCCCGCTCATCGACACGACGGCCTGAGCCAGTTCATCGTCGACCTGACCTCACCGGGCGTCGACATCCGACCGATCATAAGCATGAACGGGCGACATCACTTCAACGAAGTGGTCCTCGACGACGTCTTCGTGCCGGACGCGATGGTGTTCGGGACCATCGGCGACGGATGGAACCAGGTGACCTCCGAGCTGAGCTTCGAACGCAGTGGCCCCGAACGCTTTCTGTCGACGTTCCCGCTGTTGGCCGAGATCGCGGAGCGGACCGCCACCGGTGAACTGCCCGCCCACCCGGACCTGGGCCGATACGTCGCCCGCATCGCGGGCCTGCACCAGATGTCGGCAGCCGTGGCAGGCGCCCTGGAACGTCATGAGCCGGCCGACACCGCCGCAGCGGTCGTCAAAGTCCTCGGGACGTCGACAGAAGGTGACATCGCGGACTTCGCCGACCTCCTCGGGGCCGATGGCACATCTATCGATTACGCGGAGATGATCGCCGATGCCGTCGCCGGACGTCCGGGTTTCACGCTGCGCGGCGGCACCAACGAGGTGTTGCGTGGTGTGATCGCACGGGGATTGGGGATGCGCTGATGAATGCATCTGCGGGTGTGGATCGGGCACTGCTGGAGATGATGTCCGACGTCTTCGCCGCCCATCGGGAGCATCATGGGCCGAATATCGAGGTCGCACAGTGGGATACGGAGCTGTGGAAGCAGCTGTCCGAACTCGGACTGGTCCGCTTGACCGGAAGTGAAGAGAGTGGCGGGAGCGGGGCGGGTTGGCACGAGGCGGCGGCACTGAGCCATGCCGCCGCCCACCACGGCGTACGTATCCCGTTGGCCGAGCATGATCTGCTCGCCGGATGGCTCCTCGAGACTGCCGGACTCCCGGTCGACGAAGCCCGTCGGACGGTCTGCGTGCTCGACGATCGGGGCGTCGCGTCGGGGGTGCCGTGGGCGTCTGCGGCAGATCGGGTGGTCGTTCTCTGGCGCGACGCGGACACGTACCGCGTTGCTGATGTCGAGGCTTCCGCTGTGAGCATCACCGGCGGCTCGAACCTCGCACGCGAGCCACGTGACACCGTCACATACGACATCACCGATCAATCCGGGATCGCGGTCCCCGACGCCGTGGTCGACCAACTGGTGATGCGCAGCGCCCTGGTACGTGGCGTACAGGTGAGCGCAGCGCTCGATCGCATCCTCGAGATGTCGATCGCCCACACCTCCGAACGAGTTCAGTTCGGACGCTCGTTGGCCAAGTTCCAGGCGGTGCAGATCCTTGTCGCCGACATGGCCGCGGAAACCGCACTCGCCCGTGCGGCGGTCGAAGCCGCAGTGGGCGAGGCCGTCCGCTCTGATTGGACCGGAACCGGTCTCGGGTTTCTGGTCGCGGTGGCGCGATCCTGCGCCGGACATGCCGCCTCCGTGGTGGTGCGTAACGCCCACCAGGTGCACGGTGCGATCGGCACCACCCGCGAACACCGCCTGCATGAGTTCACCCAAGCGGCCCTGGCCTGGCGTTCGGAGTACGGCTCGGTGCACCACTGGGACAACGAGATCGCCGGCGTGGCTGCCGCTGCCGGCCGCGACGGTCTCTGGTCACTGGTCACCGGCTGAGCCGGCCCCGATCGGGGTGGGGTTCAGGACCGCTTCAAACGCAACCGGCTGTAGATGAACAGCAACAGGACCACGGCCATCGCGCCGAGAACCGCGTAGCTGGTGCCCAGGGAGGTCATGTCGTGTTGCCAGAGGGGTTCGTCCTCGGTGGCCGAACCGGGGGTCGTCCATTGCACCTCGACGGTGGAAGCCGCTGCGGCATAACCCCATCGGGAGGGGCTGAGCCAGGCGATCTGTTCCAGTCCGACCCGGTCGTGCAGGGCGAAGAGGCCGCCGCAGAACACCAGTTGGATCATCACCACGACCACCAGAGGCGGCATCGTCTGTTCGGGGGTTCGGACCGTCGCCGAGATGGCCAGGCCGATGAGGGCTCCGATGCAGGTCAAGAAGGCGAGGTCGATACCGAGTTCGACTGTGGCAGGCAGATATACGCCCTTGCCGGGCGTCCCTCGGCCGGCATGGCAGACCAGCAGCATGATCACCGATTGCGCGATCGCGAAGACCGCGAAGACGAGTACCTTCGCCGCGAGGTAGGCGCCCGGGCGTAGGCCGACGGCACGTTCGCGCTCGAAGATGGAGCGTTCGGCGACCAGGTCGCGGACCGTGAGCGCCGACCCCATGAACGTCGCGCCGATCACCAGGATCACCAGGATCTGCAGGGTTTCGGTGGTCCCGGGTGCGTTGAGCCCGAAGCCGGCCGATCCCGGGATCACCATGGTGAGTGCTCCCAGGACCATCGGCAGCAGCAGCAGGAATATCAGGTATCCACGGTCGGCCAGGATGAGCCGGAACTGTCTGCGCGCAATGGTGCTGACCTGGCGGAGTGCACTGGCCTGACGTGACCGTGGCCGGGATGAGCCGGGTTGCGGCGGCGGTGGGGGTGGCCGCCTGCGGACGCTGTCCCGGTAGCGACGCGACGCCTCGTCGGGCCGGGCCGCGACGTAGGCGAAGATCTCGGGCCAATCATCGGTTCCCATTGCCGTTTTCACTGATCCGGGCGGGCCGCAGAACGCGGTTTTTCCGCCCGGCGCCAACAGCAGCACCTGATCGCAGATCGACAGGTGGGCCACCGAGTGGGTCACCACGATGACCACCCGTCCGGCGTCGGCGAGCCGGCGCAGGGTCTGCATCACCTGCCGGTCGAGGGCCGGGTCCAACCCCGAGGTCGGCTCGTCGAGGATCAGCAGCGCCGGTCCGGTCAGCAACTCCATCGCGACCGATGCCCGTTTGCGCTGTCCCCCGGAGAGTTTGTCGATGCGGGTGCCGGCGTGCTCGGTCAGTTGCAATTCGGCGAGCACTCCGTCGATCACCAGATCCCGGTCGCCGCGGGACATGTCCGGTGGTAGCCGCAGCTGTGCGGCGTAGCGCAGGGCCTGCCGCAGGGTGAGCCGACTGTGCAGTACATCGTCCTGCGGCACCATCCCGATTCGGGTTCGCAGGGCGTCGTACTCGTCATGAACCCCGTGTCCTTCGAACGTCACGGTCCCCACCGAAGGGTGGTGTGACCCCGAGATGATCTTGGAGACAGTCGATTTACCGGCGCCCGACGGGCCGATGATCGCGGTCAGTGTCCCGGGTGCGGCGGTGAACTCGACGTCGTCTAGGAGTTGCTTGCCATCGATGGTCAGGCTCACCGAACTCACGTGTACCCCACCGGAGACGACCGACCGCGCCTGACCGCGGATCAACTGGCCGTCGGAGACCACGAAGTCGCTGTTACCGATGGTGACGACGTCACCGTCGGTCAGCGCCTGCCGGGTGATCCGGCGCCCGTTGACAAACGTCCCGTTCACACTGCGCAGGTCTTCGATCACCAAACCTGTTGGACCACTCATCATCTGGGCGTGGTGACGAGAGGCGAGCACGTCACTGACCACGACGTTGTTGTCGGGCGTGCGGCCGATGCGGATGGTTGATCCGCCGGCGATGTCGACCGACTGACGTTGCGGCGGCTGATTCCCGGCGCTCCGGTACACCGCCGACATGTTCTGCCGCAGGGCTTGCATGTGCGGCAGGTCGTCGGCACCTGCCGGTTTCTGCAGGGATCGGATCGGGGCCGGAGTGGGTTCTGAGATTCTGATCCGCAGTACCGGTCCGGCGTCGGGACCACCGAGGCGGACGTCCTGGGTGCCGCACAGGTTCACCGACTGCACCCGCTGACCACCGGCGTAGATCCCGTTGGTGCTGCCGCTGTCGGTGATCGACCATCCGCCGTTCCAGGTCAGCATCGCGTGCCGTCGGGAGATCAGTGGATGGTCGATCGTGATGTCGTTCTCCGGCACCCGCCCGATCTGGATCCGGGTGGTACCGGGAACCGGCGGAGCCTGGATTCCGTCGACCCATATCTGCAGTTCGGTGGGGATGGATGTGGTCATGGCTCGGTGCTACCTGACGTCGGGTGTTCGGTGGGCGCTGCCGGTTTCGACGATGACTATTCGGGGCTTGCGACGGTGACTGGTTCCTGCCACTTCGAGGTGACGATGTTCACCTCACCGCCCGAGACCTCGGCCGTGATCTGCACCAGGTTGTACGGGGCTTCGGCGGTGACCCAGAGTGTGATGGGCAGATCGGTACCGGTCTTGTCGACCTCGGGGAGGATCGGCTTGAGTTCGGTGCTCGCGATGGTGCCCTCGATCATGACCGCCTCGACCCCGTTGACCTCTTCGGTGCCGACGACTGTCGGGTTGTGCACCTGGGAGATCACGTTGGCCAAGCCCTTGTCCTTGTCGAGGATGATGGCCGGGTCGTAGATCCGCTGGGCCGGACCGAGATTGGTGTAACCGTCGGCGCCTTCGCCCCGGGTGTAGAGGTTGCCGTTCGCGACGATGAAATCTGACGCCGTCAGGTTGTTGTTGATCCGGAATTCGCCGGCACCCTGAGCGCCGACCACCGGCGCATTGGTGACGTCACCGTCGATCTGTTGAATGGGGAGACTCTCGATCGATTCGTCCACCATCAATGCGATGTGCACGGAATTCATCAGCCGTGTCGTCTGGGAACTCTGCTCGATCACCGCGGCCGGATCAGTGGGGACCACCGATGGTTGTGTGGATCGAGAGGTTTCCAGTACTGGCGGAACCGACTGGGAGACAGTTCGTTCCGGATCGTTGGAGCCACCACCGCCGCATGCGGTCAGCAGGACACCGGAGACCGACAGCGCGACCGCGGCCGCGAACAGGTTTGATTTCGAGCGCGTGATTCGCGGGTTGCTACGTGGTTGATTTGGCATGCTCAGGGACGGTATAGGCCCGCGTCGACCGTCAAAAGTCGTTCAAATGACCGTAATCGGTTTCCCCGTCCGGGAACATCGGCCGCCCCCGCGTACTCCTATGGCCAAACCAAGCCCGCTGCCGTCACCTGATTCCGGCAGCCGACACGGAGGAATCGGATGACCGAATTGCAGACCGACGACGAGACGGATGCCGTCGTCGATCAGGGGCCGGCGGACGATCACGACCTCGGCCGCGAGCCCGGACCCGACGGCGGCCCGCGGCTGGCGAATGTGTGGATCTACCGGGGCCGGGCCTATGACCTGACGGACTGGATCTCGAAGCATCCCGGCGGGGAGTTCTTCATCGGACGGACCAAGAACCGCGACATCACCTCGATCATCGGGTCCTATCACAAGAACCCTGAGCGGGTCGAGAAAATCCTCGAGAAGTACGCCCTCGACCGCGACGCCGAGGTCGAGGACATCCATCCGAAGGCCAACGCGCCGGACTTCCTGTTCAAGGACGGCTTCGACAGCTGGCGAGACACCCCGCACTTCCGGTTCGACGACAAGAACGACCTGCTGCACCGGATCAAGCGCCGCCTTCGTGAACCGGAACTCGCGGCCCGGATCAAGCGCATGGACACGATCTTCAACGTCGTGGTCGTCATGCTGGTCCTCGCCTACTTCGCCGTTCAGGGACTGCGTCTGTACGACACCGAGTGGATGCCACTGCCGGCCTTCGTGATCGCAATGGTCGTGTTGCGCAGTGGGATTGCCGGTTACGGGCATTATGCGATACACCGAGCACAGAAGGGTGCCAACAAAGCGTTGGTCAGTGCCTTCGACATCAACTACGTTGCTCTGTCGTTTGTCACCGCGGATGGCCATGCGCTGCTGCATCATCCCCACACGCAGAGTGAGGTCGACATCAAGAAGAATGTCTTCACCTTCATGATGGATCTGCCCCGCGCCTTCCGGATCCCGATCCACACGCTCCACAAGTTCGGGCACGCCACCACCGGCATGGTCATCCGGCTCCTGGAGATCTGCAAGCTGACCCGGCAGGTCGGGGTCTCCGACATGTACGGGTCGCTGCGCGGTGGACTGCCGCATTTCATCGGTGCCTTCGGTCTGCGAGTTCTACTGATCTCCGAACTCGTGATCTTCGTTGCGATGGGCGACTTCTGGGCCTGGCTGGCACAGTTCGTGGCGGTCCTCTGGTTCAGCACGTTCCTGGTGGTCGCCAGTCATGACTTCGATGTCGACAGCCACGACCTGCCCGAGGTCGAGACCGATGACTGGGCCGTTGATCAGCTGGAGAAGGCCTATGACCTCAAGATCATCGGGAACCGCTACGCCGACTGCTTCTTGTCCGCCGGACTCGCTTCTCACCGCGTTCACCACGTACTTCCCTTCCAGCGCAGCGGTTTTGCCAACATCGCCACCGAGGACGTGGTGCGTGAGGAAGCGGCGGATTTCGGTGTCGAATGGTTGCCGGCGAAGAGTTTTGTCACCGATCGCCTGCCCAAACAGTGCCGCGTCTACCTGGGTTCGCGGTCGCGACCGGCCCAGGACAACGGGTGGGGCTTCGTTCGGGAGCACTTCTCCCCTGCCGCACTCAAGACGTGCGCCGACTACACCATCAAGGGTTTCACCGGTATCGGCACCGTCTGAGCCGGATCGATCGAAATCATCTCTCCACGAAACACTTCAATACCCTCCTGAAAGGAACCCCTCCCCCATGTCCGTCATCTCCGACCAACCGGTCACCGCATCACACCCCGCGTTTGTGGACCGCGGTCCGCACATCCGCCCGCACCTGCCGCCCGCTCCCCCGACGACCGTCGCGGTCATCGAGGGCATCGCCACCGGGGCGCCGGAACAGACCTTCTCTCAAACCGATGCCGCCGACGAGGTCGCCGCGCTGTTCACCGATCCGATTCAGCAGGAACGGATCCGCCGGATCTATGAGAAGACACGAATCAACGAGCGCCACTTGGCGATCGACCCCACCGACCCCGGGTTCCGCGAGTTCGGCGAGCGGCGGGGCACCATCAGGGACCGCATGGATCTCTACCTCGAGCATGCTGCACCCCTGGCGATCGACGTGGCGCGCCGGGCGCTGGGCAGTATCCCCGGACACGTCGAGGTCGGTCTCCTGGTATTCGTCACCAGCACCGGTTTCATCGCTCCGGGCGTCGACGTCGCCGTCATCAAGAAGCTCGGGTTGCCCCGCACCACCAACCGCGTGGTCGTGAACTTCATGGGCTGCGCCGCGGCGATGAACGGGATTCGAATCGCCGCCGACTTCGCCCGCGCCAACCCGGACAAAAAGGCGCTGGTGATCAGCCTGGAGGTGTCGTCGGTCAACGCCGCGTTCGCCGACGACATCAACGAGATCATCACCCACAGCCTCTTCGGCGACGGATGTGGTGCAGTGGTCGTCGGTGCCAGTGAAGCGCGCCAACCGATCCCGGCCGGAAGAATTGTCATCAGGGAGACGTTCAGCCATCTGTTCGACGCCGCCGAAGACGGAATCGTTCTGGGCGTCAACGACAACGGGATCACCTGCGAGCTCTCCGAGGAACTCCCCGAGTACATCTACCGTGGGGTCGAGTCGGTCATCGATCGGGTGCTGGGCTCGCACGGGCTGGGCAAATCCGACATCGACCTGTGGGCGATCCACCCCGGTGGACCCAAGATCATCAACTCATCGGCGCGCTCGCTCGGTATCGACCCCGAGCGCGCCGACGTCAGCTGGGACATCCTGGCCCGCTACGGGAACATGCTCAGCGTCTCGCTGATCTTCGTACTCGAGCAGATGGCTCAGCGCAGCGCGCAGGACCGCGATGAGGACTTCACCACCGGTGTCGCCTTCTCCTTCGCCCCCGGAGTCACCCTCGAGGGACTCCTCTTCGACATCGTCCGTAGCTGACCTGACAACAGGCCGACAACGGAACAGGAAGTCAAACATCATGCAGCTCATCAGATTTTTGATCTCGGTGTCCTGGAAGGGCATCACGTTCGCGGTCATCGCCGGCCTGATCGGCGGTGCTGCCAACGCCTATCTGGTCACGCAGATCAACGCCGTGGTGTCGCCGGGACCGCGTCCCGACGACATGATTGCGCGGTTCGCGATCACAGCGGCGGTGGTCCTGGTCACCGGGCTGCTCTCGCAGATCGTGCTGATCGGGTTGGCGCAGAACGCGATCTACCGACTTCGGGCCAAGCTCAGTGCCGGCGTCGTGTCCGCCCCGCTCGAACACCTCGAACGGCTCGGGATGCACCGATTGATCGCCACCCTCACCGAGGACGTGCGGGCGTTGTCGATGGCGGTCTCGGCGATTCCCAGCATCTGCATCGACGCCGCGACCATCGTCGGTTGTCTGGTGTTCCTTGCGATGCTCTCCGGCCCCATCTTCGCGATCACCGTCGGATCGACCCTGTTGGCGATCATGTGCGTGGAGACCGTGCTGCGGCGGGTTCGCGCGATCTATCAACATGCCCGCGAGCGCGAGGACGACCTGCTGCGTTCCTTCCAGTCGGTCACCCTCGGCATCAAGGAACTCAAACTGCACCGCGGTCGTCGCCGGGATTTCATGGATCGTCACCTGCTCGGTACCGCCGAAGATCTGCGGGCCGCGAATGTGTCTGCCGGAGTCAAGTTCTCGATGGCCCAGGGTTTCGGACAGTTGTGCCAGCTGGCCACCATGGCGTTCATCCTGTTCGGATTGGCCCTGCTGCTGGACATCCCGCGCGAGCACATGATCGGTTACGTCCTGATCACCACGTTCCTGTCGATGCCGATGCAGAACATGATGCATCTGATCCCGGACATCCTGCGCGGCGACGTCGCCCTGGCGAAGATCCAGGACATGAATCTGACGATGGCGTCGGTCAACGATGAATCAGCCCTGCCGTACACCGACCGCCCGGCGGTCTCCAGTGCGCGAATCGAGCTGCGAGGCCTAGGGTATGCCTACCCCGGTGAGCAGCCCACCGGCTCCCCGCCTCCCCCGCCGTCCGGTCCCGAGAAGCCAGGCAAGAAGCACCGGCAGCATCCGTCCGGCCCGCCCCCGGGTGGCCCCGACGAAGGTCCGGGGTTCGCACTCGGACCCATCGATCTGACGCTCGATCCGGGGCAGGTCACCTTCATCGTCGGCGGAAACGGCAGCGGCAAATCGACTCTGGCCAAACTGATCACGGGTTTGTATGCGCCCCATCGCGGGCAGGTGGTGCTCAACGGCGAGCCCATCGGCCATGACAACGTGGAGTGGTACCGGCAGAACACCTCGGCGGTCTTCACCGACTTCCACCTGTTCGAGGACTACCTCGGGTTCGATCGTCCCGGCATCGACGATGAGGTACGCGGTTACCTGCATCAGCTGCAGATCGCGCACAAGGTGACCGTGGCCGACGGTAGGTTGTCGACGATCAATCTGTCTCAGGGTCAACGCAAACGGCTCAGCCTGGTGACGGCGCTACTCGAGGATCGTCCGATCTATGTCTTCGATGAGTGGGCAGCCGACCAGGAACCGCAGTTCCGGGAGTTCTTCTACCGCCGAATCCTGAACGACCTCAAGGAGGCCGGGAAAACGGTTGTGGTGATCACCCACGATGACCGCTACTTCGACCTCGCCGACCAGCTGGTCAAGCTTGACTTCGGGCGGTTGGCCACCGAGAGTTCGACGACGGGGCTTCCGCTGAGAGGACGAGCCCGGGGGCAACTGCATCTACCGCGACGATGATCGAATGCGCTGCGTCTCAGAGGCGGAGTGAGTGACGCGAGCCCGGGCGACCTGGGCTCGCACCGCCGGTGCGACCTTCGTCCCGAAGTCCTCGATGACTTTCGGACTGTCTGACGCCACGATGAACGCGCTGATCCCTTGGTCAAGGGCTAGTTCGACCAGTTCGTCGACACCGGCTGCAGCGTGAACATTGAGAAGACGGACGATCTCACGCGGATCGCGATCTGCAGCAAGCGCAGACTGATCGATCACTGAGTTCCCGAGAGCCAGGTCCCCGTCTTTCAGATACGCCTGGGACGGTAGCCAACCATCGGCCTGCCGACCGATGAGTCGCAAGAGTCGCGGCTTCAGTGCACCGATCCAAATCGGTAAGTCGTGGTCCAGCGCTGGGCCACGCTTCGCGCCGCTGACACTGTAAAAGTCACCTTCTACACGCAGCAGAGAGTGCTCGCTTGTGTCGAGGATCCCGCGAATGACCTGAACCGCCTCCCCGAGGGCGGCCACGCTCTCGCCCGGAGTCAGTTTCGTGACCCCCATGGCTTCGATGGCGTCCCAGAACGCACCGGCCCCCAATGCGAGTGCCACGCGGCCACCTGACAGCAAGTCCAGTGCCGCCGCCTGACGCGCCAGAACTGACGGCAAACGCAGCGGGACGTTCATGACGTTCCCCGCAATTCGAATCTCCGTGGTCTTCGCGGCGACCCATGTCATCAACGTCCATGCGTCGAGCAACTTCGGCTGATAAGGGTGGTCTTGGAATGTGACGAGGTCGAGTCCGCTCGATTCCGCCAACACCGCCAGTTCTACGACATGTTCGGGATTTGTGGTGGTTGGGGTCAGGAACGAACCGAACTGCCAGCTGTGTCCGTAATCGGGCATCGTGATCCTCCATGTTGCCGGCAGGTACTTGATGCACGGTACAAAGCGGACTACGGCCCGTTTATTCCGTTACCGCTGTTTTCTCGGTGCTGCGCAGGCGAGAATGTGCCAGGGACCGATGAGTTTTCTGACGGCCGCTGGTCTGTTGGTGCATGAATATCGAGTTCTCGGATGTGTGGCCGGTGGTGCATGCCGAGCGAACCCAGCTGGTCGACGACCTGTACGGCATACCCGCTGATGCGTGGTCGACGCCCTCATTGTGTCCGGGTTGGGACGTGCACGATGTCCTCGCCCACCTGGTCGATTCGGCGATGACCACCAGAGTCGGCTTCGCTCGACGAATGTTACTGGCACGCTTCGACTTCGATCGTGACAATGCCACCGGTATCACCCGGCAGAGGCGGGATCGCCCCGCCGAAACGCTCGAGGCGCTGTCCGCAGTGGTGGGGTCCACCAGGACACCGCCGGCGAATCCGGCCACGCGTCTCGTCGAGGCCTTCGTCCACGGCGAGGATATTCGTCGTCCGCTGGGCCTCGATTCGACCTACCCGGTCGAATACGTGGTTGACGCCCTGCGATATCAGGTGAAGACCGCGGTTGGCTTCGGTGGTGGGCGTGAGCGGGTCGCCGGGTTGCGCCTGATCGCGGTCGACGCGGAGTACGCCGACGGTGTCGATTCCGGGAACGAGGTTCGCGGCCGGGCGATCGATCTGCTGCTGGCGGTGTCGGGCAGGGTGGTGCCGCCCGGTGCGTTGACCGGTACTGCGGCAGGAGAGCTGACCGGTCATTGAGTGTTGTCGGGGCCGGGGAGATCGATCGCTGCGAGGCGGGTCGGGTCGAGCACGGCAACGACCTGGGCCATCCGACCATCGACCACGGTGCCAGTCGCTCATCGGGGTTCAGAGACCCCAGTACGACCAGCAGAGCCAGCCCGACAGATTCCGCGAGTACCGCGCTGTCCTCCGGTGTGTCGACGTCTTCGGTGACAACGAGGTCCAGGAATACGTCGTCATACAGCGGCCCCGGCTTGGTCTTGCGTGAGCGCAACATATCGATGCAGACGCGGCCCACCACGGTGGTCAGCCAGCCCGAGACATTCGCGAGTGAGTCGGGATCCTGACGCGCCAGACGTAGCCATGCCTCCTGCACTGCGTCCTCGGCGTCGGCGCGCGAGGCGAGCATCCGGTAGGCCATCGCCACCAGGCGTTCCCGCTCGTCCTCGAATGCCCCGGCCAGATCAACATCGGGGTTCATGGTCGTTACCTTCTGTCGCCGATATCCGTCACAGGTATGACGAGCCCTCAAGGGCCGAGGTAACACGATGAAGGAGGAATTGTGAACACCGCACTGTGGATCCTTGCCGGTGTGCTGTCAGTCGCTTTCCTGGTCGGCGGCGCGGCGCAGGTACTGATGCCCAAAGAAAAATATCGGTCACTCGGCGCGAGTCAGCACTGGGTCGACGACTTCGGCCCCGGACACCTCAAGGCGATCGGAACCATAAAGATCGCCGGAACCGTGGGTTTGGTGCTACCCGCGGTGGGCGACATCGCGCCGGAGTTGGTCCCGTTGGCCGCCTCCGGCCTGATGCTCTTCATGGCCGGGGCGGCGACAACGAGGTTCCGGCGCAGCGAATGGGGCTACCTGGCCGGGGACGTGATGTTCCTGGCCCTGTTCGCATTCTTGGCGTGGGGCCGGTTTGCGCTCGAGCCCTTCACGTGATCTGTTGGGCGCGAACTCAGGTCGGGTCCTCGTGGGTCATGGCCTTGTAGCTACGGGCACCGGCGCGATCCACGGCTGCCCGCACCAGACCGAAGACCAGGCCCTGGAGGGCGGCCGCGACCAGTACCTCGGTGTTGCTCTTCTGCAGATCCTTCGGGTCCGGGACCTCCGGATCATTGCCCAACCGCTTCCACACCTGTCCGAAGGCGGCCGAAGCTGCCAGTCCACCCAGCACGCTGGTAGCGATCGACAATGGCTTGTACATGGCCTTGGATTTGACGCTCATGCGCTTCCCTTCTTCGAACGCGGATCTGACGACCAGAGAGTACCGACCGGTGGCAAGTTGAAACCTTTTCGCGGCTAACGGTCTTTCCGCGACTGACGGTTCAGTAGGTCGGTGATGGCCGAGACGACCTCGGCGGGCGACTGTTCGGCCATGAAGTGGCCGTAGTCCCGGAGGCGGTGATCGAGATCGGCCGCCCAGCTCTTCCAGATCTGCTTGCCGTCAAAACCCATCTGCATCCCCCAGTCCTGCTGGATGACGGTCACAGGCATGGTCAGCGAGGTCCCGGCGGCACGATCCCGCTGATCGTGCTCGAGATCGATGCCTGCGGACGCGCGATAGTCGGCGACGATCGAATCGATGGCGTCGGCACTTGCCTGCAGGTACCGCGCCCTGATGTCGGCGGGAATCACCCGACCATCGGCGCCCCAGGCATCGAGGAAGTAGCCGAAGAAGGTGTCGGCGCTGCCGCGGATCATCGCCTCGGGCAACCCGGCCGGCTGAGCCATCAGATAGAGATGGAAGCCGACTGCGGCGGAGACCCCGTGCATGACGTCCCACATGTCCAGTGTGGGCAGGACATCGAGGCAGGCCAGATGGGTGATCCGGTCCGGGTGGTCGAGTCCGGCGCGGACGGCCACGAGTGCGCCGCGGTCATGGCCGACGAGTGCGAACCTGTCGAAGCCGAAGTGTGCGGTCAGCGCGACGACGTCGTCTGCCATGGTCCTCTTGCTGTAGACCCCCGGACCCGTCTCCGCCGGCTTGTCGCTGTCGCCGTACCCACGCAGGTCCGGAACGATCACGGTGTGGTCGCCCGCCAGGGCGGGCGCGACGTGACGCCAGCACAGGTGGGTCTGCGGGAACCCGTGGAGCAGTACGACGGGCGTGCCCTGACCTGCGACGGCGACGTTCAGGGCGACCTCGGGTGCGACCTGGACACGGTGATATTCGAATCCGTCGATGGATGGTGTGGTCATGGCGATCCGGTCTCCTACAGTTGAGTGGTGATGTCGTTCGGGTCGAGTCTGTGCGGAGCGGATGAGTAACCGATGAGTCCTGCCCGTGCCGCGCCCGTGGTCGCCGCCGAGATGGTGTGCGTCCTGGGATTTGTCGGCGGTCGAACACCGGCCGGTGACCGGATCGAGCTCGGCGGCCGGCGGCAGGCGCAACTCCTGTGCCGGTTGGTGGCAGCGCGGGGCACAACCGTCTCCGCCGACGATCTGGTCACCGCACTGTGGCCGGCGGAGCGTCCGAAAGACCCGATCGCGGCGATCCGCACGTTTGTTGCCGACATCCGACGCCGTCTCGAACCACAGCGGCCGCGCCATCTGTCGTCGGCATATGTGGTGACCGACGGCCGTTCCTATCGTCTGGCCCACTCGGCACGCGTCGACGCCTGGGAGTTCGCCGAGGTCGCCGCATCGGTGGGCGGGATGCCGTGGGCACAGCGGCTCAGCAGGCTGCCCGACGCTCTGAATGATCTGTGGGGTGGCACGCCGTTCGGCGACCACCGCCATCTGCCGGGGGTCGAAGCAGAGCATGCCCGACTCGAAGAACTACACGCCCGGACGGTCGAAGCACTCGCGCAGGCGCAGATCCATTCAGGCCGCGGCGATCTCGCCATCCCGGAGCTGCAATCGCATCTCGACCGGCACCCGGGTCGGCAACGCGCTTGGATCCTTCTGGCGTCAGCACTGCACTCCACCGGACGCACAGAAGAAGGCCTCTCGGTCCTGGCCCGCGCACGCACCCGGCTGGTGGAACGGTTCGGTTTGGACCCGTCGGCGGAGCTGGATCGAGTGCAGCAAGATCTGCTTCGGGGCGACGGACCGCCCGCACCGGTCGGGCAGTCGTGGCCGTGGCCGGCAACCGCGCTCATGCCCAAGGGCGACCGGTCCAGGGTGCTCAGCTCTGCGGTTCTCCTGCGTGACCTTGCCGTCAGTGGCGCAGACGGTCTGGTGACCGCACAATCAGAACGGTCAACGGGTGCAACGGAACTCGCCAACCGCGACGATCCGCGCCTCGCCGCTGACTTTCTCACCCGCCTCGAGATCCCGGGCATCTGGACCATTTCCGACGACCCGGCACGATCCGCCCGGATCGTCGCGGCTTCCCGACGATGCCTCGACATCCTCGACGGCGCCCTGGCCCCGGCGCAACGTGCCCGCCTGCTGGCGCTCATCGGCATCGAATCACGGGGTACGCGTGGTCCGGCCGGCGCCGAGGCCGCGAATCGCGCCGTCGCGATGGCCCGCGAGCTGGGGGACCCCACCGTGCTGTGCGTTGCACTCAACGCCGCGTTTCTGCAGTCGTTCCACACGCTCGATGCCACCGACCGGCGGAACGCGATCGGTGGAGAATTGATCGCGCTCGGAACCGACCACGACCTGCCGACCCATCAGATTCTCGGGCACCTGATCGGTCTTCAAACCAGCGCCAGTACAGGCGATCTCGGCCAGGCCGACCACCACGCAGCCACCGTCGACCGACTCGGTGACTACCACGAGCGCAGTCTCGCGGGGTTCTTCACCACCTGGTACCGCGCGATCCGCGCGGATATGACCGGTGATCCGCCCGCCGAGATACAGCGGCACTACGACATCGCACTGTCGCTGCTCCCCTCCTGTGGGATGCCGGGCATCACCCGTGGGCTCGCCCCGCTGATCGGGCTGGTCCGTGCGTTGAGAGCGGGCTCGGCCATCAGCACCTTCGACGACGTCGACTTCGGACCGAATGCGCCGTGGACGACCCCCATCACGGCCTATGCCGCCGGCGATCACCGACGAGCGTTGACAGCGCTAGGGCAGGCACCGGCACCACCGCCCGATCACCTCGCGACCACGAGGTGGGCGCTCCTGTCGATCGCGGCACATCAGCTGGGCTGCAACACAACCGCGTCGACCGCGGACGGTCGGATCAGGCACCTGCCCTATCCCATCGGCTCCGAAACCGGAATGTTCACCCTTGGTGATCCGGCGCAGCTCCCCGTTGTCGTGCCAACGGGGTGAGCGAGCCCAACCGGATCGCGAACTGGATCAGGATGCCAGATGCGCCTGCCCGACACCTCGGGCGATCCAGGTCTGTAGTTGCCCCTTCGTCTTGACGCCCTCGGCGTCGACCCGGAGCCAGCCACGGGTCTCGCGGTTCCGCATCACCATCGGCGAGACGTACTTGCCGCGCAGCAACACCGCGCATTCATCAGCAGCGACCCGCACCAGGATCCCACCATCCCTGCTGACCGCGATGGCCATGTGACCGTTGACGAGGAACGCCAGACCACCGAACATGCGCTTCTCCGACACACCGAGCTGCGGCCCGAGCAGTTCCCGGATCCGACCGGCAAGATGTTCGTCGTATGCCATCACCCCAGTGTGCGACGACAAGGGCACGCTCGGTGGTGTTTTCGGCACGGTCGACGGTGATTTTGGCCCGCTCGACGGTGATTTCGGCCCGCTCGGGGGGGTGGGGTCAGATGGTCATCGCCTCACGGACACCGGCCTCGGCCTCCGCGCCGCCGGCACCGCTCGAGGTGATGCGGCCACCTTCGAGGATGTAGTAGCGATCGGCGGCTTCGAGGGCGAAGCCGATCTGCTGTTCCACCAACAGGACTCCCATGTCACCGCGTTGGGTGAGGGCAGTGATGGTGTTCTCGATCTCGGCCACCACCGACGGTTGAATGCCTTCGGTGGGCTCGTCGAGGATGAGCATCTTCGGTTCGGTGATCAGGGCGCGCGCGATGGCCAACTGCTGGCGCTGGCCACCGGAGAGCAGACCGGCCCGGCGGGTCAGCAGTTCGGTCAGTGCCGGGAACAGGTCCAGCGCCTCGGCGACAAGCTCTTTGCCCCGTTTGCGACCGTCGGCGACAACCTGCAGATTCTCCGCAGTGGTCAGGTAACCGAAGCTCTGCTGGCCCTGCGGGACGTAGGCCAGTCCCCGGGCCACCCGCGCGCTCGGGCGCAGTGACGTGATGTCGGCACCGTCGAACTTGATGGTGCCCTTGGTGACCTTCAGCAGGCCCACCGCGGCCCGCAGCAGGGTGGTCTTGCCCGCACCGTTGTGGCCCATCACCGCGGCAACACCATCGGTGGGTACTTCGATACTGGCACCGTGGACGACCTCGGTGCGGCCGTAACCGGTACGGACGTCGATCAATTCGAGCATCAGGCGGTCCCTTCGGATTGTACGGCGGCGGCGACTTCTTCGATCTCGGTGCCGCCCGCTGCGGTACCGAGATAGACCTCCTGCACCTGTGGGTTGGCCTGTACCTCCGCGACCGATCCCTCGGCGATGACCTTGCCCCGGGCGAGCACGGTCACCGACGTGGCGAACGAGCGCATGAATTCCATATCGTGTTCGACCACCACCACCGTGCGCTGCCCACCGATGCGGCGTAACAGTTGTCCGGTTTCCTCGCGCTCCTCGTGGCTCATGCCGGCGACCGGCTCATCGAGAAGCAGGACAGAGGCGTTCTGTACCAGCAACATCCCGATCTCGAGCCACTGCTTCTGGCCGTGTGCCAGGATCCCGGCGGGGGAGTCCTTGAGGTGTTGCAGTCCGATGGTCTCGAGTGCTTCCTCGATCTCGGGCAGGATGCCGGACCGGCGACGCAACAACGTCAGGGGACCGCGTCCGGCGCCGGCGGCGATGTCGAGGTTCTGCAAGACGGTGAGTTCTTCGAAGACGCTGGCGGTCTGGAAGGTTCGGCCCACACCCAGGCGTGCGATGCGGTGCACCTTCTTGCCGACCAGCTCGACACCGGACTTCTGGATCGATCCGGTCGCCGGGACCAGGCCGGTGATGGCGTCGATGACGGTGGTCTTACCGGCACCGTTGGGGCCGATCAGGAATCGCAGATCGCCCTGCAGCAGAGTGAGATCCACGTCGCTGACGGCTTTGAAGCCGTCGAAGCTGACCGTCAGTCCGCGGACCTGGAGATAGTCGCTGGACATCCCGGCGTTGCCACCGAGGGTGGGTGCCTTGTCGACGACCGGGGTTTCGTTTGTGCTCATGAGGAAGCTCCCACTGGTGTGACGTCCGCCTTGTCCGGATCGGGATCAGGTTCGGGTGGGTCGGGTTCGGCCTTCTTGCGGCGCCACTTGGCCAGCGCGCCGAGCCCGGCGAGTCCGGCGGGGAAGAAGCCGACCACGACGATGAACAGCAGGCCCTGGGCGTAGACCCATCCGGAGGGGAAGTTCTCCGAGAGGTTGGTCTGTGCCCAGGCGACGCCGATGGCACCGAGTACCGGACCGAGCAGCGTGGTGCGGCCACCGATGGCGACACCGATCAGGAAGGCGATCGACGGAACGATGCCGACGTCCGCGGGGGAGATGATGCCGACGATCGGAACGAACAGTGCGCCTGCGACACTGGCGAACAGCGCGGCCACGGTGTAGGCCACCAGTTTGATGTTGGCGGGGTCGTAGCCGAGGAAGCGGACGCGTTCTTCCTGATCGCGGACGGCGACCAGCAGTTCGCCGTAACGGCTGTTCATCAGTTGCCGGGTGATCGCGACGATGATCAGCAGGGTTGCTGCGGCGATGAAGAACAGCAGCCGCTTGTTCGCCGGATCATTCAGTGCCAGACCGAAGAAGCTACGGAAACGATTGAGTCCGTTGCTGCCGCCGGTGCTCTGCTGACCGATGAGCAGAATGGCGAACGCAGCCGCGAGAGCCTGGGACAAGATGGCGAAGTATGCGCCCTTGACCCGGCGTTTGAAGATTCCCAGACCCAGGATCAGTGCCACCCCGGCCGGGATGAACAGAATGCCCAGGACGGTGACCACCGGTGAGGCGAACGGCTGCCAGTAGGCGGGCAGTTCGGTCGTGCCGGCGATCTGCATGAAGTCGGGGACGTCGTCACCGCGGAGTTCTGCGTCCGAGATCTTGAGGTGCATGGCCATGATGTACGCGCCGAGACCGAAGAACACGCCTTGACCCAGGACGAGCATTCCGCCACGGCCCCAGGCCAATCCGATGCCGACGGCCACCATGCCGAAGCAGAGGAACTTGCCGAGCAGATTGAGCCGGAAGTCGCTGAGTACGGCCGGGGCGACGGCGAAGAGGATGATGGCCGCGATCGCGAAGCCGGAGTATGCCTGCCAGCGTGAAGAAAAGAACTGTTTCATACCAGGCTCCTCGTCTTGACGGTGAACAGTCCCTGCGGCCGGATCTGCAGGACGACCACGATGATGACGAAGACGATCACCTTGGCCACCGATGCGGTGGTGTTGTATTCGATGAATGAGTTGAGCAGTCCGAGTGACACGGCTGCGATGACCGCACCCTTGATCTGCCCGAGGCCGCCGATCACCACCACCAGGAACGCATCGATCAGGTAGGTGGTTCCGGTGTTGGAACTGGTGGAGCCGATGAGGGTCAACGCCACGCCGGCGATGCCCGCCAGGCCGGATCCGATGAAGAATGTGGTGATATCTGTTTTGCGACTTGAGATTCCACTGGTCTCGGCGAGTTCGCGGTGTTGCACCACCGCCCGGATCCGCCGGCCCATGGGCGTGTACTTCATGGTCGCCGCCAGTGCCACCACACAGACGACGGCGAGGATCATGATGAAGATCCGGCTCTTGGGCACCACTGCGCCGAAGATGTCGACACCGCCGCTGAGCCATTCGGGACCGACCACGTTGACCGCGGGTGCACCGAAGATGTCGCGGGCGGCCTGTTGCAGAACCAGGCCCACACCGAACGTGACCAGCAGGGTGTCCAGCGGCCGGTGGTACATGCGCTGGATGAGCGTGACTTCGAGGAGTACACCCATCAGGCCTCCGACGAGGAAGCCGACAAGAAGTGAAACGATCAGGGAGACATTCGTATTGGACACCAGGTGTTCCTGCACCACATAGGCGGTGTACGAACCGGTCATGATGAATGCACCATGAGCCATGTTGATGACGCCCATCTGACCAAAGGTCAGTGAGAGTCCCAACGCTGCCAGTAGCAGGATCGACCCCAGACTGAGTCCGGTAAACGTCTGTCCTATCAGCACATCCACGTGGGCTGTTCCTTCCCGATCACTTCTTGTCGGCTTCCGTCGTCGCTGTCGAACTCCGAGGGCTACTTGCTACCCAGGCCCTCAGCCCACGGGTACCCCTCGAGGTACGGGTCGGGCTCGATGGGTGCCGGTGACTCCCAGATCGTGTAGATCAGGCCGTCGGAACGGATTTCACCGATGCGAGCGGTCTTGGTGATGTGGTTGTTCTCGCCGTCGATGGTGACCAGACCCTCGGGTGCTTCGAACGTGACACCGCCGGCAGCTTCCTGAATCGCTGCCACCTCAAAGGAATCCGCCTTCTCGACGGTGTTCTTCCACAGGTAGACCGAGACGTACGCGGCTTCCATCGGATCGGAGGTGGGCTTGTTTGCGCCGTACTTGGCCTTGTATGCGGCCACAAATGCGTTGTTCACCGGGGTGTCGATGGTCTGGTAGTAGTTCCACGCCGTCAACTGACCGTCGATGTTCTGTACACCGATACCGCCGACCTCTTCCTCGGCGATCGAGACAGAGACGACCGGCATGTCCGCGGCGGTCAGGCCAACGTTGTTGTACTCACGGAAGAACGCCACGTTGGAGTCACCGTTGAGGGTGTTGAAGACGGCGTCGGCGTCAGCGCTGCGAACCTTGTTGACGATGGTCGAGAAGTCGGTGGAGCCCAGGGGTGTGTAGTCCTCGCCCTTGATCTCCATGCCGTTGGCCTCCGCATATGCCTTGATGATGCGGTTGGCGGTCTGCGGGAAGACGTAGTCACTGCCGACGAGGTAGAGGGACTTGACGCCCTTTTCCTTCAGGTAATCCAGCGCGGGGACGATCTGCTGGTTGGTGGTGGCACCGGTGTAGAAGATGTTGGGCGAGGATTCGAGGCCCTCGTACTGCACCGGGTAGTAGAGCAATGCGTTGTTGTCTTCGAACACCGGGAGCATCGCCTTGCGGCTCGATGATGTCCAGCCGCCGAAAACTGTTGCAACACAGTCGCTGCTGATCAGTTTTTCGGCCTTCTCGGCGAAGATTGTCGGCTCTGAGGCGCCGTCTTCCCCGACGAGCTGGATCTGCTTGCCCAGCACACCACCGGAAGCGTTGATCTCATCGACCGCGAGTGCGATCGAATCGCGAACGGTGACTTCGGAAATCGCCATCGTGCCCGACAGTGAGTTGAGCGAGCCGACCTTGATCGTGCTGCCCGAGGTGTCGACGCACGACGTGGCCGACGAGGTGGCCTCGTCACTGGCCGAGCTGCCACAGGCACTCAGTGCCAGGGCAACCGCTGCGAGTGCGGCAGGGGCGACGAGGGCGGACCGGCGGAACCGGGACCTCTGGGGAACATCGGATTGCGGCATATCGGCCTTTCACTTGTGTTGCGTTGCACGAGAAGTTGCACCGAAAAGGGGGAGGTCGGCAAGCAGCGCTCCGACCCAGAACTGCGCGTATGCGGTTCCGTGTACCCGCATAAAAATAGGTAGGTTTTGTTTCATCGACGTGACCTGACGTGACAAACCGATTTCCGATTTACGAAATTTGCGCGTTGACGGTGCTGGGAGCCGCTGTTGTGATGCGAGTCACTACGTGTTTGCAGTTGGAATGCGCTGTGCTGTAGATGCTTTGCGAAAGCAGGTAGGCAGCAATTCTTTTCGGGCAAAGTCTGTAGCTACGCTAAATAATGGGAGATGCCCCGGACACAAAGAAGCCCACCCGCAACCAGGTTGCGGGTGGGCTTCAGATCGGGTGGGTCAGGCTGCGGCGATCGCGCCTTCGGAGACCGGCTCGAGTGCCTGGGCAACTATCTGTGCCACATCGGTCATCGGGAGCACCGTCAGTGCTTCGAGAACTTCGGTCGGCACGTCGTCGAGATCGGGCTCGTTGCGTTGCGGGATGAATACGGTGCTCATTCCCGAGCGGGCCGCAGCGAGGAGCTTCTGCTTCACCCCGCCGATCGGCAGGACCCGGCCGTTGAGTGTGACCTCACCGGTCATCGCGACGTCTGCGCGAACATTGCGGCCCGTTGCCATCGACACCAGCGCAGTCACCATCGTCACACCCGCGGACGGTCCATCCTTGGGAGTGGCACCTGCAGGCACGTGTACGTGGATACTCCGTTCCAATGTCGCCGGATCGATACCGAACTCGGCTGCGTGCGAACGGACGTAGCTCAGCGCGATCTGTGCGGACTCCTTCATCACGTCGCCCAGTTGTCCGGTGAGGACGAGACCTTCACCGTCGGTGGATCCGGCCTCGATATAGAGGACGTCACCGCCGAGTCCGGTGACCGCGAGTCCGGTCGCCACTCCGGGCACCGCGGTGCGTTCCTCGGCGTCCGGGGTGAACCGGGGCCGTCCGAGGTACCCGACCAAATCGGGCTCGTCCACCAGGACCTTGTCGGTGTTGCCGACGGCGGTGAGTTCCGTCGTCACTTTGCGCAGCAGCTTGGCGAGGAGGCGCTCGAACTGGCGGACTCCCGGTTCCCGGGTGTAGTCGGCCGCGATCTTGCGGAGCGCGGCGTCGGTGACCTCCACCTCGTCGTCGGTGATGGCGGCGCGGTCCTGTTGCCGGGGCAGCAGGTAGTCACGCGCGATGACGACTTTGTCGTCCTCGGTGTAGCCGTCGATGGTCACGAGCTCCATCCGGTCGAGCAGCGCCGACGGGATCTGTTCGATGACGTTGGCCGTGGCCAGGAACACCACGTCGGACAGGTCGAGGTCCAGGTCGAGGTAGTGGTCACGGAACGTGTGGTTCTGCGCCGGATCGAGCACCTCGAGCAGGGCCGCGCTGGGGTCGCCGCGGTAGTCGGCGCCGACCTTGTCGATTTCATCCAGCAGTACAACGGGATTCATCGATCCCGCCTCACCTATGGCCCGGACGATACGGCCCGGCAGTGCGCCGACGTAGGTACGCCGGTGGCCGCGGATCTCGGCCTCATCGCGGACGCCACCGAGGGCGACACGAACGAACTTGCGGCCCAGCGCCCGTGCGACACTCTCGCCCAGCGACGTCTTGCCGACCCCGGGAGGTCCGGCCAACACCATCACGGCTCCGGAACCGCGCCCGCCGACGACCTGCAAGCCACGTTCGGTCCGGCGGGCCCGTACCGCGAGGTACTCGACGATGCGGTCTTTCACGTCGTCCAGACCGTGGTGATCGGCGTCGAGGATCGCCCGAGCGCCCTTGATGTCGGTGGAATCAGTGGTGGTGATGTTCCAGGGCAGATCGAGGACGGTATCCAACCACGTTCGGATCCAACCTGATTCGGGACTCTGGTCGCTGGCTCGTTCGAGTTTTCCGACTTCGCGCAACGCGGCTTCGCGGACGTTGTCGGGCAATTGTGCGGATTCGACACGGGCGCGGTAATCGTCGCTGCCGTCCGGCTCATCCTCGCCGAGTTCCTTGCGGATGGCGGCCAGTTGCTGACGCAGCAGGAATTCCTTCTGCGTCTTCTCCATGCCGTCGCGGACTTCGCCGGCGATCTTGTCGTTGACCTCCACCTCGGCCAGGTGGTCGCGGGTCCAGGTGATCAGGGTACGCAGGCGGCTCCCCACGTCGGGGGTCTCCAGCAGTTCACGCTTCTGGACGTCGGTCAGATATGACGCGTAGCCCGCGGTGTCGGCGAGTGCCGACGGATCGGTCAGCTTGTTGACCGAATCGATGACCTGCCAGGCCTCGCGGCGCTGCAGCATCGCGAGCACCAGTTGTTTGTATTCGGTGGCCAGTTCACGGACGTCGTCGGTGACGTCGGGTTCGTCAACAGGCTCCACCTCGACCCAGAGCGCAGCGCCGGGGCCGGTGGTACCCGAGCCGATGTGCGCGCGGGATTCGCCCCTCAGCACGGCGCCCGACCGGCCGTCGGCCATCCGGCCGAGCTGCACGATCGAGGCAACGACGCCGTAGGCGGGATAGCGGTCATCCAGTCGTGGGGCGACCAGTAATTTGCCTGCGTAGTGGTGGGGTTCCGGCTTCGCTTTCGTCTCCGGATCGCCGGCTTTCGCAGCGTCGACCGCAGCTCGAGCGGCGTCGTCCAGCTCGACCGGCACAACCATGCCTGGCAGGAGAACGGGCTCGGTCAGGAACAGCACCGGCAAGCGATTGAGTTCGGTCATGCTTCCTCCAAAGTTAAGTTCATTCGGCTCAACTTCGAATTCAGAAGCGTTGTTCCCGCAGGTGTCGATGTTCATCGACAGCAGAATCCGACCTCGGTTCACACACCACACCCCGGGCCGGTTCTTGACTAGGGGTTGTTGAATCCGCGTTCTGTCAACGATTCCAAGACCGAGACGGATCCACGGAAGGGGTCGGTCTCACGTGGCCAATGGGTGATCACATCGGTGAACCCGAGTTCTGCTGCCTGGCCGACCATGTCGTCGAAGACGCCGACGCTCTCCAGCGAGAATTGTGGCGAGGCGTCGAGGTTGAGGTAGCGATCGAAGCCGCCCGGATCCCGATCACTCTCGACCAGTGTCTCCTCGAGGAGTCCGCAACTAGCGGCTATTCCGGTGAACCACTCATCGAGGGTCTCGACCTTGGCGCCGGTGGTCATCCAGGCGTCACCGTGTTGTGCGGCGAAGCGGATCGAACGGGGACCGTTGCCCGCCAATATGAGTGGGATCTCATCTCGCACCGGTCCGCCCACGAGACGCATGTTCCGGGCCTGGTAGTACTCACCGTTCGCGGTGACGTGGTCTTCGCTGAAAAGCCGTTCGAGCAACAGTGTGAACTCCTGGAACCGGTCGACCTTCTGTTTGGCGGTCAGCGGCGCTGTACCTTCCAGGCCGTCGTCGGGGGTACCGCCGGCACCCAGTCCCAGCAGGATCCGGTCACCGGCGATATCGAGGAGCGTCTCTATTTCGCGGGAGAAAGAGACCGGATGCCGAAAGTTCGGGGTGGCCACGAATGTCCCGAGTTTGATCGGTGTCACCGCGGCGGCCGCCGTCATCGTGGGAATGCAGGAGAACCACTGGGAGTCCGGGAGGCCGCCCCACACCAAATGGTCGAAGAACCACCCGTGGTCGAAGCCCATGCTTTCGACGCGCTCCCATTTGGGCCGCGCTTGATGCCATGGCTGATCCGGAAGTATTGAGATCCCATACCGCATCTCATCAGCCTAAACCGCAGACCGCCGCGGCCTTCGGTGGCGCGCGGCGGCGAGGACGCCCACAGACCCGAAGCGGCGTACCGACCACGGCGTACGTTAGTGTTCCGCCGTGATTCTGAAGAAGACGACCCGAGCAGCCATCGGTACGATCGCGTTGATCCTCGGATCCGCGACATTGACCGCACCCACCGCCACTGCCGCCCCCGTCGGCATCGCCGCACCGGCCTCGTCGGCCTGTGTGCCCGCGTCCACCCCGGAATCGGAGGCCGCCCTCGCGGCGCTGACCGACCCGGCCGGTATCGAGACCTTCCCGCAGGCCCGAGATCGGATCTCCGCGGTGCGCGCCGAACTGACCCACTCCGACGACTACCGGGGAACCTTCCCGCTGGCCTTCGATGAGATTCTCGATCTGGTCGGTCCGAGTATCGATTCGGGGACGTACGACGACCCGGTCTGGGCCGCCGATCTCGCAGTGGAAGTGGTCCGGCTGTACCTGGCGGACCTGCACGAATACGTCACCGGCGGGACGCCGTCACCGCACTGGGCCGACGCGTTGGCGTTGACCGGGGATTGTGACCGGAGCCCCGGACGGGTCGTCACGGGCGCAATCTTCGCGCACCTGGTCATCGATTTCCCCAAGGCGCTGGTCAACATCGGTACCACCGCGGACAACACCAGGGACTTCTACACATTCGGCGGTGCACTCGTGGACGCGACGCCGGGGATCATTGCCGACTTCGAGAAGACCTACGGGACGGACCTCGAAGGGCTGTTCACGGGCTGGTTCGCCGGGGACATCTTCGGCGATGAATTGGCCACCACGCTGATGTTCCAAGCCGTTCGGACCGTTGCCTTGGTCAACAGCGCAGGCCTGCAGAATCCGGCCACGCGCGATGTGACGGTCGCCGAGATGAACCTGCTGCTCGGCACCGCCAACATCGCCCTCGACGGCCTCGAGGTGACCGGCCTCATCTGATCGTCGAACACCTACTGCTGGGTGTGCCTTTCTCCAGGGGCCTGAGCACCATCGATGGGCGCCGGGTCGCCACCGCGGCGTACCGGGTTGGCCGAGGGAGCTGAACGATCGACGCCGGGCGCCGGCTGGTTGGCCCCGGGTGCGAATTGATTGGCTCCGGGTGCGGCCGGATTCGCCCCGTGCCCCTGCGCCTGCTGGTTGCCCACCGGTGCGGCCGGAGCGGCTCCTGGTGCCTGCCGGTTGCCCTCCGCGACAGGCTGGTCGCCGGCGTCCGCATCGCGCTCGTGCCGACCGGCGTGCGGGACATCGGGATCGATCTTGTCGGCGTGCCGGAGCTGGGCGTCGAGCTCCTCACGCGCTGACGCTGCGACATCTTCGTGGGTCGACGCCTCGTGCTTCAAACGCTTGGCCTCGGCGGCCTTGGCCTCCGCGTCCGCCTGGGCGCGGCGTGCCTTTGCTGCCGACTCTTCGGCGATGGCCTCGTTTCGCTGAACCTCGTTCACGCGCTGCGATGCCGCTTGACGGATTTGTCCGGCTTCGACCCGCCGCTGTGCGCGGCGCCTCCGCATCAGGAGGGCGATCAGGGCGATCAGGACAAGTACGACAACAACGGCTATGACGATCCAGACAACGGTGTTCACGATCAGCTCCAGACATGTCGATGGTGCTCACGGACTACCCCGCGCACCGCGGCGGCAAACACCGCGGCGCCCATGCGACGCCCATCACCGCTGGTCAGCGGGTACGTCGGGGGCTACGAATACAGTGCTCCCATGAGCGAAACCGACGGCTACCCCGACGACTGCCCGACGCTGGCCCGGGACGGCCGGGTGATCGGCTTCTGCCCGTCCCCGAGCGGCTCGCACCTGTTGGTGTGGTGGCGGGCGGACAGCGTGGTCATCGGCGGATTCGAAACCTACGAGGCCGGGGTCGTCGCCGCTCTGCGGGCCCTCGCCGGCGACGGTCTCGATCCCGATCCCGATGAGGTCAAGGTCGAGGCCGCGCACCTGGAGAAGGAGTTCACCGCCACCGACTGGATGGGCCTGGGCTTCTAGCTAAGAACCGTCGGTGACCGGGTCACCGGGGGCGGCGCTGTCGACGATCGCCTGCAACGCGGCGATGTGGCCTTTGAACGCCTGCCTGCCCACGTCGGTGAGTCTGACCCGGACCGTCCGTCTGCGGCCGGCGGGTGCACGTTCGGTGATCAGGTACCCGGCCCCTTCGAGGGTCGACAACTGCTTGGACAGCGCCGAATCGGATAAGGCGAGGCGTTCTTTGAGGAATGAGAACTCGGCCCAGTCGGCGGCCGCCAGGGTGGCTACCAGCGACAACCGGGTACTGGGGTGGATGAGTTCATCGAAACCGTCGGTCGGGCTCACACACGCGCCCATCTGCGCACCGTCTTGAGTATCTCGGGTCCGCCGACCCCGGTGATCACGGCGACGACCAGTGCCGACCACAGCGCGGGCATCCCGACGTCCTGGGCGTCGAGAACCAGTGCGAACGAGATCGTCAGGGCGACCAGTATCAGCAGTATCCCGACCACCATGATCGCGTTCTTGACGCCGGTCACCTCGTGGCTGACCTGGATGCGGGAGGTGCGGCGACGGCCGCTCAAGAACTGCGAGGCCAGGACGGCATGACCCGCCCCGAACAGGATCGTCCCCGCCGCGGCCAGCCACCACGGGGTGAAGGTGGCAAGAACTCCCAACACCAGCCAGCCGGCCGCCATGCCCCACCAGTATTGGACGGGTAGTCCCACTTCCTCGCTCACCTGGCGCCGCGCGCGGTCGGCGGACTCCAGTTCGCGGCGGGCTTCTTCCGGATCGATGTCGGCCATGATGGGAACTCACTTTCCTATTGGGAAAGTAGTATCTACTTTCCTGTCGGGAAAGTCAAAGCCCCCGCACGACCGGAGTCGGGCGAGGGCTTTGGTGTGTCTGCGATCTAGCTGGTGGTCTGTGCTCGACGGGGCAGTTTCCAACCCGGTCGGACGTAGTGACAGGTGTAACCGTTGGGGATCCGCTGGAGGTAGTCCTGGTGTTCGGGCTCTGCCTCCCAGAAGTCGCCGGCCGGGGTCACCTCGGTGACGACCTTGCCCGGCCACAGTCCCGACGCGTCGACGTCGGCAATCGTGTCCAGCGCCACCTGCTTCTGCTCGTCGTCGGTGTAGAAGATCGCCGACCGGTAGCTGGCCCCGACGTCGTTGCCCTGTCGGTTCTTGGTCGACGGGTCATGGATCTGGAAGAAGAACTCGAGCAGATCGCGGTAGCTGATCTGTTCCGGATCGAACTCGATCTCCAGGGCCTCGGCATGCGTGCCGTGGTTCCGGTACGTCGCGTTCGGGACATCGCCGCCGGTGTATCCGACCCGCGTCGAGAGAACGCCGGGCAGTTTGCGGACCAGGTCCTGCACGCCCCAGAAGCATCCGCCGGCCAGTATCGCCTTTTCGCTCATCTACTTCGCCTCCTCGGTGGTGAACAGCTCGAGATACTCGCCGTAGCCTTCCTTCTCCAGGTCGGCGACCTGGATGAAGCGAAGCGCGGCCGAGTTGATGCAGTAACGCAGACCGCCTTCGGCGATGGGTCCGTCGTTGAAGACGTGGCCGAGGTGGCTGTCGCCATGGGCCGAACGCACCTCGGTGCGGACCATCCCATGGGTGGTGTCACTCTTCTCTACGACGTTTGCCGGTTCGATCGGGGTGGTGAAACTGGGCCAGCCGCAGCCGCTGTCGAACTTCTGGGTCGAGGTGAACAGGGGTTCGCCCGAGACGATGTCGACGTAGAGGCCGGCTTCGTGGTTGTCCCAGAATTCGTTGCGGAAGGCCGGCTCGGTGGCCGATTCCTGCGTGACGGCGAACTGCGCCGGGTTCAGGCGCGCAACGGCGTCGGGATCTTTGCGGTATTCATGCGACACGTGGACTCTCCTTTGTATTTCTCACAGCCGGCTGCCGGCGTCTGACATCGGCAGGATTCGGCGGAGTTCTGTTCCTACAACGACGGGTGGGGCCGGGGTGTTCCTTCGCCCCCGGGCGCCGGGTCGATTCGAATGGGACCATGCTTGAAAGCCGGGGCCGAACGTGGGAAAGGGATATCTGTGCGCTCATGGGTGGTCTGGGCGACAGGTGTATTCGCCTATGTGGTGGCCATCCTCGCCCGCACCACCCTCGGTGTGTCCGGGCTCGATGCTGCCGACCGGTTTTCGGCGGCACCCGGTGTGCTCTCGACGTTCGTGGTGTTGCAGCTCACGGTTTACGCGCTCGCGCAGGTGCCCGCCGGCCTGTTGCTGGACCGCTTCGGGTCGCGGGCGATGCTCGCGACCGGTGGGCTGATCCTGGTCACCGGACAGATGACGATGGCGCTGACCGACGACCTGCCGGTCGCCATCGCGGCTCGGGTCCTGGTCGGGATCGGCGACGCGTTCACGTTCATCTCGGTACTGCGGTTGGTCCCACGGTGGTTCACCCCGCGCCGGGTACCGCTGGTCACCCAGTTCACCGGGATCTGCGGACAGTTCGGGCAGGTGTTGTCCGCGGTGCCATTCCTGATGCTGCTCGATGCCCAGGGCTGGACACGGGCGTACATGTCGGCCGCGGCCCTCGGGTTGCTTTCGGTGGTGTTGACGGTGGCGGTCGTCCGAAACGCCCCGGCCGGAACCGAGACGGCCGTGCCGCGGACCTCGCTGCGCGTGACGTTGGCGGGCGTCAAGACGGTGTGGTCGCGGTCCGGGACGAAACTGGGATTCTTCACTCACATGGGGACCCAGTTCTCGATCACGGTGTTCTCGCTGATGTGGGGCATCCCGTATCTGACCGCTGCTCAGGGGCTCTCGAAGGAGACCGCAGGCGGAATCCTGACGGTCTCGGTCGGTGTCATCATCGTCGCCGGAATCCTGATCGGGGTGTACTCCGGACGCTATCCGAAGCGGCGGTCGGATCTGGTGCTCGTGATCATGGGCAGCAATGCGGTGGTCTGGGCGGCGGTGTTACTGCTCCCGACCCGGGCGCCGATGTGGTTGCTGATGCTGTTGGTGGTGGTCATCTCGGTCGGCGGCCCCGGATCGGTGATCGGCTTCGACTTCGCCCGGACCTCGAACCCGGGCGCGGTGCTGGGCACCGCGCAGGGCCTGGTCAACATGGGTGGGTTCCTGGTGTCGATGGTGGTGATGCAGGTGATGGGCAGCATCATCGGCGCGATGGGCGGCTACTCGTTCGACTCGTTCCGGGTCGCGTGGACCGTGCAGTTCGCCGTCTGGATCTTCGCGATCGGGGGTGTCCTGGTCTATCGCGGGCGGGCGCGCCGGGAAGCAACCGCGCGCACGATGGAGATCTCGGTGCCCGCGCCCGGCACCGCTGCGCCGCCAACCAACTGACGGTTCGATCACTTCGACCTCGAGCAGTCCGGGGTCCCGGGACCAAAAAGCCCGATACCGGCGCAGAATTGCGCCGATATCGGGCTGGTGCGAACCACGGGTGGGCCCGCCTCACCGTAACTAGCCTGCGGGTGAGACAACGCCTCCGGTCAGGACGCGATAGGCGTAGGTGCTCGCGATGAGCGTGAGCGGGACGGTGACGAGCAACCCCAGGCCACACAGCAGGGCGCCCACGATGTTCAGGCCGACGCAGGCAAGTGCCAGCAGGAACAGCGGACCGACATTCTTGGAGGTCAGTTCGAAGCTCGCCTTGATCGCGGTCATCGCGTCCATGTCGCGGTCGATTGCGAAAGTCAGCGCGTACCAGGTCAGGAACATGATGATCAGGCCCGGGATGATGAGCAGGATGAAGCCGATCCAGGTGATGATGCCCACGACGATGGCGACGATGAACACCACGCCCAGGTTCCTGAAGTTGAAGAACGCGTTGATGTTGGGGCGCTGACCATCGAGTTCGGCCAGGGCGCCGTTGGTGACGGCGGCCTTGAAGATCGTGGTGACGACAAACGAGGCCAGGCTACCGAGCAGGCTCAGGAGCCACGAGTCGGTGTTGAAACTGAAGCCGGAGAATGCGAACTGGACGACGAGGCTGACGACGAACGCCAGCAGGCAGATCGCGATCCAGGGGCCGGCGTTGGCCTTGAACTTTTCCCAGCCGTAGTTGATCGCCGCACCGACGGACAGCTGTGGCGGCCCGAAGCCGCCGCCGGCGGGGTATCCGCCACCCTGCGGTGAGTACTGGCCCACCGGAGGTGGTGGCGGAAAGCCACCCGAAGACTGGTAACCACCCTGCGGCGGCGGGTAGTGCCCACCTGCCGGGGGCGGTGGATAGGACTGGCCGCCCTGCGGGGGCTGATATCCACCTTGCGGCGGGTACTGGCCGCCCTGCGGAGGCTGGTAACTGCCGGGCGCCGGGTACTGGCCGCCTTGCGGGGGCTGATAGCCGCCCTGTGGTGGGTATTGACCGCCCTGCGGCGGTTCGGGCTGCCCCGGATTCTTCCCGAGAGGAACGCCGGGTTCGTCTCCGGGCGGGGGTGGGTTCTGCGTCATTTCGCAATCCTTCGATGTCTATCGGACTTGGGCACTAAGTGTTCAGTTGACCCAATCCCAATGGGTATGGGGTGTCAAGGACATCGGGACTCGGTTGACCGGCGTGTGGTGAGTCGAGCGGTTCGCCCCGACGTTTGAAAGTTACGTCTGCTGGGCACCCCATGGTCATGACTACATTCACAGCACCGGGTCTCTCGGATGAGGCCACAAAGAAATTGATCGCAGTCATGCAGGAACGCCTCAGTGCATTCAACGACCTGCACCTGACTCTCAAGCACATTCACTGGAACGTGGTCGGACCGAACTTCATCGGCGTTCACGAGATGATCGACCCGCAGGTCGACCTCGTGCGCGGCTACGCGGACACACTCGCCGAGAGAATCGCGACGATGGGCGGATCGCCCAACGGCACCGCCAAGGCGATCGAGGAAGACCGCTCCTGGAAGGACTACTCCGTCGGTCGCGACACCGTCCAGGCCCATCTCGGTGCGCTCGACCTGGTGTACGTCGGTTTCATCACCTCGCATCGCGAGGCGATCAAGGTCGCCAGTGAGATCGACCCGATCACCGAGGACATCCTGATCGGCCAGACCGCTGAACTCGAGAAGTTCCAGTGGTTCGTCCGGGCGCACCTCGAGAACGCTGCGGGCGAGTTGGCCAATGCCGGCGCAAAGACCAACGCTGCTGCCGCTGACCAGAGTCGCTGACCGGCCACTTAAGACCGGACTCTCCAATACCCCGTCGGCACAGGTTGCCGGCGGGGTATTGTGCTGCCTCGAACTAGAACACGTTCTACTGATTCGAGGGGAGACGCCAGATGGCGAGTGTCGAGGAGTTGCAAAAGGTTGTCGAATCGTATGTCGACCTGGTTGCGAACGGAACGCCGGAACAGGTGGCCGATCTCTACGCCGACGGTGCATCCGTCGAGGATCCGATCGGCGCCGACATCCGGAACACCCGCGAGTCGCTGATCGAGTTCTACGGCGTGATCGCGGCGATGGACAAGGCCACCGCAGAACTGCATTGGACCAAGATCGCGGGGGACACCGCGGTCTTCGAGTTCACGTTGATCACCGAGACCGCGGGAATGTCGTTCAAGATCACCCCGGTCGACATCATGGTGTTCGACGACGACGGCAAGATCAAGACGATGCGAGCGGTCTGGCGGCCCGAGGACCTGCAGCAACTCTAGTGTCGTGCGCTATCGACGAGTGACGGTCGCCGGTTTCGACTGGAACCTCATCGATGAGGGTTCCGGGCCGGTGATCCTGCTCTGCCACGGCTTTCCGGGTCTGGCGTACAGCTGGCGTCACCAGGTCGAGCCGCTGGTGAGTGCCGGGTTCCGGGTGATCGCCCCGGACATGCCCGGATACGGCGCAACCACCGCGCCGGCGACGATCGGTGAGTACACGTATACGTCGGTCGGTCGGCGCTTGATCGGTCTGCTCGACGCGTTGGACGTCGATCGCGCGGTGGTGGTCGGCCACGATTTCGGGGCACCCACGGCGTGGACCCTGGCGCTCACACATCCCTTGCGCATTGCGGGACTGGTCCTGATGGCGATGCCGTACTCACCGGACCGGCTTCCGATAAAGCCGTCCGATGCGTTCACCGCCATCGCGCAGAACCACTTCTTCCATTTCGAGTACTTCCTGCAGCCCGGGCTCGCCGATGCCGAACTCGATGCGGCACCCCGAGAGTTTCTGCACCGCATCCATCACGCCCTCTCGGGGGCCTATCGCTACCTCGACATCTGGCAGCACCCGAGTGGTCGCGGGGGCACCAGGGTCGGATATCTCGACGCGTTACCGCAGGCGCCGCCACTGCCGTGGGCGTGGCTGACGGCCACTGACGTGGACATCTACGAAAGTGCTTATGGCGAAGCAGGTTTCACCGGTGGATTGAATTGGTACCGTGCCGCCGACCTCAATTGGGAGCAACAGGCCACGCGGCCGCGCAGTCTCGATGTGCCCGCGATGTTTCTCTGCGGCGGCAACGATCCCGTGCTGACGATGACAGGAACGAAGGCCATCACCCGAATGCGGGAGATGATGCCTCGGCTGCAGCGGGTCGAAATCTATCAGGGCGCCGGGCATTTCATCCAGATGGAATGCGCCCAGGAGGTCAGCGCCGCGCTGGTCGAGTTCGCGGTCGACCTCGACTGGTGAGTCCGCGACACCCTCACCGGCCGCGACTCGCGTGGGGTGCACCGATGCCGGGATCGATCTGGGTCGGGCCGTTGGGCCCGGGTGTGATGTCGAAGTCGAAGATCGCGGTCGGGAGGTACACGGTGGCGCAGGCATTGGGTATGTCGACCACACCGGACAACCGTCCTTCGATGGGTGCGGCGCCGAGGAGCAGATAGGCCTGTTCGGGCGCATACCCGAACTTGGTCAGGTAGTCGATCGCGTGCAGGCAGGCGCGCTGATACGACAGATGTGAGTCCAGGTAACGCTGCTGACCGTCGAGGGTGACCGAGGTGCCCGAGAACGCCAGCCACTGTGAATACTGCGGGTCGGTGTTGCCGGGCATGAAGATTGCGTTCTCGCCCACCCCGTAGGTGGTCATGCCATCGCGGAGGATGTCGACGCGGAGATCGATGAAACCACCCATCTCGATGGCGCCACAGAAGGTGATCTCACCGTCTCCCTGGCTGAAATGCAGGTCACCGACGGAAAGGTTGCCGCCGTCCACGAAGACGGGATAGAAGACGCGGGTGCCCTTGGTGAGGTTTTTGATGTCCTGATTGCCGCCGTTCTCCCGGGGTGGTGCGGTTCGCGCGGCTTCGGCTGCCGCAGAGGCGAATTCATCGCCGGTCAGGCTTCCGAGAATGGCATCTCGGGGTTCCGGTGGCAGTGCCAGCGGTGGCACCCGGTCGGGATCGGTTGCGATCAGGGCTGCTTCGCGGGTGTTCCAGGTTCCCAGGAGTTCTTTCGAGGGCGCGGTTCCCATCAGCCCGGGATGAACGATGCCGGTGAAGCCGACACCCGGGATGTGACGTGAGGTGGCGGTCTGGCCGGAGAAGTCCCAGACCGCCTTGTACGCATCGGGGAACTGTTCGGTGAGGAAGCCGCCACCGTTGTCGGTTGGGAATATCCCGGTGTAACCCCAGCCCTGGCCGGCCAGCGGTCCCGAATCCTCTTGCGGGATGGGGCCGAGGTCGAGGATGTCGACGATCAGCAGATCCCCGGGCTTGGCACCCTCGACCGCGATGGGTCCACTCAAGGTGTGGACCGTGGTCAGTGGTGCGTTGAGGATGTCTTCGGCCGAGTCGTTGTTCTCGATGGCCCCGTCGAACCATTCCCGGCAATGGACGCGAAAGCTCTCACCCGGTTTGACGGTGACCGCGGGCGGGATCGCGTGATGCCAACGGTTGTGGCCCAACAACTGCTGTTCGGTGAACTTCTTGGTGGAGTCGAGCGGAAACACCACGTCAGGCATGAGCTGATCTCCCTAGGGTCGGGGCAGGGTGGAATGCCGGGGGTCGGTGGACACGGTGCGACGCCGTGGCGCAGGTTGCCGGGGCGAGGGAAGCGGACCGTTCACGACAGTCGGTTCGGAGGCACTGCGTTTCGTCGCATCCAGGACACGCATCGACGGGGAACTGCCGGAGGTGAGGCCGACTGTGGTGATCATCCGCCGCGACGCCGATTCGCAGCGGGGACAAGATGACTCGGCGGGTAGTTCGGCGAGGGAATAGTGGCGGTCGAAGTCGCCGCAGGACTGGCAGCGGAATTGATACGTGGGCATACTGCCCTCCCGTCACTCGGGGGTGAAACGGCTGCCGGACCATCATTACACGCAGATCGCACTCCTCGCCGGGGCTCGACCGTGCAAATGCCTGTGGTCGCCGAAAGATGTCACAGTGGTGGGTATGGATCTGGTCCGACACCTGAGGTTCTTCGTGGCGGTGGCCGAAGAGGGACATTTCGGCCATGCGGCCGCACGCCTGGAGATGACACAGCCCCCGGTGTCCCAGGGGTTGCGACGCCTGGAGAAGGAACTCGGTGTCGAACTCATCCGCCGGGGACCACAGGGAGCTGTGCTCACCGGTGCCGGACGCGAACTCCTGCCCCGTGCCCGGGTATTGGTCGACGACGCCGAACGATTTGCCGGGGAAGCCCGGCGATTACGCGAGCACCGGGACGTCCTGCGATGCGGATTGCCCTCCGACCTGGACCCGGCGATCGCGGCCCGCTGTTCGATGGCCCTCGCCGGACTGGGACCCGATCGGGGACATCGGATGGTCACCGGCACGGTCGCGGAACTGGTCGCGGACGTGCGGAAGGGCCTGCTCGATTTCGCCGTGGTCGAGCATCCTTGTGTCCGTGACGATCTGGAGGCGGGTTCCGCGGTCCGCATCGATCGGACATTCATGGTTCCGCAAGGTCATCCGGTGACGACGGCGACGCGGCCTTCGGTGCGCATGCTCGCTTCGCTGGCGTTGGCGCATGTGCCCCGGGCCGCGAACCCGCCCGCCGTCGACCTGCTCCTCGACACACTCCATGTCCGCGGGCTCGACGTCGACGTCCTGCCTGTCCGGACCGCGGGTGAGGCCATCGCGGCCGTGGCGGGCGGTCAGGCCTTCGCGCTGGCGGTGGATGAAGATCACCTCCAGCACATCGCCGGCATCAGGCTGGTGCCGATGATCCGGGAGGACGTTCCCCTGCGACTGCTGGTCGTGCGGCGTCCGGGAGCCGATCAGGTGGCGATCGACGCGGTCGAATCGGCGTTGTGGAAACTCTCCCGGTGACCGCGCAGGATGTCGCGACGGCCCGGTCCCGGATCGGGGAGACCTTCGCCGACGCCGGCTGCGCGGGCTGGGTGCACGCCCGGACCATCGGTCGGGCGCCTTCCCGTGAGTTCGTCTGGGATGCAGACGATCCGGTGGTGATGGCGTCGGTGTACAAACTGCCGCTGATGGTGGCACTGTGTCGGAAATCGGACCGCGGTGAGCTCGACCTGGCCGCGACCGTCACCGTGGATCCGCGCAGTTGTGCGGCCGGACCGACCGGCATTGCGGCGCTGCACGATCCGATCACGTTGAGTTGGCGTGACCTGGCCGTGCAGATGATGGTGGTCTCGGACAACGCTGCCGCCGACGTGATCCTCGCCGAGGTCGGACTGGCCGCGGTTCGGGAGGTACTCGAGTCGGTCGGCCTGGAGGGGACCCGCGTGGTCGGCGGAATGGCTCAGTTGCAGCAACAACTCGTGGCCGAGACCGGGGCGGACACGGTCTCCGAGGCCTTTTCGGCGTTGGCGAACATCGACCGTGACGACACCATCAGCGCGTACGACCCAGCATTGGCCAGTGCCACCACACCACGTGAGGCCACCCGACTGCTCGAATTGATCTGGGACGATCGGGTGGCCTCACCGGCGATGTGCGACCTGATCCGCAAGACCATGCGTAAACAGGCGTGGCAGCAACGCATCTCGTCGGGATTCCCGCTGGGGGTGGCAACCATTGCGGGCAAGACCGGAACACTCGGCGCCATCCGGAATGAGGTTGCGGTGGTCGAATACCCCGGCGAGCATCCGATCGCGGTCGCCGTGTTCACCCATGCCGCCCGATCGGAGATGTCACTCCCGACGGTGGAGGCCGCGATCGGACGGGTCGCCAGGATCGCGGTGACGGAGGTCCGGAGCCCACTTGTCTGACTGTCACTGCGAGGCGAAGTGCCTGCTGCGCTGGTCAGCTCGCGGTGAGGAGTTCGGTCATCTGCTCGTAGAACGCGGCAGGGTCTCCGGCCAGTGACGCCTTCACCATCGCGGTCCAGTCGTCGACGATCACCTCGATCGAGCCGTCGACCAGGCCTTCGAGTGAGCGACGGGGCACGTCGCGGGGATCGATCTTGGGCCCGTCGTAGCCGGCCGAGATGTCCGTGTCGGCAGCACCGAGGAGGACCCCCTGTACGAGAGTGCCCGCAGCGGCGAGCTCGAGGCGCACGCCGTTGGTCATGTTCCATTCAGCTGCTTTGGCAGCGGAATACGAACCGGTGCCGGGGGCGGCGAACCAGGACAGGGCAGACAGTACGTTCACGATCGCACCACCACCGTGTGCGGCGAGGACCGGGGCGAATTCCCGGATCACGCCGAGTGTTCCCCAAAAATGTGTGTCCATCTCCCGGCGAATCTCGGACAGGTCGCCCGTGACCAGCGGCGCGCCGGTCGCGATGCCGGCGTTATTGACCAGGAGGGTTACATCCGGCGCGGCGGCGGCCGCCGCGGCGACGGACTGATGGTCGGTCAGGTCGAGTCGCAACTGCACCACCCGCTTGTCGTCGAAATCGAGGGTCGCCATGCTGCGGGCCGTCGCGTACACCTTGCTCACGCCACGGTCGAGCAACTCGAGCACGAATTGCCGGCCGATGCCACGATTGGCTCCGGTGACGAGGGCGATCTGATCAGTGATGTCCATGGGGGCCTTGCTTTCTGGGAGATCGGTGTGGTCATCGGGTCGTATCCGGCCCGACTTCGGCTACTCTAAAACCTGACGTTGACGTGAAGGGCAAGTCGGCGAACGGGATAGCCCATTTCGAGGAGGCGCACGGGATGCGGATAGGGGATGTCGCACGCCGCACAGGAGTCAGCACGAGAGCTCTCCGTTACTACGAGGAGCAGGGTCTTCTTGCTTCTGAACGTACTGCCAGTGGCCAGCGCACATATCCGGAGTCAGCCGTCGAGCGGGTGAAGTTGATCCAGCAGTTCTTTACCGCCGGTCTGTCGAGTCGAACGATCCTGCAGCTGCTGCCCTGTGTCGACACCGGCCAGGCCTCCCCCGAGGGCTTCGAGCTCCTCGCCGCAGAACGCGACCGCATCAGCGCCGCGATGGCAGATCTGGCTGCCGCACGCGATGCCCTCGACCGGATGATCGATATCGCGCACAACCCAACCCCTGAACATTGCCCCGCCCTCCGCGAGACCCCTTGGTTGCCATACGACGCCGCCGGCGCCACCACCGTTGTCCAGCTCCCGGATCGGGCGCGGCCAGTGGTCCTTGACGACGCCAGGGGTGGGGCCGAACTGCGGTGATAGCAGAACGCTATCGCCCGGCGGAGTGTTGCGACCTTGTGGGCGATGCGCCGGGATGGTTGAGTTCGCGGGCAATGAGTATTGATGAGCGCACTCGGCCGGGTAAACGATGGATGGCAGCAGCGGTGGTGCTGGTCGTGGCGCTGGTGGTGGCGGCCTGCGGTCAGCCCGGGGACGATCCGGAGAGCAACTTCGAGGCCTTCGCGTCGGCGCTGGAGAAGAAGGATGTGGCCGAGGCGGCTGATCAGACCACCGATCCGGCGACCGCCAGGGTGGCGATCGGGGACATGTACAGCCGCCTCGGGGACGAGGCCGAGGTCGATGTTGCGGTCGGAGACGTGGGATCCGACGGTGGGGACGGCCGACTGACCATGACGTGGACATTCGGGCCGGGTAGAGATCTGACGTATGAGACCATCGGCCGATCGGTGGAGACCGACGACGGCAGGCGGCTGGAGTGGTCACCGGCCCTGTTGCACAGCAACTTACGACCCGGAACATACTTCCAGTACTTCGACGACAAGGAGTTGCTCACCCCGGTCGTCGACCGATCCGGCGCCGAGTTGATGACCTGGCAGACGGTCGGTGTGATCACGTTGGATCAGGCGGCACTCGGCGAGGGTTCGGCAGCGCTGGCGCGGGTACTGGGCGGGATCGACCCGTCGATCACCGATGCGTCGATCCGGACCGTGGCAAAGGACCAGGGCGGACCGACCGTCACCGTCGCGACGCTGCGGGCAGATGATCTGGAAAGGGTTCGCGAACAGCTTGATTCGATCAACGGTGTCGAGGTCGCGGAGCAGGGGAAACTGCTCACCGTCGAACGTGGACTGCGCTCGCCCGTGCTGGCCGGGATGGAAGAGATCTGGAATGAGCGGATCTCGGCCGGGGCCGGGTGGTCGGTCCGGATCGTCGACGGTGACGGCAACAGCGTCGATCAACTCAAGAGTGTTCTCCCGCAACAGGTCGAACCGATCGGGCTGACACTGGACCTGCGATTGCAGATGCTTGCCCAGCAGGCCGTGTCGTCGCAGACCAAACCGGCGGTGCTGGTGGCGATCTCGCCGTCGACCGGAGGGATACTCGCGGTGGCACAGAACGATGCGGCGAACAAGGAGGGTCCGATCGCGCTGACCGGGCTGTACCCGCCCGGCTCGACGTTCAAGACCGTGACGACGGCGGCCGCGTTGACGTCGGGTGCGGTGACGCCGCAGACGCAACTGCCCTGTCCGGGCCGCGCGACCATCGAGGGACGGACCATCCCGAACGAAGACGAGTTCGATCTGGGTTCGGTCCCGCTCAGCACAGCCTTCTCCCGCTCGTGCAACACCACGATGGCCACGCTGTCGAACCGGCTGGGTGCCGGTGCGTTGCCGGCCGCTGCCGAACAGTTCGGGATCGGTGTGGACTTCGTGGTTCCCGGTATCACCACGGTCACCGGGAAGGTCGGCGCCGCGGATACGCCGGCGCGCAGGGTGGAGAACGGGATCGGGCAGGGCAGTGTCACCGTCTCGCCGTTCGGTCTGGCGGTGGCCGAAGCGAGCCTGGGCAATGGGTCACTGGTGGCGCCGGGCCTGGTGGCCGGTGAGCAGACCACCTCGGACAAGACGCCACCGCCGCTCGACCCCGATGTGGTCACGGCGTTGCGGGCGATGATGCGGGAAACCGTGACGTCGGGCACCGCATCGTCGCTGGCCGACATCGACGGGCTCGGCGGTAAGACCGGCACCGCGGAGTACGGCGACAACACCGACGCGCACGGCTGGTTCGCGGGCATCCGCGGTGACATCGCCTTCGCCTCGCTGGTGGTCGGTGGAGACAGCTCGGGTCCGGCGGTGGCGGTGGCCGGCGACTTCCTGCGGCCGGCCGCCGAGGGCTGAGACCCCGGGTCAGCGACGACCGGTGGGCTTGAGCACGATCTCCTGCGGGTGGGCGTCGACCGGGGTGTGGATGGCGGCGACCACCGCCGCGGCCACGGTTTCGGGGCGTAGGTAGCGGGTCCCGTCGTAGTCGATGCCGCCCTCCATGGCCACCAGTTCGGCCTGCATGTCGGTGTCGATCCGGCCCGGGAAGATCGATGTCACCCGCAGAGCGGGTTCTTCGATCCGGACCGCGTCGGCCAGCGCGCGCAGGCCGAACTTGCTGGCCGCGTAGACGCCCCAGCCCGGGTTGACCCGCTGACCGGCACCGGAATTGATGAACACCACATGACCGCCGGCGTTGCGCAGGGCGGGCAGCAGCTGCCGGGTGAGTTCGGCGGCGGCGATGAGGTTGACCTCGAGGACCCGGCGCCACTCGTCGGCGGGTGATTCCTCGACGGTGCCCCAGCTGATCACCCCCGCGTTGTGCACCAGCACGTCGAGCGAGCTGATCGCCTCGGTGGCGGCAGCGATCTCGTCGGGATCGGTCAGCTCGACCGGCCAGGTGCTCGCACCGTCCAGTGACAACGCCATGTCGTCCAGTTCGGTGGAAGGCCGGCCGCCGAGCAGCAGGTCATGGGTGGGGGCGAGTTGGCGGGCGATGGCCGCTCCCAGCCCGCGGCTGGCGCCGGTGATCAACGCGGTTGGCATGACCTCAACCTTAGTGCCGACGGGCCGGGCGCCCGAGGGGTCGGGCGACCAGACCGGGCGCGAATGGAGGTGGGGGGCCAGAATGTTCAGCGTGGGATACTCCGGCTTCACGAACACACAGCTGTCCGCCCGCGCGGCGTACCTTCTGCGCGGCAATGATCTGGGGACGATGACCAGCGCGGCGCCGCGCCTCTACCCGCACATGTGGAGCTGGGATGCCGCCTTTGTCACGGTGGGTCTGGCTCCGCTGAGTGTCGAGCGGGCGGTGGTCGAGATGGACACCCTGCTCTCGGCGCAATGGGGCAACGGGATGATCCCGCACATCGTGTTCGCCAACGGGCGCGATGGTTACTTCCCCGGGCCCGCCCGCTGGGAATGCTCAGAACTGGCGTTCAATGCGCCGCGGGCGCCGCACACGTCCGGCATCACGCAGCCGCCGGTGCATGCGATCGCGGTCCAGCGGATCCTCGATCATTCGCGGCGGCAGGGCCGCACCACCCGGTCGGTGGCCGAAGAGTTCCTCGACCGGCGCTGGGGTGACCTGGTGCGCTGGCATCGGTGGCTGGCGCACGCACGGGATCCGAAGGGGCGCGGCCGGATCACGCTCTATCACGGCTGGGAGTCGGGGATGGACAATTCCCCGCGGTGGGATGCGGCCTACAACAATGTGCTTCCGGGGGTGGATCTCCCGCCGTATACGCGGGCGGACCTGTCGCACGGCGCCGACGCGTCGATGCGTCCCACCGACATCGAATACGACCGGTATCTGTGGCTGGTCGAACAGATGAAGCGCGCCAACTACGACGACGCGATTCTGCCCGAGGTGATGAGTTTCGCGATCGAGGACGTGTTCGTCAGCGCAATCTTTGCGGTCGCCTGCGACGTCCTGGCCACGATCGGCGAGGACTATTCCAAACCGCTCGCCGACGTCCGCGACCTGCGGGCCTGGTCCGACCGCTTCCGTTCCGGTGTGGCCGCCTCGACGTCGGAACGCAACGGCGCGGCACGGGATTTCGACATCCGTGCGGACCGCTGGATCAATACCGAGACCATCGCCATGTTCGCGCCGTTGCTCTGTGGTGGTCTGCCGCGGGATCGTGAACGGGCCCTGTTGCGTCTGTTCGAGGGCCCGCGCTTCTGTGGTCATCCGGATCTGAAATATGCGGTGCCGCCGTCCACGTCACCGATTTCGGTGGACTTCAAACCGCGGGAGTACTGGCGCGGGCCGGTCTGGCCGGTGATCACGTGGCTGTTCTCGTGGGCTTTTGCCCAGCGCGGCTGGCCCGAGCGGTCTGCACGTCTTCGCGAAGAAGGGCTGCGGCAGACACAGGACGGATCTTTCGCCGAGTATTACGAGCCGTTCACCGGTGCGCCGCTGGGCAGCATGCAGCAGTCGTGGACGGCGGCCGCGGTCCTGGACTGGCTCGACTGAAAAATTGCCTGGTGGGTCTGGACACCACGGCCGTTGTCCGATTGAGTGATCCGATGGCCTCTCAAGTCGACCCGCCGTCGCCCTCACGGGTGACCGCTCCCGCCGGCGCCGACGTGATCACCCTCGAGTTGCCGGCGGTCACGCTCACCGCCTTTGCCTGGGGGCCGCCCGACGGTCCACTTGCACTGTGCCTGCACGGTTTTCCGGACACCGCCTACAGTTGGCGACATCTCGGTCCACGGTTGGCGGCCGAGGGATACCGGGTCGTGGCGCCTTTCACCAGGGGTTATGCGCCGTCGACGGTCGCGGCGGACGGTGATTACCACGTGGGTGCGCTGATGTCCGATGCGGTCGAGATCCATCGCCTTCTCGAGGCGGACAACCGCGCGGTGGTCATCGGCCACGACTGGGGTGCACTCACCTCCAACGGTCTTGCCGCATACGGGGATTCCCCGTTCGCGGCGGTGGTGTCGATGTCGGTGCCGCCGGTCGGCGCCTTCACGTCGCCGTCCGGCGACACCGCCGGGCTGATGAAGCTGCTCGGCCGCCAGCTGTTCATGAGCTGGTACATGATGTTCGTCCAGTTGCCGCGGCTGTCGGAGCGCAGCCTCGATCGGCTGATCCCGCTGCTGTGGCGTCGCTGGTCACCGGGCTACGACGCCGGTGAAGATCTGCCGCAGGTCTTTGCCGCCCTGCCGAATCGGGAGCATCGCGCCGCAGTGCTCGGCTATTACCGGGCGACGCTGCGACCGGGGCGCAGCGCCGATCGGTATCGCCGCATGCAGGTGGCGGCTTTCGGCAAGCCGCTCACACCACTGCTGTATCTGCATGGCGCCGACGACGGGTGCATGCAGGCCGGGTTCGCCGACCGTGCCGGCAAGGTCCTGGTGCCGGGTGGTCGAGTCCGCGTCGTGCCGGATGCCGGTCACTTCCTGCATCTCGAGAAGCCCGTGGAGGTGGGGGAGTTGATCATCGAATATCTCCGCCAGGACACGTGAGGGATTTATCGTGAATTGTTTGACCGGCGGATGAACAATTGATTGCCGGGGTCCGGCGGTCATAGAATCCCGGGTGATGAGTACGCCAACGAGGAAACCGCGCGGTGATCGGCATCCGGACAAGTTCGGGGACCGCCGCCGGGAACTGGCGAAATCTGCTCTGGCGACACTTGCCCGACGTGGTTACGCCAACACGAGTCTGCGCGACATCGCAAATGATTCGGATTTCACGCACGGCGTCCTGCACTACTATTTCGCGGACAAGAACGAACTGATGATCTTTGTCGTCCGCGAATACAAGGTCGAATGCGTGACCCGATATGACGCGGCCGTCGAAGCGGCCACCAGTGCGGCCGACCTGTCCGTCCGGTTCGCCGCGGCGCTGAAGGACACCGTGATCGTGGACGCGTCGATGCATCGGCTCTGGTACGACATGCGGGCGCAGAGCTTGTTCGACGAGCGCTTCCGGTCCGCGGTCGGAGAGATCGAACAGGGCCTCGAAGACATGACGTGGCGGGTGGTCACCCGCTACGGAGAGTTGGCCCAGGCAGCCCCGGCGCTGCAGCCACCGCAGGCCTACGCGCTGATCGACGGTTTGTTTCAGCAGGCGCTGTTCCGATGGCTGGGCGGCGACGATTCTGCCGGGGACTACCTGGCCGCACAGGTGAGCGACGTGATGGCCAAACTCTTCACCTAGGGGTTGGTCGTGGTCTCGGGGTTTGGCGTAGGCGTGGCGCCGGGTTCGACCGGGGGTGTGGCCGGTGGCGCGGGGGCTGGTTTGATCTTCTGCTTCAGCTGGTAGGCCTTGATGAAGATCGCCCCGAGAATTTTCTGAATGCGGGTGGGTTCCTGCGCTTGTTCTGACACGTTGGTTCGCTCCGTGGTTGGTCGGCAATGGTGTGACCCGGTGCGGGGCGATGATTCACGCGTCGAACCCTGCCCCGGTCGACACACACCGGACACACGCTCCCACCCCGTAGATCCCTCCCCGTCGGATCCATGGAAACGTAACCCATCCACGGCCGCGTGGATAGGCTTTCGCGACGGCCTTTTTGAAGGATGCCCGGTGTCCCGGCCCCACGATGCGGCGTCAGGTGCCGATCTGACCGCCGGTCTTCCAGACCGCCACCACGGCCGGACGGGGTTGGCTGTCACCACCGTCGGGCCAGTGTGAATACGGCTTGTCGGCGGAGTATCCGTCCTCCTCACCCGGATGCTGGACGCACACGATGACCCGGTCGGTCCCGATGATCGGGCCACAGGTCTCGGCGCTGCGCGGGACGGTGAGGAATTGCTTTGTCTCGCCCCGGTTCTCACCTGACAGCGCTACCGCGAACAGACCGTCGTTGTTGCCAAGGGCATTGCCGTCGGTCGAGACCCACAGGTTGCCGTGCGGATCGAAGGCCACGTTGTCGGGGCAGGAGATCGGGCTGACCCGAGTTTTGTCGAAGCCGCCGTAATAGGTGTCGGCGGCCGCCGGATCGCCGCAGACCAGCAGTAGATCCCAGGTGAAGGTGGTACCCGCGTGATCGTCGGTGATCTCGATGATCTGGCCGTTCTTGTTCTTGTTGCGGGGGTTTGGTGCATCGGCCGCGGCCTCATCGGCGGTGCCGCGATCGCTGTTGTTCGTCAGCGCGCAGTAGACCTTGCCGGTGACCGGATGCGCCTCGATGTCCTCGGGGCGATCCATTTTCGTGGGGTTGACCTTGTCTGCGGCTTGACGGGTGAACACCGCGACCTCTTCGGCGCTCATGCCGGCGACGCGTGAGCGGGCGCCGTCGTCGGTCACCGTCAACAGGGGAAACCAGGTGCCGGTACCGGCGAACGACCCAGACGACGGCAGTGCGCCGCTGCCGTCGATCGATGTGGGTTCGTCGCCCGTCAACTGGGCGACGTACAGGGTGCCGGTCGACAGGATGCTCATGTTGTGGCGCATCGCCGCGGCGCCGAGCCCGGGCTGAACCTTCTTGTCCGACACGAACTTGTAGATGTACTCGAACTTCTGATCGTCGCCTGTGTAGGCCACCACGGTGCCGTCGCCGGTGACGAAGATGTTGGCGCCTTCGTGCTTGAGCCGGCCCATGGACGAATGCTTGACCGGCGTGGATTCCGGATCGTGCGGGTTGACCTCCACGATATAGCCGAACCGGTTGCCCTCGTTGGGCTCTCGGGCCAGATCGAACCGGGTCTCGTAGCGGCCCCACTGGTGGTAGTCGTCTTCGTCGTCGAATCCGTAGCGCTCGAGACGCTCTTTGGCGACCGGTTCGGTGACCGATGCGGCGCCGGTGAAGTAGTTGTTGAAGTTCTCTTCCCCGGAGACCATCGTGCCCCACGGGGTCAGGCCCCCGGAACAGTTGCCGATGGTGCCGAGAATCGTTGTCCCGCCGGGATCAGCGGAAGTCTTCACGAACTCGCTGCCGGCCGCCGGACCGGTCAGGGTGAACGGGCTCATCGCCGTCAACCGCCGATTGCGGTCGCCGACCACGGGCGTGAGCTTGCCGGAACCACTCTCACCCCGGACCTCGACAACCGTGATCCCGTGCGCTGCCATCGAGATCCGGGCCTGTTGCTCGGTGGGCTCTTTGGGCCGGTAGCCGGAGAACATGAATTCTTCGGTCGTGTACTCCTGATTGACCACCAGGTAGAAGTGCCCGGCCCGACCGTCGATGGGGATCAGCCCGGCGAAGTCGTTGTTGAAGCCGAACTGCTTCTCCTGGGCGGCGGCGGTCTGATTGTCGAAATCGAAGTCGGGGGCACCGGGCAACACCGGATCGCCCCATTTGATGACCACCGCCTGTTCGTAGCCCGGCGGGATCACCAGGGCGTCTTCGACATTCGGTGCCACCGGGACGAAGTTCATCCCGGTGGTTCCGGTCCGGGCCGCAGCTCCGACACCGGTTCCGGCGGCGGTGCTGCTCGTGGCTGTCGACGTGGTGTTGTCACCGCAGGCGGCCAGGGCCGAGGTGGCGCCGACCGCCACCACTGCGGCGGCCGAGCCACGCAGGACCGAACGCCGTGAGATGGCTCCGCGGGCGATGTCCCGAAAGTAGGTGTTGTTGCTGCTGTTGGGGGGTTCATGCCAGCAGGCGTCGCCGCACTTGTAATGGCAGGTCACCAGAGAACGGGCAGACGCTTCTTCGTGCTTGGTGGTGATGGTGAGCGGAATTCGCACCGCATGTCCCCTCGGTAGTCAGACGTCGAGCAACCGGTCGAACGTTAGGCGGCGCAAACAACCGGCGCCCGAACCCGGGGTGAATCGGTGGTTAAGTCTTGGCATTTGGGGTCTACCGTTGATGGGCATGGGAGCAGACGGGTACGACGCAGTGGTTGTGGGATCGGGTCCGAACGGGCTGTCCGCGGCCGTCACCTTGGCCAAGACGGGCCGCAAGGTGCTCGTACTGGAGTCGCATCCCTCGATCGGTGGCGGGACACGGACCGCCGAACTGACCGAGCCGGGCTTTCGTCACGATGTGTGTTCGGTGGTGCATCCGACCGGTATGGCCTCCCCGGCGTTCAATTCGATGGACCTGACCCGGCACGGCCTGCAGTGGCTGGTGCCCGAGATCGGTGTGTCGCACGTGTTCGGTGACGGCACCGCTCTGCCGCTGTACACCGACCTCGCCCGGAGCAAGGAGTTCCTCGGTCGCGACGCCCGGGCCTGGTCGGCCACCGTGGGTTACGCCGCGGCGCACTCGGCGGATCTGATCGCCGATTTCTTCGGCCCCTTCCGTGTACCCCGGCACCCGCTGGCCGCCGCACATTTCGGTCCGCTGGCCCTGCTCAGTGCAGATGCGTTCAACAAGATCATGTTTCGGGACCCGCGGACGCGCACGGTGTTCTCCTCGATCGCCACCCATGTGGTCCGGCCGCCCGATGAGATCGCGACGGCCGCGGTGGGACTGCTCCTCGCGATGCTGGTGCATTCCGGCGGTTGGCCACTGGCGCAAGGGGGTAGTCAGGCGGTTGCCGATTCACTTGCCGGTGCACTCCGCGAGCATGGTGGGCACATCGAGACCGACCATCCCGTCCACAAGTTCGACGATTTGCCGGATGCCCCGCTCAAGCTCTTCGACATCGACCCCCGGCAGTTCGCCACCATCATGGGCCACCGACTGCCGGCCCGCTATCGTCGCCGGCTCGCGAAGTTCCGGTTCGGCCCGGGCACCTTCAAGGTCGACTTCGCCTTGTCCGAACCGATCCCATGGACCGACCCGCATACCGGATCCGCGGTCACGTTCCATCTGGCCGAGAACGAACAACAGATCCGCGCCAACGAGAAAGACGTGCAGGCCGGCCGGATACCGCAGCGTCCGAACCTGATCGGTGGCACGCCGACCGTGCTGGACCCGACGAGGGCTCCCGCCGGCAAGCACGTGGCCTGGGCATACTGCCACGTGCCGCATGGTTGCGACGTCGACCTGACGGCTGCCGTGGAGGCGGAGATCGAGCGGTGTGCACCGGGTTTTCGGGACGTCGTGCTCGCGCGGCACGCCATGACGGCGAAGCAGTATTCCGTGTACAACCCGAATTACGTAGGTGGCGACATCAATTCGGGCATTTCGGATCTCCGTCAGCAGTTCACCAGGCCGGTCGCGGCCCGGGTGCCCTACGCGACGCCGGTGCGGGGTGTGTTCCTGTGTTCGTCGTCCACCCCTCCCGGCGGTGGTGTGCACGGGATGTGTGGCATGTACGCCGCCGAAGCCGCGATCACTCAGGAGAATTCGGGACGGAACTCAGGCAGACTGAATTCATGACTGCACCCATTCAGATCGCTGTTCAGCTGCAACCACAACATGCCCGGTACTCCGACATCCGCGACGCCGTTCTGCGGGCAGAGGATGCCGGGGTCGACATCGCGTTCAACTGGGATCACTTCTTCCCGCTCTACGGAGAGCGCGACGGGGAGCACTTCGAGTGTTGGACGATGCTCGGAGCGTGGGCGGAACAGACGTCGAACATCCAGATCGGCGCGCTGGTCACCTGCAACAGTTACCGGAATCCGGACCTGCTCGCCGATATGGCCCGCACGGTCGACCACATCTCGGATGGACGGCTGATCCTGGGCATCGGATCAGGTTGGTTCGAGCGCGACTACACCGAGTACGGGTACGAATTCGGGACCGCGGGTGGCCGGCTCGATGCGCTCGGTGAGGCGCTGCCCCGGATCAAGGACCGGTTCGCGAAACTCAACCCGGCGCCGACCCGCGAGATCCCGATCCTGATCGGCGGTGGCGGTGAGAAGAAGACGCTGAAGTACGTGGCCCAGCACGCCAACATCTGGCATTCCTTTGTCGACGTCCAGACCTACCGTCACAAGGCGCAGGTACTGGCCGATCACTGCGCCGCGGTCGGACGCGATCCGAACGAGATCGTCCGGTCGACCGAGCTGTCCGAGGCCGAGACCCCCGCCGCCGCCGTGACGATGGCCGACGGCCTGGCCGACGAGGGCGTGACGCTGTTCACCGTTGGTCTGAACGGCCCGAGTTACAACATGTCGCTGGTCACCGAGCTGTGTGCGTGGCGCGACCGGCGCAACAGCGCGTAACGACCCCCTCCGAGAGGGCGATCACCCACACAGACGTGCGGCGGGTGTACGTCGGCGATAATGGTCGGCAAACGTCCGGTGGGTATGTCGCCCGCGGCGGGCGATAGGCTCGGCGAGACAGGTGACGAGGTGAGTTGCGGTGACCTACTGGTCGACGTCGCAGTCCCGCCTGTTGCCCGAAGCCGAGTTCATCGCCGCCATCGGGCAGTCCGCCGCGGCGGTGGCGCCGCCCGGGGCCGTCGGCGCGAAGATCTGTTTCGGTTTCGCCGGGACCTCGACCCGGTACACACTGACCTACTTCGGGCAGGTGCCGCCCACCCCGGTGCCGGCGCCGCCGGTCACGCTGGAACTGGCCAGAGACCTGCGGGTCGGGCGCTATCAGGCCGGGCTCGATGCGGCGCTCTCCGTGGAGATGACACTGAGTGCCGCCCCGCCGGTGGTGCGGTACGACCATGGCGAGATGGGACCCATCGACCCGGGACTGATCTTCGACCCGGACTCCTACCGGGACGACCTGCTCCGGTATCCACGAACCGCGCCGCAATGGCTGATCGACTACGTCGGTGGGATTCCGCTGGCGCAGTTGCTCTCTGGTACATATTTTCCGTTTCCGGGCCCGGGTTCGGTGCCTTCGCGCGCCACCGATCCGGCGTCGGCCGTGGCCATCGCACTGGACTTCATCCGCGTGCGCCGGGTGGACTTCGCCGGGCACAATCTGTATTCCCTGACCGCACAACGCATACAGGCCGGTTGGCGGGTGTTCACCCGCGCGCCGGCCGACCCGTCGCGCGCCGGTGGTCAGATGCGGTTGATCTTTCTGGTCGCCGACGACGGTGTTGTCGAAATTCCCGCCCTGGCAATGACTCCCGACGCGAACGAGTTGGCGTTCACCCAGCGTGCATTCCAGCGCGCGCATCAGGCGAGCCGGCTGCCGTCAGCTCCGGCCCCGGTGCAGTACGGCGGTGTTGCGGTCGCGACCCGCGGGGAGCCGGAGTCGACCGCCGACGTACCGGGAGCGCGCGAGGCCCAAACGGCCCGGGACAACCTGTGGCGCAGTGTCGGACAGGTGTACGAACCGCTGCTCCCGCCGCTGGACGCCGACGGCGTGCTCTGGCCGGGCGGGACCCGGGCGTACCGGGTGGTGCGACGCGTTCGGACCACGCTGCTCGCCACCGACGGGATGTCGGCACCGAGCCTGACCGGCGGTGGAACCAGCACCGTGTACGGTCCGGTGCCGGGTGGCTCGATGGTCGGTGTGGGAGCGGAGTTCTTCCTGGAGTCGGTCGATCCGGGACTGCGGGCCGATGAGAGTGTCCGCGAGCATTGGCTTTTCGGGGTGCTCTCGGCAGTTGCGGAACGGGCGGCCACCGACGGTTCGGATTTCGTTCGCTCGATCACGGCCGCACCCGAGGCGGTGTACGTGGAACTACCGGGCCTGGCCGGTCCCCGGGAATGGCTGGTGAACGGCACCGCCGGTGTCCTTCTGGGCAACAAGGGGTGGGGCGCGCCAAGCGGTTTCGACACCCCGCTGGGCCGCGTCGCGCTGATCACGGTGACGGTCCTGCGGGCCAGCGAATCGGTGACCACGTCGGCCTGGCCGTCGGCGGCCGGTGAGATCTTCCGGCAGCTCGACGCCCGGCGCGTCGGGCACTACTTCGATCCGGATCGGGTCGCGATCTATTAGGCAGCCCCCGGGACCGTCAACGCACCGGTGTGAGGCGCCCGTCGATCATCTCGACCACCCGATCGCAGTGGGAAAGGACATCGTGATCGTGGGTCACCATGATGGTGGCAACGTTTGCGCGGTGGGTCTCTTCGGCGAGCACCTGCACCACCTCGTGGCTGCGCTTGCGGTCGAGTGCGGCGGTTGGTTCGTCGACGAGCAGCAATGACGGCTCGGTGACCAGGGCACGGGCGATGCCCACCCGCTGACGTTCACCACCGGACAGCTGGCCCGGCCGCTTGTCGAGCCGATGACTCATGCCGACCGCCTCCAGCAACGGGAGGGGATCGCGGCCCCGGCGCCCGGTGATCGTCGGCATCAGGCGCAGCTGATCGAGTGTGGTCAGCGACGGCACCAGGTTGGCGGTCTGGAACACGAACCCGATGTGGTCGCGGCGGATCTTCGTCAGCTTCTTCGCCGTAACCCCGCTCAGGTCGGTCCCGGCCAGGTGAACCGAGCCTGTGGTGGGGACGGTCAGCCCGCCGGCAACCGCGAGCAGGGTCGACTTGCCAGACCCGGAAGGCCCGACAATGGCGACCAGCTCGCCGGGGGTGACCTGCAGGTTCACGTTGTCCAGGGCGGTGATCGAACTGTCGCCGTCCCCGAAGGTCAGTGTGACGTCGCGGAGTTCGAGGCCCGCGGTTCCGGTGGTGGTCATCGGTTCTCCCCCAGGGCGGTCAGTGGATTGATGCGGGCGACTCGGATCACCGCGACAGCCGCGCCGAGTAGTCCCAGGACGATCAGCAGGACCGCGCCCCGGAGAATGGGCCCGGCTTGCATGGAGAAGGGCATCCCGGTTCCGCTGAGCCCGGATCCGAACCCGACGCCGATGCCGACTCCCACGGCGACGGAGCCGAGAAGGACGAATGTTGCCTGCAGGATGCTGTCCCTGAGCAGGTACGGCGTCGAGGCACCGAGTGCGCGTAGGAGTGCAAGTTCTCGCGTGCGTTGCACGGTCCAGATCGTGAAGAAGGCCCCGACCACCAGTGCCGAGATCGCGTACAGGAACGCGGTGATCATCGACATGGTCATCGTCTCCGCCGCGTATCCGGGTGAGGCATCGAACGCGTCCTCGAGGCTCTTCGACGATGTGCCCGCCGCGGCATCACCGGATGTCAGTTCGGGCAGCTGGTTCGAGGTTCCTTCGATCGCGACCACGCTGGCCTCATCGTAGATCCGTGGGTCGAAGGAACCGTCGCTGTCGCCGCCGCTGTTGATCTCCTGCCAGGTGGTCAGTGGGACATAGGCGATGTCGACGTGGCCGAATGTGCGCTTGTCCGCGGTGAATCCGACAACGTTGAGTTCGGTGCCGATGCGATCGATCGTGATCCGGTCGCCGATCTCGACACCCTCGTCGCGGGCAGTCGAACTGACGATGATGTCGTTTGGTCCGGCGATGGCGGTGCCTTCGGCGGCCTCGGGTTCGAGAAATGAACCAGGGGTCACGCCGAACAGTGTCAGGTCAACGGGCGTGCCATCACTGTTGTGCGCGTTGACGATCGAGTTGCCCATCAGTTCGGCGTGCTCGACGTCGGGTTGCTGCGCCCACGTTTCGGCCTGCGTTTGGGTGACCACCGACCGGGAGAATGCCGAGTCGGTCTTGGTGCCCTCGGCGAATGCGAATGCCTGTACCGGACTGCGCTGAAGGCCGGAGACACCGTCGTCGACGAGGCCGGTGGACAATCCGGAGAGAATCACCATGAGGACCGAGATCAACGCGACGACCGCCCCCATCAACAGGAAACGTGTGCGCGCGTAGATCAGCTCGCGAACTGCCAGGAACATCCGAAACTCCTTGCCGATGAGCGCGGGCAGAAGAACGCTGTGCTCACCGTCGACCAGGGGGGTGACAGGGGTACTCGGGAGCAGTCCGGCCGGGGGCATGTTCCCGCCTTGCCGATCCGAGATCGCGTCCGGATTGTTCCGCCGGGTAACCCTACTACGGCAAGTAGTAGTTGTTCGGGGCGGCTCTGCCGGTCACTGGTCGGGCAGTCTCGGCCGCCCGTCCGTGCGGAGTGCGTGACGCATGGCGTCGGTCTGGGCAGCCAAGAATTCGCGGACGACGGGCGCACGGTGGCCGACCGCGTCGAAACCGTGGAAAGCCCCGGACACGACCTCCAACGTGCAGGGCACTCCCGCTGCCTCCAGCCGCGCGGCGTAGGTCCGGTCCTCTTCGAAGAACAGGTCCAGTGATCCGACTCCGATCCAGGCCGGGGCCAGACCGGTCAGATCGGTGCGACGGGCCGGAACCGCGACGTCGGGCGAGGTATCACCGAGGTAGCTCTCCCAGCCGAACCGGTTGCTCGCCGCGTTCCACAACCGGTGGTTCTTGTCGGGCGTGCCCGAGCGATCGTCGAGCATCGGATAGATCAGCAACTGCAGGATCGGGGTGATCTGGCCGCGGTCGTGGGCAAAGGCCGCGACCGTCGCGGCCAGTCCGCCGCCTGCGCTGGCACCGCCGACCACGATCCGGTCGACGTCGACCTCCGGCCGTTCGGCAAGCCAGCGCAGCGCGGCATAGCAGTCCTCCGCGGGGACGGGATAGGGGTGTTCCGGGGCGAGCCGGTACTCCACAGAGGCCACGGTGGCGCCGAGTGCGTCGGCAAAATGCTTGCAGGTGGCGTCATCCTGCGCCGCGGTGCCGATCACCATGCCGCCGCCGTGGATCCACAGGACCGCGGGCCCCGGGACGGTGGCCGGTTTGGTGGGACGGAACAACCGGACACTCACGCCGGGAGCGACCTGATGGACCGTGGCGGCGGAACTGCCGCGGATCAGTTTGGTCAGCGACCGGATCACCGGCACGGTCCTGGGTCCGACCAGTCGCTGCGGGATGAACAGCGAATACAGGCGCAGGTCAGGGTGGAATGCCCGGCGATTTCGGATGCGGTTGATCATCACGTCGGATGCTAGCCGGGTAACGCCGCCGGCCGTCTGGGTTTCGGGGTAACCCCCGTGACCGTGGACGGGGGTACGCCTAAAGTCGTGTGCATGACCATTGACACCCCCGTAGCCAGTCGTGACCTGATCAGTGTGGATGTCCCGACCCACTGGTACAACCTGGCAGCGGAGTTGCCCGAGCCGATCCCGCCGCATCTGCATCCCGGCACCAGGGAACCGGTCGGCCCTGACGATCTCGCGCCGCTGTTCCCGTCGGGCCTCATCGCGCAGGAGGTGTCGACCGAGCCCTACATCGAGATCCCCGAACCGGTCCGTGAGGTCTACAAGATGTGGCGGCCCTCGCCGCTGATCCGGGCCCGCCGCTTCGAGGAGGCGCTGAACACCAAGGCGCGGATCTACGTGAAGTACGAGGGGGTCAGCCCGGTCGGCAGCCACAAGACCAACTCGGCAGTGGCGCAGGCCTACTACAACTCGGTCGACGGCGTGACCCGCCTGACCACCGAGACCGGCGCCGGTCAGTGGGGTAGTGCCCTGGCTTTTGCCGGCGCGTTGTTCGGCATCGATGTCGAGGTATGGCAGGTGCGGGCCTCCTACGAGTCCAAGCCCTACCGCGGCTACCTCATCGAGACATACGGCGGCACATTGCATTCGAGCCCCTCGGAGTTGACCGAGGCCGGCCGCGCGATCCTGAAGGAGACACCGGACACCACCGGCAGCCTCGGGATGGCCGTCAGCGAGGCCGTCGAGGCGGCGGTGAAGGATCCCGGTGCGCGGTATGCACTCGGCAGCGTCCTCAATCACGTTGTGCTGCATCAGAGTGTGATCGGAGTGGAAGCCGTCGACCAGCTCGCGCTGGTGGAGTCCGGTGGCGCCGATTACGTCTTCGGTTGTGCCGGTGGCGGTTCCAACCTCGCCGGCCTGGCGTTCCCGTTCATCCGCGAGCAGATCCATGGCCGGTCGAACCCGAAGATCGTCGCCGCCGAGCCGGCCGCGTGCCCCTCGATCACGAAGGGTGAATACCGTTACGACCACGGCGATGTCGCCGGCCTGACGCCGCTGCTCAAGATGCACACGCTGGGTATGGATTTCGTGCCCGATCCAATTCACGCCGGCGGCCTGCGCTACCACGGCATGTCACCGGCGTTGAGCCACACCGTGGAACTCGGATACGTCTCCGGTGTTGCGATCGAGCAGAAGGACGCGTTTGCCGCCGGTGTGCTCTTCGCTCGGACGCAAGGCATCGTCCCGGCGCCGGAATCGACCCACGCGATCGCCGCAGCCGTCGACCGCGTCCGTGATTCCGACGCCGAAGAAGTGATCGTCATCGGCCTGAGCGGACACGGCCAACTCGACCTGCCCGCCTACTCGGCGTTCCTCAACGGAACGATGTAGCACCCCGATGATGTGGCCTTATGGCGTTGCCCACCTGGGCTTTTGATCGCCAAAAGGCCACATCATCGGGTTCGACGCCAAGAGCCGCACACCTCGAAAGGTGTGCGGCTCTTGGGTTGTGTCAGTTGTCGAGCTGGATCAGGCGTCTGCACCGATGATGAAGGCTTCGAGCTGGTCGCGCGCGACGTCGTCGGCGAGCTGCTCGGGCGGGCTCTTCATCAGGTAGGCCGAAGCCGGGAGGATCGGTCCACCGATGCCGCGGTCCTTGGCGATCTTGGCGGCGCGCACGGCGTCGATGATGATGCCTGCCGAGTTGGGGGAGTCCCAGACCTCGAGCTTGTACTCGAGGCTCAGCGGCACGTCACCGAAGGCGCGGCCTTCGAGGCGGACGTAGGCCCACTTGCGGTCATCGAGCCATGCGACGTGGTCCGAAGGTCCGATGTGGACGTTCTTGTCCTCGATCTTGTTGGCCAGCGCACCGGTCAGGTTCGAGGTCACAGCCTGCGTCTTCGAGACCTTCTTGGACTCCAGGCGCTCACGCTCGAGCATGTTCTTGAAGTCCATGTTGCCGCCGACGTTCAGCTGGTACGTGCGATCGAGCGTGACGCCACGATCTTCGAACAGCTTCGCCATGACGCGGTGGGTGATGGTGGCACCGACCTGGCTCTTGATGTCGTCGCCGACGATCGGAACACCGGCGTCGGTGAACTTCTTGGCCCAGACCGGGTCGCTGGCGATGAAGACGGGCAGTGCGTTGACGAACGCGACGTTGGCGTCGATGCAGCACTGTGCGTAGAACTTGTCGGCCTGTTCGGATCCGACGGGCAGGTACGAGACGAGGACGTCGACCTTGTTGTCCTTGAGCACCTGGACCACGTCGACGCCGTCGCCGTCGGCCTCGGTGATGGTCTCGCGGTAGTACTTGCCGAGGCCGTCCAGGGTGTGGCCGCGCAGGACGTTGACGCCGGTCGGCGGCACGTCAGCGATCTTGATGGTGTTGTTCTCGCTGGAGAAGATGGCGTCCGAGAGGTCGAATCCGACCTTCTTGGCGTCCACATCGAACGCGGCGACAAAGTTGACGTCGCGGACGTGGTACTTACCGAACTTCACGTGCATGAGGCCGGGAACGCTGGCGTTCTCGTCGGCATCCTTGTAGTACTGCACGCCCTGGACCAGGGATGAGGCGCAGTTTCCCACGCCAACAATCGCCACGCGAATTGAACTGTTGTCACCCATGGTCGGGTTCCCCTTCTTTGTGTGGTGTTACTGAGGTTGTTTCGGGTTCTGCAAAGACCGTTTCCGAGGGCAACGGTCCGGGATTTCTCGACGTGTCCGTCGAATCCTCGGTCCGTTCCGAGCTCTCGGCGGCGATGAGCTCGTTGAGCCAGCGGACTTCTCGTTCGCTCGACTCGAGACTCAACTGATGGAGCTGCTTGGTGTAGCGATCGACTGTGCGGTTCGAGCGACCGACAGCCTCTCGGAGACCCTCGCGGCGTTCTTCCACTTGCCGGCGCCGACCCTCGAGGATGCGCATGCGCGCCTCGGCGGGAGTCCGGCTGAAGAATGCGAGATGCACTCCGAAGCCATCGTCGGTGTAGTTCTGCGGGCCGGTGTCTGCGAGCAGTTCGGCGAACCGCTCCCGTCCCTTCGGGGTCAATGCGTAGACGCGGCGAGCGCGTCGCTTCAAAGTCCCGGGTGTGCCCGAATCCTCAGCGATCAAACCGTCTGCCTGCATTCGGCGCAGCGACGGGTACAGCGATCCATACGAAAACGCGCGGAATGCACCGAGCAGGCCGGTGAGCCGCTTACGCAGCTCGTAGCCGTGCATCGGAGACTCGAGGAGCAAGCCGAGTACTGCGAGTTCGAGCATATTCGGTCACACCTCCATCCGACGTGTTTCAGAAACCTGTAAGCCTGATGCTACACACGTATGTATCGCGCCGATATAACCGGTACCCCATACCGGCTTGACCTGCGCTGATCCCGCCCGCCCCTCCGCCGAGCGGGCCGAAAACACCGTCGAGCGGGCCGAAATTGCCGCCGAAACGGACAAGTTCGGCACGGTCGACGGTCATTTCGGCACGCTCGACGGGCGGGGGATATACCGCATCCGGAGCGACATCGCCGGACAACCACGAACGCCTGCTGGTCGGAGCCACGTACTCTTGACGAGTGCCAATGCAGCGACAGGTGGTGGACTACGCGCTACAGCGGAAGTCCCGGCTGGCCGAGGTCTACGCCGGGCGTACCGGTGTGGCCGAGGTCTGCGATGCCAGCCCCTATCTGCTGCGGGCGGCCAAGTTTCACGGTCTGACCAGCTCAGAACGATGCCCGATCTGCCGAAAAGAGCAGGTCACGATCGTTTCTTGGGTGTTCGGCGAGAAGCTTGGGCAGGTTTCGGGTTCGGCCCGTACAAATGAAGAGATTCAGCGCCTGGCGGCGAGCCAGGAGGAATTTTCGGTACACGTGGTGGAGGTGTGCCGCACGTGCAGCTGGAACCATCTGGTCCAGTCGTACGTGTCGGGATTGCCACCGCGACCGCCCGTACGCCGGACCCGCCGGGTTGCCGGCGGACGGGCATCGAAGAACACGACTACCGGTGATCCCGCGAAGGCGGACGCCGATAAAGGCCCAGCAGGAATGGGCACTGAAGGTATGGAGAAGTATCTGTGAGCAACGGCCCTGACGGACCGAACCGATCTGGATGGAACGCTGGCAACGGTGGCACCAGGCAATCTGCGTCCCCCGGTCGGAATCCGGTGCAGAAGAAGCGTGCGTGGCAGAAGGCGCTGGCCTGGGTCCTCGGCCTCGGTGGCGCCCTGTTGCCCGGCTTCGTCCTGGTGATGGCAGCGGTGTTCCTGTTCACCTACTCCGATGTGGCGGTCCCGGCCCCCGGTGACATCAAGCAGAGTCAGGTCGCGACAGTGGTCGACACCAACGGGGGTGAGATCGCCAGGATCATCCCGCCGGAGGGCAACCGCACCGACGTCGCGATCGAGGACATCCCGCTGGTACTCCAGCAGGCCGTCATCGCCGCCGAGGATCGTGAGTTCGAAGAGAACGCGGGCTTCTCCATCAGCGGATACGGGCGCGCCGCGCTCGGCAAGATCACCGGCAACGAGAGCGCCGGCGGTGGCTCGACCATCACCCAGCAGTACGTGAAGAACGTGCTCACCGGCGACGAGGCCAGCTACCAGCGCAAGTTCCGTGAGTTGGCGATCTCCACCAAGATGGCCAACGAGTGGTCCAAGCCGGAGATCATGGCCGCCTACCTCAACACCATCTACTTCGGCCGGGGCGCCTACGGCGTCGCCGCAGCATCGAAGGCGTACTTCAACAAGGACATCCGCGACATCACCTTGTCGGAGTCGGCAGTGCTCGCCAGCTCGATCCGGTCCCCTTCCTACTACGACCCGGCGACCAATCTCGAAGCAGCGCAGGTCCGCTGGCAGTACGTGCTCGACGGCATGGTCACCACCAAGGCGATCACCGAGGAGGAGGCTGCCGCGCAGCAGTACCCGACCGTGGTCGATCAGCAGGCACAGACCGGCGATCCGGCCAGTGACGGGCCGAACGGCCTGATCAAGCGCCAGGTGCTCGCCGAACTGGGCGGCCTCGACATCTCCGAGGACGAGATCCGTACCGGCGGACTGAGGATCACCACGACCATCGATCCGCAGGTCCAGAGCGCCAATGTCTCGGCGGCCAACAACTCGCTCGACGGTGAACCGAAGGATCTGCGGACCGCAGTGGTATCGGTCGATCCCAAGACCGGTGCTGTGAGGGGCTACTTCGGTGGCAACGACGGCAACGGTTTCGACTACGCACAGGCCGATCTGCAGACCGGTTCATCGTTCAAGGTGTTCGCGATGGTGGCCGCGCTCGAGCAGGGCATCGCGCTGTCGAAGACCTATAGTTCGGCGCCCTTCGAATCCGGCGGTGTCACCATCAACAACTCTGATGGCACCTCATGCGGTAGCTGCAACCTGGCCACCGCGATGAAGATGTCGCTCAACACGGTCTTCTACCGGCTGATGATGGACCTCAACGGTGGACCCACCGCGGTCGCCGATGCGGCTCACCGCGCCGGTATCCCGGAGACCCGGGCCGACGGCACCCCGACGCTGGAGAACCAGGACGGCAGTGGCGTCGAAGGCGGTGTGGTGCTCGGACAGTACGACTCCCGCGTGATCGACATGGCGTCGGCATACGCGACCCTGGCAGCCTCGGGCACCTATCACACGCCCCACTTCGTGCAGAAGGTCGAGAACTCGCAGGGTGAGGTGCTTTTCGAGCGCACCGACAACCAGGGCGAACGCCGGCTCCCCGCCGAGGTCGCCGACAACACCACCGCCGCACTCGAACCCATCGCCGCATACTCCAACGGCAATGCGCTCGATGGTGGTTCGCGGCCGTCGGCTGCCAAGACCGGCACCACGCAGCTCGGCGACACCGGTATGAACAAGGACGCCTGGATGGTGGGTTACACGCCGCAACTGTCCACCGCGGTCTGGGTCGGTACCGACAACGGCACCGAACTGGTCAACTACAACGGCTCCACGATCTACGGTTCCGGGCTGCCCGCGCAGATCTGGCGGACCGCCATGAACGCGGCGCTCGACGGCCAACCGATCGAGGACTTCCCGAAGCCGGCTGCAGTGGGCGGTATCTCGGGCATCCCGTACGAGGCACCGCCGACGTCCACGGCCACCTCCACCCGCACTGCGGCCCCGACGACCACCGAACCGGAGGAGACGGCGACGTCCCGACCCGGTGTGACGTTGGCGCCGGGCATCGTGATCCCGCTGCCCGGTGGCGGTGAGGCCGGCGAAGAGACCGAGACCGAGCCCGAACCCGAATCAGAGGCCGATCCGGAGTTGCCATCTGAAGAGGCCGGCCCGCCCACCAGGAATCCGTAGGCGGGTCGTGGCCACCGACGGCGATCCGGGGGGCTCTGCGGTGCCGACGGAACATCAAGGGCCGGACCAGGACACCGACGCCCGACACGCGAGCGACACGGACGAGACCGACGCGTTGAACTTGTTCGACACGCCTGCGGAGCCGGCATCGGATCGCCGTGAGGTGACCACCCGCGAGCTGCCCAGCCGCACCGACCCGATCGTCGCACCGGGCAGCATGGTGATCGGTGGCCCGATCGGCCTGCACGCGGTTGTCGGCCGCAGCCGCACCTGGACCCCGGTTCGGGTGCTGATGCTGATCGCGCTGGTGTTCCTGGCACTCGGTTGGTACGCCAAAGCCGGCTGCCTGCAACAGGCCCCCGATGCCGAGACCGGGGTCATGGGCCTGGACTGGGACAACCATCGGCAATACACCGCAATGTGTTATGCCGACACGATTCCGCTGTACAGCGCCGAGCGGCTCGATGTGGGCGCGTTCCCGTACAAATCGTCCTGGTATGAGGACGACGGGACGGGCGGGCAGCAGCAGCGGTTCATGGAGTACCCGGTCCTGACCGGAATGTTCATGTACGCGGCGGCGCAGACCGCGCACGGCTGGGAATGGGCGCACGAGAACTGGGGCGTCCCGGCGGCATTGGATGTCGTCCTGTTCTTCAATCTGGTCGCGCTGGGTCTGGCCCTGTGCTGGTTGGTGACCATCTGGGCGACGGCCCTGACCGCTTCGCGACGGGTGTGGGCGGCGGCGCTGGCCGCGGCCTCACCGCTGGTGATCGTGCACATCTTCACCAACTTCGATGCCATCGCCATCGCAGCGCTCTCGGTGGCCATGCTCGCGTGGTCGCGGCGAAACCCTTGGCTCACCGGCATTTTCCTGGGTATCGGCATGTCGGCCAAGCTGTATCCGGCGTTGTTGCTGATCCCGTTGCTGGTGCTGTGTCTGCGTGCGGGCAAGGTGCGCGACTTCCTGGTGACCGCGGCGCTGACGGCCGCTGCGTGGCTGCTGATCAACCTGCCGATCATGGTCACCCATTTCCGCGGCTGGACGGAGTTCTTCCGGTACAACTCGGATCGGGGCACCGACCCCGACACCCTGTTCAACGTCATCTCCGCGATCACCGGTTATCAGTGGGGCAATCAGCCGGGCCAGCCACCGACGCTGCTCAACGCCATCAGCATGGGACTGTTCATCCTGGTCGCCCTGGTGGTGGTGTTCATCGGGTTCCAGGCCCCGATGCGCCCGCGCCTGGCACAGTTGATGTTCCTGACCGTGGCCGGATTCCTGCTCGTGAACAAGGTGTGGAGTCCGCAGTACTCCCTGTGGTTGGTGCCGCTGGCGGTGCTGGCACTGCCGCACACCCGAATCTTGTTGTCCTGGATGTTGATCGACGCTCTGGTCTGGGTGCCCCGGATGATGTGGTACCTGTACAAGGAAACCGACGACGGGCTGCCCGAACAGTGGTTCCTGTCGGCGGTGGTGATCCGCGACGTTGCCGTGCTCGCGCTCTGCGCGATGGTGATCTGGCAGATCTATCACCCCACCTCCGACCTCGTCCGACGTGGCCGCGGGTGGCGCAGCATCGTCGTCGACGATCCCGGTGGCGGTGTTCTGGACCGAGCCGAAGACCGGATGCCGTGGCCGCGCCGGTCGACCAAAGCCGCACTCCGGGACAGTGATCAGCCCACCGAGGCGTTCGAGGTCGGTTCGCGGGCCTGACCGCGACGACGTCATCGCCGGACGCGCTGCTCCAGGACCTTCTTCGCCGTCGGCCAATCCTCGTCGGTCATCGCGTATTGGGCCGTGGTGCGCCACAACGACGGTCGCGGTCCGTTCGAGGTCTCCTCGGTGGGTCCGGGCAGTGGGCGGTGTTTGCGGAGGAGTCCCTCGAACGTGGCGCCCAGCTTGGTGATCCCGGCCCGCGACTGGGCATTTCGTTCGTCTGTATGCCAGATGATCCGTACTGCACCGAGCTGTTCGAAGGCGCGGTGCAGCAACAGGAGTTTGGCGTCCGGGTTGACCGTGGTGCCCTGTACTGCGGTCGAATACCAGGTGTGGCCGATGGCCACCGTCCAGCTCGCCGGATCGATGTCGTAGTAGCTGGTGGATCCGACGATCCGATCGGAGTCGCGGTCGATCACGGCGAAAGCCACCCGATCCGGGGTGTCGAGTGCGGTCTGGATGTACCGAACAGCGCTGTCCGCGCCGGTCGGAACCGTGGTCCATCGGTAGGCGTCCGGGCGATCGACCGCCGCGGACAGCTCGGGGGCGTCGGACAACTCCAACGGGCGCAGGGTGACCCGGGCTCCGGTCAGGACAGGCGCGGTGAACCAGCTCATGCCGGAACGGTAGTCTCCGGGACCTTCTCGGGTGAAGCGGTTTTCGGCGGTACCCGCAGGGGTGCCCCGACGAGGTGATAGATGAGGATCAGCAGACACAGCGCATGCGACCAGACGCCGAGCTGGACGCCGCCCATCACCCACCAGGTCATGTCGTCACCGCGGGTCAGGATGCCGAACATCCGGAAGATGGTGAGATCGAGTGCGACGTCGCCGATCAGATATGCCGCGATGATCCGCCAGTCGACGGCGAGCAGCACGAAGAAGGGCAGGATCCACAACGTGTACTGCGGTGAGTGCACTTTGTGGAAGAGCATGAAGGCGGCCAGCATCGCAGCGCTGGTCCCGATCCACGGGAAGACGTTGCCCCGCTGCCAATGCCGGACACCGAACCAGACCGCCGCGGCCATGCCGACGATGATCAACAGCGGTGAGGCCACCCCGACGAGCGAGTTGTAGAGACTGTCCGGGTCATGGGGTCCGTCGCCGGTGAGATGCCGAAGGCCCCAGTACCAGATGGAGTTGGTGTCGACGTCGGCCTTGCGTTTGCCCTGGAACGACAGGGAGGCCTTCCAGCCTTCGAAACCCGCGACCATGAACGGCAACTGGACGGCGACGACCGTTGCGATCGCGATCCCGACCACACCGCCGGCGCCCTTCCAGTCCAGATCGGATTTCGAGGCCCGCGCCCCGCGAGCGGCGCGGGTCAGGACGAAGATGGCCAGCGGCAGGACGAACAGGCCCGGATAGATCTTGAGACAGAACCCGATCGACAGGACAAACGACGTCCAGAAGGCGCTGGTCCGCAGCGACAACCACGGCAATCCGGTGCGGGGGTTGATGCGGGCGCCGAAGATCATGATCGCCACCGCGACCACGGTCGTCGCGACGACCGGCAGCTCCCAGTTGTGGAACGCATAGAGAATCAGTGCGGGTGTTGCGGCCCACAGCAGGACCCACCACCGCGCCAGCAGGGCCAGCAGGATGACGATCAGGACACCGAACGGTGCGATCAGCAGAGCCGACTGGAAGAGGAAGTCGCTGTCGGTGTGGGCGCCGCTGGCGCCGAGGTACATCAACAGACCCGAGAGCACCGGGTACTCGACCACGCCGCCGTACAACACGCCGTTCTCGGAGATGCCACCGTGGATGAACGGGAACACGTGGTTGTTGATGTCGCGGCCGATCCAGAGGAACTGCAGGTCCGAGTAACACGGCATCAGGATCTCGCCGGTCCCGACGGGCCAGTGGGCGCTGCGGCCGGACGCGTCGAACGGTGCTCCGCCGCAGGTGGCCTTGCCCAGATAGCCGAGCCACATGAACAGCGAACTGATCACCAGCGAGATCAGCAGGATCAAAACCAGTTCGCCGCGACCGGAACTCAGGCGCAGGCGCCAGGACGGTTTTTCGGAGGTCGTCAGCTCCCACGTTGAAGGGACCGGCGGCGAAGGCATGGGCTACAGGGTAGGAGATGGGGTGTCGCGTGGCCGTTGCCACCCATGGGGGCGGTCAGGATTTCGCTGGTCAGGGTCATCTGGGGTACCCTGGCTCGGTTGCCGACGCAGGCGACCCTCCTGCCACGGAACGTCCGTGGCCTACCTAGTCCATAGGAGGTGATGAGGTCTTATGCGTCATTACGAATTGATGGTCATCCTTGACCCCAACCTGGATGAGCGAACTGTTGCTCCTTCGTTGGATACTTTCCTCAATGTGATTCGCCAGGATGGCGGAAATGTTGCGGGCGTCGATGTCTGGGGCAAGCGTCGTCTTGCTTACGAAATCCTCAAGCACACCGAGGGTATCTACGCAGTCGTCGATCTGAACGCGGAACCGGCCACGGTCACCGAGCTCGATCGTCAGCTCAAGCTGAACGAATCGGTGCTTCGCACCAAGGTGATGCGCGTGGACGAGAAGGCCAAGGTGCGACGGGCGAAGATTGCTGCCAAGTTCGCTGCCAAGGCTGCGGCCAAGCCGCCGAAGGTAGCCAAGTAGCTACCCGGTGTTCTCGGAGAACCAAAGGCTCTCCGCGAACGTCCTAGTGCGTGTCGGTGCCGAGTTCTAGGCTTCCTCTCAGGCAGGGGGCCTCGCTCGGTGCACATCGACCCCAAACCACTGCGCAACCGCAACTGATCTCGGGAGATACACATGGCTGGCGATACCGTCATCACCGTCGTTGGAAACCTGACAGCCGATCCGGAACTACGGTTCACACCGTCCGGTGCCGCTGTCGCGAACTTCACCGTGGCTTCGACGCCGCGGACGTTTGACCGGCAGACCAATGACTGGAAAGACGGCGAAGCGCTGTTCATGCGGTGCAACATTTGGCGCGATGCCGCGGAAAATGTTGCCGAGTCTCTCACCAAGGGTTCGCGGGTGATCGTGTCCGGCCGGCTTAAGCAGCGGTCGTACGAAACCCGTGAGGGCGAGAAGCGGACGATAGTGGAACTAGAGGTCGACGAGATCGGTCCCTCACTTCGCTACGCCACCGCAAAGGTCAATCGGGCCTCACGCGGCGGCGGAACAGGCGGAGGTGGCGGCAACTTCGGGTCCGGCGGCGGCGGTGGAAACCGTGGCGGCGGCGGAGGTAACTCGAGTGCAGCTGCATCGAACGACGATCCGTGGGGCAGTGCTCCCGCGAGCGGATCGTTTGGTGGCGGGGACGACGAACCACCGTTCTGACGAACATTTCCAGACACCGATCGGGATGAAACCCGAGCCGTCTGAACATTTTTTGGAGTAAGTACACATGGCTGGAAAAGCTAAAGGCGGACGGAAGGTCCGTGGCGCAGAAAAGGTTGTCAAGGCCAAGGCCTGCACCTTCTGCAAAGAGAAGAACCTACTGATCGACTACAAGGACACCGCGCTGCTGCGTCGTTTCCTGTCGGACCGTGGCAAGATCCGCTCGCGTCGGGTCACCGGTAACTGCGTCCAGCACCAGCGTGACGTGGCCATCGCGGTGAAGAACTCGCGTGAAGTTGCCTTGCTGCCCTTCACTTCGACCTCTCGATAAGCGGAAAGGACCAAGAATATGAAACTGATCCTCACCGCAGAGGTTGAGAACCTGGGCACGCCCGGCGACACCGTCGAGGTCAAGGATGGCTACGGCCGTAACTTCCTGCTCCCGCGTGGACTGGCGATTGTTGCCACCAAGGGCGCAGAGAAGCAGGTCGAAGGCATCCGTCGTTCACGGGCTGCCCGCGAAGTCCGTGGCGTCGAACACGCCAACGAGATCAAGCAGGCCATCGAAGGACTCTCCGAGGTCAAGCTGGGCGTCAAGACCCACGACTCCGGCAAGCTGTTCGGTTCGGTGACCGCCAACGATGTCGTCGGCGCCATCAAGACCGCCGGTGGTCCGTCGCTCGACAAGCGGAGCATCAACCTGCCCAAGGGGCACATCAAGGCCACCGGTAAGTACCCGGTGGTGGTCAGCCTTCACAACGACATCGTTGCGAAGTTCGACCTGACCGTGGCTGCTGCCGAGTAGTCAGCTTCTGTCTACGACAAACCCCCGGCCCTTTTGGGTCGGGGGTTTGTCGTATGCGGGGTACCGCGGCTGGGAGATCAGACGGTGCAGAGCGGTCGGATCTCGTTCGAGCCACCGGCGGTCGGGGAGGTCAGGATCAGGCAGGCGTTGTAGCCGTCGTCCTCGGCTACCTTCCGGATCTCCTTCCAGCCCTCGGCACTGATGTTCGGTTCGCGCGACAGGACGAAGGCCGACGTGCGCGACGGGTTGCCGACAAACGCCCACGAGTAGTCGTCGGCGATGTGGGAGACCACGTAGTTGGTCGGTCCGCTCTTGGACTCCTGCGTCGGGACGCCCGGGAAGCTGACGTGCAGTTGCGCGCCGGTGACGGTGTCGTTGACGCGGGCGTTGCCGAGGATCCGGTTGTCGCCGCCCGTCCAGGTGATGCAGGTGTTCTCGACCCGGATGTTCGCTGCGTCGATCTGCTGATAGTTGGCCTTGGTGTCGCGGGCGCAGATGAGATTGAACGGCTGCGGCAAAGCGGCGACCTGGTTCCAGGTACCGAGGTAACGCTCCGTGTCGAGTTTGGCCACGGGCTTCAACGGCGGCGGGGCAGAGCTGATGTCGGCGGAGGCCGGTGCGGCGAAGGCCAGGGCGAATCCCACCGCCAGGGCACCGGTCACGAGTTGGGTGATGCGACGAGTCGAGAACGTCATGGTTGTCGTCTCCTACTTCGGTTGCGTTGATGACACAGGTTGTGGACGCGCTTGTGTATCCACATTGCCGGGCCACCAGATTCGTGGCCCGATCAGACTGAAGAGCGCCGGGATGACCACCGTGCGGACGAGGAAGGTATCGAGCAGGATGCCGATGCCGACGATGATGCCGAGCTGGGTCAGGGTGATCAGCGGGAGGATGCCGAGCACACAGAAGACGGCAGCCAAAACGATTCCGGCGCTTGTGATCACAGCTCCGGTGGAGGCCACGGCGCGGATGATGGCGTCGCGGGTTCCGTGTCCGGGGGTTTCCTCGCGGGCTCGGATCACCAGGAACATCGTGTAGTCGATGCCGAGCGCGACCAGGAAGAGGAACGAGTACAGCGGCACGTTGTCGTCGAGGGCTCCGAAGCCGAAGACGTGCTCACTGATCAAGCTGCCCAGTCCGATGGCGGCGACGGTGCTCAGCACCGTGGTGGCCACCAGGACCACCGGCGCCACGAGTGCTCGCAGGAACACGATGAGGATGACGAACACCACCGCCAGGATCAGCGGAATGATCAGGAAGCGGTCGCTTTCCGCGGCGTTGCGGGTGTCGAGTGCCTGCGCGTCCGAGCCGCCGACCAGGGCGTCGGAGCCGGGGATGTCGCCGGTCGCCGTGCGCAGATCGTCGATGATGTCGAAGGCCTGCTGAGAGGCCGGGTCCGCGTCGATCACCACCGACCACTTGGTCCATCCGGTGTCGGACTGTCCGGCTTCGGTCGCCGACTCGACACCCTCGGTGCCGTCGAGGGCTTCTTGAACCTGCGGTGCGGTATCGGTTTTCGCGACAACCGTCGTCGGATCTGCTTCGCCGGCCGGGAAGTGTTGCGCCAGAACGTCGAAACCTTCGACGGAGTCGGCGCTGACCCGGAACTGTTCGGTCTGTGACAGACCGATCTGGGTTCCGACCAAGCCGAGTGAACAGGCGATGAGCACGGTCAGTGCGATCGACAGAACGCGCACCGGATGACGGGAGACGCCGCCGGCGATTCGGAACCACAGACCACCCTCGGTCGGGATCGGATCCCCGACCTTCGGGATGAACGGCCAGAACAGCCGAGTTCCGCAGAGCGCCAACAACGGTGGCAGAACCAGGAGGGCGAACAGTACGGCGACCACCAGGCCGGCGGCGGCCAGAGCGCCGAGACTGCGGGTGCTCGGCAGGGCTGCGAAGAGCAGGGTCAGCAGGGCCAGCACCACCGTGGCGTTGGATGCCAGGATTGCCGGGCCGGCGTGCCGCACGGCCTGGCGCAGCGCCAACCGGTGATCGGATTCGGTGCGGAGTTCCTCGCGGTATCGGGAGATCAACAGCAGGGCGTAGTTGGTACCGGCACCGAAGACGAGCACGCTGGTGATCCCGGCAGTGGAACCGTCGAACGACAGGCCGGTGAGTTCGGCCAATCCGGTGCCGATCGAGTTGGCGACGCGATCGGCGAACGCCACGACGATCAGCGGGATCAACCACAGGATCGGCGAGCGGTAGGTCACGATGAGCAGAATCGCGACGACCAGGGCGGTCACGGCGAGCAGGGTGATGTTGGCGCCGGAGAACGCGTTCGCGGTATCCGCGCCGAACGCCGGCCCCCCGGTGACATAGGTCTTCAGGTCGGTGGGCAGGCCGTCGTCGGCGGCGCTGCGGAGGTCATCGACGAGGTCGGTGAGTTTGAAGCCGCTCAGATCGGTGTTCACCGGCACGATCGAGATCGCGGCCACGCCGTCCGGCGATGTGACGACCGGTGGGCCGGGCGGGGTGTCGGCAGGTACCGATCGGTCGACGGCAAGCATGCGCTGGTGTGCCGCGGCCACGGCTTCCTGATCCGCAGGGGTGAGCGCAGCGCCGTCCGCGCGCACGGTCACCAGTACCGCGGGGGCGACGTTGGAGTCGGGGAACTCCTCCAGAATGTCTTTGACCTGCGCCGAATCGGCGGAGCTCGGCAGCGAGGTGGGGGCCTCTTCGGCCGAATCATTGCCGCCGATCAACCCCATCGCGGCGCCCGCGAGTATCAGTATGACCAATGCGACCACCCACGACCGCCGACCCGTCACGAGATCGGCGAAGCGGTCCCAACGGGTGCCAGAATGGATGGACTTGTCGATAGTCGCCATTGCAAAACCGTCTCACATGTTCAACTATTGAGCAACTAAAGTATCTCGGGTTGAGATGCTTTGACCGGAAGAAGGAACCCTGTGTCCGAGCAACCGCCATCTGTGGACCCGCGCGCTGCGCTGGAATCCCAGATGTCCTCTGACCTGCGGCTGCTCAACGCCGCATCGGATCGGATCACGAGGGTTTTCGCGGGGCAGAACGATCTGAGCGCCAACGACTTCCGGGCACTGCTGCACGTGATGGTCGCCGACGCCGAAGGTGAGCCGCTGACCGCGGGCGCCCTGGGCAAGCGGATGCAGGTGTCCGGGGGTGCGGTGACGCATCTGGTCGAGAGGATGATCGCGACCCGACACATCCGGCGCGCATCGCATGAGCGTGATCGCCGGAAGGTGATGCTTCATTACGACGACCACGGCATGGCCGTTGCGCGGGAATTCTTTGCGCCACTCGGCCGCCACATGCGCGATGCGTTCGCAGACTTGCCCGACGACGATCTCGAGGCCGCGCACCGGGTGTTCACCGCGATGGTCGGCGCCATGCAGGCCTATCAAGAAGAGCTCGGCGACCCGAAATAGGCGAGCGCGGTTGAGGTTCGAGAATCTGGCGTCAGCCTTGGTCGGCGGGTGGGAATCGAGGATCGGCGTTCTTGTCATGGCGGTTGTCCCCTGCGGGATAGACGAACTTGAACCAGGTCTGGGTAACGGTGAACGCCCGTGAACCAGCGGCGCAGGTGACGCCGTCGGGGCTCACGGCGCAGGTTGATCCGTCGACGGTGATCGACTGGCCGATGTCGAGGAGTGGTGCGCGGAACCAACCCCGTGGGGTCGTTCGGTACCCGGTGTCGGCCGGAACCCAATACGGGCCGTTTTGTCCGCCGGAGATGGCCACCCCGACGGTGCCTGGCGGTGCGGTCCTGGGATGGCCGCTGCAGCCGTTGAAGCCGTATCCGGGGCCCAGCGCGCACGTGCGACCTCCGGGCGTGACAAAGAAAGTGCGCCCGTTGTCGGCGTGGTCGGGGGAGCGGTGGGGAGATGGGTCGATCGCCGCATATCCGGATAGGTCGGGCATCTGTTGATGGTTCGGCGATGGTGCGGCCGGCGCCGTCGCGCCCGTTGTCAGCAGCGCCGCCACGGCGGTAGCCACGATGATCGTCCCGACCAACTTCCGCACGAACGCCTCCCCCGAATGGTCCCCGTCACATCATTGCACCTGAATTGGCATCATCACGTGGACTCCCGGAGATGAGCATCAAAAAGGATCGCGAAGATCACTTTTGACAGCTCGCAAAGTAAGTCGCGTGTTTGCGGCGTGAAAGCCTGCGCGCCACCCGGGATTCATCATGAGCTAAACCGAACACGCCCGAAATCGGACATCTTGGGACACGCCGCCAGAACGCTATCCACAGTAACTAAAAGTCTTGAACAGCCTCTGAGCTGCGATGATCGCAAATGTGATCTCAGTTATCCACAAGTTCCCCACAGGGCGCTAACAAGATGGGTCGCCTGGTGCACAGATGGTTAACAGGGTGATCCACAGGTGCATTTGGCCGGATCGGCACCACCCCTTAGTGTCTGCCGGAGTGTGTCGATTCGGGTTGGCTCCGGCATGGCAGATCGGAGATGTCGGACAGGCCTGCGAGACTTGAACCGAACAAACTATCGAAGGGGTGGCGTCTTGGCCGTCGTTGATGATCGCGGGCATGCTGAACCTCAGGATCAGGCCCCACCGAGCGAGGATTTCGGTCGTCAACCCCCTCAAGACATGGCTGCAGAACAGTCGGTTCTGGGCGGCATGATGCTCTCGAAGGACGCCATCGCCGATGTTCTCGAGAAGCTGCGCCCCGGCGACTTCTACAAGCCCGCGCATCAGTCTGTGTACGACGCCATTCTGGATCTCTACGGCAAGGGCGAACCTGCCGACGCCGTCACCGTGGCGGGCCAGCTGGACCGCATGGGTGAGCTGCGCCGGGTCGGTGGTGCTCCCTATCTACACACGCTGATCTCTACCGTTCCGACCGCTGCCAATGCCGGCTACTACGCCGAGATCGTTGCCGAGAAGTCGATTCTGCGCCGCCTCGTCGAGGCGGGCACCCGCATCGTGCAGTTCGGTTACGGCGCCGACGGCCAGGACGTTGCCGAAGTCGTCGACCGCGCGCAGGCCGAGATCTACGAGGTCACCGAGCGTCGCACCACCGAAGACTATGTGCCGTTGGAAGAGCTGCTGCAGCCGACGATGGACGAGATCGACTCCATCGCCTCGGCCGGCGGAATGTCCAAGGGCGTGCCGACTGGCTTCCACGATCTCGACGAACTCACCAACGGACTTCATCCCGGCCAGATGATCATCGTCGCGGCGCGACCCGGTGTCGGTAAATCGACCCTTGCCATGGACTTCCTGCGGTCGTGCTCGATCAAGCACGGCAAAGCCAGTGCCATGTTCTCCCTGGAAATGAGCAAAACCGAGATCGTCATGCGGTTGCTCTCCGCCGAGGCCAAGATCAAGCTCGGCGACATGCGCGCCGGACGGATGAGCGATGACGACTGGACGCGACTCGCTCGCCGGATGGGTGAGATCTCCGAGGCGCCACTGTTCATCGACGACTCGCCCAACCTGACCATGATGGAGATCCGCGCCAAGGCGCGGCGGATGAAGCAGAAGCACGACCTCAAGCTTGTGGTGATCGACTACATGCAGCTGATGTCGTCGGGTAAGAAAGTCGAATCCCGCCAGCAGGAAGTCTCCGAATTCTCGCGAAGCATCAAGCTTTTGGCGAAGGAGATCGAAGTACCGGTGGTCGCGATCAGCCAGCTGAACCGTGGTCCCGAGCAACGTACCGACAAGCGTCCGCAGGTCTCCGACCTTCGTGAATCGGGATCGCTGGAGCAGGACGCCGACATGGTCATCCTGCTGCACCGCCCCGACGCCTTCGAACGCGACGACCCACGCGCCGGCGAAGCCGACATCATTGTGGGCAAACACCGTAACGGTCCGACCGCCACGATCACCGTTGCGCACCAACTACATTTGAGCAAGTTCGTGGACATGGCCCGCGGCTGATCGTTGCCGCGATCGGCATTGCGGATTCGCGGTTGGATTTCGCTTGCGGAACATGTTGCGGAGATGAACAGTGAGCCTTCACCAGTGGCATCCGAATCCCGATCGGAAATCGAGCAAGGGTTTCTGGCTCAAATTCGCGCTGTCGATGTCGATGATTCTGGCAGTGCTGATACTCGTGGCAGTGATTGCGTAGTCATTGCTTCTCTGGTCTCGAAACATGAACCAGGCGATGACCGACGCGGCGATCCGGCGGTACTACACCGATCAGTTCGATGAAGGTGCCCGCCTGACCACCAGATCAGGCCAGAGTGCACTTGAGTTCATCCGGGTGCAGGAGATCATCGGCGCGCGGATCGCCCCCAACTCGCGGATCCTCGACGTTCGGGCCGCTCTACCACCTCCATGACCGTTCCGATCGACTCACCGCATTGCAGGAGGCTGCCCGCGTAACCGTGTCTGGAGGGCAGCGGGCACTTCCATACCGCCGCTGAACTCGAGCGCGAATTACTCGAGGCGGAACTCGTCGACGTCGAAGTACACGCAATTGAAGGGGCCGCCGGACTCGCACTTGAACAGATGCCCACTGGCGACAGGGAACTCCTCGAGGCCGCACTGACCATCGCGCGGCGCACCGGTCACCTCCCCGGTGTTCGTGATATCAGCAACCACACCATCGCAATTGGGCGCGTGTCGTAAACGCAGCAGTCACGATTTGTGGACGACTGCCGGTGTGCCCGCATGCACCGATCTGCGTTGAGCACGAATCGAATTCATTCTCCGACGACGTTGAGTTCCGTCCTGGTGTCGTAGTCGGTGCGAGCGCCGGCGACCTCGTTCTGGTGCTGTTCGGTCCATCGCACCAAGGACTGAATGGTGTCGAGCAGGGTCACGCCCAGTGGCGTGAGCGCGTACTCGACCCGAGGGGGCACGACGGGGTACACGGTTCGGCGAACGAGGCCGTCGCGCTCCAGTTGGCGCAGGGTCCGAGTCAGCATGCGCTGGCTGATCCCGCCGATCTCGCGGCTCAGTTCGGTGAAACGCAGGGTGCGTCTCTCGAGTAGCGAGATGGCCAGCAGCGACCACTTGTCCGCGATGCGGTCGAGTATCTGGCGGACTTCGCAATCCTCCCGGGTGTCCCATTGCCGGGCGCCGTAGTCATCTTCGGTATCCCCGCAGTAACCGGGGATCTTTGAAGTGCCTTCTTCCATGGTCAGCAATGGTGCCTGAAGATGAGGTCAGTTACAAGAAGTAACTGTATGGCCCAAAGGGAACTGTCTCGATTCACCCAGGCCTCCGCTGCTTCATCCACAAAGGAGTTTGCCGATCATGACCACATCACAGGCTTCGATCCCCGGTGACCGCCCCGGTCGCCTCGGCTGGCGCACCCGGGGCGTGCTGTTCGTGCTCTGCGGTGCGATCTTCCTGGAAGGGATCGACGTGGCCATGCTGAACGTGGCGTTGCCGTCGATCCGGGCCGATCTCGGGCTGTCCACCGGTGAACTGCAGTGGGTCATGAGCGCCTACGTGCTGGGGTACGGCGGTTTCATGCTTTTGGGAGGGCGCGCAGCCGACCTCTTCGGGCGACGGCAGATGTTCCTGGTCCCCCTTGTGGTGTTCCTTCTCTTCTCCGGCCTGGGTGGTCTGGCCACCGAAGGGTGGATGCTCATCGTCGCCCGGTTCGTGACCGGCGTTGCTGCCGCGTTCATGACCCCCGCCGGGCTTTCCATCGTCACGACGAGCTTCGCCGAAGGTCCCCAGCGCAACAAGGCCCTCCTGATCTACTCGGGAACGGCATCAGGGGGCTTTTCCCTCGGGTTGGTCATCGGCGGCCTTCTCGCGGCGGTCGACTGGCGGTTGGTGTTCTTCGTCCCGGTAGCCGTGTCGCTGGTGATCCTGCTCGCGGCTTTCCCGCTCGTGCCGAAGTCCCCGCGCCCGGACCGCAAGGGTCAAAGCGTCGACGTCGCCGGGGCCGTCAGCATCGCGGGAGCGATCCTCCTGCTGGTCTTCACAGTCGAGCGGGCCACGCATGTGGAGGTGATCTGGACACTTGCCACCCTTGCGATCAGTGCCCTGTTGTTCGTCTCGTTCGTGGTGATCGAACGAAAGTCGTCGGCACCGCTGGTCCGCCTTGGCATCTTCGGATCGGGGTCGCTCGTGCGCACGAACCTTGCTGCACTGCTGTTCGCCGCAGGCTTCTTCGGGTTTCAGTTCATCGTCGTTCTGTACCTCCAGGAACTACGAGACTGGTCCACGCTGGCAACGAGTTTCGCTCTCCTGGCAGTCGGCATCGATGCGCTGTTGGCGCCGACCCTCACACCTAAGCTCGTCGATCGGTTCGGCTACCCACGGGTGGTCTTCGGTGGTCTGCTGATAGCGGTTCTCGCCTACGTCATGTTCTTACCGATCGGTATGGACTCGACCTACCTGGCGATGTTCCCGACCATGATTGTCTTGGGGCTCGCCTTCGCCCTGGTGTACGGACCTCTCACCATCGCAGCTACTGAAGGCATCAAGGAAGACGAGCAAGGTCTCGCCGGCGGACTGCTGTACACCTCGTTCCAGTTCGGAGCCGCGCTCGGCCTCTCGGCAGTCACCGTCGTATACGTCCTGGCTGCTGGTAGCGGCGGGTCGCCCGAACAAATGCTCGACGGCTACCGAGCAGCCTTGCTCGTGCCACTCGCCGCCGCCGGTCTCGCTGCCTGCATCACGGCGTTCGACCTCCGCCGCGTCGCGGTCGCCGGACCCGAGGCGGAAATCAGTCGCCGTCCCAGTTCCAAGGGTGAGCGACAAACGATCTAGAGCATCGGTGATCGGTTGCCTCGCAGCGACTTCGCGTTTCAGGTTCGGTGGGCCGTCGCTGTTGGCCGATAGGTCATTTGGCCGATGCGATCCGAGCGGCTGATTGTGATCATTGGTGTCGCAGCTATGCGGACGATGTCAGATCCGCAGCAACACAACTGGAAGGCGAAGTCGGGATGAATACGAATCTGAGTGCAGAGCAGCAGGAGTCACAGCACAAGGCCGTGGTGGTCGGGATGTACAACGACCTGAGGCAGGGCAACGGCGAAGCGGTCTTGATGGCGCTGAGTGAAGAGATCGCGTGGACGGTGCCACCGGGTTTGTCCTACGGCGGTACCTACCACGGCCGAGAAGCAGTGCTGAACAACGTCTTTTCCCGCTTCGTCACCGACTGGGAGGATTTCGAGGTTGACTGGGACGAGGTCTTCGGCGTCGGGAATGTGGTGATCGCACTCGGTCACTATGCCGGCAAGCGCCGTGAGACAGGCAAGACCATGCGTGCACGTTTTGCACACGTATGGCGATTCACCGATGGTGTGCCGGTCACTTTCGAGACCATCCCGGACACGCACACCATGGTCGCGGCGATGTCGTAGATGTGGGCAGCTCTTCTGAGAAGTGTTCTTCCGGTTGAAAATTGAGCGTCCGATAGGCCTCCGCGCCGGCACCGGTTGCGTGGACGGACCGAATGCTACTGTTCGGCGGTGCCTGAGATTCGAGTAGCAGAAGTACTTTCCGCGCTGTCTCTGACCACCGATCTCGCTGCCGGGGTCCCTTTTGAAAAAGGGCTTCGCACATGCGTGGTCGCCTCGGTGTTCGCCGACGAAGTGCTCGGTGTCGATGCGGTTACACTGCGGACCATCTTCGAGACGGCGCTGCTGCGCTCGGTCGGTTGTACCTCGTTCGCACCGGAACTCGCTGCGATCTTTGGGGACGACGTTGCCTTCCAAGCGGCGTTGAAGACGTTCGAGCCCGGCGACGAGGAGAAGTTCGCTTCCCAGTTGAGCACCCTCAGCGATCAGAACGGTACCGGGGGTTCGGGACTGGCCGCGCCTCCCGTGGAGGTCTTCCAAACAGTCGGCGTGGACGCCATGCGCAGTGGCTGCGAGGCCAGCCGCTCGTTGGGCGCCGGCCTGGGTTTGCGGCCGGAGTCATGGCGGCAGCGGACAGATTTGTCGGGCTCACCGAACCGCGTCCGTACCGTGCGGCCTACACGGTCGAGGCTGCCGTGGGGATACTGATGCGGGAGGTCGAGACCGGCGGGCTGGACCGACAGGCGTGTGCGGTGGTGATCGAAGCGGCAGGTCGGCCTCGGCCTCGATCGAAACTGCCTGCGGGACTGACCGAACGAGAGGTGGAGGTGCTCTGCCTGGCCGCACGAGGGCTGAACAACCGCGAGATCGGGGAGGAGCTCGGAATTTCGGGTCGGACGGTGGGACACCATCTTTCCCACATTTACGACAAGGTCGGCCGGCGCACCCGGGCCGGTGTTGCGGTGTTCGCGATGGAACACGACTTGCTTCCGTGACCCACTGCGTGGCCGTGCGCACCCTGATGCACGCAGTGAGGCCCTGATGCCGGGACCGAAACTTCGATGACGTGGGAGCAAGCGGTCTGTGCCATCCTGGGTGTCGATAATTTGTAGGAGGTAGTCGAACTGATGACGGTCACTGCGCCAGATCCGTCCGCCGGGTACACCGATGTCAACTTTCGTTGGTACAGCGAGGTTCCTGTGGTCGTCTCGCTTCATCTGACCGGTTATCCCGCACCACCATCCATGGCGGCATCGGGCTGACGCTCACCGAGCCGGGTGTTTATGCGACGACGGTGCGACTTCCGGACGACGCATGTGTGAGTTATGGCTTCTTGGTCTTCTAATCCGTTGAAGCGCAACAAGAATTTTCGATCTACCAGGTCCTCGACAATCTCGTCTCCGACCCAGCCAATCCTGATGTGATTCGCCGTCCGTTCGGTATGCGCGGCTGGTCGTCGGTGTTGGAATTGCCGGGCGCGCGGACACACCCGGCGTGGCCGGACCCTGACCAGGGTGCCACATCCGAGGGTGAATCGTCCTATGCCATAGTCGAATCAGGTCGTACGCTGACGATTCTTCCTGGTGATGCGGACGGACCGCTCTTGGTGATGTTCGACGGAGATCTGTGGGCCGACGCCGACGTCGGCTATCGCAGCGCAATGACTCAGCGCAACAAGGATGCAACTGGTCCATCGCCAACAACCATTCTCGTCAGCACACCTGACCGGCAGATTCTCGACAACCGAGAGTTGATGACCCACTTGTTGACACGCGAAATACTGCCGGCACTCGAACGAGCGGGAATCAGGGGGAAGGGGCTCATCGTCGGCGGACAAAGCTACGGTGGCCTGGCTGCGGCTGGTCTTCTGATCGACCTGCCCGACCTCATCGACGCTGCGATCGTCCAGTCGGGGTCTTTCTGGTTCGACGAAGAGAGCGAGACGCGCGACTATGGGCGGCCGGGGACGCTGACTCGGTCACTCGAGCGTTTGTCCGGAACCCGGACTCTCACCAATCGTGTTGTGGTGCAGGTCGGAAGCCTGGAGGGTGCGATGGTCGATCAGTCGCGGTGGTTCGTGGACGCAGTGAAGGGCGCCGGGGCGGAGGTGCACTTCGAAACCTACTCCGGCGGACATGATTACGCGTGGTATCGCCACGGAATTGCTCTACGCGATCGACCGTCTGTGCCCGTGACGGGGCCGGTCACTACGGCAGCGGTTTGAGACCGATCATCCGGCGGTCCGACGAGAAGATCCACCCGTCGTCGTGCCGTATGGTCGCGCCACCTGAGGCGAAGGTTTCGGGATCGGAGTCGATGGCAAGGAATGGTGCCGTCCACACCACCCGGCCGGTCTTGACATCTAATGCGGTCAACGCGATCCCGTCGGTGCCGACGAGCACGTTGTCGCCGGCCGCTGCCGGCGTCATCGTCTCAGCTGTGTCTTTGTGCCACAGCTGTTTTCCTGTCCAAAGGTCGATGCCGGTCTCATTCGCCCCGTCGCGCAGATAGATTATGTCGCCAGTGATGGCTGTCACGGCTCCCTGTGTCCCGTTGTCGCCGGTCACGAGGTCGATGTTGGTCCAGAGTCGATCGCCGGTGGTGCGGTCGTATGCGGAATCTCCCATCAAAATGGGTGCGTCGGTGCCCGACAGCTGATCGAGCGCCGGCCGCTGCACTGCGGCGCTCTTCACTGTTGCGAGCACCTTGCCGTCAGGGCCTCGGAGCAACTGCTCGGAGACTGCGTTGTATGTCTCGCAATCGGTATTAGACTGCGCCACAACACCACCGGATTCCAGACTCGCGGCGTAGATGCACTCGTTGCCGGTGTTCCACAGCTCAGCACCGGACTCGGCATCGAATTGCGCCATCTCGATCCCCGTCTGAACGGCACCGACGCCGTCCGTCACGGTCAGTACCTCGCTGTTGAACACCGAATCCCATCCGGCGCCGATGTCGAAGCTCTGCGACCAGTTGGCCGAGATGTCGTCGTAGTTGCCCGAATGGACTCGGACGTCGTTGTCTTCGGGATTGCCTTCGGCGGTGTAGAGGGTGTCCGAGGTGGTGGTGATACCAAAGACCGACTCGTCGACCGTCCGCCGTTCGACCTCCCCCGATTCGATGTCATAACGGACGAGCTCATAGCCTTCATTCATTGCGTAGCAATAGATCTTGCCGTCGAGCGGTTCCTCGCTGCATTGCTGGAGATCGGTCGCGGGAGCCTGCCAGCGGACCGTCCCATCGTCGGGATCGATGCCGATCATGACGGCGTCGTCGAGGGTGTAACCGTCGTTGGGGATGCCGGCAATGGTCATCAGGGTGTCATCCACAAGGATGAATCCAGGGAAACCGGAGTTGTAGGAGGACCCCCCGCGCGGGTCGGAGAAATCAGCGAACGGACGGTCGAGATACTCGGCGGCATCGAGGGACCAGGCGAGTCCGGGAGCTTCCGCAGTGGTCGCGGTGATCTTCTTGACCGGTGTCTGAGAATGGTGGTTCACCAATATAAATCCCGCCGCGGTGAGGGTCACAACGGCAGCTGCCGCGGCGGCGACGAGTTGCCAGGTGCTCTTGTCGGGCACGTCTACAGTTCCAATCCGGGTGTGAGCGCGATTGATTCGAGTTCATCGAGCGGGAGAATCTGATCGGCGCTTGCTGCGCTGGAGCTGACGGAGATCCTCGTCCCGGCGGGCCGCGTCACGACGACGGAGTTCGACATTTGTGTTGTGGATTCTTCTGGCTTGTTCATCGGGAAGGACGAGTAAAAGGACCGCTCGGTCTGCACGACGGTCCCGTCCTCGAGTGTGCGGAGCGTCTTCTGTCCACCCGAACCCGGTTCCGGGCGTTCCGGGGCGGGAAGGGCCTGACCCCCGGTGATCGAAATATTCAGATCCACACCTGCTTGTACATCCGAAATCCCGGTGCACAGCGTCTGGTTTCCCCCGAGTTGCAAGGGTTTCAGCTTCGGACCGCCGAGATCAACTGTCGCGAGGACCGCGTCGAGCTTACGTGCCTGCTCACGAGAGACGGCCGGGCCGTTGGTCTCGGAGTAGCCATAACACTCTTCCGGCGGGGGCGGGGTCCCAGCTGGAACGGCCGTGGTGACGCGGAGCCGTGGATCTGCGACGATGCGCACCAGATCATCAACGGTCAAGGGTATTTCACCGCTGTTCTCCTGCCGCGTGGCCCCGAAACTGTCGCTGGCGCTTGCGCTGATCCAGGATCCGTCGGCCACGTATGCCTGTGCCGACCTGCTGAGGGTGCGAACGCCGTTCACTTCCCGCCAGGTGTCGTGCACATCGACCACCGTGCCGTCGGCCAGGGTGCGACGCTCGTCGAGATGCCCTGCGACGCACGGTGGAATCGGTGCGGACTTCTGTTGTACGCCGATGTACAAACTCCCCTTTGCTTTCCCGTTGACCACGGAACCCGACGCCGATGTATATCCGTCCGGCGCCGAGTCGGAGTCGCCGAAGTCGGTGATCGGTTGAAAGATCAGCGAGCGTTCTGGACTCGCGAACTCGATCTCGGCACTGCCAGGCAATGTTTCGGCTACTGCCTGCGACATTGCGGTTGCTTTGGAGCCGTTGAACCAGGGAAATTTGGGGTTGTCGTAGGTTTGCTGGCTGCCTGTCATGACCGAGATCGCACTGTAGCCACCGAACTCGTCAGGTTGCTCGATGACGTCGCATCCGGGGATGTCAGCCGTCAGGTCGACCGGTTCTTCCACCCTGTCGAACTCTTCGGGCGCAGTGGGTTCTGGCTCCGCGGTCGACGACGTCGGAGCCGTCGTCAGTTCTGGTTCGGGCTCAGGTTGTAGGAGTCCCGCCATCACGATCCCGAGCGCGAGGACGGAGACGATGACAAGCGCGAAGGTCCACGCTTCTTTCTTGCGTGATGAGACGTGATCGTCCATCGGTCTCCCCCTGATCGTGGCCGCTACAGAAGCCATGTCGTGACGATCAGCAAGTTCGTTACGCGAAGCAGGATTCGTGCCGAGCCGTCGATCGAGTAGTCGAATACATGCGCTTTCGGTGGTGTGCGGTGTCAGTCTGAAGGGAAGCGGCCATAGCGGTATCGGCGAACGTGCCGCACAAACAATCCATGGAGGAGCGATGACTGATCCCCGCAAAAGTTCGACCACCACAGCCCCGCCGAAGGACGACGTCTCCAACGCTGAACTCGTCCGCTGGGCATTGGGTCGCCTCAACGCCCGGGACATCACCGGTCTGCGCAGGTTCTGGACCGCCGACACGATCGTCGATTTCCCAACCGGGACATGCCGTGGAGCCGACGCCATCGCCGCTTACTTCGAGGAGGTCTTCGCGGCTGTGCACGACTTCGACATGGAGGTCGTGTCGATCGCCGGGTCCGGCAAAGACGTTCTGGTCCACTGGCATCTGACCGGTCGGCATGCCGGTACTTTCGTCGGGGTGGCCGGAACCGGACGGCCGATCGCCCTCGATGGTTTCGACCACTTCGTCATCGCGGATCGGAAAGTCGTCACCAACACGGTGCGCTATGACCAGATGGAGTTTGCGCGTCAGATCAAGATGCTGCCCCCGGATGGGTCGAATGCGGATCGCGCAATGAAAGCTGCCTTCAACGTCAAAACCCGTGTCACGGGGAGGGTTCGCCTGCGCTGACAGAAGCGCTGATCGCCGGGCGGCTATCGATGAACCCGGTGTCAACGGACGTGTTGTCTCGAAGTCCAATGACGATTCGGGCTACTAGAGCTACGCGAGCTGCTACTGATCTGGGTTCCGGCAGTTCATTTGGACAGTCGTGTGTTGATCACCGGGGTGAGCGCGCCGTCGATCAGGAGTCGGTCACTTGTGGCGATCGTGAATCCCCGGCGCGCAGCCTGGGCGACGATCATTCGGTCGAATGGGTCTTTGTGATCCCAGGGCAGGCGGCCGGCGGTGGCCGCGTCCGCCGAATCGATCGACAGGCCGGTAGCTCCCATGGCCGCCAGTGTGTCGTCCCAGACCGACAGGAGCGCGTCGCCATCGAAGCGGCCGATACGGGTTTTGATTGCGATCTCCCACGTAGATGCCGCCGACACGAAGAGCTCGTTGGACCTATCGGACAACAGATCGCGAGCGGGTGATGCGATTCTCTCGGGGGCTGTCACCAGCCACAACAGCGCGTTGGTGTCGAGCAGAATCGACGTCACCGGGCGTCGTCCCAAGCCGACAGTTCAGACTCCGGCAGTGGTTCATCGAACGAGTCCGGAATGACGAGATGCGGCAGCTGTCCGAATGTTCGTGGAGTGGCATGGACGGGGGAGAGTACGGCCACCGGCCGGCCATGATTGGTGATCGTCACCGAGATGCCGGACCTTTCGACCTCAGCCAGAACTGCGTTGAGGCGCGTTTTGGCCTCTGTGCTGGTGATCATCTTCATGGAACCAATTTACACCAGTGAAACTAGTGCGAATAGTCCAAATGGGCCTTGTCATCGATCGCGCCAGGAGGTTCCACGCGCCGCAGAAAGCGCAACTGTCTGAGCCAGACTCCGTTGGCCCGTAGGGGAGGATCGGGAGTCAACGGGCAGGAATTGAATTGCTGGTATACCACTATCCGACCCGGCGTCCGAGGCAAACTCGATATCGGCAAACGGCAGGAGTTCGCAGCGCAGATGGACGTGATCAACGAATTCGTCACCGCCCAGGCCGGCGCGCTGTGGGTCTACCCGGTGCTGTTCGCGTTGTGCGCCATCGACGGGTTCTTCCCGCCGCTGCCGAGCGAGTCGGTCCTGATGACCTTGGCGTCGCTGTCCGGATCGACGGGTCGGCCATTTCTGTCGGTGCTCATTCTGGTCTCGGCGCTGGGTGCGATCGTCGGGGACAACATCGCCTACGAGATCGGGCGAAGAGTGGGCGCAGATCGCTTCGCGTGGATGCGCAAACCCAAGGCACGTGAGGCGCTCACCCGGGCACGCCACGGGCTCGACAAACGCGGCGTGGTGATCATCCTGACGGCGCGCTACATCCCGATCGGCCGGGTCGCCGTCAACATGACTGCCGGTGCCACGCACTACCCACGAAGAAAGTTCGTGCCCCTCACCATCGTCGCGGGTGTCACCTGGGCGCTGTATGGGGCCCTGATGGGACGGTTCGTCGGTGATTTCTTCGACGATCAACCACTGATCGGTGCGGGCGTCTCCATCGTTGTCGCTCTGGTATTGGGCGTCCTCCTCGATCGCGTGATGAAGAGGTTCCACGCGGTGCGGGAGGCTGCGGTTGTGGACCCCGACTCGGGGGAGCCCGAAAAGGGCGTCAGCTGACCAGAGAGTTGTTGCACGTGAAACATTGCCGCCGTCGGTGGTGGTGAATGTGCCGCATCTGTTCCGTTGGGCTGAATTCATGTGGTCCCCGCCACATCCCGGTTCCTAGTCTCGGTCTATCCGAGGAAGGGATCCGGAAAATTGCAGTCTCTCGCTTGCCACACCTGTGACGCTCGCGTGTCCGTCGCGAAGTACAGCCCCGCTCACACGAGCATCCAATGGACCGCCGAGGCCTCCCAGACGTGCCGGGAGATGGCCGCGGCCGCTGCCGTCGATTGCGGTGGCTACCTGCTGCGCTGTGAAGCGCTCGATCGCACGGTCGATGAAGCGGTGAAAGACGGCAAGATTCCGATGACCACTCGTTCTGAGCCGGCCGTCCGGCCCCTTGCCGCAGAAGAAGTCTTCACCGCCTCCCGGTGATCGCCGTTTACTTTCAGCCTGTTTGACCTCCCTACCCACCCCATCTGGAGAACCCCATGACCGTCGAGCAAGAGCGCATCGAGATCCGAAACATCGACACCGGCACCAATCCAACGCGTTTCGCGCGTGGCTGGCACTGCATCGGTTTGGCAAAGAACTTCCGTGACGGTAAGCCGCATCAGGTCCGCGTCTTCAACACCGAGCTGGTTGTGTTCGCCGACTCGACCGGCAAGATCAACGTGCTCGACGCCTTCTGCCGGCACATGGGCGGCAACCTCGCCCGGGGCGAGATCAAGGGCGACACGATCGCCTGCCCGTTCCACGACTGGCGCTGGAACGGCAAGGGCCGCTGCGAATCGGTTCCCTATGCCCGCCGCACCCCCAAGGTGGCCCGCACGAAGACCTGGACCACGATGGAGCGCAACGGCGTCCTGCTGGTGTGGAACTGCCCGCAGGGGACCGAACCGACTCCAGAGCTTGCGATTCCGGAGATCGAGGGCTACGAAGACGGACAGTGGAGTGACTGGACGTGGACGACGATTCACGTCGAGGGATCGCACTGCCGTGAGATCGTCGACAACGTCGTCGACATGGCCCACTTCTTCTACGTGCATTACCAGATGCCGGAATACTTCAAGAACGTCTTTGACGGCCACGTGGCCGGTCAGCACATGCGCTCGTACGGACGCGACGACATCAAGACCGGCGTGCAGATGGATCTTCCCGAAGCCCAGACGATCTCGGATGCGTTCTACTACGGCCCCTCGTTCATGCTCGACACGATCTACACCGTGGCCGACGGTTCGACCATCGAGTCCAAGCTGATCAACTGCCACTACCCGATCGACTCGAACTCGTTCGTGCTGCAGTTCGGCACGATCGTCAAGAAGATCGATGGCATGACCGATCAGCAGATGGCCGATATGGCAACGCTTTTCACCGACGGACTCGAAGAGCAGTTCGCGCAGGACATCGAGATCTGGAAGCACAAGTCTCGCATCGAGAACCCGCTCCTGACCGAAGAGGACGGCCCCGTCTACCAGCTCCGTCGCTGGTACAGCCAGTTCTACGTCGACGTCGAGGATGTCACCCCGGACATGACCCAGCGGTTCGAGTTCGAGGTCGACACCACCCGTGCCCTCGAGAACTGGCACAAAGAGGTCGAGGAAAACCTCGCAGCTCCCCAGGAGTGATGCCGTGCCTCTCGGCCCTGCCACTCCGATGGTGCAGGGTCGAGAGGTCAGGTGTTGCGGTGGCGCATCCCGTCGACGAACACGTTGATCACGGTGCGGGCCAGATCGGCAAAAGTCTGCTCGGGGCTCGGCCGGAACCAACGTGAGGCGTGCCAGAACGAGTCGTAGAGAAGTTCTTGAAAGAGCTTGGGGTCGACGTCGGTGCGCAGGTCGCCGGCGGCAACGCCTTCGGTGATGGCGTCGCGCCAGGCAATCTCCATGGTGTCGGCGGTCGCCGCCATATCGGCCTCGACCACACGTTCACGCATGTAGTCGCCCTCGCGCCGCCAGATCGAGGTGGCCCCGTGGTACTGCTCGCTCGTCTCCAGCGCGACCTCACCAAGCGCCACCAGGCGTTCAACAGGTGGCAGCTCCCGCGCCAACACGTCGTTGCACCGGGCCGACAGATCTTCGATGTACTCGCGGATGAGTTCGGTGACGATCGCTTCCTTGGACGGGAAGTAGTGGTAGAGCGCGCCGGAATAGACGCCCACCGCTTCAGCGATCTCGCGAATAGTGGTTGCAGACACGCCTTTTCGAGCAAAAATCTCAGCTGAGCGATCCAGGATCAACTTCCTGCGTTCTTGCGGATCCACGGCAATACCCCTGTCGGATGCGGGCATTGGGTGCCCACGCGCTGCTGATTGTGCCACATCCGTTGATCAAATGATCAATGGGCCCGAAAGTTCACGTTCCCAAAGGAGTATGCATGACTGCCCCCGGCCCCGATCATTCTTTCCAAGCAGGCGCGCTGAACGGCCACTCCGCCATCGTCACCGGCGCCGGGCAGGGGATCGGACGCGGTATCGCCCTGGCGTTGGCGGCGGCCGGAGCGCAGGTGGCGGTCGTCGGCCGGACCGAGGCGACCATCGGTGCCGTGGCCGAGGAGATCGTCGCCCGCGGTGGTCGTGCGGTGCCATTTGTCTGCGATGTGACCGACGGCGGTGCGGTTGAGGTGCTGGTGCCGGCGATCGTAGCCGAGTTCGGCGGAATCACGGTGCTGGTCAACAATGCCCAGACCGCGGCACCGGGATTGCTGCTCGAACTCGACGAGGCCACCTATCGGGAAGGCATGGAATCGGGCCCCACCGCAACATGGCGCATGATGCGGGTCTGTCATGAGTATTTGAAGGATGGCGGATCGATCGTGAATCTCGGGTCGGCGGCCGGCATCCGTTGGAACCCTTCGGGCACCGGCGGCTACGCGGCGGCAAAAGAAGCTGTCAGGGTGTTGACCCGAACTGCTGCATGCGAATGGGCGGCCGACGGAATACGAGTCAATGCGATTCTGCCGCTGGCCAATTCGAAGACGATGGAACAGTGGGCCGAACACGAGCCCGAAGCTGCCTCGGAGTATCTCCGCACGGTTCCCCTGGGGCGCCTGGGAGATCCGGAGGCCGACATCGGTCCCGCCGCGGTCTTCCTGTGCAGCGATGCCGCCCGGTACATCACCGGACACACACTGGCCGTCGACGGTGGGCAGGCGCTCGTCCGCTAGGTTGCAGCGCCCACCGGGTCATCCGGCTCGGCGGGCGGATCCGCTGTCGCCCAGGGATTGCCAGATCGCCCTGGCCGCGGCCCGCAGGGGCATCGCCAAGGTGACGGTGTCGACGCTGCCGGCCGGCCCGGTGACCGACAGGGCGCCGACGCAGGTGCGGGTGTTGCCGATCGGGGCGGCCACGCACGCGACACCGGGCACGGAGTCCTCGCATTCGTACGCCACGTTGCGCTGGCGGATGTGGGCGATCTCGTGGCGTAGCCCGTCGTTGTCACCCACGGACTTCAAGGACGCCACTGCCGAGCGGTTGCGCATCGGATCGACCCCGGAGTGTGCGATGAGCGCTTTGCCGAGCGCGGTCCGCAAGGCCGGTTGGCGCCCGCCGATCCGTGAGGGTAGCGCGACCGGACTGCATCCGACTTTGTCCAGGTAGCGGACGTCGTTGCCGTCGAGAACCGCGAGGTGGACCACCAATCCGGTCGTGGCGTGGAGCTCGTGCAACACCGGATGCGCGGCCCGGTGCAGGCTGTCGTGCTGTTGGGCGAGCGCGCCCCACTCGAACATGGTGCGGCTCAACCCGTACGACTGGCCGTGCCTGCTCACCCAACCGAACTCGACGAGTTGCGAGAGCAGTCGGTGGGCCGACGAACGCGGTAGTCCGGTGCGACAGGACAACTGGGACAGGGTGAGTTCGTTGCCGTCACGGAACTCATCGAGCAGACCAGCGACCCGGTCGATGACGGCCGGGGAAAAGTCGTCGCCGTTTCTCACGTAAACCTCCATCGGTCAGCAGGCCGGGGCCGTGGCCTGCGAGCGCTTGAGGATCGTATTGATCAAGCGCTCAATCAATATTGATATGACGATAGCAGGACTGTGACGTAGGTCAAACCGGAATCGTGACGTGGGTCTCGGGCCCGGAGATTTCCGGTCGGATCACGGTGGGTGATGCTCAGGCAGAGAGCTTCGATGCCACCAGGTCGGTGGCCTGGACCAGGTCGCGGTGGGCACCTTCTGGTGTCCGTCCTGCCGGTCCGGTCAGCGAGAGTGCGGCGATCTCGCCGTTGTGTGCGGCAAAGGCGATGGCGACGCAACTCACCTGCTCGCCGGCGGCGCCGTCGAGAACGCGCTCGGCAGCGCCGGGTACTTGGCCGTCGCGATGGGCCAGTAGGGCGGCACCCTCGACGGTTTCATGGGCGGGACGCCGCTGTCCGACGTGGGTGGGAAGTGCTGCGGCCCAACGTCCGCCGACTTTTTCGAGGTAGAGCAGGTCGTCGCCGTCGAGAACCGCCAGATGCACCGCCATCCGGGTGCGCTTGTGCAGTTGGTACATGCTCGCGAGGGCGGCTTGATGAATTCGATCGTGGCTCTGTGCAAGGGATCCGAGCTCCGCCAGCTTCGGGCCGAGGTGGTAGGTGGTCCCGGTCCGGTGTATCCAGCCGACCTCGACGAGTTGCAGGAGCATGCGATGGGTCGACGACCGGGGAAAGCCGGTTCGCTCGGCCAGTTCGGTGAGCGTCAGATTGTCGGAATCGCGGAACGGTTCGAGCAGCAGTAGTACCCGTCCCATGACGGTCTGGGGTCGTTCGTCGTCTGTGAGGGTCACGGGCACTCCGAAAGCGATGTGATGAGTCATTGATTGATCATCCAATCAATGAGTGGATCGTACTGCAGCATCGTTCGACTTGCGAAGGGAATGGGAGCGGACACAGAAAAGCACCGCGAAGAAATGTCGCGGTGCTTTTCCGGGGGAAGTGCTCTGACCTGCGGTTCGAGCGGTCAGCCGGCCGCCGGGATGAACGCCTTGAGCGGTTCGGATCCGGACTGGTCATGGCCCCAGTAGGCGTCGGCGGTGATCTCTTCCGATGTGTAGTGTCGCTCGTCGACGAGCATGCCCTCGGTGCCGAACTCGAGGTCCCACCCGCCGGGAGCCCGAACGTAGAACGAGATCATCTTGTCGTTGGTGTGCCGTCCGAGCGTCGACGAGATCGAGAACTTCTGCTTGTTGACCCGATCGAGTGCCTGGCCGACTGCGTCGAGTGTGTCGACCTCGGTCATCAGGTGGACAAGGCCGGGTGCCTCGGTCGGCGGCGCCGGGCACAGCGCCAGGCTGTGGTGCCGCTGGTTGATCCCGAGGAAGCGAACTCGCATGGCACCCTCTTCGTCCAGCCGGATCGAACCGCGCGGAAGGAAGCCGAGTACCTGCGTGTAGAACTCGTACGACTCATCGAACTTCGCGGTCGGCAGCACCACATGTCCCAAGCCGTGCCCGCCGGTCACCCAGCGACCGGCGAACGGCGTCACCACCGGGCTGTGGTCCAGAACCGGTCCGTAGAACACCTCGAGGCGGGTCCCGGTCGGATCGTCGAACGCGATGGCTGCTTCGGCATCGATATACGAGCTTTCCTTGCGCGACAACACCTCAACGGCGCGCCCGGACTTCTCGACGGCCTCCCGCACTCGTTGGAGTGCGAACTCGTCGCGTACCTCCCAGCCGACGGCCAGTGCCTTGTCGGAATCGCCCGGGAGCACCGCGATGCGTGAGCGGCGTTCGTCGACGCGGGCGTACAGCCCGCCCGGCTCGGGACCGCTACCGACGGCCATACCGAGACCGTCGATGAGCAGTTCGCGCCAACGCGCGACGTCTTGCGTCTGGATTCTGAGGTAACCGAGACCCCGAAGTTCTGTCATGGCTTCTTTCCTTGAAATGCGAAGAGGGTCAGATCATTGCGCGGTATGCGCCCTGCGGGTCACCGCCGAGCTGCGCGAGGGCGGCGGAGTGATAGATCATGCCGGGCACGTGGATGGCATGCGTCAGACCGACATGGGCATCACGCCAGAACCGCTGCATCGGGGTCTTGGTGTGGACCGCGGCGCCGCCGGCACGCGCGAAGATCTCGTCCATCGCACGGACGGCCCGCCACGCGGACGAAATCTGGGTGCGACGGCCGGCCGCCCGCTCTTCGAAGCCGATCTCGATACCGCGATCGGTCTTGTCCCAGAAGCGGTCCACGGTTTCCAGCAATGCCAATCGGGAAGCGTTGATCTCCGCAGCCGCCTCGCTGATCGCGAACAGGACGTACGGGTCCTCCTTGATGGGGACGCCGGTGACCTGCACGCGCTCCTTCTGGGCGGCGACGTAGCAGGCCAGCGCACCTTCGGTCATACCGATCAGCGAGGAGGTGATGCCCAGCGGGAAGATGCAGGAGAACGGGAAGCGGTACAGCGTCTCGTCGCGTCCGGCGTGACGCCAGCCGTTACCGCTGAGCACGATGTCGGCGTCGAGTGTGCGGTGCTCGGGGAGGAACGCATCTTTGACGATCAGGTCCTTCGAGCCGGTGCCACGAAGACCGATGACATTCCAGCTGTCCTGGTCGATCTCGTAATCCGAGCGCGGGAGCACGACGTGTAGCACCTTGCCGGTCCGGTTGCCGTCCTTGTCACCGACAGCTGCACCGATCATCACCCAGCCGCAGTGGTCGGTGCCGGACGAGAACGACCAGCGACCGTTGAGGATGTAACCACCGTCGACCGGGACCGCGACACCCATCGGCGCGTACGGCGACGCCATCCACATGTCGTTGTCCTCGCCCCAGATCTCTTCCTGGGCTTTGGGATCGAAGAATGCGAGTTCCCACGGGTGGACGCCGACGATGCCGGCGACCCACCCTGTGGCACCGTCGAGCGCGCCGAGCGCCATGATGGTTTCGGCAGCCTCACGGGGATGACCTTCGAAGCCGCCGTACTCCTTCGGCTGGAAGGTGCGGATGATGCCGGACTCACGCAGGTTCTTCGCGGTCGTGTCGGTGAGTCGCATCAACGACTCGCCTTCGGCTGCGTCCGCGCGGATCTGGTCCGCGTGCTGCATGATTCTGTCCAATACCTGGCCCATGGCGTGACTCTTCCTGGAATTCGGCCCGTGACGAGCCGGGGACTGCGTGGGTATTTCTCCACGGAACTGACAAGGCCTGCACGTGATGTGCAGGTGTGGTGTGACCAACATTCCCAGCGCGCCAGTGATGGTGCACCTAGGTTTCCGTTGAGCGGGACGCCTGGGGTGGTGCCGGGTCGATCCCGGTAGAACAGGATGGACCGGCATCACCTGTGGGTGCCTGCATCTTCCCGAAGGAGCGATATGACCGACACCGCTGACCTGGTGGCTTCTCTGCTCGAGCGCGTTCAGATCCTCGAGGACAAGGCCGCCATCCACGAACTGCTGACCGCCTACGGACCGGCCGTCGACGCCGGTGACGCCGATGCGGTGGGGCGGCTGTGGGCGGATGACGCTGTCTACGACATCGACATCCGGGTGATGGAAGGGCGCGACGCGATCACCGAGATGGTGCGCACTGCGCCCCATCAGGACTACATCAACGAGGGCTGCGGGCACCTGCTGGACCCGGTCCACATCCGAGTCGACGGTGACACCGCGGTTGCGACCTGCCACTCGCTGCTCCTGCGCCGCAATGTCGACGAGGATTCGTTCCGGGTCTGGCGCGTCACCGCCAACCGATTTGATCTCGGTCGAATCGATGGTCGGTGGCTGATCCGTCGCCGCACCGCCCGGTTGCTCGATGGCAGTGCCGGCGCCCGCGAGTTGCTGGGTCGCGCGTCGCAGGGCTGAGCGCGGCTCAGGCGTCGAGCAGGGTCGGGGACGGCTCGATCCCGAATGCCCCACGGAAGAAGATCATCGGACGCTCCTCGGTCACCGACTCGAGTTCGAGGACTCGGCCGATCACCACGTCGTGATCGCCGGCGGTGTGGACGTCGTGAATCTCCGCGTGCGCCCGCATCAGTACGCCGGGCAGCGACGGTGTGGACCACTTCGACAACTCCCAATCGAGACCGTCGAACTTACGGCCGGCGCGACCACCGAATCGGGCGCACAGGTCGGTCTGGGCCTCGTGCAAGACATTGATGCTGAATCGTCCGGTGTCACGGATTCGAGGCCAGGACCGGCCGCGGTGATCGGCGCAGAACAGGATCAGTGGCGGTTCGAGCGACACCGACGCGAACGACTGGCAGGCGAACCCGATCGGGCCCTCGTCGTCCATGCTCGTCACGACGGTCACGCCACTTGCGAATTGGCCCAATGCTTTGCGCATCTGAGCCTGTGACATCGTTTCGATCGACATCTGATCCACCTCCGATTCCGTTGTGTCGTCGAGGATTCGACGGGTTGCGGTGAGCGTAAGGGGGACGGCCGGGTGTTCACAGCCGGGTTTCGCTCAGTGGAAGCCGTTGGTGGGCAGCAGTTGTGTCGGTGTCTGCCTCATTCGGCCCGTCTCGTTCAGCGGAATCCCTGCTGTGGCCGACGGCCCGCGCTGGCAACGTCATGGACCATGACCGCAGACGTGAGCTACGAGCAGACCCGGCGAGAACTCGAGACGAGCCTCGGGGTGCTGCGCTATCACGAGGCCGGCGACGGACCGCCGTTGCTGCTGCTCCACGGATCGGGTCCAGGGGTCACCGGATGGCGTAACTATCGTGGGGTGCTATCCGAACTCTCTGAACAATTCCGTTGCCTGGTACTCGAATTCCCTGGCTTCGGCGTGAGTGACCCGGTCGACGGGCATCCGATGGTGATGGCAGAGTCCGCCGTCGGGGTGTTCCTCGACGGGCTGGGGCTCGGGCCCGTCGACATCATCGGCAACTCCATGGGTGGCATTGTCGCCACGAAGGTTGCGATCGCCGAGCCCGAACGGGTCGGAAAGCTCGTCACCATCGGCGGTATGGGCAAGAACATCTTCTCCTCGGGACCCAGCGAGGGCATCAAGTTGCTGATGGAGTTCACCGACAACCCCACCCGGGAGGGCCTGATCCGCTGGCTCCTGTCGATGGTCCACGATCGCGCCCTGGTCACCGAGGAACTGATCGACGAGCGTTGGGAGCTGGCCACCGAGCCCACCACGCTGGAGATCGCCCGACGCATGTACAGCAGCAAGGCATTTGCCGCGACGATCGCGGCGAACAATTCCGCCGACGCGGTGCCCTACTGGGCTCAGCTGCAAAAGGTGAAGTCGCCGACGCTCCTGACCTGGGGCCGCGACGACCGGGTCAGTCCGGTGGACCTGGCCCTCCTGCCGATGCGCGACATCCCGAACGCCGAACTCCATGTGTTCCCGAACTGCGGGCACTGGACGATGATCGAGGCACGAGAGGCATGGCTCTCTGCGGTGCTGGCCTTCCTGACGCGGGCGTAGGCATTCGTCCTGGGTGCCGAAACCTGATGCAGCCACCCCTGATCGAACCATCGGTCAGGGGTGGCCGCGTTTGCACCCGGGGGGGTGCTGCCGGTGCTCAAAACGGAAGTGCCCAGCAGGACGATCCGAAATCGTGGCCGACTGCCACGTCGAACTGAACCGTCGACTTCTCGCCACCACCGGACTGCCACGCCGTGATCTTGTGTGGGCCGGTACCCAGGGGCGTCCACATGACCGACACAGAGTTCGCCGCCGGCACCGGGGAGAGCTGACCGAACGCCGCCGGGGCGCTGTCCCAAAAGTAGATGGGACCTTTGCTGATGTTGGCGTCGATCGTGACCTTGTAGGTGCAGCCAGAACCGTGCTGCGCCGATGTCAGGAAGCTCGGACCCGGGGCGACGCTGATCCCCTGCACTTCGGCTTGCGCGCTCGGCGCGGCCAGGGCCAGGCCACCGACGGCGACCCCTATCGCAGCGACACTGATCCAGGCATTGCGTAGTCGGGCGGATTGTTCCTTCAATTGTGCTGCGGTAGCAGCATTGTCCGTTGACATGATCGTCACACCTCTCGGTAGTCGTTCTGCGGTCGATTGATTCGCAGTACGTCAAGGCTCGGGGTGGAGCTTCCCGAAGCCGTGAGTAGTCGACTACCTCAGTTCCGTGACCGCTCCTATTATCGCTGGGCACAGCGCATTTCATCTCAGTGAGTACTGAGGTCTGCCCTTTCGGGAGTGCCCGAAAGGGCCGGCTGCTGGGGTGAGTGCAATCCGGGTTCGTCGCCCCCGGGGGGTGTAGATCTAGCCGACGTCCTGAACAAGTGCAATTGCGAATCCGTCCCAGCCCTTGACCCCGACTGTTTGCAGGGCGGTGGCATCGAGTCGGGGGTCGGTGGCGAGAAGCTCGAGTACCTCACGGGAGGCCACCACGCGTTCGTCGTCCTGGGCGGGGTCGGCGATCGCGCCGTCGCGGGCGACGTTGTCGACGACGATGACGGTGCCCGGCCGCGACAGTCGCAGCGCAGCGCGTACGTAGTTGCTGTTGTTCGGCTTGTCGGCGTCGATGAAGACCAGATCGAACGGGGCATCCGCGGGCAGGGTCGGCAGGATGTCCAACGCCGCACCGACCTTGATCTCGACGCGTTCACCGACCAGTGCGCGGTCGACGTTCGCCCGGGCCACCTCGGCATGGTGGGGTTCGTATTCGAGCGTGATGACGCGACCGTCGCCCCCGACTGCCCGCGCCAACCACACGGTGCTGTATCCGCCGAGTGTGCCGATCTCGAGGATCCGGCGCGCGCCGATCGCTCGTGCCAGCAGGTGCAGGAACTTGCCTTGAACAGGTGCGACATCGATCGCCGGTAGCTGCGCTTCGGCGTTGGCGGTGATGACGGCGTCGAGCGCGGGATCATCACCGATCAGGACATCACTCAAGTACCTGTCGGCGGCGGCCCAGTTCTCGGTCATGTTTTTCAGTGTGCCGCTTCCCGAAAGGCTTGCCCATACTTCTGGTCAGACTTCGCCTGGCTGCACCGGTCCCTGAACTAGTGTTGGCCACGAGCCCCAGGGAGGTGCGCGTTGTCGGAGTCGGCAAGTGAGAATCCGGTTGCTGCGCGCCGGGGGCGCCCTGCCCGGATCAGTCGTGAGGGCATCGTCCGAGCTGCCCGCGCCCTGCCGCCGGACGCCATGACGATGCAGGCGGTGGCCGATGTGTTGGGTGTCGACCGCAAAGCCCTCAGCTATCACGTGAACGATCTCAACGGCTTGCGTGAGCTGGTCGCCCTCGACGTGTTCGAGTCCGCGTTGAGTCGGGTGGATCTACCGGCCGGCGCCGACTGGCGTGAGGTGATCCGCCGGTATGCCGGCGCGACGCGGGATGCGGTTGTCACGGTGGGGGCCCTGTCGATGTACATCCGGCTGCCCGGCGCCGGGGGCGTGCGAACCCTGGCCCCGGTCGAGCGGGTGCTGCAGAGCCTGGTCGACGCCGGTTTCGGTGTCGACGAGGCGGGCCGGATCCTCGCGTTGTTGACCGAGGTGGCCTACTCGACCGGTCGGGACACGGTCCAGGCCACCGACAGCAGGATCCATCCCGACGTACCCGATGTGGCCCGCACCTTGCTGAACGCACCGGATACCGACTTTCCCGTGCTCCGCAGCCTGGTCGCGGTGAGACAGAACGCAGGCTCCGACGACGGACAACTCGAGTTCGATCTGGATGTGATCATCGCGGGTCTGGAACGGCGTCGGGCGCTGATGTCACCGTCCATCTGAACTCTTTTCCCCGGTCGGGAAAAAGATTCCGAAAGTGCGTATCGGCACGCGCGCTGCCGTGTAGTCATAGGGGAAACCCGGACTCGAATCGAGGCAGCTATGCCACAGAAGAACGCCACCCCGTACCGCGTGGTCCAGTGGACCACCGGAAATGTCGGAGTCGAAGCCGCAAAGGCGATCGCCGCCAATCCCACGCTCGACCTGATCGGTTGTTTCGCCTGGTCTCCGGACAAGGTGGGTCGCGACGTCGGTGAACTCTGCGGCATCGAGCCGTTGGGCGTCACGGCGACCAACGACATCGACGCGCTGTTGGCGCTGAAACCTGACGTGGTGGTCTACAACCCCATGTGGATCGATGTCGACGAACTGGTCACGATCCTGTCGTCGGGCGCCAACGTCGTGACCTCGGCGTCCTTCATCACCGGCCACAATCTCGGGGAGGGCCGTGACCGGATCCTGCAGGCCTGCGAGGTCGGTGGATCGACGATCTTCGGTTCCGGTGTGAGTCCAGGCTTCGCCGAACTCTTGGCCATCGTCGCGACGAATGCGTGCGACCGGGTCGACAAGGTGACGATCGCCGAAGCGGCGGACACAACCTTCTACGACTCGCCGGACACGGAACGGCCGGTCGGATTCGGTACTCCGATCGACGACCCGAATCTGGCTCCGATGGCCGCCACCGGAACCGCGGTTTTCGCCGAGGCGGTCCGGCTTGTCGCCGATTCACTCGGCGTCGAACTCGACGAAATCGTCTGTGAGGCCGAGTATGCGCAGACAACGGCCGACGTGGATCTGGGTTCGTGGATGATTCCGGCGGGATGTGTTGCCGGTGTGTATGTGAGTTGGCAAGGACGCGTGGTTAATACGACGCTCATCGACGTGAATGTTCGATGGCGCAAGGGGCAGACCCTCGAACCGGACTGGCAGATCGGAGCCGAGAGCTGGAAGATCACCATCGACGGCCGCCCGACGGTGAACATGAGTATCGGATTCCTTCCTCCGCCTTACTACGAGGCGGAAACCATGGCCGACTTCCTCAAGCTCGGCCACATCATGACCGCGTTGCCGCCCATTCACGCAATCTCTGCCGTGATCGGCGCCGCTCCCGGAATCGCCACGTACAACGACCTTCCGCTGACCCTGGCCCGCGGTGTGGTGCCGCGCAACGTCACCGCCTGAACAGATCCGGCGGGCCCGGGGGTCCCTGCCCTATTCTGAAAACAAAGGTGATCAGATGATGGGGGGCCGATGGGAAACAGTGGCGGCCGGATGTCGCGCGACGAGATGGATCGGATCGACAGCAGCTTCTTCGCCAAGTCGCTGCTGTCGATGGGGCGGACGATGAGCACGGCCACCGTGATCATGCAACTGGCCAATCCTGCCGTGGGTTACGGCGTGGCCCGCAGCAAGGTCGAGAGCGGCCGGCTCGATCTGCATCCGGTCAAGCGGGCGCGCACCACCGGGGCGTACCTGGCGGTGGCCGTCCTGGGAAATGCCAACGACCGCAAGAACTTTCGGAAGGCCGTGAATCGTCAGCACGTGCAGGTTCGCTCCGACGAGACCAGTCCGGTCGACTACGACGCAATGAACGTCGATCTGCAACTGTGGGTTGCGGCCTGCCTGTATCTCGGGTGGGAGGACATCTACGAGAGGGTTCACGGCCCCTTGGCGGGTGAGGACCGGGAGACGTTCTACCGGCAGGGCAAGGTCTGTGGCACCACGTTGCAGATGCCGGCGGAGGCGTGGCCACCCACGCGGGCGGAGTTCGGACAATACTGGGATCGGCAGGCGGCTGAGATCTCGATATCGGACGAGATCCGTGAGTTCCTTCTCGGCATCGCGAACTTCGACTACGCGCATCCGGTGATCAAAAAACGTTATGGCCCGGTCAAATACCGACGGACCATCGGTTATCTGCCGCCCCCGTTCCGGGAGGCGTTGCGGGTTCCGTGGACGACGGCGGACCAGGAGTGGTTCGACGGCTATGTGGCCGATCTCGTCGAGCGTGAGCGGCGGAAGTCGTTGTGGCTGTCCCAGTTGGGCTTTCGTCTGCTTCTCTGGGACGCACGCCTGCGGTCCCGCCTCGGGCGTCCGCTGGTCTAGGGGGCAGGGCTTCTCCCGGAGATGAGGTGGGCGGTCCGGTCACCGGGAGTACGTTGGCGGTGAGACTGTTCCACATCCGACGGGAGTGCCGGTATGCGTTCGATTGTCAGAACCGCCAGCGCGGTCACCATCACAGCTGTGGTCGGCTCGATCGCGTCGAAAGACACCGACTCCAAGTGGTATCGACGGTTGTCGAAGCCGGCGTTTCAGCCACCGGCAGCAGTGTTCCCGATCGTGTGGACAGCGTTGTACGCCGACGTCGCGATCAGTTCGGCGGCAACGATCGATGCACTGAATGACGACATGCGTCACATCGACGCGGCAGCTTTCGAGCGTGCGTTGGCCGCAAATCTGATCCTGAACGGTGCCTGGACCTGGGTGTTCTTCAAAGCGCACCGTACCGGCGCCGCCACCGTGACCGCCGCGGCGCTCGCGGCGAGCAGTGCCGACCTGGTTCGTCGCGCCGCGCCGGCGTCGTCGACCGCGGCCGCCGCGTTGGTGCCCTACGCGGGCTGGTGCAGCTTCGCGACGCTGTTGTCGGCTGCGATCTGGCGCCGCAATCGCTGAGGTGACGGGGTCGACCGCTCGCCGGTCCGGAAAGACGACTCAGATGAGACCTTGCGCGATCATCGCGTCGGCAACGTGGGTGAAGCCCGCAATGTTCGCGCCGGTCGCGTAGTTGCCGGGAACTCCGTAGTCGTCGGCGGTGTGCAGGCACGTGTCATGGATGTTGCGCATGATCGCGGCGAGACGCGCTTCGGTGTGTTCGAACGACCACGAGTCCCGTGACGCGTTCTGCTGCATCTCGAGCGCGCTGGTCGACACGCCACCGGCATTGGCGGCCTTGCCCGGCGCGAACCGTACGCCGGAGTCGGCAAACAGGCGCGTCGCCTCGGGTGTGGTGGGCATGTTCGCGCCCTCGGCGACGATGGAACAACCGCCCGCGATGAGCGCCTTCGCGTCGTCGGCGTCGAGTTCATTCTGGGTCGCACAAGGCAGGGCGATGTCGACCGGCACGTTCCAGATCGTGCCGCTGCTACTGAATGCCACCTTGCCGCCACGGGCTTCGGCGTATTCGGCGATACGTCCGCGGCGGGTCTGCTTGATCTCTTTGAGGAGTTCGAGGTCGATGCCGTTGTCGTCGACGACATATCCGCTCGAATCCGAGCATGCGACGACGGTGCCGCCGAGCTGGTGGATCTTCTCGATGGCATAGATGGCGACGTTGCCCGACCCGGACACCGCAACGCGTTTCCCGTCGAAGGACTCGCCGGCCGCCTTCAGCATCTCGCCGACGAAGAACACCACGCCGTATCCGGTGGCCTCGGTGCGCACCTGTGAACCGCCCCACGACAAGCCCTTGCCGGTCAACACTCCCGATTCGTATCGGTTGGTGATCCGCTTGTACTGGCCGAAGAGGTAGCCGATCTCGCGGCCGCCGACGCCGATGTCACCGGCGGGGACGTCGGTGTGCTCGCCGATGTGTCGATAGAGCTCCGTCATGAACGACTGGCAGAAACGCATCACCTCGGCGTCCGAACGGCCCTTCGGGTCGAAGTCGGAGCCACCTTTGCCGCCGCCGATCGGTAGGCCGGTCAGGGCGTTCTTGAAGATCTGCTCGAAGCCCAAGAACTTGACGATGCCCAGGTAGACGCTGGGGTGGAACCGCAGGCCACCCTTGTACGGGCCGAGCGCGGAGTTGAACTCGACCCGGAAACCGCGGTTGATCTGCACCTGCCCGTCGTCGTCGGTCCAGGGCACGCGGAAGATGATCTGACGTTCCGGCTCGCACAGACGCTTGATGATCGCGGAGTCGGTGTACTGCGGGTGCCTCTCGACCACGGGGCCGAGACTGTCGAGTACCTCTTTGACTGCTTGGTGAAATTCGAGTTCACCCGGGTTGCGGGCGATCACTTCGTCGTAGAGGTCTTGCAGCTTCGCGTCGATCATCGGATTCGTCTGGCTCCTTCGTGCTCCGAGCACCGCGAGATGCTCGCCCGCGGTGTCAGTGGCCGTCAACGGCAGACGGCACCGCCAGCCAGCCTATCGACCGACAGGTACGCCCCGGCTCACCGGTGACGGATCAGACAACTCCCGGGTCAGGGCGCGACGAAGCCCCCGACGCCCGGAAGTGACGGCTGACCTGCATTGGGATAGGCCTGGGAACCGTCGATGGAGACGGTGATGGCCACCGGTCCAGAGCCGGTGGCCACGGTCGACGCGGTGGGTGCCGGGTCAAGGTAGTACGGGCACAGTTTGACTGTGGTGGCTCCTGCGGCACCGGTGCCGAGGTTGAGATAGTTGATCCGGATCAGGGCGCTGGCCGCACTGGTCGAGCAGGTTGTCGGGCTGCCGGGAGCCGTGAAGGTGGTCCGGCCCGGCGCCGGTGAAGATGCATCGACCGAGACGAACAGCGGCCAGGGAACTGCCAGTCCGCTGATCTGCAGGCCGAGTGCCGGCACCTGGTAGACGGATACCGGCGCGGCGGTGAGGGTGGGGCCGATGGGTGCGGCTGATGCGACGGGGGCCCCGGCCACGGCCAATCCTGCGGCGGCGAGCATCGCGCCCGCCAATACCGATATTCGTTTCGCAATGCGCATGATTTCTCCCTTTGGTGGTCGGCTTTCTCCGCCTATCGAAAGGGTGACTCTGTTGTGTTACAGCCGGGATCAATTCGCTTATCTCGGGAAATGGACCACCTGATTGGAGAACAGGGAATCGGGGGCAGAAATATGGTTGGCCGCCGCGACGACCCCGAGCCAGGTATCGAGATTATCGTTGCCGTATTCGGCGTGGCAGAGCGTATGAAGTGTGTCGCCGGCAACGTGGGCGCGTCGATTCAGGCCGGGGATGATAAGGACTTGACCAAGAGTGAGGGTTCCGTTGTGCGGCAGTTGATTTGCGTGCGCGAGCATGATGCGAAGATGGTCATCGCCGTACCAGCGGAAGGCCAGTTCGTGCAGATTGTCGCCGGTGACGACGGTGTGGTGACCGGGGTTGGCGAGGTCGGGAATGAGTAGCCATGAACCCGGTTGAATCGGACGTTGGGCGACGCCGTTGATCAGCTCCCAGATCAATTGGGTCGCGGTGTCGGTGGTGCCGTAATAATGCTGCGTGATCGCCTGCCGGGCCGCGGAGCTGTCCGGTGTCGAGAACTTGTGGCGAAAGGTCACATACGGAACCTGGAGTTGCTGTCCGATGCTGATCACGTTGGGATCGGCGAGGTGATTCTGGCGCGCGATCACCGGATACAGGGTGCCGTCGCCGTACTCGCGCTGCGCAATTGTGAAGAGGGTGTCGCCGGGCTGGACGTTGTAGGTCTTCATCGTTTCCTCGCTCGTAGACGTGTCGTGGCTTTCGGGGCTCTCCGATGGGCCCGAGGACAACTCTCGTCGTGAGGACTCCGTGTGTCATGCGTATCCGCGTACCCGGTTTCGAGCAGTGGCGCGGTCGCGGCCGGAGTAGTCGGTAGAGGGTGCCTCTCGCAAATGAGAATGACGTTCTGGTAACCTGCAGGAATCGCGCATCACATCGTCGAAGGGCTCTGGTCGAACCATGTCGGACAATCAGCTGGAGTCGTTGGCTCCCAATGCTTTCGAGAACCGCACCGTGCTCATGTCCGGCGGCAGTCGCGGTATCGGCCTCGCCATCCTGATCGCGCTGGCCAAGCGGGGCGCCAACATCGTGCTCCTGGCCAAGACCGACGTGCCGCATCCGAAACTGCCGGGCACGATTCACACGGCAGTCGACGAGATCACCGCGGCGGGCGGTAAGGCCGTCGGTGTGGTCGGTGATGTGCGTGTCGACGACGACGTACAGCGGGCGGTCGCGACCGCTGTCGAGACCTTCGGCGGCATCGACATCCTCATCCACAACGCCAGCGTCATCAACGAGGCCGGGACCGCCGATCTGCCACTCAAGCGCTACGACCTGATGCAGGGTGTCAACGTCCGGGGCATGTTCTCGCTGACCCAGGCAGCGCTGCCGCATCTGGCGAAATCACCGAATGCGCAGATCCTGTCCATCGCGCCCCCGCTCAACATGTCGCCGCACTGGCTGGGCAAGTTCCCGGCCTACACACTCTCGAAGTACGGGATGACGGTCTTGGCCCTCGGTTTCGCGGCCGAGTTCGCAGACCAGAACATCGCCAGCAACTGTCTGTGGCCGGAGACGACCATCGCCACCGCTGCCGTGAAGAACCTGCAGGCCGACCCCGAGGCCGCCTCGCATGCGCGTGAGCCCGAGGTCATGGCCGACGCCGCCACACTGATCTTGGCGCGGCCGTCGTCGGCCACCGGTGAGGTTCTGATCGACGCCGACGTCCTCAAGAACGCTGGTGTCACCGACCTGTCCACGTACGGCGGTACCGAACCCCTCGACCTCGACTTCTACATCGACGCCTGAACCGCCGAGGGGTTGGATCAGCTCAGCGACAGGTCCGGATCGACCTCGACCAAATCCGTCCGCTCGACCAGTAGATCTCGCCTCAGACCTTTTCGAAGATCGCGGCCAGACCCTGACCGCCGCCGATGCACATGGTCTCCAACCCGTACCGGGCGTCGCGTCGCTGCATCTCCCGGGCCAGCGTGGCCAGCATCCGGCCACCGGTTGCGCCGACCGGATGGCCCAGCGAGATACCGGAACCATGCACATTGGTGCGCTGATGATCGTCGGCGGTGAACTTCCACTCCCGCATCACGGCGAGCGCCTGCGCGGCAAATGCCTCGTTGAGTTCGATGAGGTCGACGTCGGAGAGTCCGAGTCCGGCCTTGGCGAGTGCCTTCTCGGTGGCCGGGACCGGCCCGATGCCCATCACCCTGGTTTCCACGCCGGCCACACCCCATGACACGAGCTTGACCAAGGGGGTCAGGCCCAGTTCGGCGGCCTTCTCGGCGGTGGTCACGATGCTCAGTGACGCGGCGTCGTTCTGACCGCTGGCGTTACCCGCGGTCACGGTGGCGTCGGGATCCTGCTTGCCCATGATGGGTCGCAATTTCCCGAGCGACTCGACCGTGGTGTCGGCCCGCGGGTGCTCGTCGGTGTCGATCACCTGGTCACCGGAGCGGGACGGGACGGTCACCGGCACGATCTCTTCGGCCAGGATCCCGGCCTGCTGGGCGGCCACGGCCCGGGCGTGGGAGGCGACGGCGAGTTCGTCCTGCTCGAGCCGGCTGATGCCGTACTCACGGCGTAGGTTCTCTGCCGTCTCGATCATGCCGCCGGGTACCGGATAGAACTGTCCACCTGCGGTGGATCGGGCCCGGACCAGGCTGTCGTGCATCCGGATGCCGGAGCGGGCGCCGCCCCATCGCATGTCGACGGAATAGAACGAGGCGTTGCTCATCGATTCGATACCACCGGCCACAACCAGTTCGTTGTCACCGTTGCCGACCTGGAAGGCCGCCTGGATGACTGCCTGCAGGCCCGATCCACAGCGGCGGTCGATGTGCATACCGGGGACGGTCACCGGTAGTCCGGCGTCGAGCGCCACCACCCGGCCGATTGCCGGTGCCTCACTGTTGCCGTTGCAATGACCGAGGATGACGTCGTTGATCTTGTCCGGTGCGATTCCGGTCCGTTCGAGCAGCCCCTTCATCGCAGCGACACCGAGATCGACTGCGGTGAGCGACTTGAACATTCCGCCGTAACGGCCGATCGGAGTGCGAATCGGTTCACAGATGACAACCTCGCGCATAGGGTTTCCCTTCCCCTTTATAGGCCCATAATGCAAGGTGGACCCATGACCTTTCGCACTGTGCCCACCGTCCGATGAGTTCGGAGAGCAAACCCCAGGCGTTACCGTTGGCGGGTTTACGAATCATAGAGGTATCCAGTTTCGTCGCAGCACCCCTTGCCGGAATGACCCTGGGATCGCTTGGCGCCGAAGTGATCCGCGTCGATCCGATCGGGGGCGCCGCGGATTACAAACGCTGGCCGGTCACCGAGGACGGCGAGTCGATCTACTGGGCGAATCTGAATCAGGGAAAGCGGTCGCTGGCTGCGAACTTTCGTGATCCGGAAGCCACCGCGCTGATCCGTGAACTCATCCTCGAAGCGGGAATTGTCGTCACCAACGCGGCCGGACGGGAGTGGCTCGAATACGACAACCTCGTCAAAGACCGGCCCGACCTGATCCACGTCCAGGTGCTCGGCCGCGCGGATGGGCGCGGTGCGGTCGACTACACCGTCAACGCTGCGATGGGATTTCCTCTCGTCACCGGCCCGACCGCCCTGGGAGCACCGGTCAACCATGTGCTCCCGGCATGGGATGTGGCCTGCGGGTTGTATGCGGCCCTGTCGGTGACGGCTGCGGTGCACCGCCGGGCGAGCACCGGGGAAGGGGCGCAAATCGTGTTGCCCCTCGAGGATGTCGCGTTGGCGACTATCGGCCACCTCGGCTATCTCGCCGAAGTGCAGCTCGGTGGACCCGACCGGCCCCGGGTCGGCAATTTCGTATATGGCACCTACGGAAGCGATTTCCGCACCGCTGACGGAGAAACGATCATGGTTGTCGCGGTCACGCCGCGACACTTCCGCGACCTCGCCGCCGTCACCGGTACCGCCGACGCCGTGGCTGCATTGGAAATCACACTGGGCGTTGACTTCAGCAACGACGGAGATCGCTTTCGCCACTGCGACGTCTTGAGCGGATTGTTCTCGATCTGGTTCCGTGACCGGACCATCGACGAGGTGGAGAAGGAGCTCAGTACGACAGCTGTTGTCTACGAGCGCTATCGGACCTTCAAACAGATCGCCGCCGATCCGCGCGTCACCGACAATCCGATGTTCCAGCAGGTCGATCAGCCGCGGATCGGCTCCTACCTTGCGCCGACCACGCCGATGTCGATCGACGGACGGTATCCGGCTCCGCGGCCCGCGCCCGCGAACGGTGATGACAGTGCCACTGTCCTCCGCGAATGCCTGGGCTTGAGCGAGAAGGCAATTGCCGATCTCGAGGCCCGCGGGGCCATTCGGGTATCGACGCCGGCCACCCGAGAAGGAGAGTAGATGACGCGCCTGGCGCAGACGCATGACCTGACCGAGGTTCAGATCGACATCTTGTCCACCGTTCGCAACTTCGTCGACCGCGACATCATTCCGAACGCGCAGGCCCTCGAACAGTCAGACACCTACCCGCAGGCAATCGTCGACACGATGCGCGAGATGGGTCTGTTCGGGCTGATGATCCCGGAAGAGTATGGCGGACTGGGGGAGTCGCTGCTGACGTATGCGCTGTGTGTCGAGGAGTTGGCCCGCGGCTGGATGAGTGTGTCGGGTGTGATCAACACCCACTTCATCGTGGCCTACATGATCCGCCAGCACGGGACCCCGGAACAGAAGGCGCATTTTCTTCCGCGAATGGCGACAGGTGAAGTGCGCGGTGCCTTTTCGATGTCTGAACCCGAGCTGGGGTCAGACGTCGCGGCGATCCGAACCCGGGCCCAGCGATCCGGAGACGACTATGTCATCAACGGTCAGAAGATGTGGCTCACCAACGGTGGCAGTTCCACCTTGGTCGCAGCCCTGGTCCGCACCGATGAGGGTGCGGCCAAGCCGCATGAGAACCTCACCACCTTTCTGATCGAGAAGCCGGCCGGATTCGGTGAGGTGGCACCGGGTCTGACGATTCCCGGCAAGATCGACAAGATGGGGTACAAGGGGATCGACACCACGGAGTTGTTGTTCGACAACTACCGGATCTCGTCGGACATGGTCCTCGGCGACAAGCCTGGTCGGGGCTTCTATCAGATGATGGACGGTGTCGAGGTCGGACGTGTCAATGTCTCGGCCCGTGCCTGCGGTGTGGCGATCCGGGCGTTCGAGTTGGCTGCGCGATATGCCCAGCAGCGCAGCACGTTCGGGAAGCCCATCGCCCAGCATCAGGCGATATCGTTCTCCCTCGCGGAAATGGCCACCAAAGTCGAGGCGGCACATCTGATGATGGTCAACGCGGCCCGGCTGAAGGACTCCGGTGAACGCAACGACGTGGCCGCGGGTATGGCGAAGTACCTGACGAGTGAGTACTGCTCCGAGGTCACACAGGCGAGCTTCCGTATCCACGGCGGCTATGGGTACTCGAAAGAGTATGAGATCGAACGCCTCATGCGCGAGGCGCCGTTCCTGCTGATCGGTGAAGGCACCAGTGAGATCCAGAAGACGATCATCAGTAAAGGTGTGATGCGCAGCTACGCGTTATAGGGTCAGTGCGTACCAGCGAGCTCTCGGTGGGCTGCGGCCCGGATCTGTCGTCGACCCACAACCAGCCGATACGTCTTCTCCAACAACGAGGATCGGGTCCGCTCGGGGTCCATCAGTTCGTTCTCGGCGAAGGGGCTGTCCTCGCCGTCGACGATGTCGTGATCGAACTCGACAAGGGTCCTGCCGCCACCGCACATCGCGTCGATGGCGGCGACGAGTCCGGAATGGTTGATCACAGCTTGAAGTTCGTCAGCGTCGACGTCGAGGTGTTCACTCAGCAAACGATTTCGGACTCCGCGGATCGCAATGCGGTTCTCATTCGATTCTGGAAGGTCGGGATCGATCTCGACGGCGAGGTCACATTCGCTGTCGAAGCCCATCGACCGGTTGTTGAGATTGGATGACCCCACGCGCAGGAGACGGTCATCCATCACCAAGACCTTGGCGTGCACGTATATCGGTTCCCCGGCTGCGGTCACCGGATGGTATGCGCGGAAACGCTTTTCGGTGTCGGCCTGCCATAGGAACTGGAGGAGGCGATGGCGGGCACCGTCCATCGCCTGCTGTTCGAGCCAGCTGTCGGCATGCCGGGGCAGGACGATCACGATCTCGGGTCCTCCGCTTTCGCGCAGACGTTTGGCCAGGGCCTCGGCGATGGTCCGGGACGCGAGGTATTGACTTTCGATGTAGAGGTAGTCCCGAGCGGCGGCGATGACTGAGAGATATAGAGATTCGATCTCCCGCACCTCGTCCCGGCCCGGGATTTCTGGCAGTGTCCGCGCCACGGCCACGTTGACCGATTTCATGGTCGGAACCAGTGTGTCGGGCCAATAAGTGTCCCCGCCGCCGGTGATCTGCTCGAGGGTGCGACCGGTTGCTGCCAGCCACCGGGCCCGCGCCATCTCGCCGACTACCCGGGCCGCGTCTCCGTCAACAGCGGTGGTCGCATCGTGCCAGGGCCCATAGGTCTTGCCGTTGGGCTTGGTGCGTCGATCGTTCTGATCGAGGTGATCGGAGGTGTCCCACCGGTCGACGGTCATGTCGATGCCGCCACAGAACGCGATCTGATCATCGATCACCAGGATCTTTTGGTGGTGTGCCGCGCCAACCGGGTGAACCAGATCGTTCTCGAACTGCAGAGCGGGGTCGGTGAGCCAGTTCTGAATGAAAACCGGCGCCATCCCCCTGTTGATCGCACCCAACCCCAAGTTCCACTTGAGGAGGTTGATATTGAGCCCGGGTCGGTTCTGCGGCAACCACTTCAGGAAATCGCCGAGTGCATTGGGTCCGTCGAGGGTCTGGCCCTCGGGCTCGAACTGGATCCGGGTGTCAAAATCCCACCCGATAAGAATGATTCGGCTGCGTGCCTGCAACATCGCGGCCTTTGCATGCCTGAAGTAGTCGGCCGCGTCGATGATCACAGCGAGTCGATCGGCCTCGGCGATCTTCCAGCAGGTCTCATCGGGCACAAGCACCGGCTTGTCACTGCTCACGGGGGACCCTCGGCTTCTTCGACGGATTAGCGGTGTCAAATTAACACGCCGCGCCGAGCCGAACTCGACGCGGGCGCTATCCGGGTGCGCGCCGATTCGATGTCGTCAGTACTGGCCGAAGTACTCCCGGTGTTCCCAGTCGCTGACAACGTCGGGGTCGAAGGAGCCCTCGGCTTCGAGGAAGCGTTTGACCTCGAAGTCCTTCAGGCCGATGAACCAGTCGATGAAGTCGTCACCGAACGCGCCGCGGTAGACCGCGCTCTTGCGAAGGTATTCGATCGACGATTCCAGCGTCGGCGGCAGCAGTCGAGCGTGCTCAGCGGTATAGGGCTCGGCTTCGGCCGGTCCGGGGTCCATGCCGAGGGTGAGACCCTCCATACCTGCGATCACCTGGCTCGCGACATAGAAGTACGGGTTGGCCGCAGGCTCACCGATCCGATTCTCGACGTGGGTTGATCTGTCGCCGGGTCCGCCCTGGACGCGCATCATCGCCGCGCGATTGTCGATGCCCCATGTGGCCCGCGTTGGGGCCAGAGAGAACGGCTTACGGCGGTGGTATCCGTTGACTGTCGGCGTGGTGAAGACCGAACCCGAGTCGGCATGCTCGAGGATTCCGGCGATGTACTGCTTGGCCGGTTCTGACAGGATCTCGGAAGAGCTTGCCGCAGTGGCGAATATGTTGACGCCCTCGGAATCAATCAGTGACTGGTGCAGGTGCCAGCCATTGGCGTAGAACCCGGGGAGTCCCGGTGCGCACATGAACGACGCGTGTAACCCCATCCGCCGCGCCACCTGCTTGGTGGCAACCTTGAACAGCATCATCGCGTCGGCGCAATCGAGGCCTGCCATGGGCGAGAAGGTGAACTCGCACTGGCCTGGACCCCATTCATCCTCCATGGTGCGCAGTGGCAGGCCGACAGCCATCAAGTTGTCGGCGAGTACAGAGAGGACGTCCTCGATCTGGTCCTGGTGGTCTTCGGATTGATAGGCGTAACCCGGCGCGATGGCGGTCACCTCGGGCGCGTCCGGAGGACTGCCGGGCCCTCCGAGTGTGCCTGGGAGAAGGGGCTTGTCGACAAGCTTGGTCAGGTAGAACTCGACCTCGAGTCCGCCGAGAAATCGGAACCCGAAATCGTTTTCCATCCGCTCGAGTTGGGCCTTGAGTTGATTGCGGCCGTCGAACGGAACCGGCGTGCCGTCGTTGTAGTAGACCGACCCCATGCACCATCCGGTGCGGTCCACCCAGGGGAGCACGCGGAAGGTCAGTGGGTCCGGAACGAGGATCACATCGGGGAAACCCCCGAGTTGTTTGTTGCCGAGACTGCCGTCTGACACGAACGGGTTGTAGACGATGCCGTCGGCGGTGTCGAAGTAGAAGATCGCCGTGGAGAAGTCCAGGCCATTGCGCAGAACGGATGGAAACAAGCCGGACAAGACAGACTTGCCGCGCAGTTTGCCGTGCGGATCGGTCGACGACACACGGATCGTACGCAGGTCCCATTCTGGCAGCTTGCGTTCGATCTCGGCTGCGGCAGCCTTTTGTTCGTCGGTCCAGAGGCCGTACTTTTCGATGAAGTCGCTGGTGCCGATTGCGGAACCGGCGTCCATTGCTGAGGTCATGGGAGAACTCCGATCAAAGGAAGAAGGTGAGGTTGTGGTGGCTACGAGCAGCATCGAGAAGGCAGACGATCTTTCGCGCGATGCGGATCTGGTTGTCTTCGGTGGTCAACACGTAGCCCACCCATCCGGACATCGTCTGGAGGGTGTGGCCGGCGCGAACTTCGTGGACCACGAACTGGGCTCGGATCTTGACCTCGCCGGGACGTTCGGTGGGCACCCTGATGAACCCGGTCAGTGAGTGACTGGTGGATGACGCCGGAAGCTGGGAGTACGCAACTCCTGTGCGTAACCAGACAATCCGATCGGCCAGTCGGCGGCGATCGTCGCAGGCGATGGATACGTGTGTCTGCGGATCACCCGCGGTGCCGTCTGGGAGACCTGACGTGGCCGGTATCCAGTACATGCACTCCCGGGCCATCAAACCGAACCATTCCTCGTACCGTCGGCGGTCGAGCAACCAGTTCTCGTGAAGGATCAGTGATTCGTAGACAGTGCGCTCGTCCTCGTCCAGTGTTGTCCCACGGCAATCGAATTCGGCGACGTCCCCCCGCATCACGGCGTAGTAGTCGTCGTCGATATAAGTTGAGTGCAGAGTGTCGGTGACGATGTCCTCGAGGAGTGGAATGTTGAGCTCGTCCGACCGGGTCACGGTGTGCTCCCGTCGGCCGTTTCGACAGCCAGTTTTGTGTCCGAGGTCATGATGCGTTTCCATTCGGCCCAAAACGCCCGCACCGGCAATTCGCTCGAGACCGGTGCGGTGGGGAGCCCGACGTCGTTCAGACTCTGACGGCCGGTATCGAGATGGCGGCTGGTATCAACCCACTCCATCTCGGGTATACCCAGTCCCACTTGGCATTCCTCAAAGTTCGCGAGGTCGTCCGGCTCGCCGAATGCCGGGAAATCTTCTTGCAGGCGCATCCGTAAGGTGTTGATCTCATCAGGTAAGTCATCGGCAACAAGTCGGGTGGAGTACCAGACCAGGGTGGTCTCGGCGACACCGTAAGGTTCGATCACCTGGATCTGATTGCCGATGATCAGTAGGTTCGGGAAGATATTGAGGTTCATGCCGGATCCGACCGCAACATCCAATGCGGCGGCGGCGGTGCGGTGGCCCAGGCGTTCTCGCAGAATCTCCGCGTACCGGTCGCCGCCGGGCATCGGAGCTGCACTGCTCCAGTACTCGACGATCTCGTCGCGCTGATCGAGGAAGGTGTGACCGTTCCCCAGATCTGTCACGCTTTGCAAGCCGCTGTCGACGTCGCCCAGTACCCACTGCATGTCGACGCCGACCCCATAGCGCTCCTTCCGCATCTTCAACAATGAGGCATGTGAATAGCCAGGGTGGTAGCCGTCGGCCGAATTGTCGTATGTCAGCTTCCAATTCCCGCGATAACTGAGCCGGTGCTGTCCTGATCTGACCTCCAGTTGCGCGCCGGGCCAGCGGTCGAGCCACTGATCGATCAGGGTGGTGGCCGGACCGAGGTGAGCTTCCAGATCTGGCATCTCCGGATTGAGGGTGGCGAACACAAGTCCGCGATAGGACTGTGTACGCACGCGTCCAAGCCCCATGTTCGAGGGCTGGAAAGAGTGGCCGTATCCGCCTTTCATCGGAACGCCGATCAGTCGACCGGTGTTGTCGAAACTCCAGTTGTGGTAGGGACATACGAAATTTTTGCTGTTGCCCGAATCATTCCGGCAGACGGTGGCGCCGCGATGCGTGCAACGGTTGATCAGGACGTGGACTGAGCCACCTCGGTCGCGGGTGACGATGACCTGCCGTAGGCCGAGCCGCTTACGCACAAAATCGTTGGGTGCGGGGATCTCGCTTTCATGCGCGAGGTAGACCCAGGTTCCACCGAAGACGCGCTCCATCTCGGAGGCGAATACTTGCTGATCGGTGTAGAGGCTGGCATGGACACGATGGGGTTGGACCAACTCGTCAAGCGCATGAGAGTCGAAAGGTGTTGTCATGGGCGCACTCTCGCAGGAGCAGTATGGGCGTCCGGTGCGGACGGCTCAATGTTATATCCCGTTCAGTGATAGAGCCCATCTGTAACAGTTAATTCAGTGTTACGGCTCTGAGTCCGGCCAGTCTGTCGCTTTGGGGTCGGCGAGCAGTTGTTCGAAGCCGGCCAGGCGATGGTGCGCGGGTTCGCCGAGTCGTTCGGCGAGCACGCTGAGCATCGTCTCCACCAGCATCAGCCCACAGGTGAGTGCGTCGAACGGTGGCGGGCCGGACACCGATGAGGTGAGCACGACGTCTGCGTCTGGTGCCAGGGGCGAGAGGATCGGGTCGGTGATCAGCACCAGCGTGGCATTGAGGCGCTTGGCCTGGCGCCCGAACGTGACGGTATCGGGTTGGTAGCTGCGGTAATCGAATGTGACCACGACCGCGTGCTCGTCGAGGCCCAGTAGTGCCCGGGTCCGACTACCGCTGTCGACGGCAACCAGTTGGACCCCGGAACGCAGGAGGGACAAGTACGAGGCCAGGTGTTGACCGAGCACCACCGACGACCACCCGCCGGTGATGTACACGGGGCGGCTGGTGTCGGCGAGTAGGTGGACCAGCCTTTCGAAGTCTGCGGGCCGGATGTCGGAAAAGGTGCGGCGTACTGACTCTGCCACCGATTTCTCGGCCAATTCCAAGAAGGTGGTGGCCGACCGGCGCGAATCGTCGGGGTATCGGTCGGTCGGGACATATAGCCTCTGGGCGAGTTCGCTTTTGAGTTGCTCGCGAAAATCGGAATAGGAGTCGAAACCCAGTTTCGCAACGAGGCGGACCACCGTCGGCACACTCACCTGTGCCTGTTGTGCCAGGGAGGCGGCTGATCCGAGCCCGGGTACCGGGTAGTCCTCGAGCAACACTTCGATGACCAGTCGTTCCGATGGGGTGAGTTGGTTGCGGACCCCACGGATGAGCTCACTCACGAGTGCCGTCATCCGGCGAACCTATCGCATCAGATCGCGATAACGCGGGGCCGGGCAGCGCTATCAAGCTACGGAAGAAGCTCGGCGTCTTGAGTCGAACAAACATTCGACATCTGGTGGCATCGCGGGTAGACTTATGGCAATACTTCGATCAGATGTGCTGGGGGGCATGATGACTGACGATCCACCTGTTGACTCTTCGGTTGATTCCTCGCCGGTTCCGGTACTGGTGCGCAAGTACCTCGAGTTGGAGTTGCTCGTTGCCGATATCGCGGACTGCGCTGATTCCGATATGTCTGGCGCGGAAGTCAATGAGCTTGTGCGGGTGCATGAACGGATCGCCCGTAAGGTCGAGTTCACCGGGTTGCGTCACCTGTTGCGGGTCTCGGATCGGTCATCGTTTACCGAAGCCGGGTATTCGTCACTGTTCGGTTTCACCCGTAGCGAGTTGCGGCTGAGCAAAGGGCAAACCATGTCCCGGATCCGAGCCCTGGAGGCGGTCGGCCGGTTCCATACGATGCAGGGTGAAGAGTTGGCGCCGAAATGCCCTGCCGCAGAACAGGCGTGGTCACGCGGTTTGATCGGGGCGGCGCATATGGATGTCATGTTGGATGTGCGCAAACAGATCCCATCGGCCTCGGACCCGGCAGTCTATGACGTGGTGGATCATTGGATGACCGAAGAAGCTGTCGGCCAAGATCCCACCCAGTTGACCGCCGCCGGCCGTGCGGTGTTGGCCCGGGTCGATCCTGATGGTCGGTTGACCGACGATTCGGATCGGGCCCGCAAACGCTCGCTGGGTATCGGGGATCAGGGGGTGGATCTGATGGCCAAGATCACCGGCACCCTCGATCCCGAAACGCTGGCCCTGTTGAGGACGGTGATGGATGTGTGGGCGGCACCGGGGATGAACAATCCAGCCGACCCGAACTCGCCGACCGGTGCGTCCGATGATCCGAAACAGGACAAAGAGCTGATCAAGGCTGCGGCCGAGCGGGATACCCGTTCGAAGGGCCAACAATGTCACGACGCGTTCAAGGCGATCCTGAAGACGATTTTGGAGTGCAATCTGCTGGGTAAGTCGCATCGTGGTTTGCCGGCGCAGTTGATTGTCACGATGACCAAGCAGCAGCTCGACGAGTGTGCGGGGATCGCCAGAACGGCGTCGGGAGTCGATATTCCGGTCAAAGAGGCCCTGGATCTGGCGGCCCGGTCCGACAAATATCTGGCTGTCTTTGCTGACCACTCCGCTGAGGTGTTGTATCTCGGCCGGACCAAACGGACCGCGCAGAAGGGGCAACGGTTGGCGTTGTTCGTCCGGGATCGCGGTTGCTCACATCCTGGCTGTACCAATCCGGCGACCTGGGTCGAGGCCCATCACTTACTTGCCTGGATCAATGGTGGTTTGACCGACATCGACATGATGGGATCAGCCTGCCCGCCGCACCACAAACTCATCGGTGACGGACCGCATCAGTGGCAGACGATCATGATCACCGAAGGCCCCGATGCAGGCCGGGTCGGGTGGATACCGCCGGCGTCGGTGGATCCGGAACGAAAACCGCGGGTCAACCGGGCCCAACACGTCAACGAAACCCTCGCAGCAGCCTGGGAGAAGGTTCTCGCTGATCGCCGTGCGGCATTGGCCGCAACCATGCAGGAGTTGACCACTCGTGAATCCGACTCGCCAACCCAAACCGACCCGCCAACCCGCTCCGGCTCAGATGCGCCTGATCAGTATGAGTAAGGAATGCGACTTGTCGACATCGTCGTCACTCAGTTGACGGTACCGCCACCCGGGCAGGCACCAAAGAAGTTCTCAGCGTTCGCTGTCCAGCATCGCCATATGGTCCTCGGCGTAGCGAGCGCCGGCAGCGGCGCCGGCCGGGACAGTGGCCTCGATGGTGTCGAGTTCCGCATCCGATAGCTTGATGTCAAGGGAGCCAAGCGAATCCTGCAGCCGTGAAACCTTTTGGGTGCCAACGATCGGGATGATGTCGTCACCCTGAGCCAGCACCCACGCGATGGCGAGCTGCGCGACACTGATGCCGCGCTGATCGGCGATCGTGGCGAGTGCGTCCACGAGCTCGAGATTCTTGCGCAGGTTGTCGCCCTGAAAACGTGGGGTGTGCGTTCGATAGTCGTTGGGCGCGAAGGTGGTCCCGGCCCCCACCGCGTTGCTGAGCAGGCCGCGCGACAGGACGCCGTAGGCGGTGATCCCGATCCCGAGTTCACGGGCGGTCGACAGGATTCCGGACTCGATACCGCGAGAGATCAGTGAGTATTCGATCTGAAGGTCGACGATGGGATGGACTGCCGCAGCGCGGCGGATCGTATCGCTACCCATCTCCGACAGGCCGATGTGGCGGACGTAGCCGGCGTCGACCATTTCCGCGATGGCGCCGACGGTCTCCTCGATCGGCACTGCCGGGTCGAGTCGGGCCGGACGGTAGATGTCGATGTGATCCACGCCGAGGCGGGTCAGCGAATATGTGAGGAAGTTCTTCATCGCGGCCGGGCGGGTATCAAACCCGACGAATCCGCCGTCCGGAGAACGGAGTCCGCCGAACTTCACGCTGAGCTGCACGTCGTCACGACGCCGTTCGCGTAGCGCCCGGCCGATCAGCATCTCGTTGTGGCCACCTCCGTAGAAATCGCCCGTGTCGATGAGGTTCACGCCGGCATCGAGCGCGGCATGGATCGTGGCGATCGACGCGCTGTCGTCGCTGGGACCGTACATGCTGGACATACCCATCGCGCCGAGACCGATTCGCGAGACCGAAGGTCCTGTCTTTCCGAGGGTTACCTGTTGAATGTTCATGGACTCAGCGTGGCCGGGTCGGATGGTGCATGGCAGAGACCGGTTATCGGGGGACCGCCGGTCCCTGGCCGGTATGACCGCCGACGAGCACACTGGTTGGCGTGAGCACACGCATGGACCGCGAAGAGCTGGCCGACTTCCTACGTCGTCGTCGCGCGGCTCTTGTGCCCCGCGACGTGGGGCTGCCCGAAGGCGTTCGCCGTCGCACACCGGGACTCCGTCGTGACGAGGTGGCTGTCCTGGCCGGGATGTCGACCGACTACTACACCCGGCTCGAGCAATCGCGCGGCCCACACCCGTCGACGCAGATCGTCGCATCCATGGCGCGCGCCCTCCGGCTCACCGACGACGAACGCGACCACCTCTATCTGCTGTGTGGACATGCGCCACCGCCTCGCATCGGTGGTGACTCCCATGTCGGGCCTGGTCTGCTGTATCTACTCGACAAGCTCGATGACATCCCGGCCTGCGTGATCTCAGAACTCGGCGAGACGTTGGCGCAGAACCGGCTGAACATGCTGCTCTTCGGCGATCAATCGGCTGTGACCGGACTGGATCGTTTCGTCACCTGGCGCTGGTTCACCGATCCGGAGGTCCGCCGCCGTTTCAATCCGGAGGACATCCCGAGGATGAGTCGCAAGCACGTCAACGACCTACGCGCGATCGCGGCCAAACGAGGCGACGATGCGGTGGTGACGGAATTGGTGGGAGGGTTGCAGGCCGGCAGCGAAGAGTTCGTCGAGTTGTGGTCGGAGCATCGGGTGGCAACCCGGGTCAGTGCCCTGAAAAGGTTCATCCACCCCGAGGTCGGCGAGATCGCCCTGCAGTGCGAAACGTTGGTCACCCAGAATGAGGACCAGCACCTCCTTGTGTATTTCCCACAACCGGGCACGCCCGCCCGCGAGCGTCTCGACCTGCTGTCGGTCATCGGCACTCAGTCCATGGCCTGAAGATGCCGCCGCGGACTGTCGCGTTTTTTCAAGCGCGGGCCGGTGATGGGGAGAAGACTCGACGGCATGACCACCACAACTGTTGACCTACTGCGACCGGTCCTGTCCGATCTCGCGGTCGTCGTCGCCAACACCGGCGGCCACGACCACGCACCGACGCCATGCACCGAACTCGATGTCGCACAGCTGCGTAACCATGTCGCGGGCTGGCTGGCCACCTTTGCGTCCGGGTTCGCCGATCCCGATGGACGGGCACCGGCGGGTGGTGCCGAGGTCCCGCAGGCGGCGGGGCCGGCTGCCGAGGTGATCCGTTCAGCCGCAGATCAACTGGATGCGGCGGTGCGCGCCGGCGCAGACCAGCGTCCGCTGTATCTCGGGGAGAGCCCGATGCCCGGCGACATGGCGATGTCGATGATCCTGTGGGAGTACGTGGTCCACGGCTGGGATCTCGCGGTGGCCACCGGCCAGGTCTGGGACCCCGCACCCGAAGCGGCGGTAGCGTCGGCGACCTTTGCCCCCAACATGCTGACCCCGGACCACCAAGGGCCGGGTAAGACGTTCGGGCCGCGCGTGCCGACTGCCGAGGATGCCTCGGACCTCGAGCGGTTACTGGGACTCTCGGGCCGCGACCCCGCGTGGCAACCACCGCGCTGAGCGGGTGAGTCCGGGGACCCGGTGTCGCCGGCGGCGGTAGAGTCCTGAGGGTGAGTACCCCCTTGACTGCACCAGTTGTTGCCGCCGGACTCGTCGGCGGATATGCCACCGCTCGATACAGCGGACGTCGCGAACTCGGCGGGGTAGTGCTTGCCGCGGCCGGTGGCTGGTGCGCCACCCGGTGGTACCAGGAGAAAGGCCCGGTCGTGGCCGGATCCCTGCTTGCCGGATATCTCGTCGCATTCGGCGCGTCGCATCCGCTGGCCAAGAAGGTCGGGGCCTGGCCGTCGGTGTTCGCCGTGACCACAGCGGCCGCCGGCGCGGCAGACGCTGTCGCCGATCGCTGAGCAGACCCACGACAACGTGATCGGCCGCTGATGTCGGGCATCACGATCACCGTTGTTGTCATCGCGGTATTGGTGGTTGTGATTGCCGTTGTGGCACTGCGGGTTCGGACCCGCCCGACTCTGACAACACCAGCCGAGCGTGCGGTTCACGCGACCCTGCACACCGCCTCACTCGCGGCCCGGCCCTTGCGCCGAGGTCTGAATGCCGACTCGGCCGCGCAGGCCGCGCCGCATCTGCAGAGTTTGACCGCTGCCGACGCCTTGGGCATCGCCGACGCCGACGGGGTGGTTCTGACCTGGACCGGGTCCCACGAACGGCTCGCGACAGAGTTCGCGAAAGCCGCGGTTCGAGCTGCGGCCGAAGGGCGCCGGATCCTCATCAAGGCCTCTGAACTCGATGAGCCCGGTGTCCGCGCACTGATCGTGCAACCGATGCCTGCCGACGGCACCGGATCGGTGGGTGTGATCGGTGTCGTCACCAGGAACCAGCCGGGACCGGGCATGCTGTCGGCGATCACCGAGGTGGCGCACTATGCGGGCAATCAGATCGAGCTGGCCGATCTCGATGCCGCTCGTGCCCGTCTGGACCGCGCGGAGGTCCGCGCACTACGGGCGCAGATCAGTCCCCATTTCATCTACAACGCGTTGGGTACCGTGGCGTCGTTCGTGCGGACCGATCCCGACCAGGCCCGTGAGCTCATCCTCGAGTTCGCCGACTTCACCCGCTATTCGTTTCGCGCGGCGGGTGAGTACACACTGCTCGCCGACGAACTGCGCAACATCGATCGCTATCTGACGTTGGAACGGGCCAGATTCGGCGGTTCACTGTCGGTCAAGCTGCAGGTCTCCCCCGAGGTCCTCAACGTGGTACTGCCTTTCCTCGCGTTGCAGCCGCTGGTGGAAAATGCGGTCCGGCACGGCATTTCGAGTAAGCCCGAGGGTGGAACGGTGACCATCATCGCGGCCGACGAGGGTACGGATTGCGTGATCAGCGTCGAAGACGACGGCATCGGTATGGATCCGGAACTCCTGCGCTCCGGCGATCTCGATGCGATTGTCACCGGGTCCGGCGGACCCAGCGCCACCGAGAACGCGCACGTGGGCCTGGCCAACGTCGACGACCGGTTGCGCGCGGCGTTCGGCAATGACTACGGACTGGTGGTCGAGACCGCACCCGGTGCCGGGACCAAGGTGAGCATGCGGGTACCCAAGTTCCGGCCGGGCATCTCGGTCTGAATTGCACCCCACCAGGGGTTGACTTCGAGTGCGCTCCAACTCTTACGCTGCGTTCTATGAAGAAAGACGGTGATGACCTGGCCGCCGCGTCCGGTGACCGCAACGACAACGATGCAGGAGACACCCATGAATGACGCCACCACGCGCGAACAACGGTACGACCATGGACGATCGGTGCTCGACGCGATCGATGGAGAAGCCGGTGTGAACGTGATCGATTCGCTGAAAGATGTTGCGCCAGAGCTCGCACACCAGGTCGTGGCATGGGGATTCGGCGACATCTACTCGCGACCCGGTCTCGAACCGCGCGACCGCCAGCTCGTCACCCTCGGGATGCTCACAGCGCTCGGCGGATGCGAGCCGCAGCTCGACGTCCACATCAATGCATCCCTCAACGTCGGTCTGTCGCCGCACCAGATCATCGAGGCCCTGCTGCATTCGGCTGTCTACTGCGGATTCCCGCGCGCGCTGAACGCCACCCTCACCGCGAAGAAGGTCTTCGCCGAGCGTGGGCTACTGCCGATCTCCTGATCGTTCCGCGCCGAGTCAGCCTGAGACGGTGGATGTTTCGCTCGGTTGGTTGCGCTCTGCCACGATCTTCCTGATCGCAGCCTTCTGCACCTTGCCGCTCGGTGTACGGGGGAACTCGTCGAGTTGATGTAGTTCCTCGGGCCATTTCTGCTTTGCCAGACCGGATACCGTGAAATGTGCACGTAGATCGTCCAACGTGGGCATCACCGCACCCGGCTTGAGTCGCAGGACCGCTGCGGTGTGTTCGCCGAGTCGGGCATCGGGTGCGGAGACCGCGGCTGCCTCGGCCACGCCCGGCAAACCGAGCAATTCCTCTTCGACCTCCTGTGCGCTGATGTTCTCGCCGCCACGGATGATGACGTCGTTCTTGCGGTCGGTGATCGTCAGGCTGCCGTTCTCGTCGAGTATTCCGATATCGCCGGTGTGGTACCAGCCATCGGAGTCAAAAGCGTTGGCAGTCAACACGTCATCGGTGTATCCGATGCAGAGGTCGGGGCCGCGGGAGAGGATCTCGCCGTCGGGTGCGATCTTCAGCTCCACGCCTTCGAGAGCACTGCCGTCGGTCTCCGTACGTTTGGTGACCGAGTCGGTGATCTTCGACCCGGTGATGGAGGGATGCTCGGTGCTGCCGTAGGAGCGGTAAGCGGTGACGCCGAGTTCGGTCAGTCGGCGGGTGAAGGTCAACGGGACGGAGGCACCACCGAGGCCGGCGTACGGCATGAACTCCAGATGCGCGGGTGTGAAGTCGGGGTGATCGAGCACGCTGGTCACGAAATATGGCGCGCCGCCACCGACTTTCAGCTTCCGCTCGGTCATCAGCCGCAGCACCACAGCCGGATCCCAGACGTCGATCAGATGGATCGGATAGCCGTCGAGGATCGGGATGAGGAATGCACTGACCATTCCGATGAAGTGACCGATCGGTGCGCCGGTGATCTGTGGCTGTCCGTCTCGCGGCCATCGCGCGGCCAGCTGCCGCGTTTCGCAGACCAGGGTCTGATGACTGTGGATGACGCCTTTGGCCTTGCTGGTCGTTCCGGAGGTGAAGGCGATCAGCACGGGCGCAGCGGGATCGGCCTTGGTGATCCCGGTCATCGGTTCATCCGCGAGGAGCGCGTCAAAGCTCGCTCCGACCACACCCACGATCGGGACGTCGCGGTACAGGTCTGGCTCGTATGTCATTTTCCCGAATCCGTCGGCGGTGATCACCACCTTCGGCTTCGTGGTCGCGATGATGTGGGTCATTTCCTTGGGGCCGTAGAAGTGGACCACGGGCACGATGACCGCCCCGAGGAACGAGGTGGCCCAGAAGGTCGCGGCAGCCTCCATCCAGTTGGGCAGCTGTGCGACGACAACGTCCCCCTCGCCGACGCCGCGATCACGGAGGCCGGCGGCCAACCGGCGGGCGACGAGTTCAACGTCGGCGAATGTCCCCGCGTAGGGGTGGGTCGCGGAGTGCACCTCGAAGGGGAGGTGGCCGCGGTCGGCCAGCCCACGGGCGGCCAGCTCGCCGATGGTCTCGTCGGTCCACCACCCATCGTCTTTGTACCGTTTTGCCAGCTCGTCGGGGATATGTCTCATCGAGTGCTACTTCCTGCCGCGTTGATGCTCAAGTTCGACCGCATCTTGACAGCGGACGATTATGACGTAGATCATACGAAGCAATCTAGTTTCCAAAATGGAGAATAGCGTTTCCGCGCCGCGCTGATGGCGTGAATGCTGTTCTGTGGTCAGTAGTTCCCGCAGCGAGGAGTTGTCAGGTGGAGATCCAAGAAGTTGTCGACCGGCTGGAAATCGAGCAGCACCTGACCAATTACGCCAAGGCGGTCGACTCCGAGGATTGGGACCTGTGGCGCTCGCTCTACACCGAGGATGCGCGCGTGGACTACTCCGCCGTCGGTGGCCCGACGGGCAATCGGATGGAGATCTCGGCATGGCTGGAAGCCTCGATGTCCTTGCTCCCGATGAAACAGCACTTCATCACCAACATCGACTACACGATCACCGGGGATACCGCCGAGGTGCGGGCGATGTTCTACAACCCGATGATCCTGCCTGGTCAAACCGAGAAGAGTGACTGCGGCGGCTGGTATCGCCACAAGCTGATCCGGACGCCAGAAGGATGGCGCACGTACGACTTCCAGGAAGAAGACGTCTGGTTCAGCTCCGGGGTCCAGGCCGAGAAGAAGGAACGCGGAACGACGGTCGGTCAAGGCTGAGGCCTGAGCAGCATGGGTGAACTCGACAACTCGGTCGCACTGGTCACGGGGGCGGCGCGCGGGCAGGGACGCAGTCACTGTGTGGCGCTGGCCGACGAAGGCGCCGACATCATCGCGATCGACATCTGCGCCGACATCGACTCGATTCCGTATCCGCTGGCCACGAAAGAGGACCTCGACGAGACCGCCCGCCTGGTCACGGAGAAAGGCCGCCGGATCTCGACATATACCGCTGATGTGCGGCAACTGGCCGACCTCGAGGCCGCTGTCGCAGCCGGTGTCGCCCAACTCGGCGAGATCGACATCGTGGTCGCCAATGCCGGTGTGGTCGCGCTCGGAGTCGCCGATCCGAAGAATGAGCAGCTCTACCGCGACATCGTCGAAACAAATCTGTTCGGGGCCTGGAACACGATCACGGCCACCGTGCCCTCGATCATCCGCAAAGGCCGGGGTGGATCGATCGTCCTGACCAGTTCGGTTCAGGGTCTGACCGGACGCGGTGGTGACGGGAGTGCGGCGGTCTTCGGATACGCCGCCTCCAAGCACGGGATCGTCGGGTTGATGCATTCGGCGGCAAACGCGTACGCGGCCCACAACATCCGCGTCAACACGGTTCATCCGACCGGGGTCGCGACACCGATGATCCTCAACGAGTACATGGCGCAGATGCATGCCGAGGGACGCTCGTCGGGTCCCATGGCGGGCAACCTGCTGCCCGTCCCGTGGGTCGAGGCCCAGGACGTCACCAATGCGGTGGTGTGGCTGGTGAGTGAGAAGGCTCGGTACGTCACCGGCGTCGCATTGCCGGTCGATGCGGGTTGCGCGGCGATGTAGTCCGGTTCGGCGGCCGCGCGTGGCACGATAGACCCTGTTGTGTCACAGATGAACAAGGATTCCGCGCCCGCGAAACGGCCGGCACTGACGGTGCTGGCCGTCGATGACGAATGGCCGGCACTCGATGAACTGGCGTATCTGCTGCGCGCAGAGGATGCAGTGGCCGAGGTGCTCACCGCAGGTGACGCGACCACCGCATTGCGTCTGATCAAGGACCGTCCCGACAGCATCGACGCGGTGTTCCTCGACATCAACATGCCGGGCCTCGACGGACTCGAACTGGCCGGGGTGCTGGCGGCGTTCGCCAACCCGCCTGCGGTGGTGTTCGTGACCGCACACGACGACCGGGCGGTGGCCGCGTTCGATCTCGGCGCACTCGACTATCTCCTCAAACCGCTACGAGCGCAGCGTCTTGCAGAGGCGGTCCGGCGGGTTGTCGAACAGCGAGAGGCCGCTGAACCCGGCGCGAGCCCGCCATCCGTTGGCGCCGAGGATCCGGATGAGGTGATCCCGGTCGAGATGGGCGGCTCCACCACGCTCGTCAACCGCTCGGACGTGGCCTGGGTGGAAGCCGAGGGCGACTACACCAGGCTGCACACCGCCGCCGGGTCCCATCTCGTTCGCATCCCCATCTCGTCGCTTGAAAACCGTTGGGCCCAAGCCGGTTTCCTACGGGTACACCGTTCGTACCTGGTGTCGTCGTCGCTGGTCACCGGCATTCGCACGGTTGGCTCCGGCATGGTCGTTCTCCTTCGCCCGGGTCCGAATGCGGCGGTGGTGGAGTTGCCGGTGAGCCGGCGGCACACGAGGGAACTCAAGGATCGTCTCGTCCGCAGTCCCAAACAAGAGCGCCTCACCCGATGACCACCGCCGGAGAGGACTTGCCCCGAGCCCGGGAACGGGTGGTGCTCGCCACCCGCCGAGGAGCGCGGACGGTCCGAACCCGGGTGGAGGTCCAAGAGCAGACCGAGGTCGGCGACGCGCTCATCCGCGGGTTGATGCGGGCGCAGCTCGGGCTGGCACTGCGGCTGGCCGCGCCCACCCTGCTGGTGCTGTGTTCGATACCGGTGGTGATGAAGATCTTCCCGTGGCTCACGGAGGTGTCGATCTTCGGGATCCTGTTGCCCTGGTGGATCCTTGGATTCACGGTCTATCCGCTGCTGGTCGGCGTCTGCTGGGTCTACAACCGTCTCGCCGACCGAAATGAGCAAGAGTTCGGCGACCTGGTCGACGACTGACACCGCAGATGCAGACGATTTCCGGCCAGTCGGTACCCATCCCGACACTCATCGCATTGGTGGTCGCCGCGGTCGCGACCGTTGCCATCGGCGCCTACGGAGTCCGACTGGCCCGCACGACATCCGACTTCCTGGTGGCCTCCCGCAGCGTCGGACCCCGATGGAACGCCGCCGCCATCTCCGGTGAGTATCTCTCTGCCGCCTCATTTCTCGGCGTCGCGGGTCTGATCGCGAAGTACGGCGCCGACGCCCTGTGGTATCCGATCGGTTTCACCGCCGGGTACGTCGGCCTGTTGCTGTTCGTGGCGGCACCGCTGCGCAGATCCGGCGCCTACACCGTCCCGGACTTTGCCGAATTCCGATTGCAGTCCAAGCGTTTACGCAAGCTGGCGACCGCCGTCGTGGTTCTCATCTGCATCCTCTACATGGTGCCGCAGTTCCAAGGCGCAGGCCTGACCCTCAACATCCTGCTGGGTATCCCGCCGTGGGTCGGTGCAGTGGTGGTGGCGCTGATCGTGATCGCCAATGTTGTCGGCGGTGGGATGCGTTCGATCACCTTCGTGCAGGCCTTTCAATACTGGCTCAAACTCACCGCCGTCGCGGTGCCGGCGATCGTTCTGGCCATCCACTTCTACGGGGCCGACGATGATCAGGGTTCCGACGCGCCGCCGACGGTGTCGGCGGCGACCACCGTCGACATCACGACGGATGTCGTCGTCACCGTGGCCGCCCCACTCGAGGTGGTCGTGTTCGGGGAGGTCGACGACATCGCGATGACCGGGCCGGTGACACTGTCCCCGGGTGAGCACACGCTCAGTTCGGGGTCCGAACTCGAACTCGCCGCCGGATCGGCGGTACCGGTGGTCTCCGGTGCACCGTCGACCCACGATGAATGGGCCACCCCGGGCTGGGGTTTCGGCGGGGACCACGCGATGTTCCAGGTCTTCTCACTGATCATCGGGATCTTCCTGGGCACCATGGGGCTCCCGCATGTGCTGGTCCGTTTCTATACGAATCCGGATGGCCGGGCCGCCCGCGCGACGTCGCTGGCGGTGGTGGGTCTGCTCGGGGTGTTCTATCTGTTCCCCACCCTGCTCGGTGTCTTCGCGCGTCTGTGGGTTCCGCAGCTACTCATCACCGGGGCGTCGGATGCGGCTGTCCTGTTGCTGCCGGGCTCGGTGTTGTCGGGCATCGGAGGTCAGTTGGTCGCGGCACTGGTGGCCGCAGGCGCCATCGCGGCTTTCCTCGCCACGTCGTCCGGCCTGCTGGTCAGCGTGGCGGGTGTCCTGAGCACCGATGTGCTGCGTGGACGGGTCCGCGACTTCCGGGCCGCGTCGGTGCTGGCCGGTCTGGTGCCGCTGTTGCTGGCAGTGGGGGTGACCTCCATCGATCTGTCCCGGACGGTGGGTCTGGTGTTCGCGGTGGCGGCGTCGACGTTGTGCCCGCTGCTGGTCCTGGGCATCTGGTGGCGGGGGCTCACCGCGATCGGTGCGGCGGCCGGCCTGATCGTCGGCGGTGTGGTCGCCGGTGGCGCCGCCCTCGCGACATCGTTGGGCGGCATCGACGACGGCATGCTCGGCGGTTGGCCCGCGGTGCTGGTCGGCTATCCGGCGGCGGTCAGTGTGCCGTTGGCGTTTGCCACGATGGTGCTGGTCAGCAAGTTGACGGCGGACCGGGTCCCGGCTGATGTCGGGCGGTTGCTGACCCGTCTTCACGCACCGGAAGGGCTCGGTGTCGGGCGTGATCGCGAGGTGGGTCTGGACTTCGGGGAGGAGCGCTGACACCAACGCGATTTTCGAGACGGTCGGTACATCGCAGATCGCAAGAAATCTGGTGCTGCATCAACCACAGGGATTGCGCTGGGCAAAGGAGATGGAGTCCGATGCAGTGGGTGTGGATTCCGGCGGCTTGAGAACCGCGGTCAGATACTGGTTGCCTTCGGGGGTTGGGGTGAGCCGACCGTAGCGGGATTGCAGATCGGATTGACTATGAATGATTGTCTGCCAGTTCATGTGGTCGAGCCGGCTGGTGTTGTCGCGGTCGGTGCGCCCCGTGGTATCGGTGTCGTTCGCGCCGACAAGCGTTTTGAGTCTTTTGTACCGCTCGGACGTTGATTGCGATGGTGCCGCTGCGAGTTGGGCGATCTGAGCAAGCCGGCTGCCCTGAACTGAGAGTTCAGTGATGGTGGTGAGCACGCTCCTGACGACAGAGCGCGTGTGTCCAGGCCGGCCCCCAGGATGACGACCTGCTCGCACCCTTGCTCGCAGGCCGCGAGTAAGAAGTCGTCGAAGAATTTCGTGGCCAGAACGCGATCTTCGTAGAAGTCGTCAACGAGTTGTCGCATCCGCTCCCACGTGTCGACAGCGTCCTCGGGCGCGTCCGGGTCGAAGAACGCTGTCTCGGCGGCCTCGGCGAAGAGCTTTGCATACGGATCCGCGAACAGAGCGTTCGCGCGTACCGTTTCACGCGCGCGGATCAACGCCACTCCGATCGCAGTCAACCCAACTCCGGCCAGCGAATCCGGCAGACCTCTCCCCATGGACTCAATCCTCCCAGACGGTTCTCTGGGCAACATAGCCTTCGCGCCGGCGTTTCGATTCGTTTTCAACATCGTCCGAACCACTTTTCACCGCTGACAGCCAGGGCACAGCTCCCGATGCCCTTCGCTTACCGTTCGTCGCTCAGAATCGACCGTTCGTCGCACAGTTCGACAGCTCACCGTGTGACTGCGACCACGCCATATTCATGTGACCTGGACCTCATTAACGTCTTCTGACAGGTTCTATCACTCACTTATGTCAGGAGACTCCCGTGACCGCATCAGACCTGAGCCCGGAGAGGTCGCCCGAGCGACCGACCCCGGACGCGCAGGCGTTCATCGACATGCAGGCAAGTCCGGAGTTCCAGGATCTGCGCCGTCGACTACGCGTGTTCGTCTTCCCCCTGACGGGCTTCTTCCTGGCCTGGTACATGCTCTATGTCGTCGTCGCCACGTATGCGCATGACTTCATGGCCACCAAAGTGTGGGGCAACATCAACATCGGCATCATCTTCGGTCTCGGGCAGTTCGTCTCGACGTTTGTCATCACAGCCGTATACGTGCGATTCGCCAATCGTGACCTCGATCCACGTGCCGCGGCCATCCGCGAAGAGTTGGAAGGACCGATCAAATGACCTCTCTCGCCGCGGACACCGCCTCGGTCGGCAATCCCGCACTCAATATCGCCATCTTCGTGGCATTCGTCGTCATCACCATGACGATCGTGATCCGGGCCAGCAAGACCACCAAGAAGGCCTCGGACTTCTATACCGGCGGCGGCCAGTTCTCCGGACCGCAGAACGGCTTCGCGATCGCCGGTGACTATCTGTCGGCCGCATCGTTCCTCGGTATTGCCGGCGCCATTGCCGTCTACGGTTACGACGGTTTCCTCTACTCGGTCGGTTTCCTCGTTGCCTGGCTGGTGGCCCTGCTCCTCGTTGCCGAACTGCTGCGCAACACCGGCCGGTTCACGATGGCCGATGTCCTGAGCTTCCGACTGCAGGAACGTCCGGTCCGGATGGCTGCGGCATTGTCGACTCTGACGGTGTCGCTGTTCTACCTGCTCGCCCAAATGGCCGGTGCCGGTGGACTTGTCGCCCTGCTGCTGAACATCGACGGCAAGTTCGGGCAGAGTGTTGTGGTCGCGGTGGTCGGCGTCCTGATGATCGCCTACGTCCTCATCGGCGGCATGAAGGGCACCACTTACGTCCAGATGGTCAAGGCGGTTCTCCTCATCGCCGGTGCCGGCATCATGTTCTTTCTGGTGTTGTTCGCGGTGAAGGGCAACTTCTCGCAGTTGATCGCCGATGCGCAGGCCACCGTGAGTGGTTCGGCAAACGAGGCGGTGGCGGGCCGTGACATCGCTGCTCCCGGTGCGAAGTACGGCATCAGTGAGATGTCGAAACTCGACTTCATCTCGCTGGGTATCGCTTTGGTTCTCGGTACCGCAGGTCTGCCCCACGTCCTGATGCGCTTCTACACGGTCCCGACCGCCAAAGAGGCGCGCCGCTCGGTGACCTGGGCGATCGGACTCATCGGTGCCTTCTACCTGTTCACCCTGGTTCTCGGTTACGGTGCCGCCAAATCGGTTGGCCCGGACAAGATCCTCGCCGCACCGGGCAAGGAGAACTCAGCGGCACCACTGTTGGCTTTCGAGCTCGGTGGCACCATCTTCCTGGCCGTGATCTCGGCGGTGGCCTTCGCGACCATCCTTGCTGTGGTGGCCGGACTGGCCATCACCGCCTCCGCCTCGTTTGCCCACGACATCTATGCCAGTGTCATCAAGCGCGGCAAGGCCTCTGAGGAACAGCAAGTTCGCGTTTCGCGGATCACCGTGGTGGTCATCGGTGTCGTCTCGATCGTGCTGGGCATCCTGGCCATGGGGCAGAACATCGCCTTCCTGGTCGCCCTGGCCTTCGCGGTTGCCGCCTCGGCCAACCTGCCGACGCTGCTGTTCTCGCTGTTCTGGAAGAAGTTCAACACCACCGGTGCCCTGTTCAGCATCTACGGCGGTCTGATCGTCTGCATCGGACTGATCGTGATCTCGCCCGCCGTCTCCGGTAAGGCGACCTCGATGTTCCCCGATGCCGACTTCGACTTCTTCCCGATGTCGAACCCGGGCATCGTCTCGATCCCCGCCGGCTTCCTGCTGGCCGTGATCGGCACCTACATCGGGCGTCGCAAGCAGGAGAACGCCGCGAAGCAGGCCGAGATGGAGGTCCGTTCGCTGACCGGTGTCGGCGTCGAGAAGGCTGTCTCGCACTGACCTCGTAACCCCGATGATGTGCGGTTTTGGCGGTCCCATCCTGGGACTTTGTTCGCCAGAACCGCACATCATCGGGTTAAGCCGTTGTGGCTTGGGTACTCGATCGCAATGAGTGCTTACACGACCACAAATCCGACCACCGGCACGACCGAGCGCGAGTTCGAGAGCCTCACTGCGGCGGGTGTCGAAGACGTCCTGACCCGTTCGATGGCAGCGTACGAGCCATGGAAGACGACGTCCGTGGCAGACCGAGCCGCGGCGCTGTCGCGCACCGCTGACCTGTACGAACAGCGCGCCGATGAGTTGGCGCAGGCCATCACCACCGAGATGGGTAAACCCGCGGCACAGGCGGTCGGGGAAGTGCAGCTCGCAGCGGCGATCTACCGCTATTACGCCGACAACGGATCCGATCTGTTGAAAGACGAAACACTCGATGTCGGCGGGGCCGACGAGTCGATCGTGCAGACGGAACCGGTAGGACCCCTGGTGGGTGTCATGCCGTGGAACTATCCCTACTACCAGGTTGCCCGGTTTGCCGCACCGAACCTGATGGCCGGCAACACGGTCATTCTCAAGCATGCGTCGATCTGTGCCGGTTCGGCCCTGCTGATGGAAGAGCTACTGCATGCGGGCGGTGTTCCGGAAGACGCGTACATCAACGCGTTCGCCTCCAGCGACCAGGTCGCCGACATGATTGCCGACCCGCGAATCCGAGGGGTATCGCTGACCGGTAGCGAAGCAGCGGGAGCCTCCGTCGCCGAGACGGCGGGACGGAACCTGAAGAAGGCGGTACTCGAGCTCGGCGGGTCGGATCCCTTCATCGTTCTCGAGACCGCCGATCTGGAGAACACGGCGCGGACCGCGGCCAAGGGTCGATTGTCGAACGCGGGCCAGGCATGTAACAGCCCCAAGCGTTTCATCGTGCGCGACAAAGACTTCGACACATTCGTCGCGACGGTCACCGCGGAGTTCGAGTCTGCGACGGTGGGTGACCCGTCACAGTCCGACACCGTGGTCGGGCCGCTGTCGTCCGTCGGCGCCAGGGACACGGTGGTCGATCAGGTCAAGAAGGCCGTATCGCAGGGCGCCACGTTGCACACCGGGGGTGACGCGTTGGACGGAGACGGCGCCTTCATGCGTCCGGCGGTGCTGACCGGCATCACCAAGGACATGGATGCCTACTCGGAGGAGATCTTCGGTCCGGTGGCGATGGTCTACTCGGTGGCGTCGGAAGACGAGGCGGTGAAACTGGCCAACGACGTCGAATTCGGGCTCAGTGGTTCGGTCTGGGGTTCCGATCTCGACAAGGCCCGCGACATTGCCGATCGCCTCGAGGTCGGTATGGCCTACATCAACGAGCACGGAACAACGTTGCCGGGCTTGCCCTTCGGAGGCGTCAAGCGCTCCGGGTTCGGTCGAGAACTCGGACGTTGGGGGATGGGTGAGTTCGTCAACACCCGACTTCGCCGCACCTCCAGCCGATGACCCCCCACCGTCGACCGTGCCGAAATCCCCGTCGACCGTGCCGAAGATGTCCGGGGCGTAATCGAGAGTGACTGTTTCCGAACAGTTTTGGCACGCTCGGCGGTAACAAGGGCACGCTCGACGGTGATTGAGGCACGCTCGGCGGAGGGGTGGTCAGTCGAGGGCGGCTGCGACTGCTTCGGCGATGGCGAAACAGGATGTGAGACCGGGGGATTCGATACCAAAGAGGTTCACCAAACCCGCGATACCGTGCTGTGCGGGGCCCTGGATCAGGAAGTCCGCGGCCGGTTCACCCGGACCGGAGAGCTTGGGTCGGATGCCGCAATACGCCGGGGCCAGTGAGTCATCCGGTAGCGCCGGCCAATATCGGCGGATCTCGGAGTAGAAACTGTCGGCTCTCGACGGATCCACGTGGTGGTCGATGCTGTCCACCCATTCGACGTCGGGACCGAAACGAGCTTGACCGCCGAGATCGAGCGTGAGGTGTACGCCCAGTCCACCATCGACGGGGATCGGATAGATCAGTCGCGAGAACGGCACCTTGACACCAGCCGGCGCATAGTAATTCCCCTTGGCGTAGTGGCGCTTCGGGATGTGTTCGGCGGGAAAGCCATCCAGACGGGCCGCGACATCCCAGGCGTCCAACCCGGCGCTGTTGATCACGGTGTCGCAGGCGATGTCGGTGTCGTCGATGGTCAGGACGATCGAAGGTCCCCGGCCGTCCACGACGGCGACCGATCCGCCCGTCACGGCGCTGCGCAGCACGGTGATCGCGCCGGCCTCCTCGGCGTCGTACCGCAGTGCGGTCATCAGGCCGTGGCTGTCGACGATCCCGGTGGACGGCGACAACAGTGCCTGGTGCGCGTGTAGCTCCGGTTCCAGATCGGCGAGCTCATCCGAATGCACCAGACGAAGATCGTTGACGCCGTTGGTCTTTGCGGCGTCCGCGATGCTTGCCAAACGGTCGACCTGATCGGCATCGGTCGCGACGATCAGCTTGCCGATCCGCCGATGGTCGACGCCCCTGTCGGTGCAGTAGGCGTAGAGCTTGTCCCGGCCGGCCGTACAGAAACGCGCCTTCGCGCTGCCTTCGGGATAATAGATACCGGCGTGGATGACCTCGGAGTTGCGTGAACTGGTTTCCGAACCGATCAACTCGGCCCGTTCGATGATGAGGACCTCGCGCCCGCTGCGGGCGAGCTGCCGGGCGATGGCCAAGCCGATCACGCCGGCGCCGATCACCACACAATCGACCTGCTCCACCGTCCACCTCTCACCGCCCCGTCGAACGCAGAAACGCTCCATGCGCACTGACGCATGGAGCGTATCCCGGTCGATCACTCACCGAGCAGCAGTTGCCGACCCCTCTATGTCGGTGGCGCCGGTTGACAAATCGGCGGGAGATGGTGGCGCCTGGAAGCGCGGGACGAACGCGGTGAATACGAAGGCGAGCAGTGCGGTACCGGCGGCGAGGAGCATCGTGACCTTGAACGCATCCGCGGAGGGCACGTCGAACCCGCCGGACGAGATCGTCATCTGAGCCAGGATCACGCCGACGATCGCGCTGGCGAAGGACGTTCCGAGCGAGCGCATCAACGTGTTGAAGCTGTTGGCCGCGCTGGTCTGCGACATCGGGACAGCGCCCATGATCAGCGCCGGCATCGCTCCGTAGGCCAAACCGGTGCCGATTCCGATGATCATGGCCACGATGATGATCTGCCAGACGGTGTTGAGTGCAAAGGCCCCGAAGATGTAGCCCGCCGCGACGACAAGCGCTCCGATCATCAGCGTCGTCTTCGGGCCGCGCGAGTTGGTGATCCGCGCCGACACGGGGGCGGCCAGCATCATCACCACACCGAACGGAGCCATCACCAGACCGGTGACCAAGGTCGACTTGCCCAGGCCATAGCCGGTGGCCTCGGGTAGCTGGAGTACCTGCGTCAACACGAGGGTCATCGCGAACATCGCGAATCCGAGGGCGACCGATGCGAGGTTGGTGAACAGCACCTGGCGGCCGGCGGTGACCCGCAGGTCGACAAGTGGCAGCTTGGTTCGCAGCTCCCACCACCCCCAGACGGCAAACGCGATCAAGGAGAGCAGTGCCAGCGCCACGGTTGTGCCGCTGGTCCAACCCCAGTCGGCACCCTTGGTGATGGCGAGCAGCAGGGCGATCAGCGCGGTCGAGAGTGAAGCGGCACCGATGTAATCGAAGCTGCCGCCGCTGCGGACGTCGGATTCGGGCACGAACACCAGGACCAGCACGGTGGCCAGAACGGCGAGCGCCCCCGAGATCCAGAACAGGAAGTGCCAGTTGGCGTATTCGGCGATCAGGGCCGCGATGGGCAGCCCGAGTGCGCCACCGATTCCGAGCGATGCGCTCATCATGGCCACCGAACTCGCCAACTTCTCTTTGGGGAGTGCATCGCGCATCAGGCTGATTCCCAGCGGGATCACCGCGCCGGCCAGGCCTTGCAGCACCCGTCCGAGGAGCAACGGGATCAGGCTGTTGCTCAGCGCGGCGACGACGGAACCGAGGACCAGGAGCATCAGGCTCAGCAGCAGCAACCGGCGCTTGCCGAACATATCGCCGAGGCGGCCCATGACGGGTACGGCAACGGTGCCGGTCAGCAGGGTCGCGGTGACGGCCCATGCGGTGTCGGACGGCGAAGCGCCGAGGAGCTTGGGCAGTTCGGGGATAATCGGGATCATCACGGTCTGCATCAGAGCTGCGACGACACCGGAAAACGCCAGGATTGCCACAATCGGACCCGGCGAACGGGTCTGTGCGGTGTCGCCGGTGGCCGGAACATGCATGTAGCGCCTCCATGAGTGGTCTGGTTCGTGGGCGCCAGAACTAAAGCAGCCGACTGACTGAACTTAAAGCGTGTGACTCAATCGGTCAATGGGTAGAGGCATGAGACACCACGCAGCCACATTCCCTTTCGGAACACCGTCGGAAAGGTCGGACGATAGACTTTCGCAGTAGTCACGACTGTGATGGAAAGGCCTGTCACCGGAGGCCTTTGGTGGTGGCAATCTGCGATCGAAAGAGAACATGACCACATCTGAGCGCCCGCACGTACTGATCGTCGGCGGCGGTTTCGGTGGACTGAATGCGGCCCGAAAACTACGGCACGCCGACGTCGACGTCACGCTGTTGTCCCGCGGAACGAGTCATGTCTTTCAGCCGCTGCTCTACCAATGCGCGACGGGTGTGCTGTCCGAAGGTTCGATCGGCAGTCCGCTGCGACATCTGTTGCGGCGGCAGAAAAATACCCACGTGGCACTGGGCGAGGCGACGGCGATCGACGCCGCCACCCGAACTCTGACCGCCTGCCGCAGCGATGGGTCGATGTTCGACCTGCCCTACGATCACCTCGTGGTCGCCGCCGGCATGCGGCAGTCCTATCACGGGCACGACGAGTACATCGACTGGGCGCCGGGCATGAAAACGCTGGACGACGCCTTGACGATCCGCCGCAAACTGGTCACCGCATTCGAGATGGCCGAGTCACTGCCCACCGCGGAAGAGCGAGCGCGATGGTTGACGTTTGCCGTGGCCGGTGGTGGACCGACCGGCGTGGAAATCGCCGGTCAGATCCGCGAGTTGGCCTTGCACGCCTTGACCAACGAGTTCCGGTCGATCGATCCGTGCGAGGCCAGGGTGTTGCTGTTCCACAGCGGTGACCGGGTCCTGCCCTCGTTCGACAAGAGACTGTCGAAGAATGCGCAGCGCACGCTGGAACGGGTCGGTGTCGAGACCCACCTCGGGGTTCATGTCACGGATGTGGGTCCGGGCTACGTCGAGACGACCACCAAGGCGGAGCCGAAGACCACGACCCGTTTCGAAACGCAGACCGTCGTCTGGACTGCCGGTGTGGAGGCCGTGCCCTTCGCCAAGGCGCTCGCCACCGCGCTGGGTGTCCCGCAGGACCGGTCCGGGCGTATCGCAGTCGAACCGGACCTGACCGTTCCCGGGCATCCCAACATCTGGGTGGTCGGCGATCTGATGTCGCGCGACGAGTTGCCCGGGGTGGCCGAGGTCGCGATGCAGGGCGGGCGGTACGCGGGCAAGCTGATCGCGACGGAGGTCGCATCGGGTGGCACCGCGCCGCGGCCGCCGTTCAAGTATCGAGATCTCGGTAACGCGGCCTACGTCGCACGGGGCCACGCGCTCGTTCAGGCTGGGCCACTGCATCTTTCCGGACGACTGGGTTGGATCTCTTGGGGGTTCATCCACATCGTCTTCTTGGCGGGAGCCCGCAATCGTATTGGTACGCTGCTGAACTGGGGTGCGACGCTCTTGACCGGATCGAGACGAGAGCGTGCTGTCACCTTCGGTGACTCACGCATCGCCCGGAACACGTACTTCACCAACGCCAGGAAGAACGCGAGCTGACCGACTGCTGTGCGCGGTTCGGCCATCACCGGATTCAGAACGCCGCTGTGCCCATCGTCGCCAACATCAGTGCGAACAGCAACCATCCGGCGCCCTGCCAGATCGTCCAGGTGCCACCGCGCTTCCATACCCGGTAGCCGATGATGAAGGCACCGATACCGCCCAGGAGCAGGATCGCGGTGGAACCCGCACCCCAGAGCAGGCTGGACGGATCGATCAACAGGTCGGCAACGAGCCAGATGGCAGCCAGGGCGATCACCACGACGACGTATTTGGCAGCGGACCGGAATGCACGTGGGTCGTTCCAGCGCTTCTCGACGTCATTGGTCACGGAGGCCTCCCTTTCTGTGAACTGTTGCCGGGGTGATACCCCGAATGAGCCGATTTCATGCACGCGTTTCAGCTCGCCGGGCGGATCGGTCGACTGCGCGCTACTTTGCACAGGCAACTACACCTCACGAAGCCAGGAGCCATCAGTGTCAGAGCAGATCGTCGACAAGAACGCCGCCGGACTCGATGTCCGGCAGTACCACATCGGGGTGGCCCCGGGTGAGGTCGGAACAGTGGCGTTGTTGCCGGGCGATCCGTTCCGGGTGCCCTTTGTCGCCGAGTTCCTGAGCGATGTGCGGGACGTCGCCCACAATCGCGAACACCGGACGATGACGGGTTACTACAAGGGCAAACTCATCACCGCGACCTCGACGGGGATGGGTTGCCCGTCGACGGCCATCGCGGCGGAGGAGTTGGCCCGGGTTGGTGTCACTTCGCTTATCCGCGTGGGGAGTTCGGCCGGTCTGCAGCCAGGGATCGCCCCGGGTGACCTCCTGGTCAGCGAGGGTTCGCTGCGCAATGACGGAACCACCGCGGCATACGTCCATCCGGGTTTCCCTGCGGTGCCGGATATTTCGATCGCGGCAGAACTGCGTCGCGTTGCCGAGGCCATGGCGGCGGAGCGTGGCGGTTTCCGCGTGTACTCGGGCATCAACGCGACCGACGACGCGTTCTACGCGGAAGGCCCGGAGTGGATTTCCCAGTTGTCCCAGATGGGAATCCTGAACGTGGAGATGGAGAGTTCGGCGCTGTACGTCGTTGCGAAACTGCGTGGACTGCGGGCCGGCATGGTGTGTGCCTGCTCGAGTAATCTCGTCGACGGTGTCAGCGTCTACGGCGACCAGAAGGCCGCACTCAAGGACGGCTGGATGCGCAGTATCGAGGTTGCACTCGATACTGCTGTTGCACTTGACCTTTGAGCAGGTATTCGGGGTCGGTCAGGCTTCCGGCCGGGTCGGGTACATGGCCATCAGGTCGCGGGCTGCCTGCTTGTCGCCGTTCATGGCATCGACCAGGTCGTCGATCGAGTTGAAGTTCTCCATCCGACGCACCAGCGTTGTCAGCTCCGCGACCGCATGGGCGCCGTACAGGTCTTCTTCGAAATCCATGACGTACGCCTCCACCGTGCGGGTGCGACCGTCGAATGTCGGGTTGTTGCCCACCGAGATCAGCGCAGGCAGCCAGGTGCCCGGGTGAAGACGACCGCGAGGCGGTTCGCCCTCGGCCAGGCTGAACCAGCCGAAGTAGACACCGTCCTCGGGGATCCGACTCTCGTCTTCGGCGCGGATGTTCGCGGTCGGGAAGCCCATGGGCGCTCCGCGTCCTTCGCCACGCACGATCACGCCCGCGGCGTAGCCGAGCGGTTCGTCGGAGTTGCTGGTCACTGCACTATCCCTTCGTGGGGTCACAATCGGCGGGTGCGGACACCGCATCGAGCGGCGACCGAATGCTGCCTTCGAGCGTAGACCGGTCCGGTTGCGCACCTGCGATCTGGCCGTCGCGATGTGGGGGGTTTCATCGTCCGGGCGACGACGAAAAACTCTCGGCGACTCAAACCCGTGGCAGGGCTGCGCTGGTGACGTAGCCTCACCCACGGTCGCAGAAATGCCGGTCTGCGGCCGATGAGCACGCCGCCACCATGGAGTCTGGAGCTGACCGCCTTGTCTGAAGCTGGATCGTTGAAGGTCTCGGTTGTTGTCGGGAACCCCAAGCCGCATTCGCGGACCAGGACGGTCGCCGAGGCACTCGTGCCGGCGCTCCTCGAGCCGGGTTCGTACGAGGTGGAGGTCATCGAACTCGCCGACCTGGTAGATGAACTGTTCCAGTGGGGCTCGGAAAAGGTCACCGCAGCAAAGACTTCGGTCGCGGCCAGCGACCTGGTCATTTTTGCCACACCGACCTACAAGGCCTCCTACACCGGACTGCTGAAGGCATTTCTCGATCAATACGGCACGGACGGCCTCAAAGGCGTGGTCGCGATACCCGTGTTCACCGGCGGCGACCTGACACATTCGCTGGCACCCCAGACGACACTGGCGCCTCTGCTCCTGGAGTTGGGCGCCGCGATACCGGGCCGCGGTCTGTACTTCGTCATCGACAACCTGCCCGAGCTCGACAGCTTCATCGCGCAGGCAGCTGCCGACTATTCGGCCGTGTTCACCGCACTGTCGTCGGTGGCGGGTTCGGTCCGTCCGGCCCTGAAAACCGCTCCATAGCGGGGCGCCGAGGGCAATGCACCCTCGGCAGGTCGTCAGCGGGACGAAGTCGGGGTCGCGTCGGTTGCGCTGCCTACTTCGCTCTCAGGTGGGACGATCGACGATGTGTCCGGACTCGAAGAGGCCCACGGGGCCACAGCGGCCAAGAAGTTGCCGCCCCATGTTGTGGTGCTGTTCGGTGCCACCGGCGACCTGGCCCGCCGAAAGCTGTTGCCCGGCCTCTTCCATCTGTTCATGTCGAAACTGGCACCGCCGATGCGGATCGTCGGAACCTCGCTCGACGACCTCGACACCGAGGAGTTCCGCGCGGTTGCGGTCAAGGCCTGCAGTGAGTTCTCCAGCCGGGTCTTCACACCCGAGGCGGCGGCGGAGTTCGCCGAGACCCTGAGCTATGTGCCGCAGGGTGCCGGCGCTGAAGCACTCGCCGCACAGGTGCGCCAGGAGCTGGCGGTGCTCGGCACCGACGCCCACATGCTGCACTACCTGAGCGTGCCGCCGAAGGCCGCGATGGCCGTACTCGAGATGTTGCACGAAGCCGAACTGGTGGAGAAATCTCGTGTGATCATGGAGAAGCCGTTCGGCACCGACCATGACAGCGCGGTCGCGTTGAATGCCTCGATCCACCAGTGGTTCGCCGAAGACCAGATCTTCCGTATCGATCACTTCCTCGGTAAGGAAGCGGCCCAGAACATTCTGGCCTTCCGGTTCGCCAACGGATTGTTCGAACCGATCTGGAACCGGAACTTCATCAATTACGTCCAGATCGATGTGCCCGAGAAGCTGGCGCTCGAAGGCCGGTCACACTTCTACGAATCGACCGGCGCGTTCCGGGACATGGTCGTCACCCATCTGTTCCAGATCCTGGCGTTCGTGGCGATGGAACCACCGACCGCGTTGGCGCCCGGCCCGATCGGCGAGGAGAAGAACAAGGTCTTCCGGTCGATGGTGGCGCTTGATCCCCGAAACGTGGTGCGAGGCCAGTACACCGGTTATCGCGACGAACCCGGTGTCACCGCCGAGTCGCAGACCGAGACCTTCGTGGCACTCAAGGCGGAAATCGACAATTGGCGGTGGGCCGGGGTCCCGTTCTATCTCCGGACCGGGAAGGGGCTGGCCGATGGGCAGCGCATCATCTCGATCGCGTTCCATGAGCCGCCGAAGAGTATGTTCCCGGACGGATCCGGTGTGGGACAACAGGGTCCGGATCATCTGACGTTCGACCTCGCCGACGAGTTCAAGGTGTCGCTCTCGTTCTACGGCAAGAAGCCGGGTCCGGGCATGAAGCTCGACAAACTGAGCCTGCAGTTCGCCATGCAGGAAACCGAGCAGTCCGGGCTGGTGTTGGAGGCATACGAACGCCTCATCCTCGACGCGATGAAAAACGACCACACGCTGTTCACCACGGCCGAAGGCATTGAACGCCTGTGGGATGTCTCGGCGCCACTGCTGGCCGAGCCGCCGCCGGTACGCAGTTACAGTCAGGGTTCCTGGGGCCCCAACGCGATTCATCAGCTCATCGCGCCGCATGCCTGGCGGCTGCCGTTCGAACGGATCTGGCGCCACAAGAAGCAGGACTGACCTCACTCGTCCTCGGCCGCATACTCTTTCATCAGCGCCCGCTCTTTGGTGAGGTTCGGGTACCAGATCCGGACGACCACGGCGCCGATGAACACAACGATGATCGCCGAGGCGTAGGCCAGAAAGTCGCCGCGCACGAACGCCTCTCGTGCCGCGGACAGGATCTCGGTGGCGTTGTCGGGATAGCGTTCGGCGAGATCGGCGGCACTGGAGAACGATTTGGTCAGCGCCGCCTGGGTCTGGTCGGTGATGGTGTCGGCGTCCGGTGATCCGGAGATCTGCTTCGACAGGTCGTGGGCGTAACCGGCGGTGAGGAGGGCGCCGAGGATCGACTGCATGATCGCGCCGCCGAGGTCACGTTGCAGGTCGGACATGCTCGAGGCCATCCCCGCCCGCGACAACGGCACCGACCCGGTCAGCGACCTCGACGCCGGTGTACCTGCGATACCCACTCCCACACCGATGCAGATGTAGACCAGCGCGACCTGCCAGTAATGGGCGTGCTCGCTCCACATCGTCATGGCGAAGACCATGCCGAGGCCGATGGACGCGAAACCGACGAGCAGTGTCGTGCGGGATCCGAGGTTCTCGACCATCCGCGCCGACAGCGGGGCGACGATCACCATGGAGGCCGCGGCCGGGAGGACCGAGGCGCCGGCCGCGAGTGTCGAGTACTCCAGAACGTTCTGCAGGTACTGCTGGCCGATGTACATCGCGCCCATCAGGGTGCCGAACACGACGATGCCGCCGAATGCGGCGACCCAGAAGGTTGGCCTGGCGGCGATCGTGAGGTCGAACAGTGGTGTGGCGGCGCGGTGTTGCCGGACGAAGAATGCGATCGCGGCGGCAAGCGCGATGGCCGCCAGGATCGCTGTGATCGTCCCGGCACCGGCCATCGGCAGGAAGTTCAACGACAACACCATCGCACCGATGAAGGCGATGGACAGGACGCCGCCGAGATTGTCGACCGGATCGGTGGAGTCGCCGCTGTCACCGGGTATCAGTCTGAGTGCGGCGATGAGTGCGACGACGGCCAGCGGCAGGGTCACGAGGAATACCGAATGCCAGCTGAACACCTCGAGCAGGCCGCCGGACAGGACCGGACCCAGAGCGGTGATCGCACCACCGAGCGCCGACCAGGCCGCGATGGCCTTGGTGCGGCTCACGCCCTGCCACAATGCCGTGATGATGGCCAGTGTTGTCGGATAGGCGAGTCCGGCCGCGACGCCCCCGAGGAGACGGCCGGCGAACAAGATCTCGACATTCGGGGCAAACCCGGCAATGAGCGACGCCGGAATCGACAGCGCCAGCCCGATGACGAGCATCCGTTTGCGGCCATGCCGGTCGCCGAGGGCTCCGAAGTACAGGACCGAGGCGGCCAGACCGAGGGAATAGCCCACGGCGACGAGGTTCAATCCGACAGAACCGGCATCGAAGTCCTTGCCGATGTCGGGCAGCGCGACGTTGGCCACCGCCAGATTGATGTTGGCAACGCCGGCGACCAGGATCAGTGTTGCCAGGACGATTTTCGCGCGAGGAGGTGCCTTGTCGGTGACCGATGCAGTCACGGGTTCTCCTCCGGCGGATGTGCAGTATCCGTACTGAAACGCCAAGCCGTGCAAGAGTATCGCGAATCGCTGGCCCATCCGGGGCTAATCGATGTCAGCGCAGGGTGTTCGCAACGATTTTCGCGAGCTCGAGCGGTGCATCACTCTGGACCGAATGTCCGGCGCCGTCGACGGTGAAGACCTCCAGGCCGGGCCGGTACCGACGCAACGTGTCGACGTCGTCGTCGGCGACGAACGGGGAGAGGGCGCCCCGGATCAGAGTGATCGGAGTCTCGCTGTCGGACAGGTCTTTCCACAGCGGCTCGGGCTCGATGGACTTGCGGAACCGGTCGTACCGCCATCGCCAGCGGCCGTCATCGATCTGGCGGGTGTTGTGGATGACGCCTCGCCGGATCGACGATCGGGGACGGTTCGGGGCGGCGGCAGCGGTGAGCTCGATCAGCTCGTCGAGATCGTCGAAGGTGTCCGGTCCGCCGACCAGCGCAACGGTGCCGCGTTCCTTGCCACTGAGATTCTGGACCCGTTTGGGTGATTCCGGGCTGACGTCGACGAGGATCGCGCGCTTGATCAACCCCGGGTTGCGGGCGGCCAGCGAGATGGTCGTGAGCCCGCCCAGCGACATCCCGACCACCAACTCGGCGTCCCGGGCGAGGTCCCTGATCACCGGTCCGACAGCCTGCGCATTGAGGTGTGGCCGGTAGTCACCGTCGTCGCGCCAGTCCGAATGGCCGTGGCCGGGTAAGTCGATGGCCAGCGCAGGCACCCCGAGCGCCAGCACCACACTGTCCCAGGTGTGGGCGTTCTGGCCACCGCCGTGCAGGAACACCAGCCGTGGTGATTCGGTGCCCCACTGCAGCGCGCTGACGGCCCGCCCGTCGACCACAGTGTCGATCCGGGTGACCGGCGGGATCCGATCCGGTTCCAGGCCAAGCTCTTCGGCGTTCTCGGGCAGCAGGTCGAACTCAGTGGGCATCGGGTTGTCCTCTTCGGTGATCTGGTCTGTGGAGAACACTATCGACCAGACCGCGGCCACAGAGGGTTTCCGGGGACAACTGAGCTCTTTTGCGCAGCCCGATCGAATCCACCGAGCGGGCCCAAATCACCGTCGACCGTGCCCAAAACACCGTCGAGCGTGCCCAAAACACCGTCGAGCGTGCCCAAAACACCGTCGAGCGTGCCCAAAACACCGTCGAGCGTGCCCAAAACACCGTCGAGCGTGCCCAACTTGCACAGACACCGAGCGCGTCGTGCATCTTTGGCACGGTCGACGGTAACCAAGGCACGGTCGACGGTCGGTTGGGCACGCTCGACGGTCGGTTCGGCACGGTCGACGGGGGGTCAGTCGGTGCGATTGCGCAGTTGGTCGACCCAGTTGGTGGGGACTCGGTCGGCCGGTCCGGGTGTCGACTGTTCGGCGGGCCGGGAGTGCGGGGGAGCCAACTCCGGCCCGTTGTAGTAGTCGTTGGTGGAGTAGTCCCAGAACCAGTCCTCACCCGGCTCGTATGACTGGATGATCGGGTGCCCACTTGTCGTGGCATGGGCGGACGCATGACGGGAGAGGGAATCGTCGCAGCATCCGATGTGCCCGCACGCCGCGCATCGACGGAGGTGAAACCACCAACCGCCGGTGCGCTCGCAATCGACGCAGCCCGGACCGCTCGGTGGTACCGCAGGATCAATGGAAGGGGTCGTCATGCATCCCATCCAAGACCAGCCTCGTCGACATTGCACGCGGTGCAGCGAAATCGGTTGTCGCCGAGCGGATCTGATCAAGCGTTGCTGGGTGCGTCCTCGCGGCGGGTGAGCAGTTCGAGTTCGAGTTGGGTACGTGCGGAGGTCGGCCGGCCGGCGGCATCAAAAGGCGCATGCGGTGAGGTGTGGTTCTGATACACCGCAATGATCCCGGCCACCACGGCCGGTCCGATAATCACCAAAAGTTCCATGGCAGTAACTATCCGTTCAATAACTTTCTGCCAACAGTGGCGGAATTGCCAGCCTTGGCAAAGTTTCTGCCAAGGCTTGTGATGGCGAAGGTTGTGCAGGTCAGGACAGTGTTGCTGCCATCAGAGCGCCACGGCAACTGATTTATTGCGGTCTGCTTCCACGCATCAACTCGAGCTCGCCGAGGTAGGCCGCTGTCGCGATGAGTGGACGTGCCTCGTCGATGCCCAGACTGGTTTTCTCGCTGTCGGCGCGAAGCGCGGCCACCATTGCAGCCGCGATTCGGTTCGGATGGTCCGTGGGTTGCGTGCCAGCCGGCTCACTGTCAGTGGTGTCGACGGTGAGCCGGGCGGCCTGGATGTCGATGACCGTGCAGAGGTTCGGCGCGGTTGCGTTCGGGTGTGGGGTCGGGGTGAGGTCGGCAATCGAATCGGCGACGATGCGCAGCCGGATGGATCGTCCCAGTGCGCCCACCATCGGTGTGCGGCGTTCTGCGGCTGCGCCTGCTTCTGAAAGATATTGCCGCGCTGCATCATCAGAAGCGCGATAGGCCACCTGGCTTTCCATGCGCAGCTCGGTCACAGCGGTTTCGGTGACGCTGGTCGAGCCGGTGGTCATCCTGGTCGTGGCAGCCCTGAGGTAGCGGGCGTGGACGGCCATGGAGTAGTTGATGGTGGCGCGGGCCGCCTCCGCGACGCCACGCGGCCACATCACGATCCCGGCGACGACGGCTACGGCGCAGCCGATTGCGACGTCTTCGACCCTGACCAGTCCGATCTTCCAGCCGCTGGGACCGAGCACGTTGAAGAGGGTCAGGATGAACACCGTGAATGCTGCCTGTCCGGCGGCGAAAGAGATCACCTTGGGGATGTACGCGGCGCCGAACACCGCGATCGGCAACACCGCCCATAGGGCGATCTCATTGGTGCCGATGGCGATGATGATGAGTGCTCCGACAAGAAATCCGACCGCGGTGCCGACCACCGACCGAAGCACATTCGAACCCGTTGCCAGGGCGCTGGTGCGCAGTACCGACAGCGCACCGAGAACGACCCAGAATCCATGCTGTACGGGCAGTATCTGCACGAGGGCAACGGCGGCGGCGAGACCGACACCGGTGCGCAACGCATTTCGTGCGATCACCGAGTTCTCGATCAAGGTCGCGGACACCGAGACCCGGGTCGCCTCATACTCGGAGAGCACCGAATCCGCCGCCCCGGTGGGTGGTAGCTCTCGTCCGAGAATCTTCTGCAGCATCGGTCGCGCGTCGGCTGCCGACGCCCACGCCACGGTACGGCCGATCAGTGCGATGGTGCTGCAGCTGGTGTGGATTTCGAGCAGTCTCAGGCCGTCCGCCTCGGCGTCGGCGTCACTGGGATCGGTGCGGATGAGGTCCAGGTTCGGGCCGAAACTGTTGTGTATCAACGACCGCAGGTGCTCGGCGGCGTTGTCGAGTGCATTGCGATCGACCGATCTGACCTCTCGGGCGTCGGCCGCGAGTATGTCGGCCGCGCGCTGCAGTACTGTCACCGACGGTCCACGCAGGTCATCGGGCAGCTGCACATTGCGCCGGGCCACCTGGGTCGTCAGCCATTCGAGGTCGTCCACCACCCTGATGATGGCCCGGCTTCCTGCGGATAGGCCGGCAGGCCGCGCGTTGGAGCTCAGGTACGTGTGCCGCAACCGGTCCATCAGTGCGATGACGTCGACGGTGGCCGGCTTCGTTGCGGTGGTGTCGGAACTCGGCGTCATGTACTCCGCCAAACCACTGCACACGGCTTGCGCACGGGTGCGCAGTTCGTTGTGGTGGCGCGGCGGTAGCAGGAACAGGGCAGCCGGAACGCTCAATGCGAGGGCAATGGTCCAGCCCAGCAACCGATCTCCCAGCGGCCCCTCGGGGGACGCCACCGGAACGACATAGAGCAGCAGTGCCGATCGCTGCCCGGCCGAGAAACTGGAGCCGAGGATCGCGGCGAATGACACGATCACGCCCACCACCAGCATCGACCCGGTGGCCAGCCATCCCGGCTGACCGAGCACCGTGGCCAAACTGATGAAGGCATAGCCCACCACGGCCAGCCCGCAGTAGCTCGCGGCCCGTCGGCTTCGATTGCCCGGGAAGTCGGCGAGGATGAGGAGCGCAACCGAACCGAAGATCGCGAACAGAGGTGTCTGCGGGCCCCCGTGGTGTACTGCGAACGCCGCAGCTATCGGAACAACCAGTGCCGGTCGGATCGCGCGTCGTAACGCGTCGAAATCAGGATCACGCTTACCGACGGCAGCAACGAACCTCTCGCGGAGCCGGCGGACGGGCATGCCCATTTTCGCATCCTAGCCGGGTGCCCGAGCGGCCGAGGGAAACTGATCACAGCCGATGTCCCGCGAACGGCCCCGCCGTGGCGCTCGATCAGTACCGTTGGCAGTGCGAGGGATTGACGCCATCGAACGAGTTTCACCCACCGACCAATCGAGGACCGCGAATGAGTGAGAATGTCTATCGAGTCACGGAGATCGTCGGAACATCGATGACGAGTTCCGACGACGCCATCAAGAAGGCGATCGCGAGGGCGAACAAATCGCTGCGCAATGTCGACTGGTTCGAGGTGATCGAGACCCGTGGTCACGTGGAAAACGGTGAAATCGCCCATTTTCAAGTGACTTTGAAAGTCGGGTTCAAGATCGAGGACTGAAGAACCCGGTCGAGCATGCGGAAGTCGGCGTCAGTGTCCGGCGCCGAGATTTCCGGAAAGACGTTCGAGGCGCTCGAGACTCGATCCGGTGAGCCCGACGATGGTGGCTTGCTTCCCGCGGTCGCGATACTTCCGCAAGATGGCGTCGAGGGCGGCAACCGTCGAGGCGTCCCAGACGTCGGCCGCGGTGAGATCGATGACGACGGTGTCGGGGTCGCCGGCGTAGTCGAACCGGTACACGAGATCGTTGCTGGAAGCGAAGAACAGCTGGCCGGTGATGCGATACCGCCGGACCTCCACACCGTCGTCGGTGGTCTCCGTGGTCGCCTCGACCCCGGTCAGATGCGCCACCCGGCGGGCGAACAGAACCATCGCCGTCAGCACTCCCAGGACCACACCGATTGCCAGGTTGCTGGTGGCGACGGTGGCCACGACAGTCACCAGCATCACGAGGGTTTCTCCGAACGGCATCAACCGCAGTGTGCGGGGGCGAATGCTGTGCCAGTCGAACGTGCCGACGGACACCATGATCATCACCGCCACCAGCGCGGCCATCGGGATGACGCCCACGATGTCGCCGAGCACGACGACGAGGATCAACAGGAAGACACCGGCCAGGAACGTCGACAACCGGGTGCGGGCCCCCGACTGTTTGACGTTGATCATCGTCTGGCCGATCATCGCGCAACCGCCCATGCCACCGAAGAATCCGGTGACGATGTTCGCCACGCCCTGACCCCAGCTCTCGCGGGTCTTGTCCGAGTGGGTGTCGGTGATGTCATCGACGAGTTTGGCGGTCATCAACGACTCCATCAACCCGACCAGGGCCATGCCCAGCGCGTATGGCGCGATGACCGACAACGTATGCCACGTCCACGGAACGTCGGGGAGCAGGAGCGACGGCAGGGAGTCAGGCAGGGCACCTTCATCTTCGACTGTCGGGACGTCCCAACCGGTTGACGTCACGAGCACCGTCAGAAGGACGATGGCGACGAGGGGGGACGGGATCACCGAGGTCAGGCGCGGTAGGAAGACGATGATCGCCAAACCCACGGCAACCAGCGGGTACACCAGCGGGGGGATGTCGTCGCCGAACAACTGCGGAAGCTGCGCGCTGAAGATCAGGATGGCCAGCGCGTTCACGAAACCGGTCATCACACTGCGCGGGATGAAGCGCATCAACTTGGCGATGCCGATCAGGCTCAGCACGATCTGCAGCAGACCGGCGAGGATGACGGTGGCCAGGAGGTAGTCGAGGCCGTACTCGTCGACGACCGGTGCCACGACCAGCGCCACCGCACCGGTGGCGGCCGAGATCATCGCGGGCCGGCCACCGACCACCGCGATGGTGACGGCCATCGTGAACGAGGCGAACAACCCGACCCGTGGGTCGACGCCGGCGATGATCGAGAAGGAGATCGCCTCGGGTATCAACGCCAGGGCGACCACCAGACCGGCCAGGATCTCTTTGCGCAGCTGCACCGGGGAGCGGAGCAGTGAGCGGACCGTTGCCGGTGGCGTCTGCGAATGGGCTGTCTTCACTGCGCTGGGCACGGGAGTTCACTTTCTGGTCTTCATCGCCTGGTCCTACGGCGCTTGGTCACACGGCGCGACTCCGCGATTGTCACCCGAGGTCAGCGCCTTCGGGACTGTAGGAACGTACCGAGCCGGCCGGTGCGCTGCCAACTCAGAGCGCCCGTGACCTGAGGCACGTCACATCGCCAGATGGGTGATCCGGCCCGCGGTGATCGTTGCCGCGATGCCGAGATCCCGCAGTATCTGCGCCGCCTGCGCGGTGGTGGTGGCCGGTTGCAGCGGGTCCTCGTCGAGCAGCACGATGTCACCCCGGCTGCCCGTGGTGATGGTGGACTGACCGTCGGTGCTGGCCGCCAGCGCTTCTGCGGGTGTGAGTGATTCGGAAGGATTCCAGGGGTCCTGGCCCTCGAGACCGCGATGTACCGCCGCCGCCATGGCCAGCCGCGGATCGAGGACCGAGACCGGGGCGTCGGATCCCAGGACGAGGGCGACGCCACCGTCGAGCATCGACCGCAGGGCAAAACAGCGATCAGCGCGGTCGGGCCAGCAGCGGAGGGCGACGTCGCGGTCGTCGAGGAGGTGCGCGGGCTGCACGCTCGCCCGGACTCCCAGTGTCCTCATCCGGGGGATGTCGCTGAAGCGGATCAACTGCGCGTGCTCGATACCACCGCGAGCGCCGGTGGCCTCGAAAGCGCTCAGCGCCTGGTCCACCGCGGCGTCGCCGATGGCGTGCAGGGCGATGCGGAGTCCGCCGGCAGTGCCTCGGGCCAACAGCTCGGTCAATTCGGCGCTGTCGTAAAACTGTTGTCCGCGCGGATGTTCGAGCTCATCAGCATCGGCGTAGGGCTGGCAACAGTGCGCGGTCCGGGTGTTGAGGGAACCGTCGGAGAAGATCTTCAACGGACCCATGGTCAGCAGGTCCGAACCCTCCATCAACCGATCTCCGGTCCGAAATCCGGCGGCGAGGACCTCGTCGAGGGTGGTGGCGTACGTGACGGGCTGCACCCGCACCCGATCGGTCCCGGCCGCGAAACGTTGTGGCCATTCGCGATGCCCGGCCGTCATCTCGAAGTCGACGATGCCCACCACGCCGCGACCGGCAGCTTCATCGACCGCCGCACGGACAAGCGATTCGACGTCGTTCGAGGCCGCCGACAACTGCGCGAGCGCGGGTTGCAGGGCGAACCACTCGGCCTCGCACAGCTGGGTGTCACGCGGTGGAATTCCCAGCAGTGCAAGCGCTTTGCTGTTGAGCCAGCCGGCGTGAACGTCGCCGCTGGACAGGATCACCGGATGGTGTCCGCTCACGGCGTCGAGCTCGGCGACGGTGGGCTGCGTGGGCCACAGCGCCGTCCGGAAACCGTAACCGAGGAGTGCACGGCCCTGCCACGGTCCGGGTAGTGCTTCGACGTGGTCGGCGATGATCCGGGTGACGTCGGCCGCGCAGGTGGCGGCGGAGACGTCGATCCTCGCTCGGGTCTGCGCCCACATCGACATGTGTACGTGCTGATCCCACAGCCCCGGAATCGCCCACCGGCCATCGGCGTCGACAACGACGTCGTCGCGCCCGGGGCGCAATCCGGGTGCGACCTCGGTGACCACGCCGTCGGTGATCCTGATGTCAACGGGCGAGTCGGTCGCCACGGGCGTGCGCACCGGCACTAGTCGTGCGCGCCGGATGAAAGTCGAAGAGGCCACGAGAGATCACTTTCCAGTAGGAGCATCCGCGGCGCAATGTGGGCTCGGACTCCGTGGTGTCATTCCGCGGCTGCCGCGTACCGGCGTGCCAGCCGCGCACAGGCGTCCGCGAGTTCCGGTGGACCGACAACCCGGAAATCGGCGTCGAATCGGCCGATCCCGGCAGCCAGCGCGGTCCACGACCACGAGCCGATCTGCAGGCGGCAACGATCCGGGCCGAGATCCTCGACGGTCCCGTCCTCGACGAAGGGCGACACCGCGGTCGCCGGGGCGTCGAGGAGTATCTCGCCTTGGCAGGGCCAGGAATTCGCGTTGCCTGATCCCTTGAAGCGGGCCGCGACAAACGCACCCACATCACCCCCGGGTATATCCCGTGGCCGGAAGCGCGGGCCGGTCGGAACGCGGGGTGTCATCCGGTCGATGCGGAACGTCCGCCAGGTGCCGCGGTCGAGATCCCACGCGACCAGATACCACCGCCCGTCGTGACTGACGAGGTGATGGGGCTCGGCCCTTCGTGGTGGCACGAGGTCGCCGCCCGGTTTCTGATCGCTCTGGTAGTCGAACCGCAGGACCTCCCCGGCGCTCACGGCGGCACCGACCGCCAGGAGGGTGTCCGTATCCAGCGGAACGGCCGGCCCGCCGGCCGTTCGGGGGACCGCGGTGACCTCGAGGGTGTCGATGCGCCCCCGTAGTCGGGCCGGCATGACCTGGCGGACGGTGGCCAGGGCCCGCGCTGTCGCTTCTTCCATGCCCGGCGAGGTGGCGGACTGCAGCGTGAGTGCGATGGCGACGGCCTGTTCGTCGTCGAACAGCAACGGCGGGAGTTCGGATCCGGCGCCCAGTCGGTAGCCGCCGGCGGGGCCTTTGATCGCGTCGATGCGGTAGCCCATCTCCCGCAGACTCTCGATATCACGGCGCATCGTCCGGTTGCTGACCCGTAACCGCTCGGTGAGCTGCGGCCCCGCCCACACCCGCCGGGTCTGAAGGAGTGACAGCAGCGACAGGAGTCGAGCCGAGGTTTCCGCCATGGGAATCATCCTGCCGGAAGTAGTGGCCGCTATCTGTCCGCTACTGGCGTGAGTCTGGTGATCGTCAATCGCAGAGCGCACCAACCAAGGAGCAACAAATGTCGATCACGGTCACCAACCACCTGAACTTTCGCGGCGACGCCAAGGCGGCCCTGGAGTTCTACCAGGGCGCATTCGGCGGAGAACTCACCGCGATCAGCTACTCGGACGCCCACAACGTGCAGGAACCGGCGGAGGCCGATCAGATCATGTGGGGCCAGGTGCAGGCGGGCAACGGCTTTCATGTGATGGCCTACGACGTGCCGTCCGCCGTGCCCTACGACGCCGGGGTGAACGCGCATTTCGTGTCCGTACGCGGCCGGGATGCCGAGGAGATCACCACCTACTGGAAGGAGCTCTCCGCGGGGGCGAAGACCATCGTCGATCTGGGCCCGGCGGCGTGGGCTCCGCTGTACGGAATGCTCGTGGACAAGTTCGGCGTCACCTGGGTTCTCGACGTGGCGGTCGACCGTCCCGGCCAGTGAAATCTGCGCCGCCAATACTTGGACGTCCTATAAAGTCGGGGCATGATCGCCAACCCCCGTTTCAGTACCGTTGATGGAGTGCTGCGCCGGACCGCAGCGCGGTTCCCCGACCGGACCGCGCTGCGATTCGCCGACCGCGCCTGGACATACGCCGAGCTCGACAATGCGGTGACCAGGGCTGCGGGTCACCTGCGGTCACTCGGCCTGAACTCCGGCGATCGGGTGGCGGCCTATGGCACCAACTCGGATGCCTATGTCATCGCCTTCCTCGCCTGCGCCCGCGGCGGACTGGTTCACGTGCCGGTGAACTACGCGCTCAAAGAAGGTGAGTTGTCGTATCTCATCGGCCAATCGGGCAGCCGTGCGGTCCTGGTGGATCCGGCGCTGCGCGAGAACCTGACGCCCGTCGTCGACGCCCTCGACATCGCGCAGGTCATCACGCTGCGCGACGAGGACGGTTCACTTCTCGAGCACAGCACGGACGGGGATCTGCCGGAGATTGATTGGGAGGTCGCCGACTCCGATCTCGTGCAGCTTCTCTACACGTCAGGCACCACGTCAAAGCCCAAGGGCGCAATGATGACCCACGGTGCGATGGTCCACGAATACGTGTCGTCGGTGATCGCACTCGACTTCGATCAGTCCGACAACCCGCTCATCGCGATGCCGCTGTACCACTCGGCGGGCATGCACGTGTTCATGCTCCCGCTGCTGTCGGTCGGGGCGACGATCAGTCTGATGGAGACACCGGACATTCCGGAGATCCTGCGCCGCATCGAAGCCGAGAAGATCGGATCGCTGTTCCTCGCGCCGACCGTGTGGGTGCCACTGGCCGGGCATCCCGACCTCGACACCCGCGATCTTTCGTCGTTGCGCAAGGCCCAGTACGGGGCCTCGATCATGCCGGTCACCGTGCTGAACCGTCTGCGTGAGCGATACCCGGACATCAAGTTCTACAACTGTTTCGGGCAATCCGAGATCGGACCGCTCGCTGCGGTCCTGGGACCCGACGACCATGCCGATCGGCCCGCGTCCTGCGGCAAGGCGGTGTTCTTCGTGGAGACGCGGGTTGTCGACGCGGACGGCAATGATGTTCCCGACGGCACCGCCGGAGAGGTGCTCTACCGTTCACCTCAACTGTGCCAAGGTTATTGGGAGAATCCAGAAGCCACCGAAGAGGCGTTCCGCGGCGGCTGGTTCCACTCCGGTGACCTCGTCACCCGGGACGAGCAGGGCTTCCTCACCGTGGTCGACCGCATCAAGGACGTCATCAACACCGGCGGGATCCTGGTGGCCTCACGCGAGGTCGAAGATGCGATCTATACCCATCCCGGCGTCGCCGAGGTCGCGGTGGTCGGCACCCCCGACGAGAAGTGGATCGAGGCGATCACCGCCGTGGTGGTGTTGCGCCCCGATGCCGGCGAGGTGCCGCCCGAGGTGTTGATCGCTCATGTGAAGGATCAGATCGCGCCGTTCAAGGTGCCGAAACGTGTTGTCATCGTGGACGAACTCCCGCGTAACCAGAGTGGCAAGCTGCTCAAGCGCGAGTTGCGGGCGGGTCTGTAGGCGGGCTCTCGGTCCAATGTGTTTCATTGCGGCCTCGAAAAGTTCCCGCGACTTTGCTGTCGGACCCCCGCGATATGCTTCAGGGCTTTTCTTACTGAGCAAACGAAAAAGATTGTGGGACAACAAGATCAACCTCTAGAACACTTGTGCGAATGGAATTCGGCGAGTAATATTGGGCCATGGACTTCGGGGGAATGTTCGCCAGAATCTCAGATCTGGCAGGGGATGCAGCTCTGGTCGCCGGTGATGATGCGCAGGTTTCATCACACACGGTGGCGGTTATACGACTCAATCACGTTGTGGAACAGATACTTTTCCGGCTGGTCGGCGAAGTCGACAAGCGTGGGTTGGCGCAGAAGAAAGGTGCGGGGTCCACAGCCAAGCTGTTACGGGACGCCGGTATGGCACCGACAGTGGCACACCGGTATGTGCGAGTAGGTAAGGCGCTCAGTGAGATTCCGTCGATTGCTGGTTATGGAATCGACGGACAACTATCCGGTGAGCATGTGGATGCGATTGTGAAGGGCCTCCATCACATTGAACGTCGCAATCCAGACCTCCCCGATGCTGACCGATCTGACTGTGAGCGCGGACTACTGACCGAGGCGTTGATGGGCACACCTGCGGCGGTATCGGTGCGGGCACGGCATATGGCGTTGGTGTTATCGCCGCCCGACAAAGAAATCCCCGACGCGGAAAACCACGACCTGAACGAGTTGTCATTCGGGACCGGTGATGACGGCCGCACCCGCGGCACCCTGGATCTGGATAGTCTGCTCGGCGAGAAGCTGGCGGTGGCACTCGATCCACTGTGCACACCAGTGCCTGAACCCGACGGCTCGCCGGATCCACGGAGCACAGGCCAGATCCGGGCTGATGCGCTGGAACGATTGCTGGATTCGTATTTTGATCAGGAAGACCGACCCACCCGGGGCGGGTCGAAACCACATGTCACGGTGACCGTCTCACCCGAACATCTACAACACTTGCAGCTGCGCAGCATCCCGGGTGCCACACCGCCGGCCATGGCGCCGAAGTTCGAATGGACCGGACCAGCCTCAGCACCCACAGCGCAGATGGTGGCGTGTGATTCGGTGATCACCAAAATCCTGCTCGACAACAACTCGGTGCCACTCGATGTCGGCCGCGACCAACGCACCGTCACTCCAGCGATCCGCAAAGCGTTGATCGCCCGCGATCAAGGTTGTGCATTCCCGGGCTGCGGCTGCGCCGCGGTCTATACAGATGCCCATCACATCGACTTCTGGCGCAACGGCGGCACCACCAGCCTGACCAACATGGTGCTGCTCTGCCGGCGACACCACCGCTACATCCACCATCAGGGCTGGACGGTGCTCATCGGCCACGACGGGCATCCCTGGTTCCTCGCACCCGGCAGCGCCACCGAACTGCGGTCTCATGCCCGCCGCACCCTGACTTCCGACCTCACCGCCGCATAAGACCGCGAGAGACTGAACCGCAAGACTGAGCAACACAGCACAACCTGTGTCCTGCAGGATCCTTGACAATTTCACAGTGTGAGCCGCCGGTGCGACTGGACGGTGCCACCTCGATCTCAGACGTTGACGTGAGGTCAGGTTGGCGCGAAAGTCAGTACTCTGGGTGAATGGCCAGAACCATTGCAACCAACAACCACGTAGCGCTTGCTGAACTGCTCGACTTCGTTCGTCCGAGACACAAGATGCTGCTCAGTACGGTTCGTGCAGACGGAACGCCGCAGTTGTCGCCGGTCAGCGGTGGCGTCGATCCGCAGGGCCGCATCGTCATTGCCACCTATCCGGGACGGGCGAAGACGAAGAACATCAAACGGAATCCGGCGGTCAGCGTCTGTGTGTTGTCGGACGAGTGGAATGCGGCGTGGGTGCAGGTCGACGGCACGGCCGAGGTGCTGGACATGCCGGAGGCCGAGGACGCGCTGGTCGACTACTTCCGCAGCATCGCCGGTGAACATTCGGACTGGGACGAATACCGCGCCGCGATGAGGTTGCAGAACAAATCGCTCATCCGGATCACACCTACGCGGTGGGGTCCGGTGGCCACCGGCGGATTCCCCGCTGACATCGCCACGAAACTGGACGCTCAGGACGGTTGAGTGGCCAGCGCCGCGAGTGGCGCGCGCGGCACATGGATCCAGCCCTCACGCTCGGCGATGGCCGCATGCTCGGCATCGGGCAACACGGTCAGGCCGAGGGCTGCGGCCCGGGCGATGAGTGCGGTGATCACCGCGTCGAAAACGTCATCGCTGGTGGTGCACAGCGTTCGATAAGGACCCAGGTCCAGCCATGGCGCCTGGGTTTCGAGCCCCTCGACCAAGGCGGCAAGCGTCTCGAGTTGCGGGCGGCCCTTGTATCGGTTGTGGCGCAATTCCCAGATCTTCAGTGCCGCAGCGGGATAGGCTTCCACGGCGGTGCCGTTGATTCGGCTCGCATCGAAGTCCGGGCCATCGAGTTGTGCGAGCAGCCGAACCGCGCGTAGTGCCACGTAGGCGATGCGATCGGCGGAGACGCTCAGTGGGATCAAACCTGTTGTGGCGCGAACCCATTCGTCGGTTCTCCTGGCGACAAACCGGGTCACGCCGGGTTCGGCGAACAGTGATCGTTGTCGAGGGACATCCCCGCTGTGATGGGCGGACACCACGTCGACAAACGCATCGGGCCAGCCGAACGGGGCATCGATACCCACCTTGTCGGCTACGGGTACGGCCGTGAGGATGTCCGCGTCGGTGACCGGCATTTGTACGGCGGTGAGAACTGCTCCGCCACCGGACCACTCGAGAGTCGCCATCGCCGTCCGAACCGGTTGGGACGCAAGGTCGATTCCCAGTGTCCGCATCATCCGGCTCAGTCGTCGGGTGTGGCGTCGAATACTTCCTGGACCACGGCCATTGCCGACAACGCGGCCGGTGCGCCGCAGTATCCGCTGCAATGGATGACGGCCTCAGTGATCTCGGTGCGGGACAGCCCGTTCTTCAATCCGCCGCGGACGTGGCCGGCCAGCTCGCCGTGCGCTCGCAGTGCGGTGAGCAGTCCGATGTTCAGCAGGCTGCGGTCGCGCCGTTCGAGTCCGGGCCGAGACCAGATGCCGCCCCAGACGAGGTCGGTGACCGCGCTCTGGATCGCCTCGGATTCGGTGCCCTCGGTACGGGCCAGGGCGCGGTCGACGTACTCGTCACCCATCACCTCCCGGCGGATCTGCATGCCCGGTTCGAAACGGGAGTTCTCGGTGGTCATGGTGCTCCTTGCCGGGTCGATCTTTCAAGGTCGAACGGGTGCTCGCGCAGCCAATCCTGCCATGCCGGCGCCTCACGGCCGGATGCCCACGTAGACGCCCTCGGGGCGGAATCGCAGTCGTGGTTCGTTGTACTCCTCGAGCGCGTGCGCCACCCACCCGGCGATCCGGGCCAGGGCGAAGATCGTCTCGGCGGCGTCCGGTGCCATGTCATAGCGCAGAGCCAGTGCGCCCAGTGCCATGTCGGAGTTCATGAATCCGGCACCCGATACGGCCAGCATCGGTCGCAGCTCGGCGATGGTGGGCATGACCTTGCGGTTTCCGCCTGGTGCCGACTCGAGTGCGGTCAGCAGGGTCTCCCCGCGCGGGTCCTGCTCGCGGTAGACCACGTGGCCGCAGCCGGGAACGGTGCCCGATGCCTGCAGTTCCATCGACAGGGCCGTGGCCGCGTCGGCGGTGGCTGCCCGGAGGAACCGGTGGGCCAGCGTGGCGGCTCCGCCGTGCAACGACCCGTCGAGGGCGCCGAGACCCGAGGTGATCACCGAATAGATGCTGGCGCGGGAACTGGCGGCCACCCGGGCGGCCACGGTACTCGAGGTCAGGTCGTGGTCGGCGAGCAACACCAGGGCCATGTTCAGCAGCCGAACCCGCGCTCGGGTGGCCGCGATGGTGGTCAGTCTCGGCCAGAGCCGTGCCGCCAGGGAGTCGTCGATCGGCGGTGTGTCCGTCAATGGCGGGAGCGCGGCAATGCTGTTGGCCAGGATGGCGGCCGCACGTGCGCAGACCGCGTCCGTCGAGATCTGATGGCGTAGCGCATCCCGTGAACCGAGTACGTCGATGACCAGTTTGACGGTGTCGACACCGCGGCCGGTCGGAGTCTGCAACGCGGATATCTGGCGGAAAACCTTGGCGGGCAGGAGCTTCGCGTCCCAGTCAATGTTGTGGTCCCACAGCAGTTCCGCGACGGCCTCGAATCTGGTGTTGTCCGCGAGCATGGCCGCATCCCGGCCCCGGTAGTACAACCGATCGTTGTCGAGAAGTGTTATCTGCGTGCGTATCCGCTCGACGACTCCGGCGGGTGGACGGGTGGCGGACCGGCGGGCGACCGCGTCGACCTCGGCGACGGCGAACACACTCCCACGGACACCGTCGATGCGGGCACTGGTCAAGGTGCCGCGACTGGCGTAGGCGTAGACCGTCTGCGTCTTGACGCCGAGGATGCGGGCCACCTGCACGGTGGTCAGATAGTCGCGGCCGTCGTGACGCAATGGGGTGGGCCAGCGTCGGCGATGTCCGGTGCGCCGGGATTCGGCAGTCATCGTCGGGACCTCCATGTTGATTCGATCAACATTGACACAGATCAATATCGAGCCGAATGTTGCTGTACCAGAAGAACACAAAAGACGATCGGAGGCATCGATGTCCGTCATTGTTGCGCCACCCGGATTGAGTAATGTCGTCGTGACCGACACCCGCGTCGGAGATGTCCGTGGTGACGAGGGCTTTTATCAGTATCGGCAGTACTCGGCCATCGAACTGGCTCGAACCAAATCGTTCGAAGAGGTTTGGTACCTGTTTGTCCATGGCCGGCTTCCGGATTCGTCCGAACTCGCTGAGTTTGTGGTGCTCACCCGATCATTGCGGGCAATACCGGACGAGTTGGGGTCGCTGTTGCGGACCGTTGCACTTGCCGGCACCGAGCGTCAACTCCTCGCCGGGCTCCGGACGGTGCTCTCTGCGCTTGCCGCGACACACCAGATCGCGCCGCTGTGGGACAGCGGTCCCGACCAGCGCATCGCCGACTCGCTGGTGGTCACGGCGGTGACGCCCACGATTCTGGCGGCCCTGTACCGGATTCGGTCCGGTGAGGATCCCGTCGAACCGCGCGGTGATCTGTCGGTGTCGCAGAACTGGTTGTACAGCCTGACCGGTGTGGAGCCGACGCCCAGCGCTGCCCGCGCGGTGGAGCAGTACATGATCGCGACCATCGACCACGGTTTCAATGCGTCGACCTTCACCGGCCGGGTGATCGCTTCCACCGGCGCCGATGTGATCTCGGCCGTGTGCGGTGCGATCGGCGCATTCTCCGGACCGCTACACGGCGGGGCGCCCGATCGTGCGCTCGACGCGCTGGACGAAATCCGCGAGATGGGTGACGCAACAGACTGGGCCCGAACCCAACTCGCGCACCGCAGTCGCATCATGGGTTTCGGACACGCCGTCTACCGGACGGTCGATCCACGGTCGGAGATGTTGCGGGACATCGCGTTGTCGCTCGGTGGTCCGCTGGTCGATTTTGCGGTCCAGGTCGAAAAAGATGTGGTCGCGGTGCTGGCCGATGCGTACCCCGACCGGAACCTCTACGCGAATGTGGAGTTCTATGCCGGGGTCGTGATGGACCGCTGCGGTGTGCCCAGGGAGATGTTCACCCCCACGTTTGCCGTCAGCCGGGTCGTCGGCTGGTGTGCGAATATCCTCGAGCAGGCGCAGGACCGGAAGATCATCCGCCCCATCGCCCGCTATGTCGGGCCCCCGGTCGCCTGACCCGTCGACCGTGCCGAAATCGCCGTCGACCGTGCCGAAATCGCAGGCGCTGTCGCTCAGCGCTGCGATAGTCGGCGGTCGAACGAACGGTCATCGTGGGGTGAAGGGCATGACCGAGCGAACGGTACTGCTACGCAACCAGAGTCCTGCCCAGATGACGACTCCGACGCCAATGGGAACGAAGGCCCCCGCGGCAAACTCTTCCTCGGACACCATCAGCGCGGTGACGGCGCCACCGAGGTAACCGGTCAGCAGAACCGCGCCGAGGATCGAAGTCCTCGGAAATAGGTACAGCGCAACGCATCCGAGCAGGACGAGGCCCATTGTCGTGGCGTCGCCATCGGTGAATCCGAGGTCGTAGGTTGCTTCTTTGACGCTTTCGGGCATCGTCAGGTGCGATACGGCGTCGAAAAGCAGGAGCGCGGAGGCGACTCCGGTGATGACCCAACCGGCGATCTGGGCCCGGCGGCCGGGTGAGGATGTGTTGGGCGTTGCGGTGGTGGGACGCGCGCTGGTGGTCATGGCTACTCCTGGGTTGGTGGGTCGTTGCTAGTGAGACCACCGACGTCGGAAGAAGTAATCGAAATGAGTGAATCGCCTGCTCAGGAGGGTAACTTCGGCACGCTCGACGGTCGTTTCGGCACGCTCGACGGTCGGTTCGGCACGCTCGACGGCGTGGGGTCAGGAGGAGCCGGTGAACGGGGCGGCGAACCAGCAGCCGACGGGTTGCTGGTTCGCCGGGTCGAGCGCGTTGAGGACAAAGGTGGCGGCACGGCGTGACCCGGCGATGCCGGCGTGTTCGGAGTAATCTTGCGAACAACCGTCCTGCACAACGATGTTGGTCGAATTGGCGGCAACGAGGTTTCCGCTTGTGTACGGCACCACCAGTTCGTCGTACCGCGTCATGATGTTGGTGTAGGTGACGTCTGGATCGAGGATGCCGCCGGCCTGGAGTGTGCGCATCATGTCTGAACCCTTGACCATCTGCAGGCAGGCGCCACACAGCGCGCCGATGGTGATCTCCTGAAACCATTCGAGCCCAAGCAATTTGATGTACATGTCCAATTCACTTGCGGCTGCAACGGTGGTCCCGTTCCAGAGCGGGGCCAACGAGACGTATTTGTCGACCTTGCCGGCGCCGCCGAGGAACTTGAGCCAATACGTCGGCATCAGGGTGCCCTGGGAGTGCCCCACGATGTCGATCTTCTCGGCACCGGTCGCCGACAGCACGCGGTCGACGAAGGTGGCCAGCTCGGCGGCGCTGTCCTCGATCCGGTCGAGCCCACCGATGGCGCTGAGCGGCCACGGCACCCCCGCAAGGTTTCCGTAGTTGAGCGCGAATACGCAGTAACCGTTGTTGGCGAGCAGCGGTACGTACGTGCCCCAGTTCGTCTGGGCTCCGCCGCCGGTGCCGTGGACCAGCACGACCGGCCGCGGGTGTTCGGGCGAGGGTTTGCAGTTCCAGTCGTTGCTGCCGGGCAGCGATCCGCCGGGGTTCGCGAACTCCTCGGGGATGCCCGAAAAGAAGTTGTAGGTCACCGGAAGTGGGTCCTGAGCGGCGGCGGGCCCGGATCCGAGCCCGGTGAAGAGCGCGACCATGGCGGCGATGAACATGACCCCGACAACGCGTGCGTACCGCATTCCGACCCCCGCAGGTCAATACATACCGGTTGTTGGGATGAAAGTAGCCCCAGGTTCGTCGTCGGGGAGGGTGTTTTCGGCTCTGATCACAACCCGTGATCGGATCGAGTTGTTCAGCGCCGGTCGTAGTCCCGTTGTGCTTCGAGGACCGTGGGCATGTTCACCTGAACCAGGTCGATGAGCCCCTGCAGTTGGTCGGCGATCTTGCGTCCGAGCGGGGTGAGGTTGTACTCGACCTTGGGCGGAATCGCTTCGAGCACAGTCCGGGTCAGCATCCCGTCGCGCTCGAGGTTCTGTAGCGTCTGCGACAACATCTTTTCGCTGACACCGTCAACGCGTCGTCGCAGCGCGTTGAATCGATAGTTGCCCTCACGTAGCGCGATCAGCACGAGGGTGCCCCAGCGTCCGGTGACGGTCTGCACCGTCTCTCGCGAACTGCAGTCGCGCGCGAACACGTCTGACTCGAGCGAGCGGTTGCCTATTTCGGTCACCCCTCCACGATAACGCACCACTGACCTGGTCGCTTACGGTTCCTATGGCACTAACTATTAGTTAGTGCATACTGGGTGCGAAAGGGGTACGCCGACGAAATGGAGCAGAACATGACCACAGCAGTAACCGGAGCAACGGGGCACCTGGGGGCCCACGTGATCGCTGAACTCCTCGAACGCGGTGTCGCACCGTCCGAGATCGTGGCCGTTGTGCGCAACGCCGGCAAGGCGGCAGACCTCGCGGCCAAGGGTGTGCAGGTGCGGGTTGCCGATTACTCGGATCCGGCCGCACTTCGGGCGGCGTTCGACGGGGTCGACAAGCTGCTACTGATCTCCGGGTCCGAGGTCGGACAGCGGATCGCGCAGCACACCAATGTGATCGAGGCCGCCGAACTCGCCGGGGTACAGCTGATCGCCTATACGAGCATCCTCAAGGCCGATACCAGCGGGACTGCGATGGCACCAGAACACCTGGCCACCGAACAGCGGTTGTCCGCATCGTCGGTGCCGTCGGTCTTCCTGCGCAACGGTTGGTATTGGGAGAACTACTATGCCGCGATTCCCCAGGCCATCGAGTTCGGCAAGCTCTTCGGCGCCGCCGGAGAAGGCCGGGTCGCGGCCGCCACCCGCACCGACTACGCCGCTGCCGCTGCCGCTGTGATCACGTCCGACGAGGATCAGACCGGCAAGATCTACGAACTGGGCGGCAGCGACCGCATCACCTACGCAGAGTTTGCCCAGGTCATCAGTGACGTGTCGGGCAAGCCCGTCGAATATCAGGACCTGTCCGAGGCCGACTACGCTGCCATGTTGGTCGGTGCCGGGATACCCGAGCAGTACGTGGCGATCATCGCCGGCTCGGACGCGGCCATCGCACGCGGTGAACTCGACACCGAATCCGGTGATCTGCAGGCGCTGATCGGCCGTCCGTCCACGCCGGTTGCCGACGCGATCAGACCGGCCCTCGGTTAGTTTCCCGGAACCCGATGAATTCGGTCGGCACCCACGGTCTGTCTTGTGTACGGTTCGCACAGACAGATGAGAGGTCGACGAATATGTCGCAGCTGGTCCGGGTTCAGAACTTCGGCGTGTCCTTGGACGGAATAGGCGCAGGTGAGAACCAGAGCGTCGATCAGCCATTCGGCGACGGTGTCGACCCCAGGGATCTGCACGCGTGGGCCATTGCCACCGCCGGTTTTCCCGGTCGCACCGACCTCGGGGGTACTCGTGGCCTCGACGACTACCTGGTACGTGACTTCGAGCGCAACATCGGCGCCGAGATCATGGGACGCAACAAGTTCGGACCGCAGCGGGGGCCGTGGGAGGACCACGAATGGCAAGGATGGTGGGGCGATACGCCGCCCTTCGGTACCCCGGTGTTCGTTCTGACCCATCACGAGCGTCCGTCGTTCACGCTGGCCGACACCACCTTTCACTTCATCGATGCATCGCCGGCCGAAGCCTTGGCTGAGGCCAAGGCGGCTGCGGACGGCAAGGACGTCCGCATCGGGGGTGGGGTGAGCACCGTCCGCGAGTTCCTCGACGCCGATCTCATCGACACGATGCACGTCGCGGTCTCACCGATCACGATCGGGCAGGGCCTGCGCCTGTGGGACGGCCCGCAAGAACTCGAGGACCGGTTCTTCATCGAATCCGTGCCCAGCGCAAGCGGAGTGACCCACCATCTGCTGTGGCGCCGATAGGCCCATCTGTTCTGGCGCCGGCCGGCGATCAGCGCACGATGCGCGCGTACAGTTCGGCCAGCTCGTCGACGGCCTGGGCCACATCCATGGCCGCCGCCCCTGACCGGCGCAGCGCCGCCGACAGCTCGGTGGTGTCGAGTTCGGACAGCACGTCGATCTGGGGTGGATGTGGCAACGCGGGCATCTGCCTGCCGTCGCCGTAGAAGTCGACCTCGGTCATCGCCGGCGCCGGTTGCGCACTCTCGGCGTCGTCGGCGGGATCATCACGCAGGTGTGCCAGCAGCAGAGCCAGGTCGGAGCCCATCACGGTGAGCAGCGTGGATGGTTCCTTGTCGATGGCCGCGGCCAGTTCGTAGCTCACGGCCAGCAGGTGGATACAGCGATCGGCCGGATCCGGACAGTTGCAATCTACGCGGATGTCGGACGCCTCGGTCGGGATCACCAGTGAGCCAAGGGTTTCGGGTTGCCGCCCGCGCGTGACCGCGACCAGGTCGTCGGTCTTGCCTTGTGCGCGCAGCAATGACAGGACGGTGGCGGGATCTGCCGGTCCGGTGGTGATCGTCACCTCGAACGGGTCGAGCTGGCTACCCTGGACCAATGCCTTCACCTGGCCCGATCGCACCACCAGATCGATGACCACCCGATCACGAAAGTAGGTACGGGCCTTCGTGATCTTGCGTGCCTCGGCAGTTGATTCCACGGTCAGCAGGAAGGCTTTGGACCACGGCGTCAAGCCATAACCACGCTGCGGGGGTTTGGGGGACCGGCTCATTCGCCCACCGCCTCATCGCTCAGCCGCATCAGGTCGTAGAGCTCGTCGTCCGCGGTGTTCGCGAGCCAACTCTCGCCGGTGGACACGGTCAGCTCGGACAGTTCGCGCTTGTCGGCGATGAGTTGGTCGATCCGTTCTTCCAGAGTGCCGACACACACGAACTTGCGCACCTCCACCCGACGCTGTTGACCGATCCGGTAGACGCGATCGGTGGCCTGGTTCTCGACCGCAGGATTCCACCAACGGTCCAGATGCACAACATGATTGGCCGAAGTGAGGTTCAGTCCGGTGCCGCCTGCCTTCAGCGACGCCAGCATGATGGCGGGGCCGTCAGGGTCGGAGAACTCCGCGACCATGGTGTCGCGCGCGGTTCGGCTCAGGCCGCCGTGCAGGAACGAGAACTGTTGGCCGATCCGGTCGGAGAGCCAGGGCTGCAACATCGTCCCGAACGCGGTGAACTGCGTGAACACCAGCGCTCGCTCGCCGTCGGCGACGATGTTCTCGAGGATGTCCGCCAGCAATTCGATCTTGCCGGAACGATGCTCGTTGCGCCGCATGATCGGCGAACCGTCGCCGAGATAGTGGGCTGGATGATTGCAGATCTGCTTGAGCCGGGTCAGTGCCGCGAACACCGTTCTACGACGCTCACTACCGGCCTCCTTGGTCTCGCCTCTGCCCAGCGCTTCCATCAGATCGTCGATGACTGCGCGATACAGCCCGGCCTGTTCGATGGTGAGGTTGGCGCGGACCGTCAGTTCGGCCTTCTCCGGCAGATCGGAGATCACCGTCGGATCCGATTTGACCCGTCGCAGGATGAACGGGGACGTGACGGCGTTCAACCGCTGTACCGCGCGCGGATCACGCTCGCGTTCAATGGCTTCAGCGTATCTGGCCTTGAACATCGAGGCCGTTCCGAGTAGTCCGGGATTGACCAGGTCGATCACCGACCGCAGATCTTCGAGCCGGTTCTCGACCGGGGTACCGGTCAATGCGATGCGATGGCGGGCCTGGATCGAACGCACGGCCTTGGATTGGGCGGTGGCGACATTCTTGATGTGCTGCGCCTCGTCCACCACCAGTCGGTCCCAGGTGTTGGCACTGAGCAACTTTCGATCGCGGGAGGCGATGGCGAACGTGGTGATGACGACATCGGCGGCCAGCGCAGCAGCGGCGAATGGCGCCCCGGTCAGCCGCCCCGGCCCGTGATGGATCAGCACCGACAACTGTGGGGCGAACCGGGCGATTTCCCGTTCCCAGTTGCCGACCACCGACATCGGGCAGATCAGCAGCGTTGTGGCCGGCTGATCTGCCGGGGCGTCAGCGGCCTCACGTTCGCCGCAGATCAACGCCAGGACCTGAATTGTCTTGCCCAGACCCATGTCGTCGGCGAGTACCGCCCCGATACCCAAGGAGCTCAGATGCCGCAGCCATTCCATGCCGCGCTGTTGATACGGCCGGAGTTCGGCGCGCAATGTCTCCGGTGGCGCGAGGAGCGGTGGTGCCATGCGGCCGCGGCGTTTGATCTCGTCGAGCCACGACAAGCCCTCGACCCGGCTGACCGGAACCGGAAGCTTGTCGTCGCCGTCGGTCACGAGGCCGAACAGCTCGCCCATGTCGGCCGGCTGACCCGATTCGGCCAGCGCCTTCTGGGCCTGGATGAAGGCCGCGGTACGAGACAACGCGGCGTTGTCGGCCCGTATCCACTTGCCCCGGACCTTGACGAGGTCGCCTTTCTGGCGGGCCAGGGCGTCCAGCTCGGCAGCGTTCAGCACGTCCTCACCGAGCGCCAATTGCCATTGGAAGTTGCGGATCTCGTCGAACCCGACCACCACTGATCGCTGCGGTGTGCCACCCTCCTGCTTGCCCCGCAAAGTCAGCGTCGGACGGACATGTGCGATGGAACGGGGCAGCAGCACTTCGTATCCGGCGTCGGCGAGTGCTGCGACCCCGGTGTCGAGGAGTTCGAGGACGACATCGGTGGTCAGCAGGAAATCGAGTGAATAGTCGTCGTGGCGAGCGGCCTTCAGGGTCGGGAAAGCCCGGACCGCGCCGGCGACCTCGGTGGTGACCTGATCGATCTCGTGGGCGTCGAGCCGGCGCAGCTCCACGGGTTCGTCGGGGCGGTCGACGGTCCGGCGGCAGACCTGCAGGCGCCACCGCGTCGGGTCGCCCTCGGTCTCCTCATCACCTTCGTCGGGTTCGTTCAGGCGCAACACCAGGGCGGATTCACCGAGCCGCAATCCGTCGGCCCACTGCGCCCACGCCGACGCCGCGGCCGTCGCCTTGTCCGCGGACATCGGCGGTGCGTCGACATCGGGTAAGAGGGTCCGGACGAATGAGGATCGAACGGCGTCGGCTTTGATGTTCCGGCAACTGGTGCGGCACAGGTGGTCGGTCATCTCACCGCAGAAGTCCATGATCGCGTCGGTGTCACCGTTGGCGAGGATCACCGGTGGTGCAGCGGCGATCGCCGTCGACAACCAGGTGCGCCAGGTGGTGGTGGCCAGTGGTGCCCACCGGACAGTCCATTCGCCGGCCACCCGGTGTACTGCCGGCGTGACCGAACCCGACCGGACGAATCGCTCGGTCGAATCCAGCAGGTAGCGGTAGTAGCGCAGTTCGCCGCCGACGATGTCGTCGGGTTTGATGGCCTCGAGCAGCTCACCCGCGGCCGCTGGTCCGAGCGTCACCGAGGCGACATCGCGCCGTTCATCGGCGCCGGGCCCGGACACCGTGATGGTGCGCCGCAGGGACCGGCCGCCGACAACCGCGTCGAGCGCGGGTGGCAAACCGTCGGGCACATGCTCGGTGCATGGCTGCCCTTCGGCGTCGGTGAACCACAGCGACAGTCCGACCCCGCCGCGCCATAACGCGTGGGCCGCCGCTGTCTGAGTCACCCGTCCATGGTGGCACGCTTGTCGGACAGCCCCGCCATCGAGCGATCCCGCACCGGCTGATCCGCCAAGCCCCGGAATGTCGAGGACAACCGGCGTAGTTGTAGAGGGCATGACGGAACTCGCAAGCAAGGCCGCAACTCTGCTCGAACTCCATCAGCCCGGAAATCCGGTGATCCTGCCGACGGTGTGGGACGCGTGGTCGGCCAACCTCGCCGTCTCCGCGGGTTTCACCGCGCTGACCGTGGGGAGCCATCCGGTGTCGGATTCGATCGGTAAACCCGACAACGAGGGCATCACGTTCACCGAGCTGACCACCCGCATCAAACAGATCACCGACGCGGTCGACGTGCCGATCTCGGTGGACATCGAAGCCGGGTACGGAGAGGACCCCAAACGGCTGATCGACGGACTGCTCGCCGCCGGCGCGGTGGGACTCAACATCGAGGACACCGTCCACAGCGAGGGCGGTCGCCTGCGGGAGGCGCAGGAACACGCCGACTTCGTCGGGGCACTGCGCGCCGCATCCGACGCCACCGACGTCCATGTGGTGATCAATGCGCGCACCGACCTGTTCCTCAAACAGGTCGGAGACGAGGCCGACCGGGTGGACCGGGCGATCGCTCGCCTGAAACTGGCCGCTGACGCCGGGGCCGACGTGCTGTATCCGGTGGGATTTCACGAAGATGCGGTGCAGAAACGGCTGGTCGACGAGCTGCCGCTGCCGGTGAACGCCATCGGGCATCCGGTGAACAACAACAAGGCCGCGTTCGCTGCGCTCGGTGTCGCCCGGGTCAGCTTCGGCCCCCTGTTCCAGATGGTCCTGGCCGTCCGGGCCGACGAAGTCCTCGCCCCCTGGAAGTGATTCGGCCCGGCTGATTCCGCCGAGCGGGCCGAACCGACCGTTGACCGTGCCGAAGCTGCACAGCTTCGGCACGGTCGACGGCGATAAAGGCACGGTCGACGGCAAGGTGTGGATGTGGAACTGACACTGGTCTGCGTACTGGCAGTCATCGCGATCGTGGGCGTGGCGGTGTTCTCGGGACGGCTCGGTGTCGCGGCGCCGTTGTTGCTGGTCATCGCGGGTGTGGGGCTCAGTTTCTTGCCTGGGGTGCCGGACGTGGAGATACCACCGGAACTCATCTTGGCGGGTGTACTGCCGCCGTTGCTCTATTCCGCGGCGGTCAACATGCCGGCCCAAGATTTTCGACGGAACTTCAAGCCGATCACCGCGCTCGCGGTCCTGCTCGTTGTAGTCACCACGCTGGGAACGGGCTGGTTCTTCCACGCGCTGATCCCTGACCTGGGGTGGCCCGCGGCCTTTGCGCTCGGAGCGGTGATCAGCCCGACCGACGCCGTCGCAGCGACCTCGATCGGTAAGAAGCTCGGGCTGCCCTCCCGCGTGGTCGCGGTCCTCGAAGGGGAGGGACTGGTCAACGACGCCTCGGCACTGGTCTTGCTGCGGTCCGCGGTCGCCGCGCTCGGCGGTTCGGTATCGCTCTGGGGTGTGGCCGGCGACTTCGTGTTCGCTGTCGTCGTCGCCGTGGCGATCGGTTTGGTCGTCGGTTATGTCAACGTCCGGGTCCGCGGTCTGCTCGACGACCCGGTCCTGACCACCGCCATCTCGCTGGTCGTGCCGTTCATCGCCTACCTGCCCGCCGAGGAGGCCGGGGCCTCGGGTGTGCTGTCCGTCGTGGTCGCGGGTCTGGTGACCGGGCATCAGGCCTCCCAGCATCTGGGGGCCCAGGACCGGATCGCGGAGGCGATCAACTGGCGGACCCTTGCGTTCCTCCTCGAGGGCGCGGTGTTCCTGTTGATGGGACTCGAGCTCAAGAAATCGATCGACGATGTCCGGGAGAGCTCCTTCAGCACCTGGCATGCGGTCGGGCTCGGACTGCTGGCCGCAGCCATCGTGATCCTGCTGCGGATCGTCTTCGTCGCACCGATGGTCGCGCTGTTGCGCCGCGACACCCGACGGGCCCACGAGTCGATCCCGCGTCTGGGCAAGCTGCGGGCCAGGCTCGACGCCCGCGAGCCCGACGACGTACTCACCGAACGACGGCTCCGCCACCTGCAGACCCGGATGACGAGGGCGTCGGCCGACCTCGCCTTCAAACTCAACGAGACCCTCGGCTGGCGCGGCGGTGTGGTGCTCGGCTGGGCGGGCATGCGCGGCGCCATCACCGTGGCTGCCGCACAGACACTGCCGTCGGACACCCCGCACCGACCCCAGCTGATCCTGATCGCCTTTGTGGTGGCCGCGACAACGCTTCTGCTGCAGGGGTTCACACTGCCTGCGGTGATCCGGATGGCGAAGGTCGCACCCGACGATCAAGGCCGTTTGCGTGGCGAATACGAGCAGCTGGTCGCGGAATTGAGGGAGGCCGCAGTCGAGGCATTGCACGACCCCGCAGTGGTCGGCACCGGTCAGACCAGGGTGCCCGAGGCCGTCATCGAGATGGTCCGCAGCGACAGCATCGTCGGACGCGGACGCATACAGAGCGATACCGAGGTCGAACAACACGGACGCGCGGAGTACTTCCGGGTTCGGATGGCGGTGCTCGCCGCCGAACGAAACGCGCTGCTCCGGGTCCGCAAGCTGGGGGTGTTCAGTTCGCAGGCGCTGACCCACGCGCAACACCTGCTCGACCTCGAAGAGGCCCGGCTCGAACAACTCAACATCGACGAGTCGGAATAGCCCGGGCTCAACCGATCACGACGCGCTTGAGCCGATCGTCGCCGGGTCGCGGGATGCCGCGGCCGTCGGTGTTGTTGGTGAGAAACCACAGCGAGCCGTCCGGTGCCACGGCCACATCGCGGAGCCGGCCGAACTCGTCGATGTACCACTCGGCGGCAGTGGTGGGTTCGGCAACCGGAATCGCGCGCAGCCGTTCACCTTTCAGGTTGGCCACGTAGATGGTGTCGCCGGCGATCGTCATACCGCTGGGGCTGGCGTCGTCGGGTCGCCACTGTTGAACGGGATTGATATAGCCGTTGTCGGCCGCATCGCCGATGCCCTCGACCTGCGGCCAGCCGTAATTGCCGCCGGGGCGAATGATGTTGAGCTCGTCCCAGGCATCCTGGCCGTATTCGACCGAGAACATGGTGCCGTCGTCGGACCAGGCCAGTCCCTGCACATTTCGATGACCCAGCGACCAGACCGGACTTCCTGCGGTCGGGTTGTCCGCGGGGACGGTGCCGTCGGGGTTCAGTCGCAGGATCTTGCCCGCCAGGCTCGACGGGTCCTGCGCATTCGGCCGGTCCTGTGCGTCGCCGGTGGTGATGTAGAGCATGTCGTCCGGACCGAACGCGATGCGTCCGCCGTTGTGGGTACGTCCACCGGGGATCCCGACGATGACGTCGGCGGGTTCGCCGAGCCCCAGACCGCCCGCGGACCCGGTCAGTGGGTACTTCACCACGCGGTTGTCGCCGTCGTTGCCGGTGAAATAGACGTACAGGTCGCTGTCGTGGACCGCGAGCCCGAGCAGGCCGCCCTCACCGGCCGGTGCGACGTCGCGGACCGCCCCGACCACGCGGGTGCCGTCGCCGACGATCTCGAGGATGTTGCCGGTGTCGCGCTCGCTGATCAGCGCAGCGCCCTGGGTGAACACGATCGACCACGGCGCATCGAGGCCGGTCACGATGTCTTCGGGTGTGCCCGGGGCCACCGAGAGTCCGACGTCCACGGAGGTCGGGGCGGGCGTCTGCGGCGATGGTCCCGAAGTCTGGGTGGTATTCGAGGCCTCGCTGCTGCACGACGCAATCAACGTCGCCCCGGCGAGGGACAGGAGTACTCGGAGCTGAAAGCGCACGACGGTCTCCCCACGGTGGGTTCGCTGTTGTCCGGTTCACGCTACGTGCCGGGTCGGTCCCGCACGCGCCGAACCGTGCAGCGGTCAGTAACTGGCGTTCGGATCGACCGACGCCAGCATGTTGTCGCCACCGGCCGCGAACCGCCGCAGGTTCTCGGCCACCCAGGGCGCCAGGGTCCGGGTCAGGCCCGACGACGGATTCGCCACGTGCGGGGTGATGATCACGTTCGGCAGATCCCACAGCGGATGGTCGACGGCGGGCGGTTCCGGATCCGTCACGTCGAGGGCCGCGCCGGCGATCTCACCGGCGTTCAGCGCGGTGTACAGCGCAGCTTCGTCGACGAGAGGTCCGCGCGCGACGTTGACGATCCAGGCATGCGACGGCAGCGCCGCGAGGGTGTCCGCGTTGATCATGTGCCGCGTCTCGTCGGTGGCGGGTGCGGCCAGGACGACGTGATCACACCGCGACCACACCTCGCCGCGACGGCTCGACGGCAGCGTGTCGATCGCCCCGTCGACCGGCCGCCCGGAATGGTTGACGGCCAGCACATCTGCGCCGCAGGCCCGAAGACGCGGGATCAGCGACCGGGCGATCCCACCGGCGCCGATGATGGCCACCGTGGACCCGTGCAGCGAACGGACCGCGGTGTCGATCGCCTGTTTGTCCCAGTGGCGTTGCACCGCAACATTGATTTGCCGGAGCCCCGCCAACAGCAGTGCCAGGGCATGTTCGGCGACATTCTCGGCATAGAAACCCGACGCGTTGGTCCAGATGCGTTTGTCGTCGAGAAGCCCTGCGTTCAAGAACGATTCGATCCCCGCGAGCCGGAGCTGAACCCACTCGATGTGGTCCGGCAGAGGCGACGGGAAACCCTCGACGTTGCCGGTCCACACCAGGGCGCGGGCATCGGCGAGGTCGACGATCTCCCCGCCGGCCGAGGTGATCGCCTCGGCCAGGAAGCGATCGTGGTCGGGGATCAGGGCAACCGGAACAGGTGAGGTACTCATTGTCCTTCTTTCAGCTTGCGGGCAGCGCTGGTGGCGAGTTCGTCCGCGATCTCGTTGTAGTGGTCGCCGGAATGTCCTTTGACCCACCTCCATTCGACCTGGTGCCGGGCACATTGCGCGATCAGTTCACGCCACAACTCACTGTTCTTCACCGGCTTCTTGTCCTTGGTCAGCCAACCGTTGGCCTGCCAGCCCGACGCCCACTTCATGATTCCGTTGCGGACGTAAGTGCTGTCGGTGTACAGAATCACCGTCGAGGGTTTCTTGACGGCCTCGAGCCCCTTGATGGCTGCGGTCAGTTCCATCTTGTTGTTGGTGGTGTCGGGCTCGGCGCCGGAGATCTGCTTCTCGTGTTCCTTGTACCGCAGGACGGCACCCCATCCACCCGGCCCGGGATTGCCGAGGCAGGCGCCGTCGGTAGAGATCTCGACGGGTGTGGTCATGGTGTGATCGTCTCTGACATGGCAGAAAGGCTACCGTCGGCGTAGCACCGATTAACGCAGGAGGTTGGCCGTGGCAGTGTTCGACGTTCGCGCTCTCGAAGTGCCCGTCGTGGGGGCTCCGATGGCCGGTGGTCCGAGTACTCCGCAGCTGGCGGCGGCGGTCACCGAGGCGGGTGGACTCGGGTTCCTGGCCGGGGCGTTGCTGTCGGCGGACAGACTCGCCGACGACATCGCGGTGGCCCGCTCACTGACATCGGGTCCGCTCGGGGTGAACCTGTTCGTGCCACAGCCGGACGTCGGGAAGCCCGCGGAGATCGCCGCCTATGCGGAGGAACTCGGGGCGTTGGCCCGGCACTTCGGCGTCGACCTCGGGGAACCGAGATATACCGATGACGACTTCGCACAGAAGGTCGAAATGCTCCTCGACCTGCGGCCCGAGGTGGTCTCGTTCACGTTCGGATGTGCCGATGCCGGCGACATCGAGCGGTTCGGAGGCGTCGGGGTCGCCACGCTCGGGACGGTGACGACCCAGGCCGAGGCGAAGGAGGCCGTCGCCCGGGGTGTCGATGGTCTGGTGGCGCAGGGTCCCGCCGCCGGCGGTCATCGCGGCACCTTCGACCCATTGGCCCGGCCGTCCACCGATTCGCTGGAGACCCTGGTGGTCGCGGCGTGTGCGGTCAGCGATGTGGTGGTCGCGGCCGGTGGGATCAGCACGCCGGAGGCGGTCACGACGATGCTCGGCCTCGGTGCGGTCGCCGCGCAGGTGGGCACCGCATTGCTGCTCAGCGACGAAGCCGGGACAAACCCGGTGTCCCGGGCCGCGCTCACCGATCCGCAGTTCACCGCAACCGCCGTGACCCGCGCTTTCTCCGGGCGTTACGCTCGCGGCCTACGCAATCGGTTCATGCAGAACCATGATCAGACCGCGCCCCTGGCGTATCCCCAGATCCATTATCTGACGGGACCTCTGCGGAAGGCCGCGGTCGCCGCGGGCGATCCACACGCGACCAATCATTGGGCGGGCACCGGTTTCCGGCAGACCCGTCCGGGTTCGGCCGCCGACATCGTCGCAGCTCTGGCCGGTCGTTGACTATTGCCCGTCGATCGAGCCCGCGGTTCCGCCGAGGGCGTGGCCGCGGTTGATCTCGTGGCCGTGCTCGCCGGCTTCGTAGACCGCGGCCTGTTTGCGCAGTTCCTCGGTCTCGCCGATGGGTTCTGCATCTTCGAAGGGGAACGTCATCAAGACCTCGCTCGGATTGGTATCTGACCGGTGCCTCCACGGTACGTCCCCGGCCGGGTTCAGCGTGGCGTGATCTCGATCAGGATGGCCGTACCGTCCACCGACAGGGCCTGTTCACTGTGGTGGATGAGGAGGCAGTCGTCCGGGTATGCGATGAGGTCGTCCGCGGAGATGCTTCCCGAGATGACGAACGTTCCGGTGATGACGTCGGGATCGGTGGTGAACGGCCGTCGGCCGTGGCCGGGCAGTGATGTCACGGAGATGTCGGTGGAGTTGTGCCGCGCCATCACGTTCAGCGCCCGGGTGTGCCCGTGCGGAAGGCACTGCGGCGCGGTGTCGTCGGCGAACCGATAGGGTTTGAGCGGTTCGACCTCTACGGTCGAACCCGAAAAGTCCAGCACCACACCGTGTTCGCCGATGATGGTGAAGATGCGGTCGAATCCGTCGAACGCCGAGAAGGCGGACGGGGCCGCCGGCAGGTCGGCGACGCTGATGCGCCAGATGGGTGCACCTGAAGCGTCGGCCAGGAGTGCGATCTCCTCCGTGATCCCGGCTCCGTTCTCCCAGGGAACCTGGACGCGATCGGTTGACTGAACGAGCATGATTGCCATTGGGGGATACCGGCTTTCTGGTGGTCGGGGTGTGGAGGCGCAGGACTCGTGGCCTCTCCGCGTCAGGTGGGACGCAGCAGTGGTGGGTGGAGCAGGGCGGCGCCGCCGACGGTGTACAGCGCGGCGGGGCGACCGCCGTCGCGGCCGGTCATGGCCCCGGTCGGCCGGACGAAATCCGGGGCGCCGGTCACCTTGCGGTGGAAATTGCGGGGATCCAGCGTTCGGCCCCAGACGGTTTCGTACACCCGGCGCAGTTCGGCGACGGTGAACTCGGGCTCACAGAATGTCGCGGCCAGCGGCGTGTACTCCAGTTTCGATCGGGCACGTTCGACGCCGTCGGCCAGGATCTCGTTGTGGTCGAACGCCAATGACGTTGAACGGCCGGATGTTCCGAGGACGGTTTCGACCGGGTGCAGGGCTGCGGTGGCAGCGTCGGATCCGGCCACCGGAACCGGCGTCCGCGGAGTCAGAGCCAGATATGCGGTGCTGATGACCCGGCCCCGGGGATCGCGACCGGGGCGACCGTAGGTGGCCAGCTGTTCGAGGTGGACGCCGCTGCGCCCCACGCCTGTTTCCTCGAGTAGTTCCCGGTAGGCGGCGTCGGGTAGGTCTTCGTCGTCGTGGACGAATCCGCCGGGTAACGCCCACTCGCCCAGGTGCGGTTCGATGCCGCGGCGGACCAGCAATGCGCACAACTGACCCTCGTGGATGGTCAGCACCACGAGATCGACCGAGGCCGCGGCGTTCAACCAGAAATCGGAAGCCATGGCCCCACTGTAATCGTCATCTTGACGATTAGTGCCGACCAGGATTATCGTCACTTTGACGACAACAACCGAGGTCGTCGAGAACGACAAGAGGAAGGCCGGGTCATGGCTGACATCAAGAAGGCAATGTTCCTGCGGCACATGAGGTGCGCGCCGAACATGTACATCGAGCACACGGCCAAGGCGAAGCTGGTGCACTCGGGCCTGGCCCAGGCGTTTTGGTTCCGGCCGCTGAACGCGTCGGTCAGCGAGGTCCCGGTCGATGACCAGCAGCTCCCCCTGTTGTTCCACGCCCGAACCGTCGACTTCCAGGACCTGACCGTCCAGGCCACCGTCACCTACCGGATCGTCGACCCGCACACCGCGGCCGGCCGGATCGACTTCGGGATCGATCCCGACGAAGGGGTGTGGCGGGCCAGGCCACTGGATCAGCTGGCCGGTCTGCTCACCGAATCGGCACAGCAGCACGCTCTTGACCTGTTGGCGGGCACCCCGCTGCGGCAGGCGCTGGCCGACGGCGTGACGCCGGTGCGGGAACGGGTTGCGGCCGGGTTGCTCGCCGACCGACGACTGGCCGAGACCGGCCTGGAGGTGGTCGATGTCCGGGTGGTTGCGCTGCGGTCGGAGGCGGAGATGGAACGGGCGTTGCAGACCCCGCTGCGCGAACAGGTGCAGCAGGAAGCCGACCGGGCCACCTATGAACGACGTGCGGTGGCGGTCGAACGGGAACGGACGATCACCGAGAACGAGCTGCAGAGCCAGATCGAACTGGCGCGCCGCGAGGAACAGCTGCTCGACCAGCAGGGACGTAATGCGCGGAAGCGGTCGACGGAGGAGGTCGCCGCAGAGAAGATCCGAGCGGAGGCGGACGCGCAGCGTCAGGAACTGCTGGCGCAGACCCAGGCCGAGGCCACCCGGGTGGTCGGGATGGCGCAGGCCGAGGTGGATGCGGCAGCACTGACGCCGTATCGCGACCTGGACCAGGCCATCGTGCTGGGGCTGGCCCTGAAGGAACTGGCCGCGAACCTGCCGGAGATCGGGACGTTGAACCTGACGCCCGATGTGCTGACTCAGGTGCTCGGCCGGCTTGCCGCCGAACGCAATTGACACCACCGACCCGAAAGGACATCGACGATGGCACTGGCACCACGGGCGGTGGTCGTATACCGCCGCACCGAACTCGACGAATTGCTCGCCACACACGGAACTCGTGGCCAGGCCGCGTTCTTCCTGAAGTCCCGTGGACGCCACATCACCGGAGTGCAGGCCCGCCACGATGCGGTCGAGCGGGCCCGCACCCGGGTCGACGCGGCGATTCCGATGGATTGGCGCCGCGGTCAGGTCGAGCGAAGCGACCTGAGCCGCTTCGTCTTCGGTGAGGAGGATGTGGTGGTGGTGGTCGGGCAGGACGGGTTGGTGGCCAACGTCGCAAAGTACCTCGACGGTCAACCGGTGGTCGGGGTGAATGCCGAACCGGCCATGAACCCCGGTGTGCTGGTGAATCATCGGGCCCAGGACGTCGAGGAACTGCTGGGCCGGCCGGAGGCATTCGACCGGGTCACCCGGTGCACGATGGTCGAGGCCGAACTCGACGATGGGCAGGTGCTGCGGGCACTGAACGAGATCTACATCGGACACCCCTCGCACCAGTCGGCCCGCTACCGCATCGACGTCGGTACGGCCCGGGAACGCCAGTCGTCTTCCGGGGTGCTGGTGGGCACCGGGACCGGTGCCACGGGATGGTGTCAATCGGTCTGGCTCGAACGCCGCAGCCGGCTGGTTCTGCCGACGCGTCCGGCCCCGGAACTCTGCTGGTTCGTTCGTGAGGCCTGGCCGTCACCGGCCACCGGCACGGACCTCACCGAGGGGTTGCTCGATGACGGTGACGAACTCGGGATCATCGCCGAATCCGATCTGGTGATATTCGGTGACGGCATCGAATCCGATGCCCTGACGGTCTCCTGGGGGCAGCGGGTCACGGTGCGCCGGGCACGGACGTCGCTGCGGCTGGTGAATTGATCGTCGACTTCGCGGGTGCTCGATGGCTCTCTCTCGACGCGTCTCACGCAAAGCGGCAAACCACGACACTGCGGTTGACCGCTTGACCATGTGCTTGCCTCGTTTCACCGAACGGGACAGTCGCCGCGTGCTGGGGTAAGGTACCGAGTAAGGGTTCGAAACCAGGAGCCCGTCTGAGCGTTCGCTCCAGGCACCGCGATCTTCGATTATTTTCGGAGAAGATGTCGCATGTCTTCAGAACCGGTGGCCGTGAATGCCACGTCAACACTCGTCCATCGAGTTTCCCGTCTTTACTTCTGCAGCGGCGGTTCGGTTTTCTCCTTTCGTGCATGTTTCAGGTTTTGCGTTCAACCGGGTCAAAAGGCCGTGTAAAAACTGCGTGCCGACATATGTCAGAAAAGTTGAAGGGCTCAAGTAATGAGCACAAGTAATGTCGAAGTCTGCAAATTGCTCGCAACCACCGCTCTAGAGATCAGTGAACAGTTACCGGATTCGCCGATCAGCGCGCTCGATGAACTCATCTCGAGATCAGTTCAGCACCTTCCTGAGGTGGACTACGCCGGGGTCGTAGTGATCGAGCGCAGCGAATATGCTGCCACGCTGACAGCCACCCACGAGTATCCGCGAATTTTGGATGCGCTGCAGCAAAAACACCGTGTGGGCCCCGCTTTTGCGGTGGCGAACGGGCGCGAAGATTATTACATCAGCGATTTGGGCGCTGAGCGGCGGTGGCCCTCGTTTTGTGCCGACGCGCTCGTGCAGACACCGATTCGGTCGATCGCCTCGTTCCGATTGCTCACCACCCGGGACACCGTCGGTGCTCTGACCCTGTACGCCGACGCTGTCGGCGGCTTCGATCAGCACACTCTCGATCTGGGATACATCTTTGCCACCCATGTGTCGAGCGTGTGGGGTGCGGTGCAACGCGGTGAACAGTTTCGCCTCGCCCTAGCGCACCGCGACACCATTGGACAGGCCAAAGGCATGATCATGGAACGCTTCGACGTCAACGCCGATCAGGCCTTCGATTTGCTTCGGAAATTGTCTCAGCACAACAACATTCGGCTCTATGACATCGCTTGCAAACTCATCGAGATCGACCATCCGACCAGTCCTGTCCGTACGGCCGAGTCGAACGCCTGAGTGCGCGTTGTCGACCCATTGAGGTTCTCCCCGAGACAGTAGTGGACACCGAGGTGGCGCGATAATCGGTTCCGTTCGGAGGATCTTCACCTGTCGCCGGCCGAGCAGGCCTCCGTCGAGGCCGCTTGCGAACGCGCGTGATCCAGTGCAGCCTTTGTGATCTGACCCACGCTCTGGTTTGGACCCGCGACGAACCGGTTACATCCACGAAAGCGTTGAAGATTAGCGCCCCGTTCACGCGGGGGGTTTGTTCACGCGTCCCCCCAGCATCTGTCTCAACCTGGGGGAGTCTCATGCCCAAAGCAATGCATTTGCTGTCCGCACCCGTTGTCGAACTGACGAACTCAGCTCTCCGAGAGCGCAACAATGCAGTTGCGCTGCCGACCTACACCCGAAGCGACCTCGTGCCATCAATAGTGCACATCGGCGTCGGAGGGTTCCACCGAGCTCATCAAGCGGTGTATCTCGATGAGTTGGCCAGTCGTGGGATCAGCTTGGACTGGGGAATCGTGGGCGCCGGGCTGCACGGAAGAAGCATGAAAGATGCTCTGGCACCGCAGGAGTGGCTCTACACGGTGGTAGAGCGTGGCGCTGACCATGAGCAGGCCAGGGTTGTCGGGTCGATGATCGACTACGTCTACGCTCCGGAAGAGTCACGCAAGCTGCGCGACCGGCTTGCCGATCCCCGTGTACGAATCGTCAGTCTCACCATCACCGGAAACGGGTACCATCTTGATGCGCAAACCGGTGACCTGGACGACAGGTGCCCCGAAGTCATGGGCGATCTCCGCGGTCCGGAACACTTCACCACAGCGATCGCCTATCTGGTTGACGCACTCGATCGCCGCCGCCGCGCGGGAACGCCGCCGTTCACGGTGTTGTCCTGTGACAACATCCCAGACAATGGTTCGGCAGCACGCACAGCTGTGGTCTGCTTCGCGGAGCTGAGAGACCCTGCGCTTGCTGTCTGGATCGCGCGGAACGTGTCGTTTCCGTCCACGATGGTCGATCGCATCACGCCGAAGAGCGCACCGGCTGACAAAGCGATGGTGGAGCGGAATTTCGGGATCGTCGATCGGTGGCCTGTCTTGGCAGAGCCGTTCTCCCAGTGGGTGATCGAGGATGACTTCTGTAACGGCAGGCCGCCTCTGGAAGAGGTGGGTGTCGAGTTCGTCTCCGACGTTTCACCCCACAAACTCGCCAAGACTCGGCTGTTGAACGGAACTCACTGCGCTCTCGGGGTTGTTGGCGCTCTGCTTGGTCATGAGACCACCGACCAGGCGATGAATGACTACCTTGTCAGTGGCTACATCGAGCAGCTACTTCGGATCGAGCTCTCGCCGTTGATTCCCGCTGTCGACGGTTTGGACTTGGACGAGTACTGCGGCACTTTGATGACACGACTCGCGAATCCGAAGATCGGCGACCGCCTTTCGCGATTGCGAGCGCGCGGTTCCACGAAGTTTCCCTCGTATCTCCTTCCGTCGCTGCAGGAGGCCCGCGCAAGGAATTGTCCAAGCGGGCTCCTCATTGTTGCCGTCGCCGCCTGGATGCGGAGTCTGCGGGGCACAGATCTACAGGGGAGAACCTTGGAGATCGAAGACGCGCGCGCTGACGAGTTGCGCTCGCTGGCACCGGCCGGAAGCGATCCGAGGTTGCTCCTGGGGATGAAGGACGTCTTCGGATCGCTCGGAAACGATGTGGCGTTGGTCGAAGACCTCGAGGCCACCATCGAAGCGATTGACCACCACGGACTCCGCAGCGTGCTCCGACGCTCGGCATACCGATACGAGACAGGCGCGTCAGCATGAGTGCAGTGGCAGAGGAATTGATTATTTTCGCCGATTTCGACGTCGCGGCGATCGAAACACTGCTGTGTGACGCCGACGGGAATCTTTTCCCGTCGGAGGAGCCGGCATTCGACGCATCGACCGAGGTCACCAACGATATGTTGGCTTCGTATGGTGTGGTCAGGCGGTATACCTCCACCGAGCTCCGTCTTGCCACGACGGGCAAGAACTTTCGGAGTACGGCACGGGAGCTGTTGAAAGCCGGCGGAGTGGACGCACCGGCAACCGACGATCTCGAGAACTGGGTCCGTATCGAGCGCACCAAGGTCACCGAGCACCTCGCAAAGACGCTGCGCCCGGATGCTGATGTCCGCGAACCGCTGCGGCAGCTCGGTGTGCACTATGGATTGGCTGCGGTGAGCTCAAGTGCCTCGGTACGCCTGGATGCGTGCTTTGAAGCCGCTGAACTCGATCAGCTGTTCCCCTCTGGAGTTCGCTTCAGCGCCGAAGACTCGCTCCCACGGCCGGTGAGCAAACCCGATCCGGCGATCTACAGACATGCAGCCGCAGTTCTCGGAATCGAAGGGCCACAAGGGCTCGCGATCGAAGATTCGATCCCCGGCGCACTGTCAGCCGTGGGTGCGGGATTCGCCACCGTCGGCAACATCATGTTCGTTCCTGAGTCCGAGCGGGAAGAACGGATCGGTGAGCTGCGAGAGGCAGGAGTCAGCGCCGTCATCAACTCGTGGGACCAATTGCTGCGCTATCTGACGTAGGGAAACCCATCGAGTACGTCGATGGGCGCTGCCTGCGCTATCCCGTCTGCTCCCATCGCAACGGATCAGACCGTGCCCACAATCTGAACCGCAGCGCGCAGGGCGCGACGTTCTCGAGTCCATGCCATCCTGCCCGCGGGCGTCACCGCGTAACCACCCCGATCAGTGCAGTGGTTCGGGCGCACGAGACCTTCCATCGCCAGCTCCGTCAAGACCTTGTCGATATCGCTGCGGTGCACACAATATCCACGGGCGACGAGTTCATCGAATATCTGCTCGCGAGTGATCTCGACGTCGACCGGGTGAGTGAGAGTATGCAAGCGCACAACGATCAGATCATATTCATACATGAATGCCTCCCGGGCACACGCGGCATTTGGCTCGATTGATGCTGGGTCTGTGAGGACGGCGAACCAGCAGTGGTCGTCCACGTGATTACCTCGGCGACTGGAGTGGCCACGTCAACCATCGCGATCATCGCGCACTTGGTGAGGTCGTTGGGTCTCGGTTCAGGAGGTGGGCCGGTGGCGGCGGTGTCAACCGCCGCCACCGAAATCTGCACTCAGTCGATGGCGTCTTTGATCTTGCCCATCACGCCCTTTTCGGTACCGAGCGCCGGGCTGGCCGGGGCGCCTTTGGAGCCGTCATAGGTCGCGAACAGCTTGGGGTCGGGCGCCGGCGCTGATGCCTTGTCTCCCAATGGGACAGGGTCGGCGTTGAAGCCCATCTGATGTATTCCGTCCGGAGCCAGACGATTGGCCCAGCCGCCGGTGGCGGCGAACTCACCATCGGACAGATGCCACAGATCAGTGGCGTGTTCCGAATACTCTTCATCGAGCAACGAGTCTGCGACGATGACGTTTTCCAGGCCGTCGGCCTGCAGTTCCTCGATCGCCGCGAGCCACAGATTCTGATGATGGGTATCGCGGGCGAGGTTGAACTTCAGCATTGCCTTGACGCCCGGGTCATCGGTCATGTTGTACAGGCGGGCGGTCTGAACGCGACTCTGGGCTTCAGCGGCCACGTTGGAGCGGAAGTCGGCCAACAGGTTACCGCTGGCCTGCACGTAGCGGCCATTCCACGGGACCCCATTGCTGTCTGCGGGAAGCGCTGCACCGCCGGCGATGATCGCCTGCTGAGGATCCATCCCGCCGAGCACTGCGGCAACCACCGGATCGCCTGCCGCTGCTTTGGCCGTGTCGGTGGCCGGGGCGCCTTCGAGCAGACGCGCAATCATGACCGTCAACATTTCGACATGACCCATCTCCTCGGTGGCGATGTCCATGATCATGTCTTTGTACTTGCCCTCGATCCGGCAATTCCATCCCTGGAACAGGTACTGCATGGTCACCGTCATCTCGCCGGCTGCGCCACCGACAAGTTCCTGGAGTTTACGGGCATATACCGGGTCGGGCTTTTCCGGCTTTACATCGAATTGCATGTAATCGGTGTGCTTGAACATGATGGCTCCATTCGAATTGATCTATTTGGAGGTGATCGATCTGTCTGGGATACCCGCACATCTGGAGGCACCGATGGGACGCAACAGAGACGTGGCGTCGTCACAGACGGCACATCTCCGCTCGCACACAGCACCGCGCCACAAGGAGTCCAGGGCGCCCCATCGGGGACGGTGCTTCAAAGGGATTCCCCCACCTATACGCACTTCAAACATGCACTGCCTGTCTCCATGACCATGGATAGTCCCGGTGGTGGCCAGGTTGAGGTCCTCACCGGTGCCATCCGAGCCAAGACATCGCCGGGCTGCACCACATCGCGTGACGCAGTCGGTGCACGAGCGGGACCAGTTCGAAAGAGATGAAAGTACTTGTCCCACCATGTATCCGGCGATGTCCGCGGATAAGAGGCTAGGTTGCCATGTCGACGATGATCGCCTCGGCAGATGAGTGCCACATGAACTCGGCTGGAGAGTGGACGCAGGGATGGACGCACACGCCGGACATAGAAGTGCGCCGACCTGGGACATCCCAACCATGTTCTGCGGCAACCCGTTCGGCGTCTGTGCGGCCGGACCAGCTGGTCATACCCATCGAACCGGTGGGTAGTGCGTTGTCAATTCACACTGTCCGGTCGATGGTCGCGGTTCGGCGTCCCAGGATCAGGCCCAGAGCGATCATGCCCACTCCCAGGCCGAAGTGCAGCCAATCATCGGCCGAGTTCACCGGGATGAAATTGGCGCCGGAGTCCTTGTCGATGACCAATCCGTATATCCACAGCACGAGGTAGATCGCCCCGCCGACCAGCAGGTACAGGCGGGCGCCCGACGCGGTTCGAGCCAAGATGAGCCCCACGACACCGAAGACCAGGTGTACCAAGTTGTGCAGGATCGATACGTGGAAGATCCCCAGGAGTTTGGCCGTGGAGTGATGTCCCGCGAAGTCGAGAGTGTCGTAATCGGTTGTGATTCCCGGGATGAAACCGAGGATCCCGACCACCACGAACACTGCAGCCACGACGAGCGCGGCGAGCTCAACTGCGGTACGGGACGTTCGTCGAGTAACGGTCATGATTTTGCCTTTCAGAGACTGAACCACCGACAGCGGACGGCCCCCGGGTATCGCATACCGGGGGACCCATCTCGCGCAACGTTGCCTTCTGAACGTTGAAAAACATCAATACTGTTGTTGTGCCAACGATCTGGTCGTCGGATGATCCGACCGGAACAGGCACTCCCGGGAGAGCGCCGATCGCGGCGGGTCCGGGGTAGCGCCCGCATATCTGGAGGCGCCGAGGCTGGTGGGAGAGATGTGGTGTCATCAAAAACGAGACATCCCCCTCGCACACAACACCGCACACCGGAGAGTCCAGCCGCGGACTCCATCGGGTTACGGTGCTGCAGGGGTGAGTCCCCCGCCGACAAACACTTCAAACGTGCATTTGCCGGCGACGGTCGCCATCCGTAGCCACCGTCCTTGGATCGGCGACGGCACACACCTCGCCATGGTCGCGATCGCCCTGTTTTCGGGCGGGATGGCACCCGCGGGGTGCCCTGTGGGTCCGCGGCCTCGGGAGTGTCGGCACACTTTTGACCATGTGGCGGTGCACTTTCCAGATCGCGACGTGGGCATGGTCGGCGACGTTGTGATCACGCCATATCGGCGTCTACTACTCCGGCTGTTGGCCGCGGCGTGCCCGGGCTCGGCCGGCTGCCTCCTCGACGAGGGTGTGGGCGACGTCGTTGAGTTTGCGGTTCTCGTGCTGGCTGATGGTGCGCAGGGCGTGGAACGCTTCGGCGGAGGTGTAGCCGCTGCGGGCGATCAGGATCCCGATTGCATGATCAATGGTCGCGCGGTTGGTCAGTGCCGTTTCGAGGCGCTGGGTCAGCAGTACTGCGGTGTCAAGAGCCCTGGCGTTCGCCGCCGCCACCGCCGCCGGCACCGCGAACAGCTCACCGAGCTGCGCCGAACGCTCGTCGAATGCATCTTCGAGATAGGCGTACACGTTCAGTGCGCCGATGACTCCGGCCGGGGTGACCAGGGGCAGCGCCAGCACACTGTGCACACCGAGGTCGCCCACCCGCGTGGCGAACGCGGGCCAGCGTGATTCTTTGTGCAGCGCCCCGGACCGGACCGTGGCGCCGGAGGTGGCCGCGGTGATGCAGGGCCCCTCCCCGAGGCTGTATTGAATGCTGTCGACCGCACGCACGAAGTCGGCGCTGGCCACCACGGTGTCGGGTCGGTCTTGCTGCAGCAAACTCACCCCGACGCCATCGGCACCTGGGATGGCCTTGACGCCGTACTCGGCGACCGCGGTCAGGGCTTGGGTCAACGTCAACGCGCCGGTACTGAGCTGGGAAAGTCCGGACACCGCCTCGGCCAGATCATCATCTTCATCGACAATGATCTGTTCCTGCGGGGTCAGCGCCATCACGGGTTCGTGGCTGTCCGAGGGGGGCGCCGGCGATGGTGTGGTGGGGGCATCAGTGGTCCGGTGGGCGGGGGGATCGGCGTCGATGAGTCGTTGCGCGACCTCGGCCAATGCGATGTTGGTGTCTTGAGACAGCTTGCGCAGCATGGTGAACGCCTGGACCGCGTCGACGTCATAGCGTTCCATGATGCGGCCTTTGGCCTGTCCGATGATGTCGCGAGAGGCCAGTGCACTGCGGAATTGCTCGCTACGGCGGGACCCGGACAGGGCGATCGCGGCGTGGGTGGCGAGGTTGATCGCGAGGTTTTCGTTTGTGGCATCGAAAGCGTCTGGTGTGTTGGCGTAGAGGTTTAGCGCGCCGAGTTCCAGGCCGTCGATGTAGAGCTGAATCGCCAGCGACGACCTGATCGGCGTCTCAGCTGTCACCGCCGCTGTCAGTGTGCGCCAACGGCTTTCGGAGGTCATGTCGTCTATGCGGATGGTGTTGGCGGTCCAGATCGCTTCGAAACACGGGCCGTCGCCCAGTGTGTGTTGCAGCGCGTCGAAGTGCTCGGCGGCAGGGTCGGTGGCCGCGGTGGACTGTAGATGGATTTTCTTGTTGCGTTTGCGTACCAGGGTGACACTGGCGTAGTCGACCGCGGGGACCAGGTCCACGACGCCCGAGGTCATCTCTTCGAGTACCTGTGCAGGGTCCGGCGCTCCGACGATGGGTGGGCCATGGACGGCGCGGGCCAGCTGCGCGATGTGCCCGTTTATGCCTGCTTCGTTCTTGATCTCGCTCACGGCACCCCTATCGTCAGCCCCGAACAGTTGACCTTGTCCACTTTTTCACACCCCGGTGCCGGTGCCTCGATTGAACACCGCACGGTTGGGGTAAGTACCAGTGTGTCAGTTGCCGAGCGTTCCCCTGTCGTGGCCATCGGTGCATCCGCCGGCGGCGTCGAAGCGTTGATCAATGTCGTCGCGCATCTCCCCGCCGACCTCCCGCACGCAATTCTGGTCAGTTTGCACATGCCACCGGGCGGGCGCAGTGAACTCGCCCGGATCTTGAACCGCTCGGGTCCGTTACCGGCGATATCCGCCGAGCACGGACAGGCCCTCATGCCGGGCACCATTTTCACCGCCCGCCCCGACCACCATCTACTCCTCGACGAGGGACGCGTGCTCCTCACCGATGGGCCCACAGAGAACAGGCACAGGCCTTCGATCAACGCCCTGTTCCGGTCGGTGGCATTGCACGCCGGAACCCGGGCAACCGGCGTGCTCTTGTCGGGGGTGGGTGATGATGGCGTCGACGGCCTCCTCGCGATCGCCGCCCGTGGGGGTGTCACGGCCGCGCAACACCCCGACGACGCCGTCTACCCGACCCTGCCGTCGCATGCCATTGCTGCCCTTCGCCTCGACCATGTGGTTCCCGCGGCTGCTGTCGGCGACGTCTTGGCCGCAGAACGAAGCCGTCCCCGGCAGGTTGATCCGGATGCCCTCTATGACGACACACGCCTCGAACTGGAGAACCGGATCGCTATGGGAAGTCGCTACGACCACCGTCCCTCGACCACCGAACTCGGCTCACATTCGGGGTATGTCTGCCCGGACTGCGGGGGCTCGCTGATCGAGATGAGCCACACTCACAATTATCGATGCCGCATCGGGCATGCCTGGACCGGGCAAGCCCTACTCGATGCGCAAGACGGCGAGCTCGACACCGCTTTGTCGATGGCGCTGCGCACCCTGCACGAACGCATCAGTCTCGCCGAAGCCCTGGCCGCATCAGCCACATCGAAGCCGCTGCGCGAGCGATACCAGCACACTGCGCACCAGGCGCGCACCGCGGCGGACGAACTGGCCGCTCGGCTCGTTGAAGTGCCGCCGCCACCGGAAGACTGACCTCTCTGGCACGCAGTTCGGCAACCGTCGATCGAGGGGTCGCAAATCGCGGTCACCTCGAGCCTGCTCACGTCCCTCGGCCGGGACGATACAGTCAACGTCGCGGAACACCCCGTCTCGGATGTCAATGGGTTCAGTGCCGGAGTAGGAGGAAACTGCGTTGACCGACGATAGGGACGACAACTTCGAGGCGTTGTTGCGGTACCTGCGTGACGCACGCGGTTTCGACTTCACCGGCTACAAACGCACGTCGTTGATGCGGCGGGTGCGTCATCGGATGGAACAGGTCGGCATCAACGAATACTCGGACTATTTGGACCATCTGCAGGCCGGCGCCGATGAGTTCGTGGCGTTGTTCAACACGATCTTGATCAACGTGACCGCGTTTTTTCGTGACCCCGACGCCTGGGATGTCTTGCGCACGGTGGTGATACCGCAATTGCTGGCCCAACGCGGTCCCGAAGATTCCATCCGAGTATGGAGCGCCGGTTGCGCCTCGGGTCAGGAGGCCTATTCGTTGGCGATGTTGCTCGCCGATGCGGTCGGGCCCGAGAGTTTTCGCCAGCGCGTCAAAATTTATGCGACCGACGTCGACGAAGATGCCTTGACCCAGGCGCGGCAGGCGTCCTATGACGCCAAAGCGGTCGAAGGCATTCCTGCCGAGTATCTCGCGCGGTTCTTTGATCAGGACGGTTCGCGGTTCGTGTTCAGCAAGGAATTGCGTCGAGCGGTCATCTTCGGGCGCAACGATCTGGTGCAAGACGCGCCGATCTCGCGGATTGATCTGCTGGTGTGCCGCAACATCCTGATGTATCTCAATGCCGAAACCCAACGTCGCGTTCTCGGGCGTCTGCATTTCGCATTGGCGCCGCACGGCATCCTGTTCCTCGGCCATGCCGAGATGCTCCTCAGTCATACCGACCGGTTCACCCCGTTTGATCTCAAGAACCGGTTGTTCCGCAAAGTACCTGATCACCGCGGTGACCTGCCACGCTCAGCGGCCGACGCCATTGCCATCTCCGGTTTCGAGACCCCGGGGATGTCAGGTTTGCGTGAACTGGCTTTCCGGTACACCCCAGTCGCCCAGGTGGTCGTCACCGGCGATGAAACGGTCGCGTTGGTCAATCAGCAGGCCGAGTCGATGTTCGGGGTCTCCACCCGCGACGTCGGACGGTTGTTGCGTGATCTGGAGTTGTCGTACCGGCCGGTGGAATTGCGCGGTTACATCGAGCAGGCGAAGGTCGAGCGCCGGTCCTCGAGAATCCGCGACGTCGAATGGCTCCAGCACGGTAGCCAGCCGATCTGGCTCGAGATCCACATCAATCCTCTGGTCGATGTGGACAACGGACTGGTCGGCGTGTCCATCGCCTTCTTCGATGTCAGCGCCACCCGTGCACTGCTGGACAAAGTCGAGAACACCAACCTCCAGCTCGAAAACGCCTACGAGGAACTGCAATCGACCAACGAAGAGTTGGAGACCACGAACGAAGAACTCCAGTCGACCGTCGAAGAACTGGAAACCACCAACGAGGAACTGCAATCGACCAACGAAGAGTTGGAGACGATGAATGAAGAATTGCAGTCCACCAACGACGAACTCCAGGAAATCAACGGCGCTTTGGGCGACAAGACCGTCGAACTGATCGAGACCCGCGAATTCTTCGACTCGATCCTCGACTCCGCCGACATGGGCATCATCGTGGTCGACCGCGACATGCGGGTCGCGGTGTGGAATCGGGCCAGTTCCCAACAATGGGGAATCGCATTTGCCGAGGTGCGCGGTCAGCACCTCCTCGACCTGGACATCGGCCTGCCCACCGACCCATTGCGTCCATTGATCGGCAACGCCCTCGTCGACGAAACCTACTCACAATCAGTACATCTGGAGGCCGTCAACCGGCGCGGCCGAACCGTGTCGATTCGTGTGCGCTGCAGTCCTTTTCGTGTTCGCGACAGCGACATTCGGGGCGCCATGCTCCTGGTGTACGACGAATCCGACAACGGCCAAAGCCAGATAGCCCGTTGATCGCAAGATCACGCGCGGTCCAGGGACAGCCACTCGTCCGGTCCCAATACGGCCCATACGGTTTTGCCGTCACCGGTGGGGGTGGTGCCCCACGATTTCGACAGTGCGGCCAGCAAGGCCAACCCCGATAGTTGCAGACCCGAACCGTCAGAGGCTTCTCGCAGTACGGCCGGCGCCGGATCGCCGTCGAACGCGGCGACCGTGAGTACCTCACCCCGCATTTCCAGGCGCAAATCGAGATCGCCGTCAGTATGGGCGGCGGTGTTCTCGACCAAGACGGTCGCAACGATGCTCGCTGCCGACACGCATTCCGGGCGGCCCCAGTTTCTGAGGGTCTCTGCCACCCATTGCCGCATGTGTTTGGGTGACGTCTCGCGTGGGCGCCGCACGCGCGCACGCAAACGGCCGGCATAGGACAGCGTCCCGCTGACGGCGTCGAGTGCCTCGGCGGTGGTGGCAGCAATCGGAAGATACCTGGCTATGCCGTTGGTACGCAGAATTTTCCGGGTGACCGATGAGCTGCACACCACGGCGAGCGGAATGTTCGGCCATTGCCGGAGGTGCCACGCGGCGCTGGTCAGCACTGCCCATGCTGACGGCGCCGGAGCGGCCAGTTGATCGATGTCGACGATCACCGCGGGCGGGTCATCGGTTGCGCACTTGACGATGGCGTTGCGAAGGTCCAGATACGTCGATGCGTCGAGGGTTCCGCTCACCGACACCACCGGGACCTCGTCCCGCCACAGCAGGGTGGTGTCTAACGAAGAAATGGTCATGTACATCAGCCTCACAGCCGAGTCGTCGAAGCCACGGGCTGACGCGCAGCCGAGGTGGGGTCACAGCGTGCCGATTCAACTGTCCCACCGAGTGTACGGCCCTTGAGCCCGGGTCGACACATTCGGCGTTTCGGGCAGCGTGGTCGGCCGGGTCAGGAACGTCGCACAGCCACCGCCCACGAGCAGTACGCTGGTCGCAGCCGATACACAGCGGCGCACGATATCGCTGAGCACTCATCCAGCACGACCGGTGGCGCCGTGCACGATAGGGGAAGCAGTGGCAGATCCCGATCACCCGATTCCGACCCCCGCCGAGCGCGCCGACACCGCCGTCGCACGCGCCCGTGAACTAGGAAAACGGCGCGCCGAACTCGCCGCCGGCGCACCGTCGACACCCAGCACCGTGCAGCACGCCGAGCGACGTGCCGACGACGCCCACGACCGGGCCGCCCGCGCGCACCAGGCCGCCGCGGACCGGCATCATGACGCCGCCGACGCCCACCGACGGGCTGCCGAATTGCATGAACGGGCAATCGCGCAAGGTCTGGGCGACGCGCAGATCCACCGCGCAGCAGCAGCGGCCCACCGGAGCGCCGCCACCGCCGACGACGTCGCTGCGAGCATCGATCAACATGACGCCGACGCCGACATCAAAGCCAAACACAACAGTGGCAGCCCTCAGTTGCCACGCGCGGCCGAATAGCGGCCAGTACGCGTCGTTGACCGTGCGCGGCACGCATTGTCGCCTGCGGCTTGTGTGCGTCAGTACTCAGGAGTTGTGGGCCGGTACCAGTTTCGGGATCAACCGAACGAAGATGACCATCCCGACCACTTCGACGAGGGTCTGGGTGACAACAACAACGGCGGCCACCTCGAATCCGGCGGGCAACGCGAGTGCCAGGGGCATCACCACGAGGGAGTTGCGGGTGGCCCCGCTGAACACCACCGAACGCCGACTGGCCATGTCGAGTGAGAACAGCGCGGCCACCAGCGCCCCGGCGCCGGCCATGACGATCAGGAAGACCACGTAAACCGGAACCACCGCAACAACATCGCGGTGGTTGCCGTCGAGTTTGGGGAGCTGGGAGCCGACCACCGCGAACAACACCACCGCCATCAGCGGGACCATGGTGGCGGTGGCCGCGGACTCGACCTGCCGAATGATCGGTGTGCGTCGCGCCGACCACTGCGTGACCCACGCCAATGCCAACGGGATGACGATCAGGAAGACGAACGCTTCGACAAACGGCCGGAACTCCACCACGTCGGTGAGATCCGGACCCATGAAAAGCCATAGGTACAGCGGGAGCAGCATCATCTGAAGCAACAGTAGAAGGGGCGTGGCGGCGATCAACCGCCGGCGGCTGCCACCGGCCAGGCCCGCGAACACGATGACGTAGTCGACACACGGACACAGCAGAACCAGCAGAACACCCACGCGGACAGCCTGTTCCGAGGGCAAGAAGCTGAACAGGGCACCGACCACGACGGGAGCCACCACAAAATTCACCAGCAGCAGCGCCGCGACGAACCGGTGATCGCCCAGAGCCCGCCCGAGGTCGGCGGCCGGGACCTGAAGGAACGTCACATAGAGCAGGGCCCCCAGGGCCGGGTTGATCACGGCGCCCAGCGCTGAATCGGATCCCGGTGCCGCCCAGGCTGCCACCGCGCCGGCCGCGATGGCACCGAGGTAAATCGTGACCTGACGCCGATCCAGCTGATCGAGAACGCTCGATGATGACTGGGACAACCCGTCGACTCCCGCTGCTCGTAGATGGCGATACCTGGGTGGCCCCGGTATCTCGTGCCATCTTCGCAGACCACTTCAGGTGCGTTCGGCGACGACTGTGCACTCCGGCGCACACCTCTCACACAGTGCGGCGCGCGGTGTGGTTCACCCGGTGTTAACGTCAGCCGCTGTAGTTCGGCCGAATGACCTCGCCGATATGCGAAATGGGCTGTGGCCGAGCGATAATTGGACACATGGCCAATGCACACGACAACCTCGATGACCAGCCCGCGGACATCCTGGGCTTCGCGCGGCGGTGGTACCTGTTCGGCGGCGGATCAGCCGAGGACATCCTCGTGGAGTTCGGCATCACCGAGCACGAGTATTTCCGACGGCTCGGTGCGGTGCTCGAGACCCAGTCGTTCGATCCCGGTGACGACGAGATCGAAGCGATCCGGGAGGTCGTCGCGGCCCGGCAGACCACCGACGACCACTAGCGCCGCACACCGCAGCGCGGTGGTCGCTCCTGGGTCAGAGCGACCGGGCGATGATCGTCTTCATGATCTCGTTGGTACCGCCGTAGATCCGTTGCACGCGTGCGTCCTCGTACATCCGGCCGATCAGGTACTCGCGCATGTAGCCGTAGCCACCGTGGAGTTGCACACAGCGGTCGACAACCTCGCAGTGCCGATCAGTGAGCCAGTACTTGGCCATCGCGGCGGTGGTCGGATCGAGTTCTCCGCGCAGGTGCTGTTCGACGCAATGGTCGAAGAAGACCTGGCTGGTCAGGGCGATCGTCTGGCATTCGGCCAGCTCGAAGGCAGTGTTCTGGAACTCGAAGATGCTGTGACCGAAGGCCTGTCGCTCCTTGGTGTAGCGAACGGTCTCTTCGAGGGCACGCTTCATCGCGCCCGCCGACTGTGCGGCGATGATGAGCCGTTCCTGTCCGAGCTGGGTCATCAGCTGTGCGAAGCCCTGACCTTCCTTGTCGCCCAAGAGGTTTGCCACCGGCACCCGCACATCGGTGAACGACAACTCGGAGGTGTCGGCACCGTGCTGGCCCACCTTGTCCAGGACGCGTCCGACGACGAATCCGTCGCAGTCGCGCGTGTCGACGAGAACCAACGACACGCCCTTGGCGCCGGCCTTGGGATCCGTCTTGACCGCCAGGACGATCACGTCGGCGGTGGAACCGTTGGTGATGAACGTCTTCGAGCCGTTGATCACGTAGCTGTCGCCATCACGGATGGCGGTGGTGGTGATCGCCTTGAGGTCGGAACCGGTACCCGGCTCGGTCATGCCGAGGGCGCCGAGTAGCTCTCCGCGCGCCATCTCGGGCAGCCATTGACGTTTCTGGTCCTCGCTGCCGTATTCGTTGATGTAGTGGGCGACGATCCCACTGTGGATGCTCAACCCCATCGCGAAGTCGCCGGCATATCCCTGGGCCTCGAGTACCGCGAAGTCGTGAGCGAATGTGCCACCACCACCGCCGTACTCCTCCGGGATCGAGCACAGCAGCAGGCCGAGTTCGCCGGCCTTGCGCCACACATCCCGGTCGACGCGGCGCTGGTCGTCCCAACGCGCCGCATGGGCCATGACCTCGCGCTCGAAGAATCCGCGAGCGAGATCGGAGACGGCCTGGACCTCGTCGTCGTACCAGGACGGTGTGTGGTTGATCATCATGTTCTTTCTGCAGGGAAAACGTGCAGGGTATTGCGGCCCCACGGTCGGCAGCGACGACACTACCCGCCGCGCGCGACGACCCCCGATTGCGATCGATGAGGGCGCCGATCGGGCGTCCACGCGGCGGTGAGTATTAGCCTGGCGGTCAGGGGATCGGGTTCGAATCCGTACCAATCGATGAGAGGCCTCATGAGTATCAAGTCAGTTCCAGCCACCGTCGACGTTGCCTGGCTGCGCGCCCATCTCGGTGAACCAGATCTCGTCGTGGTCGATTCCACAACGCATTTGCCGATCCCGAAAGACGGTCCTTACCTGCCGGAGTCGGGTCAGCAGACTTATAACGCCGAGCACATCCCCGGCGCGCTCTTCGCAGATCTGCTGACCACTTTTGCCGACACCGACAGCAACCAGGCATGGACCGTGCCGAGCTCGGAACAGTTCGCGCAGGCCGCCGGAGCGCTCGGCATCGGTACCGGCGCGACGGTGGTCGTCTACGACCAGTCGCAGGGATTCTGGGCCACCCGGTTGTGGTGGCACCTGAGACTCGAGGGGTTCGACGACGTGACCGTGCTCGACGGAGGCCTGGCGGCATGGAAGGCGGCCGGATACGACACCTCCGACGCCCTGTCGATCCCGACCCCGCGCACCTTTGTCCCCAATCGGCGCCCGGAACTGCTTCGTTCGACCGAAGATGTGTTCGCCGCGATCGACGACGAGTCGACCATCATCGTCAACGTCCTCGACGAGGCCACCTACCGCGGTGAGACCACGACCTACGCCCGTAACGGCCACATCCCGGGCAGCATCAACCTGCCCGTCTACAAGGTGCTGGACCTCGAGAATGGTGGCTTCAAACCGGTGGCGGAATTGAACGCCCTCCTCGACGAGGCGGGTGTGCTCGACACCGACAAGAAGGTGATCACCTACTGCGGTGGCGGGATCGCGGCCACCGGGGTCGCGCATGCGTTGGCGCAGGCCGGTCGCTCCGACGTCGCGATTTATGACGGATCGATGACCGCATGGGCGGCAGATCCGGACCTGCCGCTGGTCCAGGGCTCGTCACCGCGCTGATCGAGCCGTCGGGTCTCAGCAGGCGAAGTCGATCAGCGAACGACCAGGACTGGGCACTCGGAGTGGTGGATGAGGCTCTGGCTCACCGAACCGAGGACGGCACCGGTCATCTTGCCGTGACCCCGGCTACCGACAACCACCAACTGTGCCTCTTGTGAGAGCTTCTTGAGGCCCTTGGCCGGCCCCTGGTCGGTGTAGACCTTGTGGATGTGCGCGCCGGGGAACTCCTTGCGCAGAGGCGTGAGGAGTTCGTCCATCTTCTCTTCCTGATTCGACTTCAGCAGGTTCATCAGGTTCCAGTCGACGGGACCCTCGCCGTACCCGAGTCCGAGCGCGGGACCGGTTTCCCACATGTGGGCCACGGTCACCGGCGCGCCCAGGGTGTCCGCGACGTAGAACGCTGCACGCATGGCCCGGATGGAATTCTCGGACTCGTCGACACCGACCACGACCGGCAACGGCTCACCGGTTCGGGTCGCCTTGATCTCGCGCCAGACCACAACCGGACACTTCGCGTGATTGACGATCCGGATGACCTGGCCACCGAGCACGAGGTCGCTCGCGGCGCTGTGCCAGTGCGCCCCGACGACGATCAGGCGCGCGGTCTCCGAGCTCTCGGCGAAGACGGTGGGCACCGAGTCGTTGACGATCCGGCGGTCGATGGTCAGGTCCGGATGGTGTTCACGCACGGCGTGCTCGGCGTCGTCGAGTTTCTTGTTGCCGTCGGCGGCGAGTTCTTCGGCCAGCGACTCCGGGCTGAACACCATCGCGTTTGCGAAATACCATTCGAGCCGGGGGATGGCGTGCAGCAACTGCAGGGGAGACCCGCTACGGGCGGCAAAGTCCGCTGCCCATCGGGCGGCGCCCAAAGAGCCCTCAGAACCGTCGATACCGACAACTACCGGTGCGCTGCTTGCCTCGGCGTTCATCCCACATCCTCGTCTCATCCATCACTGCCGGACCTGGCGTTCGAGTGCCCGGTTCGGTTCGAACTCTATGCGCGCGTGCGCGAGGTATCAACGAACGGTGGGCCGAACAGCTCATCCAGGGAGTGCGACACCCTGGCTCACCATCGTCGCCGCACCTAAGGTGAATGCGGTGAACAAACAGGGAGAACTCGGGGCGTACTTGCAGGCCCGACGCGCAGCGGTGACGCCCGCAGACGTCGGGATGCCGGGCTCGACCGGTCACCGGCGGGTGGCCGGGCTCCGTCGTGAAGAGATCGCCACCCTTGCCGGGGTGAGTGTGGACTACTACGCGCGCCTGGAGCAAGGGCGTGAGCGACATCCGTCCGCTGCGGTGCTGAATGCGCTGGCGCGGGCTCTCCGGCTCGACAGCGGTGGGAGAGAACACCTTTTCCGGCTTGCCGACGTCGCTTTCCATCCCAGCCCGGTGCCCAGACGCGCGCGTCCGTCGCCGAAATTACAGATCATGCTCGATGCCTGGACCGACACCCCGGCGATGATCATCAATGACAGGCTCGATGTTCTGGCCTCGAATGCCCTTGCCGGTGAGCTGTATTCGTCGTTCGAGAGTTTCGACAATGTGGCGCTGATGGTGTTCCTGGACCCGGCGGCGCCGACGTTCTTTGCCCGATGGCATCATTCGGCCGAGACCTGTGCGGCCAACTTGCGAACGGTCATCGGCCGCGACGGGTCTGACGGCGAACTGCGGGATCTGCTGGAGAAACTCCTTACCAGCACCGAGTTCCGCCGGTACTGGAAGCGCCATGAGGTCCGGGGAAAGATGTCGGAGTCCAAACACTTCGTGCACCCGGACGCCGGTGAGTTCGTCTTGGACGTCCAGGTGTTCGATGTTCGGGAAGCGCCTGGGCAGCAGCTGATCGTGTACTCCGCGGAACCCGGTACGCCGGCCCGTGACGCTCTTCGTCTTCTGGGGGCGCTGGCGGCGACCCGTTCGCAGGCGGCCGAACCCGAATCCCGCCGCGGCTGATCTGAGTCCGACTGCTGTCCAAGGCTGGGTGTGTCACTCCTCGGGTCGATAAGTCCTGGTATGCACCTGATTCCGCGACCATCATGGTTATCGGAATCAAAACCCTTACCAGACAAGGACATAACTGATGGCCAAGATTGTTCTCATCACCGGTGCTTCCAGCGGAATCGGCGAAGCAACCGCGCTGCACCTGGCCGAACAGGGCTGCACCGTAGTGCTGGGCGCCCGACGGATCGACCGCCTACAAGCACTCGTCGAGCGGATCAAGGCGTCCGGTGGCCGGGCCACGGCCCATACCCTGGATGTGACGGACAGGGGTGATGTCCAGGCTTTCGTGGAAGCGGCCCGCGCCGAATACGGTCGGGTGGACGTGCTGGTCAACAATGCGGGAGTGATGCCACTGTCTCCCTTGAGCTCCGGAAAGGTCGACGAGTGGGAACGCATGATCGATGTGAATGTCCGCGGGCTGCTGTACGGGATCAACGCCGTGCTACCGGTTTTCGGCGACCAGCGCAGCGGGCATGTGGTGACCATCGCTTCGGTTGGCGCTCACCAGGTCTCGCCCACGGCGGCGGTCTACTGCGGGACCAAGTACGCCGCCTGGGCGATCACCGAAGGTTTGCGGCAGGAGAGTGAGCCGTGGCTCCGTGTCTCCACGATCACACCGGGCGTGGTCGAATCAGAGCTGGCCTCGACAATCACCGACAAGGGCGCACAAGAGGCGATGGCGATATACCGGGCCAACACCATTGCGCCTTCGGCCATCGCCCGCGCGATCGGATTTGTCCTTGACCAGCCGAGTGATGTCGACGTCAACGAAATCGTGGTGCGGCCTGCGGCTCAACGCTAGTGTGCATCGGCGCCATGAGGGGACCGGTCGGAGGGGACGAGCACTCCGACCGACCGGTCGGCCTCATGGGGTTCACTATTCAGTTCTCAAAGGTCTTGCAGTACACAGGGTTCACCTGTGTTGCTCGGTCCGTCAGTTGGGTGTCTCGTCGCGTTATGCGGCGGCGAGTTCGGTGGTCAGGGTGCGGCGGGCATGAGATCGTAGTTCGGTGGTGCTGCCGGGTGTGAGGAACCAGGGATGCCCGTCGTGGCCGATGAACACCTTCCACCCGCGGTGGTGGATGTAGCGGTGGTGTCGGCGGCAGAGTAGGACCATGTTGCTCAGGCTGGTGGTGCCGCCGTTGCGCCAGAAGTCGATGTGATGGGCATCGGTGTACACCGACGGGCAGCCGCATCCCGGGAATGCGCAGCCCTGGTCGCGGGCGATCAGCGCTTTGCGGATCGCGGGGGTGACGGTGCGTTGGTCGCGTCCGACATCGAGTGGCACCGAGTTGTTGTCGAGCAGGATTCTTGTGATCACCGAATCACACGCCACCATCTGCGCGGTGGGCGCCGACGCCGGTCCGGTCCATTCGAACTTCGGCGCCATGGCCGGCGGTGTGGCACCCGGGATGCCGCGCAGCTGTAAGTGTTGCAGATGTTCGGGTGAGACGGTCACCGTCACATGTGGTTTCGCCCCACCCCGGGTGGGTCGGTCTTCCTGATCGAAATACGAATCCAGCAACCGTTCCAGCGCATCAGCCCGGATCTGGCCTGCACTCCGCGGATCCGGCGAGCCATCGGGTTCAGGTACTGGTGTGCACAGCGGATCGAGTGCCACCGCCAACTTCTCGCCGAGCAGACTGTCCAAGTCCAGGGTGCCGTGGGTGCGGCCGTCATCACCGGTCCCGAATGACAACTCGTTCAGATCATGATTTTCCGCGTCCGGCACTTCTTTGTCGGGTGGCGATAACACCAACGCCATATGCCGTGCCCGCACCGACACCGCCGCCGGTGTGCCCATCAACGCTTCGGTCAGTAGTCCGCGCACGCAATCGGACCGGTCAACATCGGGGAGGTCTGGATTGCGACGCTCAATATGATTGAGGCCCTTGATGATCGAGTCCACATGCTCACCCGACAGGCTCCCGTCCACGCCGTAGGCTGATACCGACGGAATGTCACCGAGTGCCCTGCCTACTCGCACGTACCGGTGCGCAACCGCCGGCGCCATACCGGCGTCCCGTAACAGCTTGGCTGTGGACCCCACGCCTTTCTTCTGCGCGATCCGGCGCCGATCGACCTCGCCGACCAAACGAAAAAGGACCTGCTCCACAACATGATTGAGACGTATCACCGCCACAACCCGCGACGACAACTCGGTGTCATCACCCGCGACCAAAGCCGCATCCCCTGCCAGATCTGAAATTCTGGCGAACATCTCCCCGAGGTCCATGGCCCAACTTTACTCGCCCGATCGCATTCGCACAAGTGTTCGAATGAACATATATGTTGAGCTGCAGCATCTTTCACTAATCCAGCGTGCGTCCCCGCTTAGTCTATCTGAACGGTCTGACACTGATAGCGGGCGTGGATTCCGACGGCCTCGGCTATGTCGACTCCGCCGAACCGCGCCACACTAGATGGCTTGCTGAATCGGTCTGGTGACTCCGAGGAAGTTGAACCATCGGTCGCGACTATCAACGAGGGCCCGTGGGCGGAAGAGGTGGGTAGACCCAATCATTAACGGAGCGGACAGGTGTACGCAATTGCAGCGGCCGTGGCCACCAGCTGAATATCATCTACGACGATGGCGTGGATGCTGGACCCTTGCTCACGGTGGCCGCTCTCCAGTTCCGACCCACCGTCTTCCGGTCGTCCCGGAGTGAACCCACGATATCGGAAGTGCGCCGTTGGCGTTGGCGGGTGGGTCTTTCGGTGGTTCGATGCCATCCCGAGCCAGCGCCCCGACCATCAGGCCGGGGCGCTGCGGGACGGCGAAAGGTGAACACTACGCGGCCATCACGTCGGACTCGTCGTGGACCACCTCCTCCTTCGCTCCGGGAAGGAACGAGTATGCGAGGCAGACGATTCCGAAGAACAGGTAACCCAACGCGACTTCCGGGGCGGCATTCCACGCGATCTCCGGTGCGTGGATGAGACCGATGAACGACAGCACGGCGCCGACTGCGGAAGCGATGGCGGCGTACAGGAACTTCTTGTCGATGATGAAGGTGACCATGGTGCCGAGCACCAGGCCGACCAGGACTGCGCCTTCGCCGAGGACCTTGAGGCCTTCGTAGACAACCCCGGCCTCGTTCATGGCGCCCATGCCGACCTCCCCGGCGGTGGTGCCGGCGGCGGCCAGGGAGTTGTCGATCAGGCCGTGAGCCCACTGCGCGAGGTTGGGCAGGATCGCCGCGACCACCGCGATCGCATGGATACGTGGAACCGCCTGGAAGGCTTGCGCTCCGATCAACAAGCCGATGTACAGCAGGATCGGTACGATCGCCGGAACCGGTAGCAGCGCTTCGAGAATCCCGAACAAGCCGAGGAAGCAGAGCAGGCCGATCGCCAGGCCGCTCGCCAGTGAGTAACTGGCCCGTCCACCGGCGTCCTTCCAACCCGGATGGCCGATGTAGACCGCCGGTGGGAACGGTGAACCGAAGCCGGCGCCGATGCACGCTCCGGCACCGTCGGCGAGCAGAACGCTGCGCAGGTTGTAGTTGTCACCTGCCGCAGCGGCGCTCTCCACGTTGCTCATCGCTTCGGTGAAGTTGTAGATGCCCAGAGGGATGGCGGTGCCGAGCAGTGGTGCGAGGTCGGTCAGACCGTCGAACAGCATGTCGAAACGTTGATCGGGAATGCCCAGTGCGATGTTCTCGACGGCATCACCGACGGCCGGGGCGTCCATGAACCCGCCGGCCCAGCCGATCGCCGTACCGACGAGGAGTGCCGCCAAACCGACCGGAACATTGCCGGGCAGACGAACATTGGTGAAGAATCCGATCAGGATGATCGCCAGCACCGGCAGGCCGATCCAGGCGGCCTCCCACATCTGGGCGGCCGGCCGCATCGAGATGAAGGTGATCGAGATGCCCGCCAGGGTGCCGAGCATCGCCGCGCGCGGCGTGATCTTGCGGATGTGCGGGCCCACGAACGCGCCGATCATCACGATCACACCGATCATGAATGCCCATGCCAGGCCCGCTTGCCAGGCGGCGACGGCATCGTCGGTGTTCAGGTAGACCGGCAACATCACCACGAACACGACGATGAACATGTGAGGAACACTGGGACCGTAGGGCAAAGCGGTGACGTCGGTGCGATTCTCCTTGCGGCCCAGACGCCGTGCGAGCCAGGTGTAGTAGAGGTTGCCCAGGATCAGAGCCACACCGAGGGCGGGCAGCACGGTCCCGAAGACGTCACCTTCGTTGAAGCCGACGACGTAGATCAGGAGCCCGGTCAGGGTCAGGACATTGACGAGGATGTTGAATCCGAGGCCGAAGAAGGCGTTGGTGTCACCTCGGGTCCACCAGGGGATGGTCACCGGTCCGTCCGGTGCGGCGGGGACAGGGGTCTTTTCGTTGATTTCTGTGGTCATGACTTCTGGTTCCTTCAGCCTCGGGAGACAGGTGCGGGTTCCGGCGTGACGGGTAGATCGGCAATGGCGGGGATGACCGCCGCGGAATCGGCAACCCAGCCGAAGATTCCACCTTGCGCGCAGATCATTTCCAGCCCGATGCGCTGGAAGTCCGGGAAATATGAACCAACACAGTCGGATACGACCAGACACTCGTACCCTCGGTCATTCGCCTCCCGGGTCGTGGTGTGTACGCACACCTCGGTGGTGACCCCGGTGACCAGTAGTTGGGTGATGCCCGCGTCGGTGAGGATCTGCTGGAGTTCGGTGGCGTAGAAAGCACCTTTGCCGGGTTTGTCGATGACGACCTCACCGCTGATCGGGGCGAGTTCGTCGATGATGTCGTGGCCGTACTCGCCGCGGATGAGGATCCGTCCGTACTTGCCGGGGTCGCCGATTCGCTTGGACGGCGCCCCACGGTTGAGTTTCGCAGGCGGGCAGTCGGATAGGTCGGGTTCATGCCCCTCCCGGGTGTGGACCACCATCAAGCCGGCGGCGCGCGCGGCGGTGAGGAGTTCGGCCAACGGTGGAACCACTTTCAGGAGCATGTCCACGTTGTTGCCGAGGCTCTCGCCGAAACCGCCGGGCAGGATGAAGTCGCGCTGCATGTCGATCACGATCAGTGCGGTCTTCTCGGGTATCAGGGTGAACGGTCCCGGTGAGGCGGTCTCGACAGTGGATGCGGTCATGGATTCTCCCTGGTGGATGTGGTTGTTGCGGAGGGGGTTCGCTGCGCATCCGCGGGCAGTTCACCGGTGTCACGGGGTTCGTCGAGCAGGCGGGCGGCCAGGGCCAACACGGTGTCGTCGGACAACGCCGGGCCCAGGATCATCACGCTGAGCGGCCGTCCATCGGCGACGGTTCCGACCGGTACTGCCACCCCGGTGAGGTCGAGCAGGTTGCCGAAGTGGGTGTAATGCCCGAGGGCGGTGTTGCATTCGATGGGCCGCGCCAGGACTTCGTCGACGGTGAACGTTGTCCCGATCGTCGGCACGATCATCACATCCATGTGTTCCCACAGGCGGGCGACCTGGGCCTTGAGTTCCTGCAACTGCTGTTGCGCGGCGAATGCGTCCACGGCGGTGTACTTTTCGCCGCTGCGCAGGATGTCACGGACCACCGGGTGGATCGAGTCCGGTTGCGCGGTGAGGAAGTCAGCGAACTCGACCAGTCGCTCGGCGACCCAGGGCCCGGCATAGAGTAGGGCGCCTGCGGCCAGGAAGGGCGCCAATGGCGGCGCAACCACACGCTCGCTCGAGGTGATTCGTTCGCGGAATGCCAGATGGGCGTCCCGCATGTCGGTGTCGCCGAAGAACTCGAGTTCCTCGGGGCCGGGCAGACCCACCCGGATCGTGGCGCCGTCGTATCGCGGGCCGCGATCGCGGGACCAGGAGTCGTTGTCGTCGCGGCCGATCATCACATCGAGGACCCGATCGGTGTCGTCGATCGATCCGGCCATGACGGTGATGCAGTCCAACGATTTACAGGCCGGGACCAGGCCGACCGTACTGATCAGTCCACGCGACGGCTTGAACCCGACCACGCCGTTGAGGGCGGCCGGCACTCGTCCCGAACCGGCGGTGTCGGTGGCCACCGCAAACGGGACCTGTCCGAGCGCCACGGCGAGCGCCGAACCCGAACTCGAACCTCCGGAGATCATGTTGCGGCCGTAGACGCTGCGCGGCACCGTGTGTGGAGTACGGGTGCCGTTGAGTCCGGTGGCGAACTGATCGAGATTGGTCTTGCCGACATACAGGGCACCGGCATCGAGGAGTCGCTGCACCGCGGGTGCGGTGGCGTCGGCGATGTACGCGTAGTCAGGGCAGGCGAGCGTCGTGGGGACACCGGCGACGTCGATGCTGTCCTTGACGCCGAAGGGCACGCCGTAGAGCGGAAGCGTGCGGGCGCCGGGTCGCTGTTCGATTTCTTCGGCGGCGGCGAGGAGTTGGTCGCGCGGCACCGTCGACAACCAGGTGCCGTCGTCGCCGCGGGCCGCGATCGCGTCGGCGACTCTCGCAGCGGTTTTGGTGGGTGAACCGGTGCCGCCGGCGTGTGATTGCAGGATCTCCGCCACCGAGGGGCCGATGGAGGGTCCGGTTGCCGTGAAATCGAAAGTCATAATGTCGATTGTCGACAGAATGGTGCCAACCGTGGAACGGCTGCGTTTCGATCGTGTTAGCTGTTGCTCTCCAGGTCCAGATAGTCGAGTTGACCGTGGTTCTTCGCCGCGGCGACCGCTATCTGCGGATCATTCGTTTCGAGCGCCTCGAGCACGTGCTGATGCCGCCGGATCCCGTCGGCGGAATCATGCGCACGGGCTTCGCTTCGCAGGTTGATGGCCATCGGGAGCTGGAGCTTGAGCAGGATGGGCTCCATCGCGATGTCGAGTTGGCGATTGCCTGCCAGCCCGACCACGGAGGCGTGGAAGCGGCGATGTGCGTCGTCCTTCTCGAGGTCATCATCGCGCTCGGCGGCCATGCGCATGTCCTCCAACGCTTCACGGACCGGGTCCAGGTCTTCCCTGACGTCGGCCAGCGGTAGTGCGGATTCGATGGCGTGCCGCTCCAGGACGTGCCGCAACTCGAACAGTTGCAGGATGTCCTGCGGTGACCACGCGGCGACCCGGGATCCGCGCCGCGGCAGGTGTTCGACCAGCCCCTGTTGTCCCAGCAGGCGCAGCGCCTCGCGCAAGGGCGCCCGGCTGATGCCGAGACTGGCACACAGTTGTTCTTCGACGATCTTGTCGCCGGGCTTCAGCGCCCCGGACAGGATCGATTCCCGGATACGGCGGCCCGCGACATCGACAAGGCTGACCGGAAGTCCGTGTTCATCGAATGACCTGCTTGGCACAGCCACAAGTGAGCCTCACCCTTCCGCCCCGGGGATCTATCGGGATTTTGTCGACAATCCTAAACGCGCCAACCCCGACCGCGCATGGTTAGCGGATGTAAAGACGGTGGATCACTGACCGTCGGTGGTTCCGTCGGTACCGCCGACGGCGTGATCGCGTTCGTCGTCGGCCTCGTGTTGCGCGGCCTCGTATGCCGCCTTCTCTGCGGCTGTCCGCTCGGTCTCTCCGACGGGCTCTTCGTTCTCGTGGGGGAAGGTCATGTCCGGAGCATGCCCGCTGCAGCGGACTCACAAACCTGCCGAAAATACTTACCTCACACGTCATCGCCGGGAGCCACCCGCCGGCGGCAGCATGGATTTCACCCAACCAGCAACACCCTGACGTGAAGGAGAAAGCCATGACCGAGACCGTCCACAACGCACACGAGACCGCTGCGGCAACGCTGATCGACCGCTACCTCGATGCCTGGAACGAGACCGACGCCGCCGCGCGGCGAAACCTGCTCGACGCACTCTGGGCCGATGATGGTGTCTACACGGATCCACTCGCGTCGGTCAGTGGTTCCGATGCGATGGATGCGGTGATCGCCGGAGCCCAGGAGCAATTCGCCGGACTGCTGTTCGTCCGCGGCGACGTCCTCGACACCCACCACAACATCGCCCGCTTCACCTGGGAACTGGTTCCCGAGGTGGGCGCCGAACCGCTGGTGGTCGGGTTCGACGTCGCCGCCGTCGACAGTAACAACAAGATCACCAGTGTCTACGGATTCATCGACAAGATGCCCGGTGCGAGCTAAGTGATGCTGACACCACCATCGACGACGATGGTCTGGCCGGTGACATAGCCGCCGGCCGGAGAGGCCAGCCAGATCGCGGTGGCGGCGAGTTCTTCGGGATCGCCGGTGCGGCCCAGGATCATCCGCGGGGCCATGGATTCGAGATAGCCGTCTGCGTACGAGTCGGTCATCTCCGATTCGAAGAAGCCGGGTGCGATGGCGTTGACCCGGATGCCTTTTCGACTACCCCATTGCTGGGCGAGGTCACGGGTCAAACCCGAGATGGCGGCCTTGCTGGCCGAGTATGCAGCCTGGGGGAGTCCGGCGGTGGTGATGCCGAGGACGCTCGAGATGTTGATGATCGAGCTTCCCGGCGTCATCACCCGGCCACAGGCCTGCGCAGCCCAGTACGAACCGTTCAGATTGATGTCGATGACCGAGCGGAACTGCTCGGGTGTCTCCCGGGTGGCGGGGAAGGCGGTGCCGACCCCGGCGTTGTTGATCAGTACGTCGACCTGCCTGAATTCGTTCATCGCCGCGTCGACAAGCGCACCGGCCTGGTCGGGGTCGGCGATGTCGGTGCTCACGGTCAACGCGGTGCCACCCACCGATTCGACCAGGGCGGCGGTGTTCTGGAGTTTGTCGGCGCGACGGGCCGCAAGCACCACTCGGGCGCCGGCTTCGGCGAACGCCTTGGCGAACGCGACACCCAATCCGGATGAGGCGCCGGTGACGATCACGACTTTGTCGTCGATCCGGAAACGGTCGAGCACGCTCATGGTTTCACTCCTGTGACATCGGTGGTCCGGGCTGATCATAGGTGTCAACGCCTGACCCAGGGTTGATAATGCTCCACAGACGGCCACGTGAGGGATGTGAGAATCATGGGTGAGCAGCGCTATCTGTTCGGGGAATTGTTGCGGCAGTGGCGAATCAGCCGAAAGGTGCCGCAGTTGGAACTCGCGTCGGTGGCCGAGGTGTCGGCGCGACATCTGAGCTTCCTGGAAACCGGACGTTCGGCACCGAGCCGGACGATGGTGTTGCGCCTCGCCGAGCATCTCGATGTGCCCTTGCGTGAGCGGAACCAATTGTTGCTGGCAGCCGGCTTTGCACCTTCCTACGGGGAGTCGTCGCTCGATGGCGAACGAATGATGATGGTACGCGGCGCTTTACGTCAGGTCCTGACCGCAACCGAACCCTATCCGGCGCTCGCGATCGACCGGCACTGGAACATGGTCGATGCGAATGCGGCGGTCGCGCTCTTCACGCGGGACGCGCCCGACGACCTCCTCGAGGCGCCGTTCAACGTTCTCAGATACAGCCTCGACCCTCGGGGGCTCGGCAGCCGGATCGTCAACATCGGCCAGTGGCGGAGCCACCTGCTCGACCGCTTGGATCGCCAGATCAAGGTCACCGGCGACCCCGTTCTGATCGAGTTGCTCGCCGAGTTGCAGAGCTATCCGTTCACCGATGACAGCGACGAGGATCCGGCGTTGTCCGGCGATGTCGCGGTGTATCTGCGGCTGCGCATCGACGGCAAGGAGCTCCTGTTCTTCAGCACGGTGACCACCTTCGGAACCCCGCTCGACGTGACCGTCGACGAACTGAGTGTCGAGAGTTTCTATCCGGCCGACGACAAGACGGCGCAATATCTCCGGCGCCTGTAAATCTGGTCCGCTTGGGGTTTGGGCCGGAATGCATCCGCGTACGGTGGCGTTGAGGGACAAAGATGAGAGGTGGATCACATGACCAAAACTCGACTGATACCCGACGACACCCATCCGATCACCGTGGAGCCCAGCGCGGGACAGGTCCGGGTCCGGGCAGGTGACACGATCGTCGCCGACACCGCCAGGGCGCTGATACTCCAGGAAGCGGGCTATCCGCCGGTCGCATACGTTCCACTGGAGGCAGTGGACCAGTCACTGCTGCGGCGTAGCCGCACGAAGTCGCACTGCCCCTACAAAGGCGACGCGTCCTACTACGACCTGGTCACGCCGGACGGCGTGATCGAGGATGCCGCCTGGTCTTACGAAGAGCCCTATAACGCGGTCTCCGAGATCGCCGGTCACCTGGCCTTCTACCCCGACAAGGTGGTCATCACCGTCTCCTGAACTGTCGACAGGGACCTGGCGACAAAACAAATCGGCCGCGATTCGGAAGGTTCCGAATCGCGGCCGATTGCTGGAGGTACTGATCTGGCGGAAGTGTCAGACCCCGAGTGCCGGAGCCAACGTGCCGTACCAGGATTCCTTGAGGCGGTCCTCCCAGAAGGTCCACCAGTGCACACCATCGGGGGTGATGTGGGTCTGCGGATTGACGCCCGCCGCCCGCAGGCTGGTGACGTAGAGCGAGCTGCTGATCGACGCAGCGGTCTCCAGTGGCACCATCTGCGAGAACTTGACCGGGTCGAACGAGGTGCTGGTCGGATTGAAGACCGGATCGGTGCTCAGCGCCCCCGATCCCGACGAGACGTAGACGCGCTTGCCGCGCAGGCTGGCGGGGTTCAGGGAGGGATCATTCTGGATCCATCCCGCACCGGGCCACGTGCCCCACATGTTGACGGGGTTGCCGCCCATCTCGATCACCGAGGCGGCGATCCCCTGGGCGAAGCCGGGGATACTGACGGTCGGGTAACCGCTGTACGAGGCAACCCCCTGGTAGAAGTTCGGGTGCTTGCTGGCCAGGTTGAGCGCCGAGGTACCGCTCATCGACAGGCCGGCGATCGCGTTGCGGCGATTGTCGCTGCCGAAGTTCGACGCCATGTACGCCGGCAGTTCCCGGGTCAGGAAGGTCTCCCACTTCTGGCGACCCAGGTTCGGGTCGTCCTGCTGCCAGTCGGTGTAGAAGCTGCCACCGCCGCCGAAGGGGATCGCGACGTTGACGTTCTTTCCGGAGAAGAAACGTTCGACATCGGTCTCGATGAGCCAGCCGTTGTTGTTGTCCGGCGCCCGCAGGCCGTCGAGCAGGTACAGCGTGGCGTGGCTGCCGCCGCCGTCGGCCGAGATGACCTTCACCGGGATCGTCTTGTTCATCGAGGCGGAGTAGACCCGAACGGTCTGTGAAGCAGCAGCGGCAGTGCCGGGATTGGCGGCCACGGAGACCGCCACTCCGGCAACTAGGGCAAGGGAGCCGGCAACAATCTTCCGCCAGGCAGTCTTTGCTCGCATCAGGTTCCTTTTGTACGTCGTTGTCGAGGGAGTCCGAACAGCACACCGATCGCGACCGCCTCAGGGGCGGCCAGGCAAGATAACAGCAAGATAACAGGACCGCCCGTGGTATGCACATCACTCAAAACGGACCCGACCTCGATGAATCTAACCACCGATGTGCCGGTCGAGTGGGGTGTATTCGATCATCGAGATCAACGGAGAAGGTCGAAACGGGTGTCGTCGGGCCGCTGGTCTATCGGTCGGCGGCGGTCTGGGTGGCCGGTGGCTGTTCGGCGGTCGACGTCACCGGTTCATCGTGGGCGACGGTCGTGGCCAAGGGCTTCTCGATCACAAAGCACAGCAGGATGGCGCCCACCACGCACAGTGGGCTGATGAAGAGGAAGACCGGCATCAGGGCATCGTTGTACGCGTGGACAATCGGCTCCCGCACCGAGTCCGGAAGGCCGTGGACGATCGCCGGCGTCAGTGATTTCGCACCGTCACCGGTCCCGGTGGCATCGGCGGGGATCCGGCCGACCAGCAGGTCGGCCAGACGGGACGCGAAGACACTGCCGACCAGGGCAGCTCCGAGGGAGGCGCCGATCTGGCGAAAGTAATTGTTGGCGGCCGTTGCGGTCCCGACGAGGCTGTACGGGAAGGTGTTCTGCACGATCAGGATGATGATCTGGAAGCTGATACCCAGTCCGCCGCCGAGGATGCCGAGGCAGACGCAGATCATCCAGGTCGGGGTCGACAAGGCCACCTGCGACATCAGGAACAGGCTCAGCGCGATCAGCAGTGAACCGGCGATCGGCATGGCCTTGTACCGGCCGGTGCGGGATACGAATCGCCCGCAGACAATGGAACAGACCGTCATCGTTGCCATCATCGGAACCATCAGGAGTCCGGCATGGGTGGAGCTGACGCCCAGTGCCATCTGCAGGTAGGTCGGGAGATATGAGATCACTCCGAACATCCCGATTCCGCCGAACAAACCGCCGATGGTGGTCAGGTTGAAGTTCCGCTGCCGGAACAGCGCCAGTGGCAATACCGGTTCCGCGACCCGGCTTTCGATCACGATGACGGCGATCCACGCCAGGACGGTGCCGATCAGCAGGCCGATGATGGTCGGTGACGTCCACGCGTACTGCGAGCCACCCCAACTCGCGATCAGCACGACGCCGGTCGTCGCGATGGCCAGGACGGACATGCCGAGGATGTCGATCTTGCGTTTGACGCGCGTCACCTTCGGTGGGTGCAGGAATGCGATCGCCGCGATGATCGCGAGCGCGCCGAGCGGCAGATTCATCCACAGGGTCCAGCGCCAGCCCGGACCCTCGGTGAGCCATCCGCCGAGAAGGGGTCCGGCGACGGAGGAGAGCGCGAAGACGCCGCCCATGATCCCCGCATAGCGACCACGGTCGCGGGCCGGGACCACATCGGCGATCGTCGCCTGGGCGAGCACCATCAGGCCGCCGGCCCCCAGGCCCTGGATGGTGCGGGCGATGATGAGCGTCAACATGTTCGGGGCCAGTGCGCCGATGATCGACGCCCCGGTGAAGATGCTGATCGCGATGATCAGCAACGGCTTTCGTCCGAACTGATCACCTAGCTTGCCGTAGATCGGCATCCCCACCGTCGACGCCAGGATGTACGAGGTGATGACCCACGACATCTGGTTGGTGCCGTGCAATTCGCCGACGATGGTCGGCAGCGCCGCGCTCATCACGGTTGTGTTCAGCGACGCGAGCAGCATCGCCACCAGCAGACCGGCGAACATCAACAGCACATTGCGGTGCGTGGCCTGTGACTGATCGGTTTTCGGTGTCCGGCCCGGGGCATCGACTGCCATCTATGCCTCCTCGAGAATGGTGGTGAACGATTTGGCGGCTCGGTGGACGAGTTCGTCGAGGGGGATGTCCGCCTCGGGCTCTTTCAGCAGCCAGTCGATGGCGATGCGGACGACGGATTGTCCGGCGGTCACCAGGATGTGCGCGGTCGACTCGATGTCGACCGAATGACTGCGGCGTTGCCAGCGACCGGATTCCGCGAGCCGGATCTCGACGAGGGCCCTGGCGAGGTGGCGGATCTGATCTGTGTGCGCGAGTCGCATCCGGGCGAGGTCGGGGTGGCGGTGCATCAGTTCGACGCGCACCTTGCGTCCACCGGCACCGCCTGCTGTCTTCTCGAAGACATCGAACAGGAGCAGGGCGACCTTCTCGAGCAGGTTGTCGTCGTCGCCGATGACAAAGGCGGCGGCGGCAGCGTCGTCGATGAAGGGGGTGCGCAGGCCGAGGATCGCGTCCTCTTTGGTGGGGAAGTAGTTGAAGAAGGTGCGCGGCGAGATGTTGGCCTCGGCGGCGATCTCTTCGATGGTCACCTTCGACAGATCGGTCTGCTCCAGGGCGGCCGCGGCGGCCGCCTGGTGGATCGATGCCCAGGTGGCAGCACGCTTCCGATCCCGGAGCGACTCCTTGTGTGCTGGAACCATCTAAATAACTTAGCCAAAAGTTGCACGACTGCAAAGTTGCAGACGTGCAAACATTGCCCCGACCCCGCTCCCGCCCCCCGATGATGTGCCCTTTTGGCGGTGCTCACCTGGGCTTTTGCTCGCCAAAAGGGCACATCATCGGGGTGGGAGGGTCAACCGAGTTGCTTCTTCAGGGCGTCAAGGACAGCCGTGTCTTCGATGGTGGACGGCACGACATAGTCCTCATGGTCGGCGATCTGACGCATCGTCTTACGCAGGATCTTACCCGAGCGGGTCTTGGGCAGACCGTTGACGACGGTGACATCACGGAAGGTGGCCACCGCGCCGATCTCGTCGCGCACCATCTTGACCAGTTCCGACCGCAGGACGTCGTCGTCGATGTCGGCGCCCTCTTTGAGGACGACGTATCCGCTGGGCCGCTGGCCCTTGAGGTCGTCGTGGATCCCGATCACCGCGCACTCAGCCACTGCGGGATGTGAGGCCACCACGGCCTCGATGCTGCCGGTGGACAGCCGGTGTCCGGCCACGTTGATGACGTCGTCGGAGCGGCCGAGCACGAAGACGTATCCGTCGGCATCGATGAAGCCGGAGTCGCCGGTGAGGTAGTGGCCGGGGAAGGTCTTCAGGTACGAATTGTGGTAGCGCTCTTCGTCATTCCACAAACCCGCCAACGTGCCGGGCGGCAGCGGCAGGGCGATGACGATGTTGCCTTCGCCGCCGGCCTCCACCGCTTTGCCCTCGGCGTCGACGATCTCGACGCGGAAACCGGGAACCGGCACCGTCGGTGAGCCGGCCTTGATCGGCATCGGTTCGAGCCCACGGAGATTGGCGGCGATGGCCCAGCCGGTTTCGGTCTGCCACCAGTGGTCGACCACCGGGACGCCGAGGACCTTGGTGGCCCACTCGTAGGTGTCCGGGTCGAGGCGTTCGCCGGCGGCAAACAGTGTCTGCAGTGTCGAGACATCGTGATCGGCAAGCAATTTGGCATCCGGATCCTGCTTGCGGATCGCCCGGATGGCGGTGGGCGCGGTGAACAGCGCCTTGACCTTGTAGTCGTCGATCACGCGCCAGAACGCACCGGCGTCGGGTGTGCCGACGGGCTTGCCCTCGTACATCACGGTGGTCGCGCCGACCAGCAAGGGCGCGTAGACGATATAGGAATGCCCGACGACCCAGCCGACGTCGGAGGCGGTCCACCACACATCGCCGGGCCCGATGTCGTAGATGTTGGCCATCGACCACGTCAACGCGACGGCGTGGCCACCGTTGTCGCGGACCACGCCCTTGGGCTTTCCGGTGGTGCCCGAGGTGTAGAGGATGTACAGCGGATCGGTGGCCGCGACGGGAACCGGTTCTGCCGGAGTCGCTTTCGCGGTGAGTTCGTCCCAGTCGTACCAGCCGTCGTGGTCGGCCGCGCTGCCGTCGATCTGGTCGCGGTTCTTGACGATGATGGTGGCCGGGGGCTCCGCGGACAGGCTCAGGGCCTTGTGGACCATCGGCAGATACTCGATGGTGCGGCCGGGTTCCAGACCGCCCGAGCTGGTGATCAGCGCAACGGGCCGCGCGTCGTCGATCCGGGTGGCGAGCTCGGGGCCGGCGAATCCGCCGAACACCACCGAGTGCACGGCACCGATGCGAGCGCAGGCCAGCATCGCGATGGCCGCCTCCGGGATCATGGGCATGTACACGATGACCCGGTCACCGGACTTCACGCCGCGTTCGGTGAGCACGCCCGCGAAGGTGGCGACCTCGTCGCGCAGTTCGGAATAGGTGTACGAGCGGGTCTCGCCGACCATGGCCGAATCCCAGATCAGGGCCGTTCGATCACCGTTGCCCGCCAGCACGTGCCGGTCGAGGGCATTGAAGCTGGTGTTGAGGGTGGCGCCGGGGAACCAGCGGTAGCCGCCGTCCGGCCGGGTTTCGAGGGCGGCGGTGGGGGCCTGGTACCAATCGACTGCTTCGGCAGCTTCCAGCCAGAACCCTTCGGGGTCATCCGCACTGCGCGCAAACGTCTCCGCATACGAAACCATCGCCGCCTCACCTCTCCCGCGTCAGGGCGTAGCGAGAGCCGAGGAGCGTCGTCGCTGTGCCCGGTTGATCACCTTGACCAACACACCCTGGCGTGGCGCGAACAGGTAGATGGCCGCAAACGCCAGGCCCTGAGCCAATACCACCATCGCACCCGGTGCCACGTCCAGGTAGTACGCATAGTAGATCCCGAGCACTGCGCACACGCACGCGAGGACCGGGGCGATGACGAGCATCCGGTTGAAGCGGTCGGTGAGCAGGTATGCCGAGGCGCCCGGGATGATGAGCATTGCGACCACCAGCACCACGCCGACAATCTGCAGTGCGACAACACAAGTCAGGGCCAGCAGGCCGAGCAGCAGGGCGCCCAAGCGGCGAGGGGAGAGTCCGATGGCGTGGGCGTGGGTGGGATCGAAGGCGAACAGTGTCAGGTCGCGTCGTTTGAGGGTCAGGATGATGACGGTGACGATGGCCAGTCCGACGATCTGCCACAGATCGGACTGCGAAACGCCGAGCACGTTGCCGAACAGGATGTGATTGAGGTCGGTCTGACTGGGCGTGACGGAGATCAGTACCAGGCCGAACGCGAAGAGTGTGGTGAAGACGATGCCGATCGCCGCGTCCTCCTTGACCCGGCTGGTGTCCCGGACGACCCCGATCAGCATCACCGCCCCCAGGCCGAAGATCAAAGCGCCCACCGCGAACGGGGCTCCGACGATGTATGCGAGCACCACGCCGGGCAACACCGCATGTGAGACCGCATCCCCCATCAGGGACCAGCCGATCAGCACGATCCAGCAGCTGATCATCGCGCAGACGGCCGCCGCGACCGTGGTGGCCAAGAGCATGTTGACCATGAAGTCTTCGGCGAGCGGGTCGAGCCACCAGTCGACGATCATCATGGCGCGACCTTTCCGTCGATGATGTCCATCCCGAATGCCCGGGCGAGGATCCGGGGCCGCAGGACGATGTCGGGTGAATCCTGGACGAGGACCGTTTTGTTGAGCAGGACGGCTTCGTCGCAGAACGTCCCGAGTGAGCCGAGGTCGTGGGTCGAGACGAGGATCGTCTTGCCCTCGGCGGCCAGTTTGGTGAGCAGGGTGATGATCGTGGCCTCGGACTTCTTGTCGACACCGGCGAACGGCTCATCGAGGAGCAGGACATCGGCTTCCTGGGCGATGCCGCGGGCCACGAATGCGCGCTTGCGCTGCCCGCCGGAGAGCCGTCCGATCTGTCGATCGGCCAGCTCGGTCAACTCCACCTGTTCGAGCGCGTGCGCCACCGCTTCCTTGTCGGCCCGGCTCGCGCGTCGGATGAAGTTCTGATGGCCGTAGCGGCCGGTCATCGCGACGTCACGGACGGACACCGGGAACGACCAGTCGACGTCCTCGGACTGCGGGACGTACGAGACCAGGCCCTTTCTTCGGGCCTGCGCCGGCGTCCCACCGGAGATCGACACGCTGCCGGAGTCCGGCTTGACCAGGCCCATGATCGTTTTGAACAGGGTCGACTTGCCAGACCCGTTCATCCCGATCAGTCCGCAGATCCGACCCGGTGCGATGGTGATGTTGACGTCCTCGAGGGCGTGTACCTCGCCGTAGTAGACGCTGACCCCGGCGATCGACAGCGCCGGCGTGACCTGGGGTTCGTCGCGTCGGGGCGCCAGCAACCCTTCGGCTGTCGGGGGGATGGCCGTCATTGGCTTCCACTTTCGGTCAGGGCGCCGAGGATCGTGTCGGCATCGTGGCGGATCAGGTCGAGGTACGTCGGCACCGGTCCATCGGCTTCGGACAGAGAGTCGACATAAAGCGTGCCGCCGAAACGCGCGTTGGTGGCTCGTTCGACCTGGCGCATCACGGCGTCGCTCACGGTCGACTCGCAGAAGACGGCCTCGATGTCGTTGTCGCGGACGAACTCGATCGTCGACTGCAGTTGTTTGGACGTGCCCTGCTGCTCGGCGTTGACCGGCCAGACGAATCTCTCGCGCAACCCGGTGTCGCGGGCCAGGTAGGAGAAGGCGCCCTCGCAGGTGACCAGCGCGCGGCGCATCGGGGGGACGTCGTCGAGGCGATCGACCATCTCGTCGTGGATCTGCTGCAACTGCACCTTGTACCGCTCGGCGTTGGCCCGGTACTCCGCGGCGTTGCCGGGGTCGAGATCGACAAGGGCGTCGGCGATGTTGTCGGCGTAGATCTGTACGTTCAGCGGCGACATCCACGCGTGCGGGTTCGGTTTGCCCGCGCCGGCGTCCGCGGTGATCGGAATGGCGGCGACACCCTCGCTGGCGACCACGTGGGGGGCGTCGAGCCGATCGACGAACCGCTCGAACCAGGCCTCGAGGTGCAGTCCGTTGTCGATGATGAGGTCGGCCCGGGTGGCGCGGCGCATGTCGCCGGGTGTGGGTTCGTAACCGTGGATCTCGGTGCCGGCTTTGGTGACCGACTCGACCCGGAAATTGTCGCCGGCGACGTTGGCCACGATGTCCTGCAGGACGGTGAATGTGGTCAACACCGTCAATCGATCATCGTGACGTTCGACCTTGCCCACGCACGCGCTCAGCGTCACCACGGCTGCCGCTGCCAGCAGGAGGCCGGTCGCGCGGGCGAACCCGGCGTGAATTCGCATCTTCCCATCGTAGAGTTCGGCTCTCCGAACTTTCAAGTTCAGTGTTGCGAAAGGGCGGGCTGACCGGGGTCGATCAGGCCGGCTCGGGGGGATTCACCGCAAGAACGCGGCTGTCGTCTGTGGCCATTGCCGCAACTGCATGGGCGTATCGGCGATGACCACCTCGGCGTCGGGGATCCTCTCGGCCAGGTGCCGCGCCGTCGACAGGGGATGGCCGGCGTCGCCCGACCAGGCCAGGATCAGCACCGGTAGGTGCAACGCGGCCAGGGCGTCGTCATCGGGTAGATCGGAGCGGGCGGCGCCGCGCAGAACCGATGGGAGCAGGGACTCCGGCACCTGGGGCGCGGGTGGTGTCCGGACCAGTCCGGAGTAGATGTGCGGCATCGGCTCGGATGCGAAGGCCTGCGCATAGGCGGCCAGACCGGACCGCTCGATCCACGCGGCGTCGTCGAGGTACCCGCGCACATGAGCGGCCCGTACCGCACCCATGGTGGGCGGGGTGGTCAGCACCAGGCGCCGGAATCGGCCCGGATCCGTGGTCGCGGCGTAGAGCAGTGTGGCGGTGCCCATCGACGAACCGAGCCCGTCGACCGTCTCGCCTTCGGCAACCTGGTCCAGCAACCCCAGCAGGTCCAGGCCCAGGTTCGGCCAGGTGTAGTGCTCGGGCTCGGGGTCGCCGGTCGAACTGCCGTGGGCGCGGGCGTCATATCGGATCAGCCGATGTTCGGCGCTCACGGGCGACCAGTCGAACATCCCGGACCGTTCCTGGCCCAGACCGCTCGAGGTGAGGCCGTGTGCCCAGATCGCGACGGGACCATCCCCCGACTCGGTCCAGGCGATCTCGACTCCGCGGACCTCTGCGCGGTGGTCGGTACCCGATTCAAATGTCATGGCTGCCCCGATGTCTCGAATGCTGTGGCCTGCTGATCGTGTGTCGCCAAGGACACCAGTTCGCGGGCCGGCCCACCGAGTCGGGATCCCCGTGGCCAGATCGCGCGTAGGTCCCGCGGCATCACCACGTCCTCGACCTCGATCCGGGCCAGCCGGCCGTCGAGGAGTTCTTGTGCGACAGACAAACTCGACAACACCGCGGGGGCGTCCGAGCCGAGGACCGCGGCCTTGACGGCGGCGACGGAGTTGAGCTCCAGCAGCGGATCGACGACCTCGCCCAGTGCCGACTCGAAGGTCACGCGCGTCCCCGAACCCGGCTCACGTTGCACCAGTGGGGTGGTGCGCAACTCCGCCGCCGAGATGGGCCGGCCGCTAGCAGCCCACGGGTGGTCGGGTCGCGTGATGACCACCAGTTCGTCGCGCGTGACGGTCAACGCCTCGAGCCGGTTGTCGGTCTCGGGCCCCTCGATGAATCCCACGTCCACCGAGCCGGCCAGGACCTCGCGCGTGACATCGGCCGAATTCATGGGCCGCACCCGAATTCGGGTGTTCGGATGTGTCCGGCGCAGGGTCAGCGCCCACCGTGGGATGAGGTATTCGGCCACGGTCATCGACGCGGCAACGGACAGTGACGCACGTTTGCTCCCGAGCAGTGAATCGACGCCGGCCGAGAATCGTTCGGCCGCATCCAGCAACCCTGACGCCCACTCCAGGACGGCAACACCCTCGGCCGTGAGCTCGGTTCCGGCCGGGGACCGACGGAACAGGACGACGCCCAGTTCGCGTTCCACCGAGTGCACCCGGGCGCTGATCGCCTGCTGGCTCAGGTTCTGCTCCCGCGCCGCCGCGCTCATGCTGCCCCCACGGGCCACCGAGACGACCACATCCAACGCGGACAGATCCGGGACGCGCGCGGGCAACACCATCGGTCGAGGGTACAACTGCCGGTTGTACCGGGACAAGGGCAAGCCATCTACCGGGCGGGTGGCCATCAACGCACGCTTGATCCATGACACCGAACTGGTTTGCCGCAATCATGGGCACGGGCATCGTCGCGACCGCCGGCGTCGCGTTGGACTCGAGTCTGCCCGGACTCGGTGCGCTGACCACGGTGTTCTGGTTGCTGGCGGCAGTCGGCCTGGCGATCGCCTCGGTCCTGTTCCTACGGGGTGGTCCCTCGCGGCACGCCGCCGACCCGGCGATGGCCCACTTCTACGGTGCCCCTGCCATGGCCCTGCTGACCGTGGGCGCCGGCACCATCGAGCTCGGACCGCAGTTCATCGGTGCGGATGCAGCGGTCTGGATCGGCGGCCTGCTGTGGACGGCGGGCACGGTCGCCGGTGTCTTCACAGCCGTCTGGATTCCCTTCCGGATGATCACCGGAACCCAGAGCGCACAGTCGGGGGCGATGCCCAGTTGGTTGCTGCCGGTGGTGCCGCCGATGGTCTCGGCGGCCGGCGGATCGCTTCTCATCGAGCATGTTCCGGCCGGTCAGTTGCGGATGGGTCTGATCGTCGTCTGCTACGGGCTGTTCGGGCTGAGTCTGCTTGTCGGACTGCTGACCATGGGGATGGTGTATTCACGATTGATCCACCGGGGACTCCCCTCGACGCTCGTGGCCCCGACGGTGTGGATCATGCTCGGGCTGATCGGCCAGTCCGTGACTGCCGCAGTGCTTCTGGGAGAGCGTGCATCGCTGGTGTTCGTCGGTGACCAGGCATCGACGGCGGCCGGGCTCCGGCTCCTCGGGATCGGCTATGGATTGGTGATGGGTGGATTCGCGGTCTTCGTCTTCATCCTGGCGGTCTCCCTCACGGTCCACAATGTCCGACGTGGGATGGGCTTCACCCCGGCCTGGTGGAGCTTCACCTTCCCGGTCGGAACCTGTGTGACCGGGTCGTCGGCCCTCGGGTTCGCCACCGGTTCTGTTCTGCTCCAGGGGGTTTCGATATTCCTGTACGTTCTCCTGCTGGCTGCCTGGGGCACCGTCGCCTGTCGGAGTGTTGCGATGGTCGCCGGTGCGCGGGCGGTGGGGTCGGCGCCGGTCAGATGGCCGGATCGTCCGTCCGATGATGGCATCCGCGAGACTCTTTGCGTGCCAATGCCGAGGCGACCACGAGTTGCGCGGTCAGGGTGAGTGCGGCGTCTTCGTGGTCGGTGACGCCGCGGGGGCGCCGCACCGGTGCCGAATCGAGTCGATCGGCGAGCGCGGTCAGGCCCGTCTGATCCCTGCTCAGGGCGGCGTGTGCGGACATCTGGTCCTGGAGTTCGGTGCGGTTTGCGATTCGAACCGCACCGGCCGGACCCGGATCCGGGGCCGGGATCGTGGTGCCGGTGCGCCCGGCGGCGGCCCGGGCGACACGCCTGCCCATCACCAGGCCCTCCAGTAAGCTGTTGGAAGCCAGTCGATTTGCGCCATGCAGGCCGGTGCGTGCGACTTCTCCGGCGGCGTACAGGCCGGGCACCGTGGTGGCCCCCTCGGTGTCGGTGACCACGCCACCACACAGGTAGTGGGCGCCGGGCACCACCGGGATCAGATCGGTCGCGGGGTTGATGCCGATCTCGGCAATCCCGGCGGTGACGGTCGGGAACCGCCGTGCGACGTCGGCGAGATGCCGGGCATCGAGGTAGACGTGGTCGGCGCCGGTGCGGATCATCGCGGCGCTCACCGCGTCCGCCACCACGTCCCGCGGCGCGAGGTCGCCGAGTGGATGAACACCCGCGGTCACCGAATTGCCTTGGACATCAACGAGTATCGCACCCTCACCGCGCAACGCCTCGCTGATCAGGGTTCGGCGGCCCCGGACTCCGGGCCGGTACAGCATCGTCGGATGGAATTGGATGAACTCCATGTCGGCGACCGCCGCGCCGGCCAGATGGGCCAGCGCGACGCCGTCACCGGTCGCACCGAGGGGATTGGTGGTGGCCCGGTACATGTGCCCGACGCCGCCGGTGGCCAACACGACGGTCGGTGAGTACACCTCGGTGCGGACGCCATCGCCCGAACCGATGGCCAGGCCGACGGCCGTTCCGTGGGTGCTGAGCAGGATCTGCTGGGCATGCGTGTCATCGAGGACCCGGATGTTGGGGTGTGTGAGCGCCTTCTGTGTCAGGGCCCGCTGCACCTGGGCGCCGGTGGCATCCCCGCCCGCATGGATGATGCGGCGAACGCTGTGCCCACCTTCGCGGGTCCGCAGAAAGCGGCCATCGGAACCGGTGTCGAACTCGGCACCCCAGTCGACCAGCGCGGAAACCGCCGCGAAACCGTCGCTGACGATCGATTCGGTGGCGGCGGGATCGGCGAGACCGGCCCCGGCCACGATGGTGTCGCGGGTGTGGAGTGCGATCGAATCCTCGGTGTTGTGGGGCTCGACGACGGCGATGCCACCCTGGGCGAAATAGGTGGCGGTACCGGGTTCGCTGTCACCGGGATGCCAGCGGAGGCCCTTGTTGACAACCAGGACATCCAGGCCGGTTTCGGCCGCGGTCACCGCTGCGGTCAGGCCCGCGACACCGGCCCCGACCACGACCAGATCAGTGCGCAGCGCCGCGTCGGAAACCATGAGGGAAAAGTCTATCCGTCGAGGTCATCGCCAACCGATCAGGGCTTGACCAGCGATATCCGCAGCTCGTCCAACGGCACCTCGGTGCCGTCCGGCGTGGTCAATGCGGCTTTCACTGGTTCGCCGGTGACGTCGGAGATCAGGTCGAGGGGGTGGCCCTCGGGCTGCAGGTATTTGTCGCCCCACTGCATCAACCCGAAGACGACGGGCATCAGATCGGCGCCCATCTCGGTGAGGTGGTACTCGTACCGGGTGCGCTGTCCCGGCTCCCGGTACGGGGCCTTCTCCAGGAGTCCGGCATCGACGAGCCCCTTGAGGCGGGCAGAGGCCACCGCATCACTGACCCCGACCCGACGCGCGAACCCGTCGAACCTGGTGGTGCCGTACATCGCCTCGCGCAGGATCAGCATCGCCGTCCTGGTGCCGACCACATCGAGGGCGCGCGTGATCGAACATCGATCACCGGGAACCCAGCGATCGAGGTCGGCCAACGTGTCATCCAGAACGGCTGCCATGGCCCCGAATATACGCCGCCTGACTAGGGGTTATCACAGTCAGGCGATGTCGTCCGGACCCCGGTCAGCTCAGTACCAGGCAGAACGGGTGGCCGACGGGGTCCAGATAGACCCGGAAGTCGTCGTGTTCCTGCCCCTCGACCTTGGTGGCCCCGGCCTCGAGGACCTTGGGTTCGGCGGTGTCGAAGTCGGAGACCTGGACGTCCAGGTGGATCTGCTGACTCCCGTTCGGATCGGGAAACCTCGGCGGCACGTAGCTCGTCGACTGTTGAAATGTGAGCTTCGCCTTGCCGAGACCACAGTCCAATTCGACCCATTCCGGATCGCTGGTGTCGAGGGCTCCGCCGAGCACTCGCTGGTAGAAACCGGCCAGTTCCACCGGATTCGGACCGTCAAGTGCAATTGCTTTCACGAAACCGATCATCAGTACTCCCAACTCGTGTGTCGAACTCGCCACCACTACCACTTGAGGACAAGATGGACATGTGGCGGAGGAATTTGACGTGTGTTGGTCAACGGTAATTGCTGCCGCCGACACGCACGGCGCCTTCGGGGACGCCCCGGACAACGGATGGGTCCAGCGGTGCCGTCTGGGTTCGGGTCATCCCGGAATCCACGCCTCGGATGCGGGCGCCGGACCCCGCGACGGCTTTCGGCTGTGGCTGCAGTGGTCCGATGACGACGACACCCATCGATTGACCGAACTCGAACCCTGTCCGGTCCTCGACAGCACGGATCTGGCATGTGTGTTCTTCGCCGGCCACGGCGGACCCCACCGGTATATCCCGACGACATCGACGCCGCGGTTCGGTTCGCACTATCGGCCCGACGCCACCGTGAGTGTGAACGGGGTGAACCGATCCGGGTCGGTGGCGACCGCTGACGATGCGGCAGCGACCACGCCCGACGTTCCGGAGTCCCCGAGTGCGCCGGAACCCGAGCCCGCCGCCCCGGCAGCACTTCCACTTCCCGAGACCGAGGCGCAAAGTCCCCGGCACGAATCGTCCGACCCGGCTCCGGAGGCGGACGAGGTCCCCGTCGGTACCGGTCGCCGATCACGTCACTCCGGTGAACCTGCTGATGAGGCTGCGCAATGGATGGCCGGACCCGCCGTCGGCCGCGTTCGTTCGGTTGACGAGGTGCTGCTCGACCTGGTCGATCTGCTCTCGGAGTTGGCGACGTCCATCAAGCAGCAGCGCGAGACCTGACCGGTCGCGATCCCCTGTTCGGCCGGGTGGAGCTTGTCGACTGGAATACCCTAGGGGGGTACAGTGGTTCCTGTTGTCAGGCGACAGGGGGCAACCATGACCGACGAGCCCGGCCACATGTCCCATTGCGTCATCGATCCCGCCCGTGAGAGTGACGAGCAGGGGCAGGCGAAAGTCAAAGAGGCCACCGAGGCAATCGCCCGGCTGGTCCGTTCGTAGAAGGGAATCTCCAGATGAATGTCGAGACCTACCAGGTGATCGGGATGACCTGCGAGCACTGCGTGGCATCGGTCACCGAAGAAGTGGGCGAGATCCCCGGCGTGGACCGCGTCGAGGTCGATCTGGATACGGGGGCATTGAATGTGCATGCCGCAGCGCCGGTAGCTCGCGAAGCGATCGAAGAGGCGGTTGTCGAAGCCGGATACCGGCTGGGCTGACCGCATGACCACCACATCACCCGCGCATATCGATCTCGAGATCGGTGGCATGACGTGCGCGTCGTGCGCCAATCGGATCGAGCGCAAACTCAACAAACTCGAGGGTGTGGCCGCCACGGTCAACTACGCCACCGAGAAGGCAAGCGTCAGTTACCCCGAGTCGGTGGACACCGCCGAACTCATAGCCGCTGTCGAAGCTGCCGGCTATCACGCAAAGGTGCCCGAACCGGCCGGCGTGGGCCGCGGCGACGACGACAGATCAGACCCGGAACTGCACACGCTCCGGCACAAGACCCTGGTCAGTGCGGCCCTGTCCATACCGGTCATCGCCATGGCGATGATTCCGCAACTCCAATTCGACAACTGGATGTGGCTGTCGCTGACATTGGCCGCGCCCGTTGTCGTCTGGGGCGGCTGGCAATTCCACCGAGCGGCCGCGATCAACGCCCGCCACGGCACCGCCACGATGGACACACTCGTCTCCGTCGGGACACTGGCGGCCCTGGGCTGGTCGCTGTATGCGCTGTTCTTCGGCGCCGCCGGTGATCCCGCGCTCACGCATGGGGGCATGGACATGGCCTCCTCCGACGGCACGGCCAACATCTACCTGGAAGCCGCCGCCGGTGTGACCACCTTCATCCTGGCGGGGCGGTACTTCGAGATGCGCGCGAAGCGGCGGGCCGGCAGCGCGCTGCGGAGCCTGCTCGAACTCGGCGCCAAAAGCGTCACCGTCCTCGTCGGGGGACGTGAGAAGCTGGTCCCCATCGAGCAACTCGGGGTCGGGGACCTGTTCGTGGTGCGCCCGGGCGAACGCATCGCCACCGACGGCGAGGTCGAAAGTGGTTCGTCCGCAGTCGATGCCTCCATGCTCACCGGTGAATCGGTGCCGGTCGAAGTCGAGCCCGGCGACCCGGTTGTCGGTGCAACGGTCAACGCCGGTGGACGGATCATCGTGCGTGCCAAGCGAATTGGAAGTGACACCCAACTTGCGCAGATGGCACGGCTGGTGGAGCAGGCGCAAACCGGAAAGGCGCAGGTTCAGCGGCTGGCCGATCGGATCTCGGGTGTGTTCGTCCCGATCGTCATCGTCCTGGCCCTGGGTACCCTGGCCGTCTGGCTCGGTCTGGGTTATGACACGACCGATGCGTTCACCGCTGCGGTCGCGGTACTCATCATCGCCTGCCCGTGCGCGCTCGGACTGGCGACCCCGACGGCACTGATGGTCGGCACCGGACGTGGTGCCTCGATGGGCATCCTGATCAAGGGCCCGCAGATCCTGGAATCGACCAGGCGGGTCGACACGATCGTGCTCGACAAGACGGGCACCGTCACCACCGGCCAGATGACGCTGACCGAGGTGCTGGCCGCCGACGGCGAAGACGTCCGGCAGGTGACACGTCGGGCAGGCTCGGTCGAGAACGCCTCAGAGCACCCGATCGCCAGGGCGGTGGCCGTCGGCGCCGAGGAACGGGTCGGTGACCTGGCCGTGGTGTCGGACTTCGCCAACAGCGCGGGACTCGGCGTCACCGGCGTCGTCGACGAGGTGTCGGTATCGGTTGGGCGCCCGCAGTGGCTGGTCGAGCGAGGCCTCGACCTCCCCGATGAGCTGACGGCGGCCGTCGACGCGGCGGCCCGCTCCGGTCACACCGCGATTGCGGTGGGATGGGAAGGCCGGGTTCGCGGTGTGCTGGTGGTCTCCGACGTTCTCAAACCGACGTCCGCGCAGGCGGTTGCCGAACTCGTCGATCTCGGCCTGACTCCGGTCCTGCTCACCGGCGATCACGAGGCCGTGGCGAAAACCGTTGCTGCGCAGGTGGGCATCGACGCCGTCATCGCGGGTGTGCTGCCGGCGGCGAAGGTCGACGCGATCAAAGACCTGCAGGCGCAGGGGAAGGTCGTTGCGATGGTCGGCGACGGCGTCAATGATGCTGCGGCTCTTGCGCAGTCCGATCTCGGGCTCGCAATGGGGACCGGGACCGATGCTGCGATAGAGGCCAGTGACATCACTTTGGTGCGCGGCGACCTGCGGGCTGCCGCGGATGCGATCCGGTTGTCGCGGGCGACATTGCGCACGATCAAGGGGAACCTCTTCTGGGCCTTCGGCTACAACGTCGCAGCGATTCCACTCGCCGCGCTCGGGCTGCTGAGTCCGATGATCGCGGGTGCGGCGATGGCCCTGTCGTCGGTGTTCGTGGTGGGCAACAGCCTGCGGTTGCGCCGATTCCGGTAGCCGCGTTCGGTTTCAGGTGGGGCTCTTGGCGATGTCAGCGTCCTTGAGCCGGATTGGGGATCTGGTCCAGCTCCGGTTCTTCTGCACCCTTGTCGAAGACCAACGGATAAAGAACGCCCGCGATGATCGCGCCCACGATCGGTGCCACCCAGAACAGCCACAACTGACCCGGCGCACCGTTCCCGTTGAAGAACGCCACACCGGTGGATCGGGCCGGATTCACCGAGGTGTTCGTGATCGGGATGCTGATCAGGTGGATCAGGGTCAGGGTCAGGCCGATCGCGACGCCGGCCAAACCCGCCGGTGCCCGCTTGTCGGTGGCGCCCAGGACGACGATGACAAAGAACGCGGTCAGCACGACCTCGGCGATCAATGCGGCCCAGAGCGCGTAACCGGCCGGGGAATGATCCCCGAATCCGTTGGCGGCCATATTTCCTTCGGCTTCAAAACCATCTCGTCCGCTGGCTATCGCCAGGATGATCGCACCTGCGGCGATACCTCCGATCACCTGGACGATGATGTATCCCGGGACGTCTTTCCATTCGAAGCGTTTGGCCAGGGCCGCACCAATGGTCACCGCCGGATTGAAGTGGCCACCCGAGATGTGTCCGAGAGCGTAGATGCCGGTCAGGACGGTCAGACCGAATGCGATCGAGACACCGAGAAAACCGACACCGACCTGGAACATGGTTCCGGTGTCCTCATCCTCGGCGATGGATTTGGCTGCGAAGACCGCGGTTCCACAACCGCCGAGCACGAGCCAGAAAGTGCCGAGCGCCTCGGCGGCAAGTTTTTGAACTGTGGTCGGAGTGGCCATTGGATCAAACCTCCAGAAATGGTTGGTGATCTTCGGGGTGACTCGCACCGGGTGCAACGGCTCGGCGTCCACAATCGGCTTTACGGGCGAACATCGCCGTTACTATCGGCAATTATTACCCCAGTGGCATGAAACATCTGCTGTGTTGAATATTCGATGCGTTTTTCGACCCGGAGAAGGCCGATCTCGGGGATCATGATGCAAATGGGAAGAAGCGGACAATGAGCAACCTCGTCGACGGTCCTGAAATCAACTGTCACCCAGAACCGTCATCCGATCGCGCTGTGCAGATCCTGACCTCACGTGAGGTGCCACTCGGTGGACCTCGGGCGATGACGGTCCATCGGACGCTCCCGCAACGGGCGCGATCCCTCATCGGTGCATGGTGTTTTGCCGACCACTACGGTCCGGCGGACGTGCGGGAGACGGGCGGGATGAACATGCCGCCGCATCCGCACACCGGCCTTCAGACCGTCAGCTGGTTGTTCACCGGGGAGGTCGAGCACCGCGACAGTTTCGGTGTCCATGCGATGGTCCGGCCCGGTGAGGTCAATCTGATGACGGCAGGTCACGGGATCTGTCATTCGGAGGTGGCCACGCCGGAGACGACCGAGCTGCATGGTGTCCAGCTGTGGGTGGCACTGCCTGCCGACGCGCGGGACACCGAGCGGCGATTCGACCATTTCGTGCCCGAGCCGATGTATGTCGACGCCGGTCGCATCAACGTGTTCATCGGGACGTTGATGGGCAGCACCTCACCGGTCAAGACCTTCAGTCCACTGCTGGGCGCTCAGATCGAGCTGGATACCGGAGCCACGCTGACGATTCCGGTCGATCCGGATTTCGAGCACGGGGTGCTCGTCGATCAGGGCATGGTCAGCGTCGACGGCGCGGAGGTGGCGCGCACGGAGATGGCCTACGTCGGAACCGGCCGAACCCATCTGACACTGCAGAGTTCCGATGATCAGCCGTCGCGGGTGATACTCCTCGGTGGCACACCGTTTGCCGAAGAACTCGTGATGTGGTGGAACTTCGTCGGCCGCAGCCATGAGGACATCGTGACCTACCGCGAGCAGTGGGAGCAGCAGTCCGACCGCTTCGGCGAGGTTTCCGGATATGAGGGGCCGGTCACCCGCCTGCCGGCACCTGCCCTGCCCAACGCGAGGATCAGGCCACGCCGGGAGCCCTCGCGATGAGCGGAATATCCGGGTGGCACAGGGGTGTTGAGCGGACATGACCAACAACAGCGGGACCCTGCAGGACAAGACCGGCGCACCGGTGACGGTGACCGACGACCCGGCCGAACGCCGGTACATCGTCACCGTCGACGGTGAGCGCGCCGGTCTGGCGGCCTACGCGGACCGGACCGACAAAGACGGTGTGGCGCAACGGGTTTTCTATCACACGGAGGTGTCCGAGGCTTTTGGTGGCCGCGGGCTGGCCACCATCCTGGTGAAGGAAGCCCTCGATGATGCCCGCGCGCAGGGCAAGAAGATCGTCGGTGTGTGCCCGCTGGTGGCGGCATTCCTGAAGAAGCATCCCGAATACTCGGATGCGACGAACAGGGTCACCAAGGAGATCTTGGATTGGCTGGGTGCCTGAGCCGGGCTCAGGACAATCCGGCCAACCTCAGCAGCGCGGTCGATCCGGCGGCGGCCACCACCACGGCCACAAAGGGAACCCGCCGCCAGGCCAGCACGCCACCGACGGCCACCCCGATGATCCTTGCCGGACTGGAGATCTCGCCGCCGTCGATGAAGGTGGCCGTGGCGACCAATGCGGCCAACAGGACCACGGTGCCGACGGTGGTGAGCTGTTCGAATCGTTCGGGTATCGTCCACCGCCCGGCCAGGACGGGCCCGGCGAACCGGAATGCGAAGGTGCCCACGGCCAGTGCGGCGATCCCGAACAGCAGTGCCGGTGTGCTCACGCTCATTTCGCCACCGCCCGCTGTGGCCGCCGGACCGGGACGGCCAGGACAACTGCGCTCAGCGCCAACAGGATCGGTATCCCGGCCGGGGTGAACGGTGATGCGGCGACCGCGATGACGGCGCCCACACAGGCAGCCTTGCCGGTGGCGCGGTCCCGGAGGCTGGGCAAGATCAATGCCAGCAACACCGCGGGAAACGCGGCATCGAGCCCGAAGGCGTTGGTATCGCTGATCATGCTGCCACCGATCGCGCCGATGACTGCGCCGATGTTCCAGGAGACGAACAGGCCGGTGCCGCAGGCCCAGTAGACCGCCCGTCGTCGCTCCGGATCACGTTGCGCGATGGTGAAGGCCACGGATTCGTCGATCATGAGGTGCGAGCCGACCAGTCGTGAGGCCATTGACGTGCCGAGTACGTCTCCGAGGGAAAACCCGAACAGGATGTGGCGCGCGTTGGTCAGCAGACCGGCCGCCACCCCGGCGAAAATGCTTCCGCCTGCCGCGATGATCGCCACGAAGGCGAACTGTGCGGCACCGGCGAACACCACGACCGACATCAGCAGCGGTACCCAGATCTCGAAGCCGCTGCCGACGGTGATCGCGCCGCAGGACAACCCCACCAGTGCGATGGCGGCACAGACGAGTGTCACGTCGCGGGCCACCGCGGGGTCGAGTGTTCGCCATATCGAACGCATGGCTTTTATGGTGGACCTTGTTCAAGGTGTTCGTCAACCCGAACGACCGGTAGTGTCAGGCGAACGAAGCCGCCGGCACGGAGTCGGATCGCGGCCGAACAGTTCGAGGAGACCGAAGATGACCGGTGCACCCCTGGCGGCCATTGCGGCCGCGCTACAGCGGGAACGGAAAAGGACGGGACTCTCGCTGGCCGAGGTCGCCCGCCGGGCCGGGGTGGCGAAGTCGACGTTGTCGCAGCTCGAGGCGGGTAACGGTAATCCCAGTGTGGAAACGCTGTGGGCATTGAGCACTGCCCTCGAGGTGCCGTTCGCGCTGTTGGTGCAGCCACCGTCACCGCGCGTGCAGGTGATCCGCTCCGGTGAGGGCCCGGCTCTGTCGTCCGAGCGCTCGGATTATGTGGCCACGCTGCTCTCTGCCTGTCCCAACTACGCCCGCCGGGATCTCTACCTGGTCACCGCGCAGCCGGGAGAACCCCGGGATTCCGACCCCCACATGTCCGGCGTCGTTGAACACGTGGTGCTCGTCTCCGGGCGCGCGCTGGCCGGCCTGATCGATGAGCCGGTCGAACTCGGTCCGGGGGACTACATCAACTACCCGGGCGATGTCCGGCACACCTTTTCGGCACTGGAGCCGAACACGGTCGCGGCGCTGATTTCCGAACACGCCTGAAGGTGTGTCCCCGGCCGCGCGATTGACCTAAAGTAGAACAAGTTCTAATTTGGCTGAACACGGTGAGTTCTGGTTGGGACTGAAGGGTCGAATCGCGGGGTGCCCACCTCGGCGTCGCCCGCGGGAAGAGTGAGGATGCGCTGATGAAGGCCGAATTGCCCGAGGTGGTTGCCGTATCGACGGTCAACGAGTGGTCCGATGAGGTCGACGTGCTCGTCGTCGGATGCGGGATCTCCGGCGGCAGTGCTGCGGTCGAGGCGGCAACCGCGGGGGCTCGGGTGCTGGTCCTGGAGCGGGCTGCAGTCGCCGGCGGCACCTCGGCGATGGCCGGTGGGCACTTCTATCTCGGTGGCGGCACCGCGGTGCAGCAGGCGACCGGGCACGAGGATTCGGCCGAGGAGATGGAGAAGTACCTGCTCGCTGTTTCACGTGAACCCGAGCTGGACAAGATCCGCGCCTACTGCCAGGGGAGCGTCGAGCACTTCGACTGGCTCGAGTCACTCGGCTTCGAGTTCGAGCGCAGCTACTACCCGGAGAAGGCCGTGATCCAGCCCGGCACCCAGGGCCTGATGTACACCGGCAACGAGAAGGTCTGGCCTTTCTGTGAACAGGCCGTGCCGGCGCCGCGCGGTCACAAGGTCCCGGTCAAAGGTGACCTGGGTGGGGCCGGCATGGTCACAGACCTGCTGGTGAAGCGGCTGGCCGAGATCGGTGCGGAGATCCGCTACGAGACCGGTGCGCGCAACCTCGTGGTCGACGAGAGCGGCCAGGTCGTCGGGGTGCGATGGAAGCGTCTGCAGGACACCGGGTTCATCAAGGCCAAGGCCGTGATCATCGCCGCGGGCGGGTTTGTGATGAACGAGTCGATGGTCTCGGAGTTCGTCCCCCAGATGTCCGAGAAGCCCTACACGCTGGGCAGTACCTACGACGACGGGTTGGGCATCCGGCTCGGGGCGTCGGTCGGCGGCGGACTCAAGCACATGGATCAGCCGTTTGTGACCGCCCCGGTCTACCCGCCGTCGATTCTGCTGACCGGGCTCGCGGTCAACAAAGACGGTCACCGGTTCGTATGCGAGGACTCCTATCACTCGCGGACCTCGGCATTTGTGATGGAGCAGCCGGACGCGGTGGCATATCTCATCGTTGACGAGGCACACATGGAACGGCCCGAGTTCCCGCTGGTGCCGTTCATCGACGGGTGGGAGAGCATCGCGGAGATGGAATCGGCGCTCGGGATACCCGAAGGGAACCTGCAGGCGTCCATGGCCCGGTACAACGACCATGCCGCCCGCGGGGAGGATCCCGATTTCGGCAAGCGTCCCGAGTGGCTGGCGCCGCAGGACCAAGGTCCGTGGGCGGCGTTCGACATGTCACTGGGCAAGGCGATGTACGCCGGATTCACCATGGGTGGGCTGGCCACCTCGGTCGACGGGGAGGTTCTCCACGAGTCGGGTGCGGTGATCCCGGGGCTCTACGCGGCCGGTGCCGGGGCCGCCAACCTCGCTCAGGACGGCAAGGGCTACGCCAGCGGGACGCAGCTCGGCGAGGGATCGTTCTTCGGCCGTCGGGCCGGCCGACACGCGGCAGCCCGCTAGCGGGGTGGCGTCAGGAGGCGGTGGCGAGCTGTTTGCGCAGCGCCCGGGCGAACATCTGCCGGAAAGTGACGAACCGGACACCGGTCGCGATCAGGTTCACGGTCATCAGGATGACCAGCTCGAGCCGGCTCGATGGGTGCTCGGAGATCTCGTGCAGGACGAACAGTGAGAACGCGGTCAGCGCCCAGCCGAAGGCGAAGACGGCCACCCCCTGGATGTGGTGGCTGAGAAGGTGCGATGAGCCCCGTAGGCGGAAGGTGAAAGCACGATTGGCGGCGGTGTTGAGCACGGCCGCGACAAGCATGGCGATGAAGTTCGCGGCCTGTGCACCGACGAGTCCGTGCAGCGTGAGGTACATCAGCGCGTACGCGGTCGTGCACATGATCCCGACCGCAGAAAAACGCAGGACCTGCATTGGCAGGGGCCTGCGTACGAACTCGACAAGAGTTTCTCGCCGGGGAGGATCTGTTTCCGCCGCAGCGGTTTCGATCTGATCTCCAGGGACCGGGCCTATCGTCACAACGAACACGATATGGGAGGACATCGGAATTCGTGGTATCGGCGGGCGAAGTTGTCGGGCGAACCATGGAAATTTGTTGTATGGAGTTGTCAGGCCCGGGCCGGAGCGGCCGGTCGGGGGTATAGCCGCCCCGGCCCGAGGTCTTGATCTACCTCACGTGGTGATGCTGGTCGCAGGTCAGGCGGCCGGCGGCATCAGCACCGTGTCGACGAGGTAGACGGTTGCGTTGGCGGTTTCCACACCGCCACAGATCACGGAGGCGTCCTGGACTGTGAGGGTGTCGACCGGGCCGGTCACGGTGACCACCTGGCCTTCGACGGTCTCGTGTTCGCCGACGATCTCATCGGGCGACAACTGTCCGGGCACGACGTGGTAGGTCAGGATCTTGGTCAGCGTTTCGCTGTCGGTCTTCAGGGATTCGATGGTCGCCGGATCGATCTTGGCGAAGGCGTCGTCGGTGGGTGCGAAGACGGTGAACTCGCCCCCGTTGAGGGTGTCCACCAGGTTGACATCGGGGTTGAGCTGGCCGGAGACCGCGGCGGTCAGGGTGGTGAGCAACGGGTTGTTGGCGGCCGCGGTGGCGACCGGTTCTGCGGCCATGCCGTCAACCGAGGCTGCGCCGGTCGGGTTGGCTTCGGCGTAGGCTGCGCAGCCCGGGCCGACCAGTGTGGCGGCTTCTGCCATGGTGCCTGATTCGCTGGGCATTGCGGACGTGGTCATCGGTGCGGAGGTCATCGCCGAGGCGGTGGTGCTGTCCGACGAGGAGTCGGAACTGTCGTCCGAACAACCTGCCACGAGGCCGATTGCCAAGCCAACGCTCGCCACGGTCACTGCCAGTCGCTGAATTCGTTTGAGAGCCATCTTCGCTGTCCTTATCCATTACATCGGTCATGTATGCGACGCCGGCGACGCAGGGGAGCATCTGTGGCGCCGATCATTTGTCGGTCACGGCAGGTTCGGAGCTGCTGCGGGGGCGGATGGGTGCGGATGAAGGAATCTTGTGATCGGGCCCTGGGCCATCCGAAACCTCGGTGGATACGAATCACCTCCCGACATGAGAACCTTGAAATCTCCTGAGAGGGTGCGGAATTGCGTATAGCAGCAACGGCGCGTCACGGGCTCGCGGGCCTGGTGGCGGCAGGTGCCGGACTTGCTGCCGGGGAGCTGACAGCTGCCTTTGTCTCGTCCTACGCCTCGCCTTTCTATGCGGTGGGTTCGTTTCTCGTCGATCGCGCCCCCGCCTCGATGCGTGAGTTCGCCATCGAGACGTTCGGGACCAATGACAAGCCGGTGTTGTTGTGGGGCATCGCGATTGCGGTGGCGCTTCTGTCCGTGGTGGCCGGGATCGCCGAAAGGCGCGCTGTCCCTGTCGGTTCGGCGATGATCGCGGCGTTCGGCATCTTCGGGGTGGTGGCGGCGCTGCATCGGCCCACGTCGGACGGTTGGTACGCTGTACCTTCCCTGGTTGCGATCGTGGTCGGTGTATTGGTGCTGCGATACCTTCGTGGTTTTCTGGTCGGCGGGTCATCTGCCGAGCCCGCTGCGACGCGGAATGGTATGTCACGGAGAAGTTTTGCGATCTCTGCGGGTCTGATCGTGGTGATCTCAGGCGCCGGTGCATTCGTCGGCAGGCAGATCTCGACGATGGGTGACGTCGTCGCCGATCGCAAACGCGTGCGGCTGCCGCGGCCGACCAGTGTGGCCACCCCGATTCCGGAAGGTGCGGACGTCGCGGTCGAGGGTGTGACCCCGTTCGTCACCGCCAACGATGACTTCTACCGCATCGACACCGCCTTGCAGGTGCCGGCGCTGACCACCGGGGATTGGCGGCTACGGGTGCACGGGATGGTCGAGCGTGAGTTCGTCCTCACCTGGGACGACCTGATGGACATGCAGTCGACCGAACGGATCGTGACACTGACATGCGTCTCCAACGAGGTCGGTGGCGAGCTGGCCGGTACGGCCTCCTGGGTGGGGTATCCGATGAAGGCGATTCTGGAGCGGGCGGGTGTGCGCGACGACGCAGACATGCTGTTCTCGACGAGTGTCGACGGATGGACGTCGGGCACACCCCTCGATGCGGTGATGGACGGCCGCGACGCGATGTTGGCGATCGGGATGAACGGCGAGCCGTTGCCGCTCGAACACGGATTTCCGGTCCGTCAGGTGGTGCCCGGACTGTATGGCTATGTCTCGGCGTGCAAGTGGGTCGTCGATTGGGAGGTCACCCGCTTCGACAAGGCGCAGGCGTACTGGACCAAGCGTGACTGGGCGCCGGAGGGCCCGATCAAGACCGCCTCACGCATCGACCGGCCCGCCGCATTGTCACGGCATCCGGTGGGTGACGTGGTGATCGCCGGCACCGCGTGGGCACAGCATCGGGGGGTCGCCAAGGTCGAGGTCCGGGTCGATGACGGTCCGTGGAACACCGCATCGCTGGCGACGGAGTATTCCGACGACACCTGGCGGCAGTGGTATTGGACCTGGCCGGCCACCGCGGGACAACACACCGTCTACTGCCGCGCGACAGACAAGGACGGACAGGTCCAACCCGAGGAACGGGTCGCGCCGATTCCTGACGGTGCCACCGGTTGGCACAACCGAGTGCTGCGGATTGAGTAGGTGTTTTGATGACTATCGCTAGTGTCATGGATGTGACCGACCGAATTCCCGAAGCGCGGGTGGACCTCGCCGATCTGTTGATCCGGACGGCCGGCCACGATCGAGCGGCTTTTGCCGACCTGTACGACGCGACGAGCGCCCGGGTGTTCGGGTTGATCCTTCGAGTTCTACGAGATCGTGGTTATGCCGAAGAAACCCTGCAGGAGGTGTACCTGCAGGTGTGGCAGAAGGCCGAGGGCTTCGATCCCGCTGCCGGATCTGCGCTGAGCTGGATGATGACCATCGCGCACCGGCGGGCAGTCGACCGGGTTCGCAGCGAGGAAGCAGCCAGCAGGCGATCCACCGACTACTCGGTGTCGAACCTGGAACTGCCCAGTGACAGCGTGGCCGACTCCGTCGTGTCCCGGGAGGAACGTGACGACGTCGTGTTCTGCCTGGGCAGCCTGACCTCGACGCAACGCCAGAGCATTGAGCTCTCCTACTATGGGGGCCTGACATATCGGCAGGTGGCAGAGCGCCTCGACGCAGCTCTCCCGACTGTCAAGTCCCGTATCCGCGACGGCCTCCGTCGACTGAAGCAGTGTCTGGAGGCGAGTCCGCATGGCTGAGCACAGTTGGCTCGACGAGCACATCGAACTGTTTGCCGTGGGAGCGCTGGAGGCCGAAGAGGTTGACCGGGTCGAGCGTGAGATCGGACAGGCGCCGCTCGCCGAGCGGCAGCGGTACCGCAGCGAGATCAGCCGTACCCGCGAAGCCCTGGCCTCGCTGTCGGCCGAGTACGCCACCGCGCCGCCGCCACAGATCCGTGGACTGTTGCTGGCCGAGTTACCCGCGCCGCCTGCCACATCCGAACCGGAGCGGCCACAGTCCGAGGTCGCCACTCCGCCGGCGTCGAATGTGGTTGATTTCACATCGCGTCGTCGTCGGGCGAGCATCGCCGTCGGAGCGGTTGCGGCCGCGCTGATCCTGATCGTCGGTGGCGTACTGGTGGGTCGGGTCACCGCGCCGGACAACACCGGTCCGGTCGCGCAGGATGACCTGGACAGGCAGATCAGTCAGGTGCTCTCGGCGCCGGATCTGAAGCTGCAGCAGGCCGCCGTCGGCGACGGTGCCAGTGTCACCGTCGTGGCTTCACGCGACGAGAACAAGGCGGTCGTCCTAGCCGACGGGTTGCCCCCGGTTCCAGCAGGCCAGACGTATCAGATGTGGCTGATGGGTGAGGATCACGAGCCGTTGTCGGTCGGGCTGATGCAGGGTTCGCCGGGTCGTCAGGCCGTCGCCGTCGACGGTGTCGCCGGTTCGGACGAATTCGGTGTCACGGTCGAACCCGAGGGCGGGTCTGCGCAGCCGACGGGCGCTCCGGTCGTCGCTGTCACGTTCTGATCACGCCGCGAGACGGCATGCCACACCGCAGATCGGTTAATTGCGGATAACTCGCTGTTCAAAAGCTTTTGGCGGGTACGAGTTCAGTTCTTGAACTGTGTTCAGTTGCATACCACCCCTGTCCTTTTGAGCATGCTATGTTCCAACGCAGTGATGTGGCGCACGTGAGTCGTGCGCCACATCGGCCATTTGTGGGCAGGCGTCGGACCGAGGTTCACCGACGAACCGCCCAACCCCATGACAAGGGAGCTTGAAATGAGTGTGGGTGTTGTGCGCGAAACGGCGGCGGGGGAACGCCGAGTCGCGCTGGTTCCGAAGGTCGCGGCCGCTTTGGTGAACAAGGGTGTGCCGGTGATCGTGGAGTCGGGCGCGGGTTTGGGTGCGTTGATTCCTGATGAGTTGTATGTCGAGGCCGGTGCGTCGATCGGCGATCCGTGGTCGGCTGAGGTGGTTGTGAAGGTTGCGCCGCCCACTGATGCCGAGATCGGCAGGTTGTCGTCGGGTTCGTCGTTGATCGGTTTTCTGAATCCGCGTGATGCCGAGAATCAGATCGGCGCTTTGAAGTCGGCGGGTGTGCAGGCCTTCGCTGTCGAGGCGATTCCACGTATCTCGCGGGCTCAGTCGATGGATGCGTTGTCCTCGCAGGCCAACGTCGCCGGCTATAAGGCGGTGATCTTGGCGGCTGAACGCTCGACCCGGTTTTTCCCGATGTTGACCACTGCTGCCGGGACGGTGAAGCCGGCCACGGTCCTGGTGCTCGGTGTGGGTGTGGCCGGGTTGCAGGCGCTGGCCACGGCCAAGCGTCTGGGTGCGCGGACCACCGGTTACGACGTGCGTCCGGAGGTGGCCGAGCAGGTCAAGTCCGTCGGCGGGCAGTGGCTCGATCTGGGGATCGACGCCGCCGGTGAGGGTGGATACGCCCGTGAGTTGACCGAAGACGAACGCGCACAACAACAGCAGGCTCTGGAAAACGCGATCAAGGGTTTTGACGTGGTCATCACGACCGCGTTGGTGCCGGGTCGCCCGGCGCCGCGTCTGGTGACCGCGGCGGCGGTGCAGGGCATGAAGCCGGGCAGTGTGGTGGTCGATCTGGCCGGTGAGACCGGTGGTAACTGTGAGTTGACCGAGCCGGGCCAGGAAGTCATCCGTCATGACGTGATGATCTGCTCGCCGTTGAATCTTCCGGCGGGTATGCCCGAGCATGCCTCGGAGCTGTATTCGAAGAACGTTCTTGCGTTGATCGAGTTGATGCTCGATGAGGGCGGCAAGATCGTCCCGGATTTCGATGATGAAATCCTCGCCGCGGCCTGTGTCACCCGCGAACCAGTGACAACCAATTCGGCTGGAGCCGGGAAGGCAGGTGCCTGATATGTATTCGGGTCTTCTCGCGAATATCGCGATTCTTGTACTGGCCGGCTTTGTTGGCTTCGCCGTCATCTCCAAGGTGCCCAACACCCTGCACACGCCGTTGATGTCGGGTACCAACGCCATTCACGGTGTGGTGGTGCTCGGTGCGTTGGTCGTGTTGGGCCGTTTGCCCGATGATGCCCCGTGGGGTGTGCGGATCATCGCGTTCATCGCGTTGATCTTCGGCACCCTCAACGTCGTCGGTGGGTTCTTGGTCACCGACCGGATGCTGGGAATGTTCAAAGGCAAAAAGGCGCCGGTCGCATCGCAGGGAGCTGACAAGTGAACAACCTGGTCAACATTCTTTATATCGTCGCGTTCTCGCTGTTCATTCTGGGTTTGTCGGGTCTGACCGGACCCAAGACCGCGGTGCGGGGCAACTGGATTGCTGCTGCCGGTATGGGTTTGGCGGTGATCGCCACGCTGATCGAGATCCGTGACACCTATGCGATCAACTGGATTTTGATCGTGGCCGGTCTGGCGATCGGTGTGATCTTGGGTGTGCCGCCGGCCAAGCGCACCAAGATGACCGCGATGCCGCAGCTGGTCGCGTTGTTCAACGGTGTCGGTGGCGGCACGGTCGCGTTGATCGCGTGGGCCGAGTTCATCGAGACGGCAGGGTTTTCCGAGTTCAAGCACGGTGAGTCCCCGACCATCCACATCGTGATCGGGTCGCTGTTCGCGGCGATCATCGGTTCGGTCTCGTTCTGGGGTTCGCTGATCGCGTTCCTCAAGCTGCAAGAGCTGATGAACAAGAACGTGGAGAAGGCATTCGTCCGCAACGCCAAGGTGTTCCAGGTTGCGAACATCGTGTTGTTGGTGGTGGCGATCGCGGCGTGTGTGTTCATCGGTGTCAACGCCAGCCCGGGTGAGGGTTCCTCGCAGTGGTGGATCGTGCTGGTGCTCGTCGCCGCCGGGATAATGGGCTTGTTTGTGGTGTTGCCGATCGGTGGCGCGGATATGCCGGTGGTCATCTCACTGCTCAACGCGTTGACCGGCCTGTCCGCTGCGGCAGCGGGTTTGGCGCTCAACAACACCGCGATGATCGTGGCCGGCATGATCGTCGGCGCCTCGGGTTCGATCCTGACCAACCTGATGGCCACCGCGATGAACCGGTCGATCCCGGCGATCGTGTTCGGATCGTTCGGTGGCGGCGGTGCGGCCGGGGCTGCGGGCCCGGCCGGCGAGCAGGGCACCGTCAAGGCCACCAGTGCCGCTGATGCCGCGATTCAGATGGCCTATGCCTCGCAGGTGATCGTGGTCCCCGGTTACGGGTTGGCGGTCGCGCAGGCTCAGCATGCGGTCAAGGACATGGCGAGCATCTTGGAGGAGAAGGGCGTCGAGGTGAAGTACGCCATTCACCCGGTCGCCGGCCGGATGCCCGGACACATGAATGTGCTGCTGGCCGAGGCTGATGTCGAGTACGACGCTATGAAGGAAATGGACGACATCAACGGCGAGTTCGCCCGTACCGATGTCACCCTGGTCATCGGCGCCAACGACGTCACCAACCCCGCCGCGCGTAACGATCCGTCGTCCCCGATCCACGGGATGCCGATCCTCAACGTCGATCAGTCCCGTTCGGTGATCGTCCTCAAACGCGGTATGGCCTCCGGGTATGCCGGCATCGACAACCCGTTGTTCACCGCACCGGGTACCTCGATGCTCTTCGGCGATGCCAAGAAGTCGGTCGGCCTGGTCATCGAGGAACTCAAGGCACTCTGAACCGCGGGGCCTGTGGTCCCACGCTCCACCCGAATTAGCACCGCCCACCTGAAATATCAGGTGGGCGGTGCAAATTCGGCCGGCGGAGTCACTCGTGGCGCACACCCTGGTGGGTGAAGTACCACGTCACCGCGGCGTTGACGGCCGTGGTGGCCGGGGTCGCAGCATCGACCACCATGTAGGTGATGGAGTTGATGGGCGCACCGTTCACGGCGCATTCGTACGCCATTCGGCGGCCGAGTTGCCTGGTCGCCCGAACCGCGGTTCGGGACGACGTCGGCCCCGACGTGTCGCAGAGCAGGAGCACGCGAAAACCGGGCACATCGCCGGCCGCGTCGATCACCGTCTCGGTGAGGCGGTCTTCCCATGCCTGGCGGGCTGCGTGCTCGCGCCAGCCGCGGAGCCAGCGCACTGATGGTGGTGGAGAGTCGATCGTGACCACGACGAGCGCATCGTCGTGCTCTGGGGTTCGCAGCTCACGAGGGTCCGAGGTGGAAGCCACGTCATGGCCGGACAACGCCGAACGCAGTGCGTCGCACAAGCGGCCGGGACGTCCCAACAGCAGAATCGGATCGTGCTTCCGCCGTTGTGCTCGGTTGACGTCGTGGTGGATCGGGGCCAAGGCCTGCATGGTGTGCCTCTTCGGGGTCGTGCTGATCTGGTCGGTTCAACCGGTGTACGGCGTGATCGCCAGAACTGTTGCGGTGCAGCGCTTGCCGTTGGGCAAGACATAGTGACAGTCGTCCTCGCGACGAGCGTTGTGGACGGCCCGTCCGAGCGGTGATTCGGGTGAACACACCTGCATCTTCCCGGTCTCGTGTTCTTCGGGCATCCCGAGGAGGAAGGTGTCGGTATCGGAGGAGTCGTGGTCGAACATGACTGTGACGATGGATCCGGGTTGCGCAGTCCCGTCGTCGACGGTGATGGTGGTGGCGGTGGCCAGCACGGTGTGTGTCCGTTCGATTCGGGTGTTGACCTGATCGAGCGTCGCGACCGCGCGGTGATAGGCGTCATTGTTGTCCAGATCGCCAAGGCGGCGTTGCTCGATCATCTCGGCGGAAGCCGCATCGCGTTCTCGATACAATTGTGCCACTTCATTTTCCAGACGCTCCCGGGTGGCAGCGCTGATCCAGTTCGGATCGGTGATGGTCATGTTTGGTTCTTTCTCACTCGTATGTGTTGCCGCGGCCGGAGGCCGCGGTCACCGGATGCCGAGGCGCTGGGCGAGCAGTGCTCAGGGCGCTGTACTGTTCGGCGATCGCGGCGCATGAGGCCTGGTCGATCCCGACGTTCAGGGTCAGGATCCAGGGAACGGACTCCTCGGTGGAGTCTCCGGTCGGTATCAGATCGACCAGGACCGTGTTGGCCATGCTCTCCAGCTTGTGGGTGGTCAACCGGCCGGCCGGGTCGTGAAACCCGAACCCGATGTCCAATGTCTGCGGATCTTCGGGTGGTGATTCGCCGTTCGATAGCGCCCATTGGTGGCGTAAAAGAACGGAATCAGCCGGTTGAAGAATCCGGTCGCGCTCGACTCGTGCGGGTAGCGCGGCCGCAACGATGTGGGCAGCGTGGTCAGAAAAGCGCGAAGCCCGCCGGGGTGTGGCACACACCCGGAATCGAACTTCCATCACTACCGCTTTCACGGCGCATCCTCACTCCTTCTGGAGATCTCCCTCGGTCCAATGGACTCTAGCCCATAAAAAAATAAAAGCCAGTCCGCCGGATCGTCGTGCGACCGAATCGCGAAATATGTTGCGTTGCAGTGCCTGAAGTCTCTCGGACGAACTTGACCTTTCCGGGTTCTGGGCTATGGTCTCGATTGTGAGCGACCCCCTGTGGGTCGTTGATGTGCGATGGACAAAGGAGATGTCGATGGCAACAGAAAAGAAGACCACGGCCAAGAAGAAACGCCTTGCAATGAAGGCGCAGCGCGAAAACAAAAGGACGATGGAAAGTGGCTCGACCATCCGGAAGCGTAAAAATGCCTGATGCCCCCGACCGTGAAAGAACGCTCACCCAGATGCTGACCGGACTGCACGAACACTTCTCTGCCACTGCTTGTGGGCCAGGGGAGTCGGAGGAGTATCGCCGCGGGCATGCGGCCGGGATGGGGTTTGTCCGACTGTGTGTGCTCGATCAACTCGCGGGCGCGTCGATAACCTCAGGCGCAGAACAGAACTCGGCCCGGCGTCACCGGCGGGAACTGGCGGCGCTGCGGGCCATCCGGGACCGTCTGGGTGAGGAATGCGGCGGCGCTGCACCGGCAGGTGTCGATGCCCACGGCGCGGGATACCGGGCCGGGATATCAACCGCCCGGGCATACATCGACCTCGCGCTCGACGCGATCGAGCTTCGCCGAGAGGGTATCGCGGTGGGTTGAACGGCCCCGCGTCAGCCGGGTGCGACCCCGCACCCGGCGTTTCGGGATTCGCCCCGGGTCACCAGCAGGTCAGGGGCGCATCCCCGGCGGTGTTATCGAGCTGAGACCGCTTGAATGTGGTGCCGTGGCAAAGACGGCCTATTGTGGCCAGTGTGACAAGTGGTGCGCGTGTGGCGCGAGTGAATAGAGCGCTGGTGGCTGCGGCCGCCGCGATCGGCGTGTCCACCGGAGCCGTCGCGCTGATCCCGACCGTCTTGAACCCACCGACCACGGTGTCACCGGTGATGGCCGGCATGGACACGGCGAATCTGTACAACACCGCCCAACTCCAATTTCGCCGCGGTGAGGTGCCGCTGGGACTCAACGCGCTCCGTCAGCTTCTGGTGGCCGCCCCGTCTGACACCGATGCGCTTGCATTGCAGGCGATCTGGTCGGATTACAGCGGTGATGCCCAGGCGACCCAGTCGGCGCTGGCCGTCTTGGCGACCTACGATCGGGCGCTGCAGGCACGTGTTCGCGAAGTGCTCTCGGGCATCGGCCGCGGGGTGCTCGTGGCGCCGAACCCGGTGCCGGGCCTGCACACCAAGGCGACCGGGATCGTGGTTCTCGGTGCCGGCCTGAACGCCGACGGAACCCCCACCGCTGAGACATCCGCGCGGCTGTTCGCCGCGTGGACGCAGGCGATCGTGGCCTACGAATCGCCGGTCATCATCTCCGGGGGTGCCAATGCCCGCGGGCAACGCGAGGCCGACGCGATGCGCACCTGGCTCGTCGACCGCGGAATCCCGGCCGCCCGTATCCATGTCGATTCGGCCGCCCATTCGCCGGCGCAGAGCGCGGTGGCCGGTGCGGCGATCGCCCGGCAGTTGGGCCTGGTGAACGTGGTGGTGGTGACCTCGCCGGATCAGGTACGTCGGGCTGCGGCCGGCCTCGTCGTCGCCGGGGTGCCGGTGGTGGCGGCGACCACGTCGACCCGGCACCTGGTCGGCAGCCTGTCGGTGCCCTCCAAGGTCGATCAGCGGAACATCTACGTGGACGCCACCGACATCCTCGGCCTGCCGTCGGACCGCATCAGGGCTTGAGGCCACAGTGCCGCGCGATCGTCGCGGCCAGGGACTACACGGAACGGAAGTGGCTGATCACACGGCCGTCGGCGTACGTGTGGAAGGCCAGGCCTGCGGGCTGTGTCTCATTGACCACGTCCGACCCCTCGAAGGGCAGATTGAGGGTGGAGGAGACTCCAGGGGCCACGCACAGCGGCCGTCCGGCAAAGGTGGTCACCGCGCCGGTGTGTGCGTGTCCGCACATGAACATGGTGATGTTCGGATGCCGTTCGACCAATGCGGCCAGCCGCTCTTCCCCGGTCTGCCGAATGGCGTCCATCATCGGCATCTGCAGGACGACCGGCGGATGGTGGAAGGCGACGAACACCGGAGTCCGTGGTCCGGCGGCGGATATCTGGTCGTCCATCCAGGCGAGGGTCTCGTCGGTCAGGTAGCCCCCGTTCTCGCCGGGGATGGAGCTGTCACAGACCAGGAACAACGTGTCGGCGATCGTCCGCGCGTAATTGAGCGGAGTGCCGGGGTCGGTACCGCGCAGGGCGGGTTCATCGATCAGGAAGGTCTGGTTGAAGTCGTCCCGGGAGTCGTGATTTCCCGGGCAGATCAGGGTCGGCAGGGGGCTGTGCAACGTCGCGCCTGCCTCTTTGTATTCGGAGGACAGGCCGTTGTCGGTGATGTCACCGGTGACCAGTAGTGCGTCGATGCCGCCGGCTCTGCAATTGATGTAATCGAGCACACCTTGGATCCGGTCGCGCTTTGCGGCGGTTCCGTTGAAGTGAAGATCGCTGATGTGCGCGACTACGAGCACGTGGACTCCTTTTGGTGCGGCCGTGGGTTCTCGCGGGGACGCAGGCGGCCATCCGAACCCGTAAATACCGTAGCTCGCTCGTCGATTACGGGCACGTGCAGCCGGGTCGACTTTCGTGCTCTCAGAGGTCCCCGGGTAGCTTGTCCCGGCGGATTCCACGCCAGGAGGGGTGACGTAGATGACCCGTGCTCGTCCAATCCATGAACCTCACATCGGCAACGAGTTTGGGCAGAACCCACACCGCGTCCCTCTCGACGGGTCGGTCGAGGTTGCCGATGAATGGTGAAGTCTTGCGGCGCAAGGGCTCCAGCTCGGCGAGGAGGGCGTCGAGCTGGGTATCGCTGAATCCGGTCCCGACCCGGCCGACATAACGCAGCCCGGTTTCCTCGGGCAGCCCCAACAGCAGGGAGCCGATCCGGTTGCTGCGGGCACCCTTGCCGGGCCGCCAGCCGCCGATCACGACCTCGATGTCGGTCCAGTTCTTCTGCTTGAGCCACGTTTTCGAACGACGGCCCTGCTGATAGGTGGAGTCCCGGCGTTTGGCGACAACACCTTCCCAGCCGCGATCCCGGCTCAGTTCGACGGCGTGCGAGCCCGGTCCGGGCAGCAGCGGGGGCAGTTGCACCGGTGCGCCGGACGAGAAGGCCTTCGCGATTTCTTCCAGGAGTTCGCGGCGATCCTCCCATTTGAGCTTCAGGAGCGAGGTGCCGTTGAGGTACAGGATGTCGAACAGGAGGAGTCTGATGTCGAGGTCCTCGGAGTTCTTGCGGCCGGCGAGTTGGGTGAAGTTGGTGCGTCCCTGCTCGTCGAACACCACCACCTCACCGTCGAGCACCACATCGAGTAGCCCCAGATCGTCGGCGACCGTGTGGATCTGGGGGAAGTCGGCGGTCATGTCGATGCCCGAGCGCGACGTCAATTGGAGCTTTCCGTCGATGTAGCGCAGCAGTATTCGGTAGCCATCCCATTTTCCCTCGAAAGCCCACTTGTCGTCGGTGAGGTGTTCGATGGTCTCATCGGTGGCGAGCATCGGCCGCGGATCACGCAGGCTGTCGGGCAGGATGGGGCGGGGTTCGTCGGACATCAGGTGCGCCAACCAGTTCTTGTCACCGGTCTTGATCAGCGCGTACCGGCCCTGGATGCGATCACCGTGCAGGCGGACGATGATCTCCTTGTCCCGCCACTTCTCGGTCTCGTAGGTACCGCGATCCCAGATCTCGACGTGCCCGCCGCCGTACTCCCCGGACGGGATGTCGCCGGCGAAGTCGGCGTAGTCGATCGGGTGATCCTCGGTCTGGACCGCGAGCCGATTCTTGTCACCTTCCAGCGGAAGGTTTTTCGGCACCGCCCAGGACACCAGGACACCGTCACGCTCGAGGCGGAAGTCGTAGTGCAGGCGGCGGGCGTGGTGTTCCTGGATCACGAACATGGGTTCTGCTCTGCGATCGGTATCGGAACGACTGTCCCCGAACGGCTCCGGTGTCTTGCGCTCGTCACGTTTGCGCCGGTACGCGCCGAGGTCCACCACCGGTGTGGCCGCCGGGGTCGGCGATGTCGGCAGCGGCTGTGCCGCCGACGTGTTCTCGAGTTCGGCCAGCAGGTCACCGTACTCATCGATGCGGTCGGCCATCTCGTCGAACAGGATGTGCCGGATGTCTTTGTCCTCCAGCTCTTCCCATAATCGCGGCGCAGCCACGCAGGGTTGATCGCGGCCACGCATCGAGTACGGGGCCAGGGTCGTCTTCGAGGCGCTGTTCTGGCTCCAATCGACGAACACCCGGCCGCCGCGTACCGATTTCGTCATCTGGGCGGTCACCCGATCGGGGCTCTCTGCCTGCAATCCGGTGGCGATCTGTTTGGCCACCTTGCGGGCGGAATCGGAGGAGATCGCCGACTCCAGGGTGAAATACACATGGATCCCCTTGGATCCGCTGGTCACCGGGAAACACGGCAGGCCGATGGCATCGAGCATCTCCCTGACCCGCAACGCCACCTTGGAGCAGTCGAACAGCGACACATCGGGTCCGGGGTCGAGGTCCAGGACAACACGATTGGTCATCCGATTGGCCTTGTAGGACGCGTCGGCACTGTCCGGGGGCAGGGTCCACTGGGGCACGTGCAATTCGAGGGCGGCCTGCTGTGCCAGCCAGACCAATTCGGCCCGGGACGACAGCACCGGGTACACCACGTCCCGGTCACTGTGCCCGAGCCGGGCCCGGCCGATCCATTTCGGGGCATGATCGGGCAGGTTCTTTTCGAAGAACGGTGTCGATTCGACGCCGTCGGGCCACCGTTTCCGGGTCACCGGACGGTCGCGGATGTGCGGCAGCATCACGTCGGCGATCATGCTGTAATACTCGATGACCTGGGCTTTGATGGTGCCGGTCGCAGGATAGATGACCTTGTCGAGGTGCGTGACCGCAATGTTGTGTCCGTCGACCTCGAGTGTCTCGCGCCTGGGCATGCCACGACTTTTCATCCCCCGAGGGGGCTGCGTCAACTGGTCGATACCGGCACAATGGCGGTATGCGTTCGATTTGGAAGGGTGATCTCAGCTTTGGCCTGGTGAATGTGCCGGTCAAGGTGTACTCCGCGACGGAGAGTCACGACCGGAAGTCCCACCAGGTCGACTCGAAGGACGGCACCCGCATCCGGTATCGCAAGGTCCGGGAGGGCACCGATGACGAGGTGGAGTTCTCGCAGATAGCCAACGCGTACGAGAGCGATGCCGGCGCGACCGTGGTCCTGACGAAGGACGACCTGTCGGAACTGCCGGTGCAGCGAAGTCCGGAGATCGCGATCACCGACTTCGTCCCGATCGACCAGGTCGACCCGATCTATTTCGACAAGCCCTACTATCTGGAGCCGGCGAGCAAGTCGCCCAAGGCCTACGCACTCATGCGGGAGGCACTCAAGGACACCGACCGGCTCGCCATCGCCACGTTCACACTGCGTAATCGCACCCGGCTGGCCGCGCTTCGGGTCGTCGGAAACGTCTTGACCCTGCAAACGCTGCTGTGGCCGGATGAAGTGCGCGAAGCATCATTTCCCTCGCTCGACGAATCGCCGGACCTCAAGCCGCAAGAACTCAAGATGGCCGCCTCGCTCATCGAGTCGATGTCGGGTGATTTCGACCCCACCCAATACGAGGACACCTATCAAGACGAGTTGAGCAAGCTCATCGAGGCGAAGGCCGAAGGGACCGAGGCATTCGTCTCGACCGAGACCTCGGACGAGGAGGAGGGCGACGACTCGGAGGTCGCCGATCTGCTCGCCGCATTGCGGGCGTCGGTGAAGGACCGCGGTGGTTCCGACGACGACGAGGACGGCGACTCCGAGAAGAAGGCGCCCGCCAAGAAAACCGCGGCCAAGAAGGCTCCGGCGAAGAAGGCCCCCGCCAAGAAAACTGCGGCCAAGAAGGCGCCCGCGAAGAAGACCGCCGCCAAGCGTAAGGCCAGTTGAGCCGAACGTCACGCGCTGCTTTCGGCCGCATCTGGCAATCTGGACGGATCGACCAACACGAACCGATCCCCGAACGCGGCGCCACCGTGCGTGCGCGTAAGAACGCGCGAACCGGACGCCGGGTCACCGCGGTGGAAATCGCGGAGGCCGCCGCCCTGGCCGACGTCGCCGCAGCCATCTGTGTGCTGAGCCGCGTCGTGCCGATCGGCGGGGCCGCCGTCCTGGTCGCGTCGGTACCGTTTGCCATCCTCTCCGGTCGCCGGCGGCTGCGGGTGAGTCTGCTCGGCGCGATGACGGGCTGGATCGTCGCGTTCCTCTTCGGCGGGGTGGCCGCGGCGAACCTGGTCGGATCGGCGGCGGTCTTCGGCATCCTGTCCGGGACGGCGCTGCGCCGCGGATGGAATTCGCCTCAAGTCGCGCTGAACACCTTTGTCTTCATCGCGATTCCGTCCGCCGCGATCGCCACCGGGATAATCGCCGCACTCAGTGACTACCGCGAGTTCATGTTCACCCAGATCCGCAACGGCTGGCGCGGCGCCGAACGGGTCATGAACAACGCCGGACTCGACGGCCTGACCGACGTCATCGGCCCGGTGATCTACTGGTGCATCGACTACTGGTGGATCGCGATTCCGGCTGTCGGCATGGCCGGGGTGACGGTGTCCGGGCTGGCGGTCTACGTCGTTCACCGGCACCCGTTGCCGCCGATGATCGCCCGGCTCGGTGCCCCGCATGTCGAGGAGAAACTCGACGAGTCCGGACCCGTCGCGCCGCTTCCGATGCGCCTGGACGGTGTGGGGGTCCAGTATCCGGGCGCACCGGTTCCGGCGATCTGGGACGTCTCGCTGCAGCTCGACGCCGGTGAGGTCGTGGCGGTCACCGGACCCAACGGCGTCGGCAAGTCGACGCTGGCGAAAGTGGTCGCCGGACGGGCACCCACCACCGGAACCGTCAGTCGCCCTGGTGCGGTCGGTCTGGGCAAGCCCGGTGGCACGGCTGTCATCAGCCAGCGGCCCGAGACCCAGGTGCTGGGCATGGTGGTCGCCGACGACCTGGCCTGGGGCAATCACGACCTCACCGAGGCGCAGATGAACAAGCTGCTCGACCGGGTGGGTCTGAGCGGGATGCTCTACCGCGAGACCAGCACCCTGTCGGGCGGACAGTTGCAACGCCTGGCGATCGCCGCCGCGTTGTCGCGGGAGCCGGCCGTTCTCATCAGCGACGAGTCGACCGCGATGATCGACCAGGAAGGCCGCACGTCGGTGATCGAGGTCTTCCGGGAACTGGCCGACGGCGGGGACACCGCCGTCCTGCAGATCACGCACGACGTCGACGAGGCCGCGCTGGCCGATCGTGAGATCGTGCTCGATTCGTCCCACCGCGAGGTATCCACCGAACTGCTCAACCCCAGCCGTCCGGTGGGTCACATCAACGGCGCCAACGTTGCGCTCTATGACGTCGGGTTCGCGCATGACGCGGGGACACCCTGGCACAACCAGATCTTCAGCGGCTTGAGCCTGCAGATCGCCGCGGGTTCGGCGGTATTGATCACCGGACCCAACGGGGCCGGGAAGTCCACGCTGGCAAGGGTTCTCACCGGGCTGCAGAAGCCGACGTCGGGCCAGGTGATGCTCGACGGTGAGCCGGTCCGCAACGGCCGCGAACATGCGCTGCTCGGATTCCAGTACTCGAGACTGCAACTCGTGCGGTCGCGGGTGCGGGCGGACATCAAAGATGCTGCAGGTGTCGACGATCTGGCAGTGAACGTCGCACTGATCGAGCTGGGACTCAATCCCGCGGTACTCGGTGACGCACTCATCGATCAGCTTTCGGTGGGCCAGCAGCGCCGGGTCGCACTCGCCGGGTTGCTGGCCTGCAAGCCGCGGCTGCTGGTGCTCGACGAGCCGCTGGCCGGCCTCGATACACCGGCCCGCGCGGCGATGGTCCGGGCATTGCGCCGGGTGAAGGCCTCGGGCACCACGTTGGTCGTCATCTCGCACGACATCGGCGAACTCGCCGACCTCGTCGACCGCACCGTGGTTGTCGACGAAGGCACGGTCGACGGAGCGCCGGTCAAGCCGGCGCCCGCCCCGGCGGAGGTGAAATCGACCGCCAATCTTGCCAATGTTGTTCGCGCGCTGCCACATTCCTCGCCGGCGCGGAAACTGTGGGTTGGTACGAAGTTGCTGACGCTGGCGGCCGTCGCGGTGATGTTCATGCTCGAACCGACCTGGCTCAGTGTCGGGGTCGGGGCGGGCATCGCTCTCGGTTGGACGCTGCTCGGCAAGGTTCCGCGCGCCGCACTGCCACGGTTGCCGAAGTGGCTGATCGGCATCACCCTGTTCGGAGGATGGATAACGGCCCTGGGCGGCGACGAACCGTACGTCACGGTCGGCGGGGTCGAGTTCGGGCTCGGCGGGGCGATCTACTGGGGCATCCTCATCTGCATGACGGTGCTGTCGCTCTACTGCGCACTGCTGTTCTGCTGGACGACACCGATGGTCGAAATACCTTCGTTTGCGCAACGATTGGTCGGTTGGGCGGCGCGCATCGGTATCCCGGCCCAGTCCGCCGCCATGTCGGTGGCCCTCGCGCTGCGATTGTGTCCGTTCATGATCAGTGACTTCCGGACTCTGTTGCAGACGATGTCGCAACGCAAACCCGACCATCGCCAGAGCCTGGGAGAGCAGATCAACGGCTGGATCGCCTGCCTGACGGTGGTCTGTTCGCTGGCGGTGCAGAACGGCCGGGAACTCGCGGCGGCCGTCGAAGCCCGTGGTGGAATCGGATCGGTGGCCCGATCTGATCGGAGTCCGAGACTTATCGACCTTCTGGTGCTTATCGTGGTGTTCGGATCGGTAGGCATGGTCGTCGCACTGGGTTGACCCCTCGGGTGAGCGGTGACGAGGATCGATCCGAAGTCGACGACGACTGGGAGATTTCCGTATGACCGCACAGTCAGCATCGGGCGTGCCCGACGAGGATGCCTTGTTCACCGACGTTCTGATCATCGGCGCGGGTTTGTCGGGTATCGGAGCCGCGTACCGCATCAAGGAACGAAACCCGGGACTGAGCTACGCAATTCTGGAGCAACGCAGCCGCATCGGTGGCACCTGGGACCTGTTCCGGTACCCGGGCATCCGTTCGGACAGTGACATCTTCACCCTCAGTTACCCCTTCGAGCCCTGGACGCGGCCGGAGGCCATCGCGGACGGTGAGCACATCCGCGACTACCTCACCGAGACCGCGCGGCGGCATCGGATCGACCAGCACATCACTTTCGACACCCGCGTCCGGTCGGCGGACTGGGACTCACAGACCGACACCTGGACCGTGCTCGCCGAACAGGACGGCGTCGACGTGACGTACAGCTGCCGCTTCCTGTTCTTCGGGACGGGCTACTACGACTACGACGAGGGGTACCGGCCGGTCTTTCCCGGTGAGGAGGAGTTCCGGGGCCGGATGATCCACCCGCAGTTCTGGCCGGACGACCTCGACCACGCGGGCAAGAAGGTGGTTGTCATCGGAAGTGGGGCCACGGCCATGACCCTGGTCCCGGCGCTGGCGGAAACGGCGGAGTCGGTGACGATGCTGCAACGTTCACCTACTTACGTCATCTCCGGACCAAGGGTGAACAGAGCTGCCAATGTCATTCGTAAAGTGCTGCCGCGCAAGGTGTCACATGCTCTCATCCGCTACTACTACGCCCTGTTCGCCTGGTTGCTCTTCCGGTTCTCGCGCCTCGCGCCGGGCACGATGGCAAAATTCCTGCGCAAGATGGCCGTCCGGAACCTGCCGGCCGGCTACGACGTCGACACCCATTTCAAGCCCAGCTACAACCCGTGGGATCAGCGGATGTGCTTGGTCCCTGAAGCCGATCTGTTCACGATGATCGCCGATGACCGGGCAAAAATGGTCACCGATCAGATCGCCTCGTTCGATGCCGACGGCATTGCACTTGTTTCGGGTGGACACCTCGACGCAGACATCATCGTGACGGCCACCGGACTTCAGCTGCAAGCACTCGGGGGCGTCCGGATCGGCGTCGACGGCGCAGAGGTCAAACTCAACGACAGGTTCGTCTACAAGGGCCATCTCATCGAAGACGTACCCAATCTCGGCTGGAGTGTCGGTTACACCAACGCGTCGTGGACCCTGCGCTCCGACATGACCGCACAGTCGGTGGCCAAGTTGTTGGCGCACATGGGCGCGAACGGCTACACGCACGCCTATCCCCACCGTGGTGATGAAGCGCTCAGCGAGATCCCGGCGTTCAATCTGCAAGCCGGATATGTCCTGCGGGCACGCCATGTGCTGCCCAAATCAGGAACCAGCCGGCCCTGGCATGTCCGCCACAACTATGTCCTGGACGCGATCGATCACCGGTTCGACCGGATCGAAGAAGCGATGGTGTTCGGCAGGGTCGGCGCGGAAGAGGCGATCGAGGCCTGACGGGGACGGGTTATTGCGTTCCTGGTGGCGAACGTGAGGTGGTCAAACCTGCTGGCACACCACGGCTAAGCTCCACCCATGGTGAAGTTCAATGTGCTCCTGGGGTTGGTGGCTGCGGCTGGTGTGCTCACGCTGGCGGCCGCGGTCAACCGGCACACCGTGTGGTGGTTTGCGGTTGCGATCGTGGTCATCGTTTTGCTGGTTGCCGTCTATGACGTTCTTCAGAAGCAGCATTCGATACTTCGCAATTATCCGGTGATCGGGCACATGCGATTCATGCTCGAATCGATCCGACCCGAGTTGCAGCAGTATTTCATCGAACGGAACTATGACGGCCGTCCATACGACCGCAATGTCAGGTCGTTGATCTACCAGCGTGCCAAGGGATTACACGCCGAGGCGGCATTCGGTACCGAACGCGAGATCACTGAACCGGGCTACGACTACTTGCTGCACTCGATGGCGCCGGTGCCGATGGCCCAGACCATCCCGACCGTGCGTCTCGGCGGACCGCAGTGCACCCAGCCTTATGACGCACCGCTTTTCAACATTTCGTCGATGAGTTTTGGCGCGCTGTCGGCCAATGCCGTTCGAGCGATGAACAAGGGCGCGGCGCTCGGTGGCTTCCTCCACGAGACCGGCGAGGGCGGATTGACGACGCACCATCTCGAATACGGTGCACCACTGGTCTGGGAGATCGGTTCGGGATACTTCGGTTGCCGCACCCCGGAAGGCAGGTTCGACCCAAAACGCTTTGCCGAGAAGGCATCTCTGCCCACCGTGAAGGCAATCCTGATCAAACTGAGTCAGGGTGCCAAGCCCGGACTCGGCGGGGTGTTGCCGGGCGCGAAGGTCACCGCGGCGATCGCCGAGGCGCGCGGTGTCCAGCCGGGTGTCACCGTGATCAGTCCGCCGGCACACAGCGAGTTCTCCAATCCGATCGAATTGATGCACTTCGTGGCGGAGCTTCGCCGGCTCTCCGGTGGAAAGCCGGTGGGGTTCAAGCTCTGCGTGGGCACCCGGACCGATGTGCTCGCGCTGTGCAAGGCGATGCTGCGCACCGGGATCCTGCCCGACTTCATCACAATCGACGGGGCCGAGGGCGGTACCGGTGCGGCGCCCCCGGAGTTCGCCGATCATGTCGGTACCCCGCTGAATCTGGGCCTGATGATGATGCACAACGCGTTGGTGGGCACCGGGTTGCGGGGGCAGGTCAAGATCGGCGCGGCAGGCAAGATCGCGGGCGGCACCGACATCGTGAAAGCTCTCGCGCTCGGCGCCGACTTCACCAACGCCGCACGCGCCATGATGATGGCGGTCGGTTGTATCCAGGCGCAGGCGTGTCACACCAACCAGTGCCCGGTGGGAGTGGCCACCCAGGACGCCCGCCGAGCGCGGGCGCTCGATGTCGAGGACAAGGGCGATCGGGTCTTCAATTACCAACGCGCAACGGTCGAGTCGGCGAAGCAGTTGCTGGCCGCGATGGGTTTGACCAGCTTCGATGATCTCGGGCCTGCCGTGGTGATGCGGCGGGTCGGTCACTCGACGGCGGAGTCGTTCGAGGATCTGTTCGAGTGGCTGGACGAAGGGGAGCTGATCCGCGGCACCGAGCGTGCCGAATGGGAACGCGACTGGCAGCGCGCCGACCCGGAATCCTTTGCGGTGCCGAAGATCAGGACGGCTTAGAGCCTGGGCTCGATGCGGATTCGGTGGCAGCTAGGCGCTGATCTCGTCGATCAGGCCCCAGTCCAAAGCCGTTGTGGCACTGATCTGGTGGCCACTCAGCACCAGGTATGCGGTTCGCCAGCGGCCGATGCGTCGTGGGATGCTGACCGTACCGCCGGCGCCGGGTATCAGCCCGAGGGTGAGTTCCGGGAGTCCGAACACGGTGTCGGGATGCGCGGTCACGTGCCCACAGACCGCCGCCATCTCCAGTCCGCTGCCCATCGTGGCGCCGTGGGTGTAGGCGCGCAGGTTCACCCCGAGCCGATCGCGCAGCGTGTTGAGCAACAGCGCCGGACTGAAACGGGTGCGGGCCAGGTGGGCCGCCGCCGGGTCGGAGAAGGTGCCGAACTCCGTGAGATCTCCTCCGCTACAAAATGATTTACCGTTCCCGCGGAACTCGACCGCGGTGACCGTCGGATCGCTCAGGGCGACGGTGAGGCCGTCGATCAGGCCGGCGCGCAGGGTGTTGCTGAACGCGTTGTGCCGCTTGGGCTGATTGAGGGTGACGACGACGACGTCGCCGATCCGGTCGACGACGACGGGCTGCGGTGGATCGGCCAGACTGCGTGGTCCCTGCTCGGCCAGCCAACCGCCGAACTCACCTCCGGCCTGCAGCGTCGAGTAGGCCAGCGACTCGGTCATCAACCCGGCGAAGGTACTGATGCCCGTCTCACCGGCCCGCAACACATCGTCACAGACCGCCGCCGAGACCGGCCGGTCGGTCAGTCGTTGTGTCAATGCGGCGATCGTCGCCGGTATCGAGTCGACCGTGACGAACCGGCGATCGCGGGCCGCCGCCTCGGTGAGGGTGAAGGTCGAGCGCCCGACCAGCCGTTCGGCCTCATCGGAGAGTGAGCCGCCGGTCGAATCGACGGCTATCAGGCATCCGGGGACGGGTTCCTCGGTCGATGTGCGCGGATCGGCCAGATCGACGAAGACCGGGCCCCAGTGTTCCGACGCTGCGGGCCCCGATACCTCGTACAATTCGGACACGCAATCTCCTTGTCTGGCGGCCATCTGATCGGTCTCACCGTACTGCGAGGTCAGAAGCGGTATGTGATCTGGCTCTCGCATCGTTTATCCGACGGGGTTACGGGTACGCCTGTCCCGGACGCTCAATATCGATGACCATCCAATCAGAGGAGACGGATATGAGCCTTTCCACGAGCACTCTGCGCAACCAGCTGCGGACGTTGTTGACCCTGACCAATACCGAGATCCAGGTGGCAGAAACCCGAATCGGGCAGGCTCGTACAGAAGCCGTGCGCCGGGAGCTGTCCCAGAACGCCGCGAATGCCCGAGTTCGCGCCGTCGCCATCGAGAAGGCAATCCGCGAACTCGGCGGACTCCCCGACCTGCTGCGTCCGGTTCTGGGCCGGTTGACGGCCACTGCCAAGGCCGTTGCCGAACAGGTCCAGCCTCTTGATGAGGCATTGCTCGGCGACCTCGCCCTCGAGCATCAGCTGCTCGACCGGGCGAAGTATGTGAAGGCGCTGGCCACCTCGGAGAGTCAGCCCGAGATCGTTTCACTCGCCGAGCGGCTGATCGTCGCCCACCAGGCAACCGTCGACTGGATCACCACACTGCTTGCCGAAGAGGCCATCGGCGGTCCGGTGGCATTGCGCCGGGGCCCGTTGCAGGCCGCAAGTGGAACAGCGCTACGAGTCGCCGGTATCCCCGCCACACTCACCGCGCGTGGCGCCGAACGCGTTGTCGACGTGCTTCGCAGTGCGCCAACCCGATTCGGGGGATTTGTCGACAGGACTCAGGAGTCCGGTGAGGCCGTACTCAAGCTGGCCACGGAAGCCGGCCAGGGTGCCGTCGGCCGGCTGAGCTCCACCGGTGATGCGGCCGCCAAACAGGTGACCGAGGCCGCCGAGCGCGCCGCCGACATCGGAAAGACCGCCCGCAAGACCGCTCGGGCAAGCCGGGATGCGGCGCTCGATGCCGCCGAGGACACTGCCCGGGCACAGGGCGCCGTCAACGCAGCAGAGGCGGTGCACGCGGTCCGCGAGGCCGCCGGGGTGGTCGATCCGGCCGACCTGCCGATCGACGACTACGACTCACTGAACGTCAACGCTGTGCTCGTCCAGCTCCGGGAACTCACCGAACCTGCTGACATCCGGACGGTCCTGGCCTATGAAGAAGCGCACAAGAACCGTCAGGGCGTCGTGTCCGCAGCCCAGACCCGCCTTGCTGCCATCGCGCAGGAAGTCATCGGTGTGAACTGACCTGATCGGTAGGGCACATCCGGCCACACCTCGCCGTCACCGTCATCCGGTGGCGGCGAGTTCGTGTGTCGGCCGCGAGGAAAACATTGGCGTACGACGTACCCGATCGGGCACAGTTGGTGCGGTGACCGCACCATCTGGCCTGCCTCGGGCGCTCAAGCCCTTCGCGCATCCGCAGTATCGTCTGCTGTGCGCGGGTCTGGTGCTGGCGATGTTCGCGGACGGGATCTGGACGGTCGGGGTCGTCTGGCAGGTCATCGGGATGGGCGGTGGCCCGGGTCAGTTGTCGCTTGTCACCGCGGTGGCCGCCGTCGGCATGGTCGCCTCGACACTGCTCGGTGGTGTGCTGGCCGACCGGATGTCCAAGCGCACCATCCTGGTCGCGCTGGAGGTGGTCAAACTCATCGCCATCGGCGGGGTGGGTGTACTCGCACTGACCGGCACGATCGCGCTGTGGCACCTGGTGCTGGTGTCGCTGATCGGCGGTATCACCACCGGAATCTATTACCCGACATACTCGGCAATGATCCCGTCGTTGGTTCCGCGAGAAGAGCTGATGGCGGCCAACGGGATCGAAGGCGTGTTGCGGCCCACCATCTTCCAGGCAGCCGGACCGGCCCTGGCCGGTGGACTCATCGCGGTGTCCTCGCCCGGGGCGGCCATAGTCGGCTCGGCGGTGGCATCGGCGCTGTCGGGCGGTTTCTACCTTCTGATGCGTCCCACACCGGCGACTCACGAACCTCGCGCGAAAGCCGACCTGGTGCGCGGGACCGTCACCGACATCGCCGAGGGCTTCGGCTACATGTGGCGCACACCCTGGCTGCTGGCGACACTGTTGTACTCGCTGGTCCTGGTGCTGATGGTGATGGGACCGATCGAGGTGCTCGTGCCGTTCGCCATCAAGGACCGCGCGGGTGGGGATGCCGGTGACCATGCGATCGTGTTGGCGGCCTTCGGATTCGGCGCCGGACTGGGTGCGATCATCCTGGCCTCCATGCCGATGCCCCGGCGGTATCTGTCGGTGATGTTCGTGATCTGGGGGCTGTGTTCGGTGCCGTTGGTCGCGATCGGGCTCGCCACCGAACTCTGGGTCTTCGTTGTCGCCGCCTTCGTTCTCGGCATGGCGTTCGATGGGCCGATGGTCTTGTGGGGCACGCTGTTACAGCGGCGGGTTCCCCCACATATGCTCGGCCGGATCTCCAGTCTGGATTTCTTCGTCTCGATAGCGCTGATGCCGGTGTCGATGGCCATTGCCGCGCCGGTCAGTGAGTGGATCGGACTGACGGCGACGTTTGTCATCGCCGGTCTGGTGCCGGTCCCACTGGCCGCGATCGCGTTCTTTGCCTTCCGTCTGCGCGACGACGAGATCGCGAACCCGCTGCGTGACACCCCGAGCATCGAAGAGCTGGTGCCGGCGGGTGCCGGGCCCGGGACGCCCTCAGATCAGGAAACGGCGGGCGCTCGCCTGGATCAACCGGGTCAGATCGTTGATGATCGGTGATCCCAATTTCCAGTACTGCCAGAACAACTGGATGTCGACATGGTGATTGCCCAGCTTCTTGACGGTCCCGGCGGCGAGCGCGGGCTCGATCTGCGCGGCGGGCACCGCGCCCCAACCGGCCCCCAGCTCGACCGCGCGGTGGTATTCGACCGAGGCGGGCACGTAGGTCACCGGTGGGTCGACATGCTTGCGGGTGAGTCGATGGAGGAGATCGAGCTGGATGGTGTCCTTGCGGTCGAAGGAGACCATCGGTGCCCGGGCCAGGTCGGCGGCCCGCAGACCGTTCGGTAGCCAGGTGGCGATGAACTCGGTGGTGGCGACCGGCAGGTAACGCATGGTGCCCAGCGGCAGCACCGTGCACCCGCGGACGGGTCGAGGATCCGACGTGATCGCCCCGACCGCCTGACCGGCCCGCAGGAATCCGGTGGAGTGGCTCTCGTCGTCGCGCAGCACCTCGACGGCCACCGGATGTGTCTGCTGGATCTGCGCGACGACGGGTAGCAGCCAGACGGAGATCGAGTCGGCGTTGGCGGCGATGGGCAGATGTATCCGCGGTACATCGCGCCAGTCTTTGTGGCCTGCTTCTGGTTTTCCTTCGAGGCCGGCGGCCGCCTCTTGCCGGAGCAGTTCCCATTGCGCGGCCAGACGCAGCAGGATCTCGCCGTCCGGCGTGGCCCGGACCGGTTTGGTGCGCTGGACCAGGACGACTCCGGCGGCGTTCTCGAGTGCCTTCATCCGCTGGCTCACCGCGGAGGGCGTCAGATGTAAGGCCGCCGCCGCGGCGTCGAAGGTGCCCTCGCGAACCACCGCGGCCAGTGTCTGGAGGCCCTCACTGCTGATGTCCATCATCAGTCATTCTAATGGTTCTTGAAAAACATTCGCTGGATTCAACTAGGTCGGCGACCTAGCGTTGGTCGGGTGAGTGTTGTGGTGCCCGCGATGGCGGGCTTGTTGACCGGCGCCGGCCTGATCATCGCGATCGGTGCGCAGAACGTCTTTGTGCTGCGTCAGGGGATCAGACGGGAGCACGTGATGTCGGTGGTGGCGATCTGCACCGTGTCGGACGTGGTGCTGATCCTCGCGGGCGTGGCCGGACTCGGTGCCGTGGTCGCGGCGTATCCCCAGGTCGTCGACATTGCGACGGTGGCAGGCGGTGCCTACCTGCTGGCGTTGGCGGCGCTGGCTGCGCGCCGGGTGATGCGCCCCGGTGCGATGGAGGTTGCCGGTGGCGCTGCGGCTGCGGGGCGGTGGGCGGCGGTGGGCACCGCGCTCGCATTGACCTGGCTCAATCCACACGTCTACCTCGACACCGTCATCACGTTGGGTGCCGTGGCCAACAGCCACGGTTCGCAGAGCAAATGGGTGTTCGCCGCCGGCGCCTGCGTGGCGTCGTTGCTCTGGTTCGCAGCGTTGGGATTCGGATCGTCGCGCCTGGCACCGCTGTTTGCCAGGCCCCGCGCGTGGCAACTGCTCGACGTGGTGGTCGCGGCGGTGATGGGAACGCTCGGGACGGTGCTGATACTCAGCGCGGCATTCTGAGATGGCCATGGATACGGCCAAATATTTCGTGGCCGGCGAGTCTCTGATTACTGTCGTTCTCAGAGTCCGCCGGATCCGGGATCGTCGACGTGTAGTGAGGTGCAGATGAACAACGACAAAGCTGTCGCCACGTTCTTTGAACTCAAGGAGAGCCAGGCGGTCAGTGATCCCGCGCTGCTCGACGACCTGTGGGCCGGTCTGGAACCGATCGGTCGGGATTTCATGCTCGGTGCCTGGTCGGGCGGCGAACTGCCCAGTGGCCACGCCATGGACGGCCAACTCGAACTGGTCAATTGGCATGGAAAGACGTTCGACAGCTACCACGACGTGAAGCCGTTGGTCTGCCGCGACGAGGACGGGAATCTGTACTCGAACAAAGAACTCGGAAAGGGCGAGGCCAGCCTGTGGGTGGTGGAATTCCGCGGTGAGACCACGGCGTCGATGGTCTACGACGGTCAACCCGTCATCGACCACTTCAAAAAGGTCGACGACACCCACGTCATGGGCATCATGAATGGCAAGACCAGCCTCGTGCGGGACAAGCACTTCTACTTCTACCTCGTCCGCGAGTGACGGCTGGGCGACGGACCGGGGCAGCACCCCCACCCCGATGATGTGCCCTCAGTGTGACTCTTGTGTTGCCGCCTGAGCGGTGGTTGGGTCCTGGTCACCTGGTGTTTGGCTCTTGATGTGCCTGCCGGCATCGCATTGATGCGCATGTCTGGTCTTGCAAAAGTTATGCCAACACCAGGTGGGAAGGACCGGCCGATGTGGCTTGATAGGAGCGTGGCAACGCCCCCAACTGAGGATTGCCCACCGACCGGCCCAACCGTCCCTGGTCCCTGTTTCTGAAATCAGGAGGCAACCACCATGGTTGTAGTTGGAGTCGATGTACACAAGAGCTCACACACATTTGTTGCCGTCGATCCCGTCGGCAAAAAGCTAGGCCAACTCACCGCCCCGGCCACCACCGCCGGCCATCATGCCGCGATGCGATGGGCCCACACCCAGTTCGGTACCGACCTGCTCTGGGGCATCGAAGACTGCCGACAGATGTCGACCCGCCTCGAACGCGACCTACTCACCGCCGGCCAGACCGCCGTGCGGGTACCCACCAAAATGATGGCCCACACCCGTGCCTCGGCACGTACCCGCGGCAAATCAGATCCCATCGACGCTCTGGCCGTCGCGCGGGCAGTGCTGCGCGAACCGAACCTGCCCGCCGCCGGCGCCGACCCCCGATCCCGCGAGATACGTCTACTAGTCGATCGACGCGAAGTGTTTGTCGCACAACGCACCTCAACAATCAACCGACTGCTGTGGCGAGTCCATGAAATCAACCCCGCCTACGCCCCCAAACCACGCTCGCTGAGCATGCACAAACACCAACAGATCCTCGCCGCACAGCTGGCCACCGAGACCGGACTGCTGGCCGACATCGCCCGCGAAGAACTCGACGAGATCATCTCCCTGACCACCCGGATCAACACCACGGCCACCGAGATCGGCAAACGAGTCCGCGAACTGGTTCCCTCGCTACTACAGCTACCCGGCTGCGGGGAACTCACCGCAGCCAAAATCGTCGGCGAAACCGCCGGCATCGCCCGCTTCCACTCGGCCGACGCCTACGCCAACTACGCCGGCACCGCCCCCATCCCGGTCTGGTCCGGCAACACCGCCGGCCGCGTCCGGCTACCGCGCTGCGGCAACCGACAACTCACCACCGCCCTGCACCGCATCGCCCTGACCCAAACCCGACTCGAAGACAGCGACGGCTACACCTACTACCGCAAACGCCGCGCCGCCGGCGACTCCACCACCGCAGCCCTCCGAGCACTCCGACGCCGCCTGGTCCGCACCGTCTATCAACGCCTGATCACCGACACTGCGCCCCAACCACGAGCCATTCAGACCGCCGCCGCTTGACATAGGAGCAACTTTTGGCG